>CAYLRL010000059.1:0-30467 GCA_964385875.1 uncultured Syntrophales bacterium
AAGCCTCCCCCATCGAGATATCAATGGCTTGTCGCTATCCCGGTGAACGGTTACGGCCGAGCTCGCCGAATCGGCGCCGAGGACTCGCTGAAGCGTTTCTTTCCAGTTCTCGGGGTAGTAATCGTGGAGATGGGGCTCGAGTCGCTTCATGGTGTGTCGCCAGGGCGGTTCGCCGCGTTCCATGATCTCGAACAGCTCGGTCAGGATGATGTCCAGCTGAGCCAAGTCTTCCTTGGGTAGGCATGCGGAAGCGCCCAATTCAACGGATTTAATGATATATTCCGGATTGAACGCAGGCACGGTCGGGATGACGGCAGGAAGCCCGCGTCCGACTGCGGATTCCAGAAGGCGCAGTCCCTTGACGCCCATGACGTCGAGAATCACCAGATCGTACCGATTCACCGAGATGAGTCTGAGGCCCTCGTCGAACGTTCGGGCGGTTTCTACCAAGCCGGCCTCGAGGACGTCGACGACGGTTTCGTCGTCCACCACAAGTATTTTCTTGTTTTCAAGTACCTGATATTCCAAGAAATGGACACGGAACTAACCGGCTTGACACGATTCCGTAAACTATACTATAAGAAATACTGGGAGTTCAAGCCATGCCGGAAATTCCCGTGCGCCTCACGCTCATGCTCGAATCGGACGACGAAGCGGACGTCGCGGACATGCCGGATGAAGAGCCGATACACTACGACCCGAGCTTCAACCGCCCCACCTCCCGCGAACCCGGCACAGGCGCGCTCTTACAAGCGCGGTTGCGCGTCGCCGATACACGTGACCGAACAAGTCGCAAGCATTCGAATGTATCGGCGATAAATCCCGACCCGTCCGGCCGTCCCGGGGAACGGATCCGCCCGCAATTGAAGGACGAGGCGTGGACGAGCCACGGAAAAGCACGGCATGCCGACAAAATATTCCGGGAAGGGCATGAGAAAAACGCGGTACGCTCGACGCCGTACGCGTAGGATAATGACACAACGCGGCCTCACCGAACAGATCGCCGGGGGTTCACCGTGGCCATAAAGAATATTCAGACTGCGCACTTGGTGCATGATCTCAAAAACCCGACAAATATCATCGAGACGGGCGCCCGGTCGCTGCTCGAAAAACAGGATCGATACGGCAAGCTCAGCGAGCGGCAGGAAAAAGTCATCAAACGAATGCTGAGAAACGCGCTGAAGATCAAGAACCTCGCCGCGAACATGCTTGAAGTGGACATGGCCGCGCAGGGCATCCTGAAGACCACCCAGAGCACGTTGATGGACATCCTCAGGAACGCCTTGATGGAAGTCTTCGACCTCACGGATCCGGCGATATCCGAAGCCGTTGAGGACGCCAAGGATCTCGATCAACTCCAGGAAGTCCTCGAGGCGAACGGTATTCAGCTGGAGGCCGATCCGGTCGAGTTGAATCGAACAATTGTTGTGGATGAGACCAAAGTCGGCCTTGTCATAACGAATCTGCTGTCAAACGCTCTCAAGTTCAAGCAGAAGTTCATTTTTCTCAAATGCGCCGCGGACGACTGCAGCCTCACGATTTCCGTTCGGGACGACGGTCCGGGCATTCCCGAGAGCTACCACCGCCAGATCTTCGATCAGTATTTCCAGTGTGTGAAAGCGGAAGGATTTCCCGTCCGCGGGCACGGGTTGGGTCTCGCCGGCGCGCTGGCGCTCACCGAAGCCCTCGGCGGAAGCCTGTCTTTGTGCAAGTCCAAAGAGGGCGCGGAATTCGTCGTAAACGTCCGGTGCGAAATGAGAGGTTAAGGGAATCTCGGAATCGACTCCGGCCGCGAGCGTCTCCATGTCCCTGATGGGGCGGCGCGTTCGTCCGTGTGGATTCCCGGGCTTCTTTTTCGAATGACGCTTGGTCGATGAAGCGCTATTCTAGGGCCGGCCAAACAGACCGCCCCCGGGGAGAAGCGCCTCATGCCCGTCACCATAGCCATACCCGCGACGCTCGACACCAAGGGCCGGGAAGTCGGCTTCCTAAAACAACGGATCGAAGCCGAAGGTTGTTCTACCGTCATTATCGACGTGGGTACGCTCAATCCGCCGACCGTGGAACCCGATTTCTCCCGAGAAGTCGTGTTGAAAGCCGCGGGCACGAGCCCCGCCCAGCTTGCGGCCAAGAACGATCGAAGATTTGCGGTTGAGTCCGTAATACGAGGCGCGTCCGCTCTTGTTCGCGATCTGCACGCGCAGGGACGGCTGTCGGGCATTATCTCCGTGGGCGGCGGCACCGGAACCCACATCGGTATGGGGATCATGCGCAGCTTGTCGCTCGGCGTTCCCAAGCTGATGGTGTCCACGGTCGCGTCCCGGGACATGAGCCGGCTGATCGGCGTCAAAGACATCACGCTCATGCACTCGGTCATCGACATCCTCGGGCTCAATCCGATCAGCGAACGAATCCTCGCCAACGCGGCCGCGGCGATCGCCGGGATGGGCCGAGCCGCAGGCGAGATCCGCTCCGACAAGCCGATCGTCGGACTGACCTCGTTCGGATTTATCACCGAAGGGGCCATGCGCGTCAAAGCTCTGCTCGAAGAGCGCGAATACGAAGTAGCGGCCTTCCACGCCAACGGAACCGGCGGCATGGCTATGGAAGATCTGGTCGATCAGGGCCTGATCAGCGGCGTGCTCGACTTCGCGCTCCACGAGTTTTCCGACAATCTCTACGACGGCTATTGCGGGGGCATCGGACCGGGCAGGCTCGAATCAGCGGGGCGCGCGGGCATTCCCCAAGTGGTGGTCCCCGGCGGACTCGACTGCATCGTGCTGGAATTCAATTCACCCGAGATCATGCCCGAAAAGGTGAAGGGCCGAAAGGTCTTCTGGTACGACTTCCGCTCGGGCGTTCGCACCGGTCGTGAGGATGTCCTCACACTGGCGCGGACGATCTCCGAAAAACTCAACCGCGCCCGCGGCCCCGTCAAATTCATGATTCCTCTCCGGGGGTGGTCCGAAGCCGACGCGAAAGACGGCCCCCTCTTCGATCCGGACATCAATCGCGCCTTCGTCGACGAACTGAAGTCGCTCTTGAAGGCGGATATCGACGTGATCGAAATCGACGCGCACATCAACGATCGATCGTTTAACACGGCGGTGGTCGAGGCTCTCGACGGCTTGATGAAGGCAATCGGATACGGGAACTCCGTCTGACGTTCTCCGCCACATTGGCCTACCGGGCGCTTTACACGCTCGGCGCGTCCACAATCGACGGGCCCCCGTGCGCTCAAACCCCGTCCCCTTCCCAATCCCGGCTGAAATCGTTACAGTACGGAATGTGATGACGAGCGCCGAAGGATATTCGTGTGGCTGAAACCGTCAACAGCGCCAAGGCCGAGACGGACGGACGAGTTCGGAAATACCTCCACCTGCAGGGAATCCTCCAGGGGATTGGGTGCAGGCCCACCGTATATCGGCTCGCTTCGGAGATCGGACTGGGCGGATGGGTTATCAACTCGATGAGCGGCGTCCGCATCGAGGTCGAGGGCACGCCGGATCAGTGCCGAGCCTTCGAGGAGCGATTGCCCGCCGCGATTCCCTATCCCGGTCGGATCGACAGCCTCGACGTTCGTGAGATCGCCGCTCTCGGCGAGACCGCGTTTCGCATCGAATCGAGCGTCGCGGATGACCGCAGCGGTACGCCCATTCCGCCGGACGTCGCGGTCTGCCCGGACTGCGTTACCGAGCTTTTCGATCCGACAAATCCTCGATATCTCTACCCGTTTATCACTTGCACCCTTTGCGGCCCTCGGTTCACCGTAGCCCGTTCATTTCCGTACGACCGTGAACGGACCGCGATGGCGGATTTCACCATGTGTGCTCGGTGTGAGGCCGAATATCACGACCCGGGGGATCGACGATTCCATTCCCAGACCAATTCCTGCGCTTCCTGCGGTCCGAGTTTGACCTTGACGGACTCGAGCGGCGCGGCGATCGCCGGCGACCCCATTGTCGAGACGGTCCGGCTGCTCATGGATGGGACGGTGGTGGCGATCAAGGGAATCGGCGGATTTCATCTGGCCTGCGACGCGCTGAATCCGGACGCGGTCGGCTTGCTTCGCGATCGCAAAGGCCGTATGGAAAAGCCGTTCGCGATCATGGCTCCCAATGTGGAGACGGTTCGGCGGTATTGCCGAGTCGGCCCCGAAGAAGAGACCGCGCTTAGGTCGCCCTCCGCGCCGGTCGTGCTTATGACGGCCGACGGTCGGTCCGTCGCGGAGAACGTTGCGCCGTACGTCGGCACGCTGGGGGTGATGCTGCCGTACGCGCCGGTTCACCACCTGCTGTTTCGGTGTCCGGATATTCCCGAAGACTACCGGCCGCAGGTCTTGGTCATGACCTCCGGCAATCGAAGCGAAGAGCCCATCTGTCGTGACAACGCGGAAGCCCTGGAGCGACTTTGCGATTTGGCGGACGCGTTTCTTTTCCATGACCGGGAGATCGTCCTGCCGGCGGATGATTCGATTGTGCGGGTCATCGGCGGGCGGCCGACGGTCTTTCGCCGGTCGAGAGGTCTTGTGCCGGCGGAATTCGACGTGAGCGATCTCGGCCTTTTCGACCGCGACGATCCCGCGGTGATCCTCGGGGCCGGCGGAGATCTCAAGAATGTCATCGCTGTCGTCAAAGGAAATCGAGCGGTCCCGGGTCCTCACGTCGGCGATCTGGAGTCGCCGGTCGCGCAGGAGTATTTCAAAAAGTCCGCGGCCGTGCTGACCGAATATTTGGAAGCCGCCCCCACGATTATCGCCGTCGATCCCCATCCCGAGTATTTCAGCGCGACGTTGGCCGTGGAACTGCCGGCGGATGCGGAGCAGGTCTTTCACCATCATGCGCACGCGGCGAGTTTGATGGTCGAACACGGTCGCAGCGATCCTGCGTTCTTTGCGGTTTTCGACGGAACCGGATACGGCGTCGACGGGACCGTCTGGGGCGGTGAGTTTCTTATTGCGAGTCTCGATGGCTTTCAGCGGGTCGGCCACATCGGACAGTACGTTCTCCCGGGGGGAGAGACCGCGATCCGCGAACCGGCTCGTATAGCCGCGATATTGCTGGCCGAAAACGGCGTATTGTCACCGCGCTTCTCCGAGATCATCGGTCCGCTTCGCGACCGGATCGGCTTGATCTTGGAAGCCGCGGCAAAGGGGATCAACGCGCCCGTTACATCGTCCGCAGGACGCCTCTTCGACGCCGCGGCCGCGGTCGCCGGTTTTCACCGGAGGGTCACCTTCGAGGGTCAGGCCGCAATGTGGCTCGAAGCGATCGCGGACTCGACCGAAACGGGCGAATACCCGATTGAAACAGTTACGAGCGATCCGTTTACGGTCGATCCTTCAGGGCTCATTCGAGCGCTTGCTGAAGATCTCCCGGCGGGCGTGTCAAAGGAGATCGCGGCCGCGCGCTTCCACAACACCATGGCGCGAACGATCGTTCAAGCCGCGGAAGCGATCGCTCGACCGCGGGGACTCGACACGATAGGGCTCACGGGGGGATGTTTTCAGAACAAGCTACTCACCGAGCGGGCGGCCGTCATGCTTGAGAAGGCCGGGTTCACGGTTCTCCGGCACGGGGATATTCCTCCCAATGACGGCGGGATTGCCCTGGGACAGGCGGTCGTTGCGGCCGCAAGGCGCAAATCCCCGGAAAGCGGGCGAGAATGAGCGGCACTCGACGGGCCCGACTCTCGGCGGAGTATCTTTGGACCGCGAAGCTGTGCTACAGTAACTATTTCTAGATGTTGGGAGTATTGATCGAATGTGCTTGGCAGTGCCGATGCAACTGACGGAAATAACCGGTGAAGGAACGGGCCGAGTCAACTCGGGCGGCGTCGAGACCGACGTGAGCCTGGTGATGATCCCTCAGGCTCGGGTCGGTGATTACATCATTGTTCACGCGGGGTTCGGTATCGAAGTCCTCGATTCGGAAGAGGCGCAAATCAGATTGGATCTCTTCCGAGAATTGGCCGAAGCGACGGCGGGGTTGGAGGAGCCGTGACATCTTCGCAGGAGGGCCTCACGGCGAAGGCGTTGGCCCGCGAGATTCGAGACGCGTGCTCCGGATCGCCTAAGCCGCTAAAATTCATGGAGGTCTGCGGGACCCACACCATGGCGATCGCGGCCGCGGGTCTGAAGAGCCTCTTGCGGGATAAGGTACGTCTCGTGTCCGGTCCCGGGTGTCCGGTGTGCGTGACGGAAAAGCAGTTCATTGATGAGGCGATAGCGCTGGGTCGCGAACACGACGCGCTGCCGGTTACGTTCGGAGACCTGGTTCGCGTGCCGGGGTCGAACGGTTCGCTTGGATCGTTTCGATCGGAAGGCGGATCGATACATGTGGTCTATTCGCCGATGGACGTCATCGACGTAGCGCTGCGGAACAGTCCCCGACCGACGGTCTTTCTCGGGGTGGGGTTTGAGACGACCATCCCGACTATAGCCGCGACGATCCTTCAGGCTTCGCGACAGGGAGTGGAGAATCTGTACGTTCTCCCCGCGTTCAAGACGATTCATCCCGCGCTTCGCATCCTTGCGGCAAAGGACGATCTCAACGGTTTTCTGCTGCCCGGGCATGTCTCTGCGATCATCGGGTCGGATTGTTACGGGTATTTGCCTGAAGAATTCGGTAAGCCGGGCGTAGTGGCGGGCTTCGAACCGCTGGACATTCTCTTGGCTTTGCGGGATCTGGTTCGGCTCGCATCGAACGGAACGCCGAGAATCGTCAACGATTACAAGCGAGTGGTGCGTTCCGGCGGCAATCGGGCCGCACAGGATCTCATCTATCAGGTTTTCGATCCCGCGGACGCGGCCTGGCGAGGCCTGGGCGTCATTCCGGGGAGCGGTTTGCAGTTCAAGGATGAATTTCGTCGGTTCGACGCGTTGAGCAATCTGCCGGTGGATGTTCCTCGGGCCGAGGATGATCCGCGGTGTCAGTGCGCGGCGATCCTCACGGGGAGTCGGACGCCCGACAAGTGCGGGCTCTTCGGCAAGGAGTGCACGCCCGAGCAGCCGGTGGGTCCGTGCATGGTTTCGTCCGAGGGGACCTGCGCGGCATATTACAAGTACGGCTTTATCTGAGGGATCGAGCCCGATATCGAGGCGAAGGTATGGATAAGGACGGCGCCATAGTCTTGGGACACGGTGGAGGGGGTCGACTTACCGGTCGACTGATCCGCGAGATGCTCTTGCCCGCGTTGGATCGGGGGAAGCTGCGCGATCTTCCCGACGCGGCGGTGGTCTCCGCCGACGGAGACCGGATTGCGTACACCACCGACTCCTTCGTTGTCTCGCCGCTCTTTTTCCCCGGAGGCGACATCGGGTCGCTGTCGGTTCACGGCACGTGCAACGACGTGGCGTGCGCGGGCGCGCGGCCGGCGTATCTCTCCCTCGGGCTGATCCTCGAGGAAGGTTTCCCTGTCCGTGATCTGGAACGAATCCTTTGGTCGATCGCTCGGACGGCCGACGAGGCAGGGGTCGAAATTGTGACGGGAGACACCAAGGTGGTCCCGCGGGGAAGCGCGGACAAGATATTCATCAACACGTCGGGTATAGGGTTCCTCTCGGCGTCGCCTCATCCCGCGGCGAATCGGATAGCGCCTGATGATGAGATCGTCCTAAGCGGTCCCGTGGGCAATCACGGGATGGCGGTTGTGCTCAGTCGAGCCGAGTTTTCGTTCAGTTTCGATCTGGTGTCGGATTCCGCGTCGGTGTGGCCGCTTGTGGAGCGCCTCCTTGAACTGGGGCCTCGACTGAAATTCCTTCGGGATCCCACCCGAGGAGGGCTGTCCGCAACGCTCAATGAAATCGCGGAACAGACCGGACTGGGCGTGATGGTCGAGGAATCAGCCATACCCTTGGATGAGTCGGTCCGCGCGGCGTCGGAGATCCTCGGTATCGATCCTCTCCAGGCCGCCAATGAAGGAAAGATCGTTGCGGTGGTCGAGAAAGGGTCGGGCCGACAGGCCCTTGACCTGCTGTCCGATCACCCGCTTGCCCGGGGCGCGTCGCTCATCGGCGCCACAACGACGAGTCGGGCGGGCACGGTGGTAATGAATACACGTGTCGGCGGTTCGCGGGTGCTTCCGGAGCCGTCCGGGGAATTGCTGCCCCGCATTTGCTAAACATCGGTTCCGTGCCGATGGGGCGGCTCTCCTCTTGCTGCGGCCGTCCGATCGCACGGGAGCCCCGAACGGAACTGGAGAGGCCTCGTATGACTGAAGACCGACGTAAGTGCGCTCGCCCCGCATCCTCGTATCGTTTTTCCATTTCCGAAGCGCTGGGTTACGAAGGGGCGTCATCGGAGGAACAGAATCCGTATCTCAATGCGCTCGCTCAGTTCGAGGCGGCTGCTCGGCGGCTGAATCTGAAACAAGGCGTGATCGACATGCTGCGGTATCCGAAGCGGGAACTATCGGTGACATTTCCCGTTCAGCGGGATGACGGCACGATCACGATCTATCGCGGCTATCGAGTGCATCACTCGGTGGTCAAGGGCCCGACCAAAGGGGGGATTCGATACGCCAAGAACGTCACCCTGGACGAAGTGCGCGCCCTCGCCATGTGGATGACATGGAAATGCGCGCTGATGGATCTTCCGTACGGCGGCGCGAAAGGCGGCGTGATCGTGGACCCCAAGGAACTCTCATCCCGTGAATTGGAGCGATTGACGCGCCGGTACGCCACGGAGATAAGCGTCCTGATGGGACCGGAAAGCGACATCCCCGCGCCCGACATGGGCACCAACGCCCAGGTCATGGCCTGGATCATGGATACGTACTCGATGCACACGGGCTTTTCGGTGCCCGCGGTGGTTACCGGCAAACCGGTGGAGATCGGCGGATCGTTCGGTCGAACGGAAGCCACCGGCCGGGGAGTGGTCTACTCACTGGAAGAGACCCTTAAAGTGAGGAATATGGCCCCGGCGGGCGCGGCCGTTGCGATCCAGGGCTTCGGTAATGTGGGGTCGGTGGCTGCGGAAAGATGCCGAGAGTTGGGTTTGAACGTCGTCGCGGTGAGCGACTCGTCGGGCGGAATATACAGGTCTACCGGACTGGATATCTCATCGGTGAAGGCTCACAAGTCTGAAGGCGGAAGCGTCCGGGATTATCCCGATTCGGACAATGTGACCAACGAGGAACTCCTCACCCTCGACTGCGATATTCTTATCTGCGCGGCGACCGAAAACCAGGTGCATTCGAGAAACGCGGACAAGATCAAGGCGACGATCCTCGCCGAGGGCGCGAACGGACCCACGACGCCCGAAGCGGATGAAATCCTAACGGAGCGTGGCGTGTTCGTGATCCCCGATATTCTCTGCAACGCCGGGGGAGTGACGGTGAGCTACCTGGAGTGGGTGCAGGACCTGCAGTCGTTCGCATGGCCTCTGGAACAAATCAATCAGCATCTGCGGGGCCTCGTGGTCAAAGCCTTTGACAGCATGATAGGCTGCTGCCTGCGAGACAGAGTGCCCACGCGCGTTTCCGCTCAGATGCTCGCCATTCAGCGAGTCAACGACGCTATTCTGATCAGGGGGATCTATCCCTAAGCGGGAAGGCGTGGGATCGGCGGTTCGTTTACGCCGTATCGGGGCGCTTCTTGCGGCGATGCCACGCTTCCAGATCTTCGATGATTCGGCGTCCGACTTCGTATTTGTCGAACTTGAATGGCGGTCGCGTTTCTTCGGATTGGAGCAGGTCGCGTAATTCCGCATCCATCCCGTTGTTGAGCGCTTCGTCTTCAGTCAGCACGCGTATGTTGTCCCGAGGGAGGCTACGCACCCGTTGTTCCTGTTCGCCGCTCCCGTGGTGTTCGGGAATGAGCAACGCCTTTGCCCCGGTAAGGAGGATCTCGTTGACCGTGTTGTATCCGACGCGGGAGACCACCAGGTCGGCCTGGTTGATGAGGTCCACGAGGTCCGGGGTAAACGGCATAAAGCGGACCCCGTCGCTGCTCGCCAGGCTGAACAACTCGTTCGCGGATCGTTCCTCGAGGTAGGGGTCGACGACCGAGATCACTTGATATTCGCGGTTGAGTCCGGAACGCTCGAATGTGTCGAGAAGTTTCCTCGTCAGCGCCGGCGCCTTTTCATTTCGCCCCAGTAAAACCAGGATCGTTCTTCGATCGGCGAGGGCGTATTTCTCGAGCACGTCCCGTCGAGGGGACAGTTCATCGTAGTTCTTGTTGGTGATTTTGCCCAGGTAGTGGATTTTCGGCTCCAGGGCGGGATCGTCACCGAGGAACTCCTTGTTGATGTCGATCACGTCCCGATCCTCGAGGACATACATCATGTCGTACAGCTCACCGATATTGATCGATTCGGACCGGTGCCGAGGATTCTGATACGGTATTCGCAACAGGGGGATCCACTTCATAATTCCGCGACACATGTGAACGAGCGTGAAATCCGCGGGGCCGCCCTGGCGCATCCATTTCTTCATGAGCAGAGGGATCAGCTCGCTCATCTGCCCGGTCATGTTGTGTTCGATGATCAGAGCGTCCGGTTTGAAGAAATCGAATGTTTCAAGGATGATCCGCTGGCGAAAATCGAAGATGCTCTCGAGGTCGAAATCCCGAAGGTAGCGGGGTTTCATCTGGTCGTCCGGGCTGTCGATATCCAGCTTCACGGAGGGCAATTTGATCACTTCGATGCCGTGATCGAAGAAGATTTGCGGAATCGAGCTGGACGAGACCACCAGGATATCGATGTCGGGTCGGCATCGCTTGACGCCCGTGACCACGGCGAGTGTGCGAAAAGCGTGGCCCAGACCGATGGAATTATGCGTATAGACAAGAATTCTCTTTACCAATCCGGCCATGATTCCCTCTCCGACGCGTGTTCGGGGTCGCGACCCCGAAGCGGATTCTCGCTCACAATCCTGACGGCCCTCAGATTCCATTCACACTAATCTAACAATTATACCTCAAATTGCACAGCCGAGCGCGTCGCAGCCGGTGAGATTGAGCTTTTCCGCAAAATGGCAAGCAACGAGATGATCTTTCTCCACTTCTTCGAGCCGCGGCGCCTCGGACGAGCAAACGTCTTTCGCGTAGTGACATCGGGGATGAAAGGGACAACCGGGTGGAGGAGAGATGGGATCGGGAGGATCGCCCTTGAGGATGATCTTGCGCCCAACGAGTTCCGGTCGGGTTGTCGGAACGTTGGACATGAGCGCCTCGGTGTAGGGATGTCTCGGTCTGTCGAAGAGCGGTTCGGCCGGCGCGTATTCCATAACGCGTCCCACGTACATGACCACGATACGCTTGCTGAAATGGCGGATCAGGCCGAGGTCGTGGGAGATGAACAGATACGCCAACCCGAATTGGTCCTGGATTTCGAGAGCGAGATTCACCATTTGGGCCTGAACGGAAACGTCCAGCGCGGACGTGGGCTCGTCCGCGACAATCAGACAGGGACGCAATCCCATCGCCCGAGCGATACTGATTCGCTGCCGCTGACCGCCGGAGAACGCATGGGGATAGCGCTGCAAATGATGGGGCTTGAGCCCCACCATGTGGATCAGTTCGAGCGCCCGCTCTTCCAACTCCTTGCCTCGAGCCAGCTTGTTCACCACCAATGGCTCGGTGAGAATTTGGCGGATGGTCATCCTCGGATTGAGCGACGCGAACGGATCCTGAAAGATCATCTGTATATACGGTCTCAGGGGTCGCAACTCGGAGGAATCGAGCTCCGCGATGTTCACCGGGGCCGATCCGTTGGGCGGATGGAAGATAATCTCGCCTGCAGTGGGACGATACGCGCCCATGATCATCCGGCCGACGGTGCTCTTCCCGCAGCCGGACTCCCCCACCAGCCCGAGGGTCTCGCTGCGTCTCACGGTGAAGCTCACCCCGTCCACGGCTTTTACGTGGGCCTTGACCCGCTTGAATACTCCCTCCCGCACGGGGAAGTGTTTCTTGAGGTCCACAACATTGAGAAGGAGATCCGTTTCCGACACAGAATCCTCACGGTAGGACGCAGACCTGGGGACACGCCACGAAGTGCCGTTCCGCCACCTGCGTCAATTCATATGTGTGATCGCGGCAGACAGTGTCGCCCCCGCACTGCGTGCAGCGCCCGAAGAAGGGGCATCCATCGATGACCGTGTGGGGATCGGGAAGCGAACCCTCGATCGTCGCGAGACGAGATCGAACCGGCGTGTCGATCCCCGGGACCGACTGGAGCAACGCTCGGGTGTACGGATGCATCGGATTGTCGAAGAGCGTCCGCACCGGCGCGTGTTCCATGACTCGGCCGAAATAGACCACGAGCACGTCATGGCTGATTTCCGCAATCACCCCGAGGTTATGGGATATGAAGAGAATCGCCATGCCGAATTCGTCCTGCAAATTGCTCAAGAGCTCCAAGATCTGGGCTTGAATGGTCACGTCGAGCGCGGTTGTCGGTTCGTCCGCAATGAGCACGCGAGGATTGCAGACCAAGGCCATGGCAATCATCGCGCGTTGACGCATCCCGCCGGATAGCTCGTACGGATACGCGGTGAGCCGACGTTCGGGCTGCGGTATGCCCACTCGGCCGAGCATCTCGACCGCTCGTCGTTCCGCTTCGACTCTGGTGACGTCGGAGTGTAGTCGCAGCGCTTCCACGATCTGACTTCCCACCGTATGGACCGGACTGAAAGAATTCATCGGCTCCTGGAAGATCATCGCCACATCACGACCGCGAATGCTTCGCGCGGTCTTGCCGTTCGGATCGAGCGCCGTAAGATCGATCAGGCCGTCGGGACCGCGCGCGCCGTCCTGGGCGAGCACAATCCTTCCCGACACGATTCTTCCCGGCTCAGGAACTATCCGCAATATCGATTGGCCCACGACGCTCTTGCCGGAGCCGGATTCCCCGACAATTCCGAGCGTCTTGCCCGGTTCGAGCGCAAAAGTAACGCCGTCCACAGCGCGAACCACGCCTTCGTCCAGGAAGAAGTGGACTTTGAGGTTTTCTACTCTGAGGACCGGCTCCATCCGCCCTACCTTGAATACGGGTCGACAGCGTCCCGGAGTCCGTCGCCGACGAAATTGAACGTGAGCACCGTCACGATCACGAACGCGACCGGAATGAGCAACCAAGGATACAAGGCGATCGTGGTGACGTTTTGCGCTTCCTTGAGGAGCACTCCGAGGCTCGTTATAGGCGGCCTCAACCCGATTCCGAGAAAGCTCAACGCGGTTTCCGCCAAGATCATACTCGGAATCGCCAGCGTTACCGTCACGATAATGTGGCTGGTGAACGAGGGCAACATATGCCGGAATATTATGCGGGCGGGGCCGGCTCCCGCAAACCGCGCGGCCAATACGAATTCCTCTTCCCGCAGGGAGATAAACTTGCCCCGAACCACGCGCGCCAGATCGGTCCATCCGATAAGGGACAGAATCACGGTTATGGCCAGATAGACCTTGAGGGCGCCCCAGTGAGACGGCATTGCCGCGGAGAGCCCCATCCACAGCGGGACACTGGGAAAGCAGCGGATTATCTCGATGACCCGCTGAATCAACCCGTCGATCCATCCACCCACGTATCCGGATATGCCCCCGAGAATCAGGCCGAGGATCAGGCTCAGACCGACTCCCAGCATGCCGATCGAGAGCGAAACCCGACTCCCGTGCAAGCACCGACTGAACATGTCGCGGCCCATCCGGTCCGTGCCGAAGAGAAACAATTTCCCCGGCGATTCGACGCCGAACAGATGAAGATCGGTCTTCCAGAGGCCCCAAAACTCGTACTGGTCTCCCCGAACGAAAAGCTTGATCGGATATTTCGTCCCCGGGACCTCCTTGTAGGTCATCGCTTGGGTCACCAGATCGATGTCCATGTCGATCTTGCGCACAAACGGTCGACTGAGACTCCCGTTTTCATCGAAGAACCGCACGTCGGTCGGCGGCGCATACAGGAACTCCGCAAATCGCGTGTCCTTGTCGTACGGAGCCAGAAATCCACAGAAGATCGCGCTGATGTAAAGAATACCGATCACCCAGAGGGCGATCATCGCGAGCTTGTGCTTCTTGTACCGCCACCAGATCAGCCGCCGAGCCGACGCGTTGAGGTATTTTTGCTCCCGTTCGGAGAATTGGTTCATCGGTTTTCTCGCGCTCCGAATCTGATGCGCGGATCCACCCATGCCAGCAGGATATCCGAGATCAGCGTTCCGATGACCGTGAGGATGCTCAGAAACATGATGAAGCTGCCGGCAAGCTGCATGTCCTGGCTGAGGAGTGCCTTGAGAAGCAGGGGTCCGGTAGTCGGAAGATTCAAGACGACCGCGGTTATGGCGATGCCTGAAACCAATTCCGGGAGCGTCCAGCCGATCGTGCTCACGAGCGGGTTTATGGCGACCCGGACCGGATACTTGAGAATCAGCCGAATCTCCGGCAGTCCCTTGGCCCGGGCGGCGACTACATAGGGCTTGCGCAACTCATCGAGGAGGTTGCCGCGGATGATCCTGATGAACTTGGCCGTATGCGCGGTCCCAACAATGACCACCGGTATCCAGAGATGCGTGAGCAAATCCCAAAACTTCGCCAAGGACCACGGCGCGTTGGCATATTCCGGGGAAAACAGTCCGCCGATGCTCATGCCGAAATAGGCGAAGCTGATCCAGAGAAGCACCAACGCAAAAAGGAAATTCGGCGTCGCCAGGCCGATGAACCCGATGAAGGTGAGGAAATGATCGACCCATGAGTACTGCCTGACCGCGGAATAAATACCTATGGGAACCGAAACCGCCCACGTGAAGAGCAGCGTCGCCACGGAAATGAGAATTGTCAGTTTGAGTCGGTCGCCTATGAGGTCCGCGACCGGCATGTTCCACTCGAAGGAATGGCCGAAGTCCCCGTGGAGGAAATTCCACGCCCATTTGAAGTACTGAATATAGATCGGCTGATCCAGCCCGAAACGATCCTTGAGCGCCTGGAGTTCCGCTTCGTCAACCGTTTCGCCTTGCATCTTCAATTCCGCCACGTACGTGGTGAGGAAGTCTCCCGGCGGCAGCTGAATTATAATAAACGAAATGACGGATATTGCCGCCAAGGTGGGAATCATGATGAGTATGCGCCGTATGATGTACGCAAACATGACGGTAACCGAGGACTGATGTGGGGATCGGTCGAGCGACCGATTCCGTTTTCGGGGGGTTGATGCGGAGCGACGCCCGAGGGCCGCTCCGCAGCCTGTACGCGTGACTACTTCTTGGTCATGAAAAACTGCTCGGGATGCGCCGGCCCGGGATTCGGATAAATCCAGCTCTGAAAGTCCGATTTTGGAACGTTGAAGAAATTGTTCGCGACCACATAATAGTCGGGCGGATCGTGAACAAGTCCGATGACCCAGAGGTTTTCCCTATTCGCTTCAATGATCTTCGCAAAGAGTTTCTTCTGTTCTTCCCTGGAGACGGTTGCGAGAATCGTCTTGTAGATTTCCATCATCTCCTTAACGCCGGCAGGGGGCTCTTCGCCCTTCTTCCCTCCGGTCTGGAACCACAGTCCGTAAAGCGGCGCATTCAAGCTTTCCGAGCTGTAGGGAAAATACCATCTCGGCTCGAGCAGGCATTCCATACCGCCGTCACCGGGCCACAGAGCGACATCGTGCGCGGCGGCCAAAACGCGCTGCCTGAAGAGCTCGCGTGTCTCGGACTTCACTTCGGTGTTGATGCCGACGTTGGACAGATTGGACGCCAGAATTTCCGCCGTGTCCACCCACGTCTGGATTGCGGCCATCACATCCAGGGTGAGGTTGAGAGGTTTGCCGTCGGGCCGTAGCCGTTTTCCGTCCGAGCCCGTCTTAAGCCCCATCTCGTCCAGCAGGGCCTTGGACTTGTTCGGATCGTACTCGATGTACGCTTGTGCGTACGCTTCGCCGTAATACGGCGATTCTTTCAAGGGAGCGGCCTGGCGACACTCCCCTTTCCCACGGTAGATGATTTTGTTGATTTCCTCCCGATTGATCGCGTAAGAGACGGCTTTCCTGAATCGAGGATCCGAGAGGATCTCCTTCATCACGGGATCTTGATGGTTGATGTTGGGCGCAACAAGAAGTCCCACCGAGGCCGTGGACTTCTTGGGCACAAGTCGGTAATCGCCCCTGTCTTTGCTGGCAAGCAGGAGCACGGAATTCTGCATTCCGCCCAGTCTGCGTCCCTGCATATCAATCTCGCCCGCGATGGCTTTAAGGAGGATCGTCTGGGATTCCGCCTGCAGTTCATGGGTGATCCGGTCGATGTACGGAAGCTGATTTCCCTTCGTATCGACCTTCCAGTAGTAGGGATTTCGCTGCATGACGAACCGCTTTGCGGGGGCCGGCACGGTGGTTATCCAAGCGCAGAGCGAGGGCATCTCCGTGCCCGTAAACAACGCGTGCCGTATGCTCGACGCGTCTTTAAACAATTTGACCCAGGACGAGACGTTGCGTTCCTTCATCAACGCTTCGAGCTCTTCAGGTTTAGCGTACTTCTTATGGAAGTTCTTCAGGTAGTGCTTCGGCTTCGTCACCAACGCCATGCCGTGGGGACACGCCAACTGCTGGAGGAACAGCCCGTACGGCCGATCGAAGGTCACGCGGAACGTATAGTCGTCGACCTTCTCGACCTTGGGCGGAGCGCCGGAAGGGGACATCCACTTGGGAATCGACGGCGTCAGTTCCTCATTGGATAGGATGTCATTGAAATAAAACAGAATATCGTCGACGGTGAACGGCTCGCCGTCGGACCACCGCACGCCTCTTACCAGATGGAAAGTGAAGACCCTTCCGTCGTCGCTGATTTCCCATTTTCGAGCGATGTTCGGCAGAATCTTGTAATCGAGGCTCCAGCGTACCAGCGGATCGTAGAGCAACCGGCGGGCCCCCACCAGATCGGAGAGGCCGGTATAGGCCCGGCGCCAGTTCCCTCCGTACACACCGGGCTTCTCGATGGGTTTGACCTGCACCGGTTTTTCGGGCAAACGCTCGTCCACCGGCGGCAATTTTCCGTCCTTGACGAGCTTCTCCAGCATCGGCGACTGACTGAACGCGGCCGCCTCATCGCAGGCGACCCACCCCACAAGCGTCAGTGAACATGCAAGCGCCAATCCGACCGACAGCAATCCCGCTCTGTGTCTCATGCCCTCTCCTTTGGTTGTGATGTGCGGCGGCGTCTCCATGCTTCGCGCTCGACGCCGATTCTAACGATGGAGTCCTCTGGAATAAAACTATGCATCCCTCCCACGGACGGGAAGGTTTACGTGTGAAACCGGGTGTCGGTGAACGTTTTGACGGCCCTAAAACGGTATGTCGTCCTCAGGAGGGGGAGGTTCATACCGACGATCGTCTCTCTTCGGGCGATCGGACCCGGACTCGGTCTTGCGAGGCGCTTCGTCGGACCGGTCGTAATCGCCCGTTTTTCGGTCCCCGCCGCCGCCCCGGCCTCCAAGCATGATCATATCATTTGCGACGACCTCCACCGTAGTGCGGCGGTTCCCGTCTTGATCTTCCCACTCGCGGGACTGAATTCGCCCCTCTATGTATACTTGACTTCCTTTACTCAAGTATTGACCGCAGATTTCTCCGAGCGGTCCCCAGGCCACGACACGGTGCCATTCGGTGCGTTCCTGCTCACGGCCGTCCCTGTCCTTCCACGAGAAAGAGGTGGCGAGAGAAAACGTGGCCATAGCTCTTCCCGATGAGGTATATCGAACTTCCGGATCTCGTCCAAGGTTGCCCAGAAGCATGACTTTGTTCAATGAACGCTGAGCCATGGGCGCCTCACTTTCACATCGCCGATACGCAAAAAGGGTTGCCGGGACTGCATATGAAAAGGTATCCTCTCTGAAAACGCGGCGAGTTGTCAAGCGAAACGTCGCCGCAAAAAACCGACCGATCGCGGGGCGCTTCCGGCTGATTCAAGCCCTGAGGCTGGTCGGCGCCGAGTACGATCCGTCGGGCCGCGGTCTCATATCGGAGGCAAACCCTGACCGTACGACAGAAAATCGCCGGAATCCTTCGGCAGCAAGAGGTCTCCGCACGGGATTTGTCCACACTTCTCAGGATCAGCGAACGGGACGTATACGATCATCTACCGCACGTGGAAAAATCCCATACGCAAAAGTCGAGCATCATCAGCAGGCCCGCCCGCTGTCTCGACTGCGGGTTCGAGTTCAAGAAGCGAAAACGTCATACCACGCCCGGACGATGTCCGGTGTGTCGCTCGGAGAGAATCTCCGAACCCCTCTTCAGCATCGGCGACGTTGAGATGAAGAAGCTCCGCGCCGACGGTGAATTCCATGATTCGCTCGATTGAGGCTCTCAACTATCGGTGTCTCAAGTTCGTGCGTCGAGAGTTGAGCGATTTCCAGGTGCTGGTGGGCTCCAACGCCAGCGGTAAGAGCACGTTTCTCGATGTGCCGGCGTTTCTCGGCGATTTGGTCTCCGAGGGACTCGAACATGCGGTCCAAACACGGACCGAGAACTACGAAGACCTCTTCTGGGGACGCTCGGGAGGACGATTCGAGCTCGCCGTGGAACTGGAGATACCCGAGGCCAAGCGCGATCTGCTCACGTGGAAATCGTACAATCGCGTGCGATACGAGGTGGTCGTCGGCATAGAGTCCGCGACCGATTTCCTTTCGATTCTCGGAGAGCGCGTGCTCCTCAAGGAGTATCCCGAGCCGCACGAGCCCGCTTTGCCCGGGACGCGATTTCCGGTCGAGCGGGAGCCGCCGCCAAGTCTCATAGCGTCAAAGACCGCGATCAAGACCAAATGGGTGCTCAACAAGATCGAAGGCGGAGCGGATATTTACTACGTGGAAACAGGGAGCGGAAATTCCCATACGTTCCGGTTGGGTCCCCGGAAATGCGCCCTGAGGAATCTACCCGACGATGAATCCCAGTTCCCGGTGTCCACATGGCTGCGCCACACGCTTTCCGACGGCATCGCCCGCCTCGTCCTCACCAGTGAGGCCATGCGCAGACCGAGTTCCCATTGGGCCTCGGGAAAATTCGTCCCGGACGGCTCGAGCCTCCCCTGGGCCGTGGACAACCTTTTGCCGGGCTTCCCCGAGACATTTCAAGAGTGGATCGGCCAGCTCAAGAAAGCTCTTCCGGAACTCGAAACGATCCGGACCACCGAACGGCCGGAGGATCGTCATCGATATCTGGTCGTCGTAGATAGAAACGGGATGGAGATGCCCTCGTGGCTGATATCGGACGGCACCCTCAGGCTCATCGCGATGACCTTGATAGCGTACTTGCCGACGCTGACCGGAATATGGCTGGTGGAAGAGCCGGAAAACGGCATTCACCCCACGGCGATCCGCACCATGTTCCATGCGCTCTCATCCGCGGCGGGAGGACAGATCCTTTTGGCTACCCATTCACCGTTGATTCTCAACATGGCCCGCCCCGCGCAAGTGCTCTGTTTTGCCCGGACGGAAACCGGCTCCATCGACATCGTGCGGGCGGACGAGCATCCACGGGTGAATGAACCGGGCCGTCAGAGAAGCTTGGGCGAACTCTTTGCGGCAGGCCTTCTCGGTTGATAACGCGCCCGACTCGCGCGCTGCCCATGTCCGATCGCCCTCAAACCAATTGGTACGGAGTTGTCAATGACCGACGAACATGAATACGATACAAGGACGGAATCCGTCTGCGATTTTCAAGGCGAACCTCAGCTCGCTCTTCACGAAGAGCGGTTGCGCGCGGCCGTTGAGGCTATGGTGCGCTCCTGTGCGTCCGAAGAGAATGTCGACCACGTCGGCGCGGCGCTCATTCCCTCCAAGGATGAAATCATCCGTATTCTGGACATCCTCCAGGATTTGCTTTTTCCGGGCTTTTTCGGGCGGCAGGAGTTGTGCGACTCCGCGCTCGAGTATCACCTCGGCAATGAGATGACGATCCTCAACGATATGCTGTCGGCGCAGATCTCGCGGAGTATTCGTCATGAATGCCGCCGCATGGACAGCCTCTGCGTGAAATGCATTCAAAAAGGGCGCGAGGAGGCGATCCTCTTTCTGGAGCGGCTTCCCATGGTACGCGGGATGCTTTCCGAAGACGTGCTGGCTCATTACGACGGGGATCCTGCGTCGAAGAGCCTTGATGAAATCGTGTTCTGCTATCCGGGACTTTACGCAATCTTCGTGTACCGGGTTGCCCACGAGCTCTACTCACGCGACATTCCGCTCATTCCACGGATCATGACCGAGCACGCGCATTCACTGACGGGCATCGACATTCATCCCGGGGCCCGGATCGGCAGAAGCTTCTTCATTGATCACGGCACCGGGGTGGTGATCGGAGAAACCACCGAAATCGGCGATCGCGTTCGCATCTATCAAGGCGTCACGCTCGGAGCGCTCTCGGTGCCGCGGGAGTCGGACGAAGGCCCCTCTCTGAGAGGCCGAAAACGGCACCCGACCATCGAGGACGACGTAACCATCTACGCTCAGGCGACCATACTCGGCGGTGAGACCGTCATCGGCGCTCGAAGCGTTATCGGAGGCAACGTCTGGTTGACGTCGTCGGTCGCTCAGGACACCACGGTGCTGATCGAGACGCCCCGTCATGTGTTCAGAGAGGAGCGAAAGACCGCGATGACAGGCGGTGAAGGGGCGGGCGGCGAGTGAATTCGTTTGAATCCGCGCCGAGTCGTCGCGCCCCCCGAGAAGGCGCCCGAACAGCGTCGGCCGCTTGCCGACCGGGCGCAGCCCCTCCCGGCGCGCCCGTCGGGAAAAATGGGTAAACGGCCTTTTCTTGATGTTGCATCCGGCGTGCGAATTCTGATAGAATCCGTTGTGATGAATTGCCGATAGGTGTTTGTTTCCTTTTCCGAAGTGTGTCGATGGACGCTGCGTGAAATGCGGATCGTCCCCGATTGACAGGATGTCGGGATCAAAGGAACGCCGAAGCAATTCAGGAGCCGCCTTCCCATCCATCGCTCCAGGGCGGGCGAGCTTCGCGCTTCGAGGGTTTCCGGAGACCGTATTCAGTCGACGCACATTGTTCAACGGGCCTGTTATAGCGCGAGCCCGATGTTCCAACGAAGGGATGGCGGAAAAGGAATCGGCAATCCTCGTGCCGACTCAAAGTGGACGCGCGCGTTCGCAGATCTCACGACGACACACAGGGTTGCTTTTTACGGGTTAGGCGGAAGGAAAATGAATAACCGTACGCGGATTCCAAGGCATTCCCCCCATGGGAGACTTCCGCGGGAATCGCGTATCGGGTTCAAGCCGAGTCCCCGTCGGCGCCGGCTTGGGAAAGATCCCCTGGTTTAGGGCGCCTATCCCTGTGTCGGAGCGAGATCCGGGTACATCCGCAGGCTCGGGCGGATGAGCGCGGGACGGCCCCGAGACAACCCGCGGAGTCGGGCACGATCGTCTGTAATCACGCGAGGGGAAAGGACGGCGCGGAGATATGATCAAGACTATCAGCATTCGGAATTTCAAGAATTTCCGAGACGCCGAATTTGACGTGCGACCGCTCAATATTTTCATTGGTCCCAACGGATCGGGAAAATCCAACCTGGGCAACTTCCTTCTCATGATCAGCTTTCTGGCGTCGGGACCTTTCAGCAGCGCATTCGGACCCGGTCCTTTTACGTTTCGCCAGACGCTGAGCCGACGGGAGAAAGACGATGTCGGTCCCGCGGACCAGGATCTCTACTTCAGAATCGTCTTGACCGTGGATGAGATCAATTACGAATACACGCTTTCCTTCACGGAATTGAGAAGGAACGAATACCTGATCAAGGAAGAAACTCTCCAGGAAGTTCAAGGGGAAATATTCTTCACCATCGGGGACGTCAAGGCGCGGGAATCCAAGATGGCGCAGATGCGCAAGACCCACGCCTGGAACGACACCGAACGCCGCGTCCGATCGGTGGCCCAGTATCTCTCGAAGATCAAGCGGTACCGCTTCATTCCCGACCTCATCAAGAAGCCCTCCACCGCGCAGGATTCGTACCTCCTCGACCATACGGGCGAAAACCTCGCAGGCGTTATCAATCATTTGGAACGCAATCATCCCGAGAACTTTCAGCGACTGGCCAACGAGGTCAAACGCAGCATTCCCGGAGTCAAACGGATTTTCACTCCTCACCTGGGTGATCCCCGTCAATTGGGCATCGGCGTGGAAGAAGAGCGGAAATCGGGGTACTTCGTCGGACCCCAACTCTCCGACGGTTTCCTGGTATTCCTTGCGCTCTGTACCTTGTTTCATCTGCCCGATCACCCCCGTATCTTCTTCATCGAAGAGCCGGAGACCTACCTCAACCCCAACAGGCTGAGGGTGCTCTACAGCCTCATGCACCGGTTCTCGACCACACACAGCGACAAACAGGTGCTGATGAGTTCGCACTCCCCCTATTTCCTCGATTGGTCCGACGACAAACCCGAGGAACTCACCCTGATGGCCGAAACGGACGGATGGGTCTCGTTCAGAAACCTCAAGGGCGTTAAAGGCCTGCGCTATTTCCTGGAAGAAGAGCCGTGGGGCCGCGAGTGGGTCGAGAAGTTCTTTGTGGCGGATTTGGAAGACGATCCCATCGATGACGGCAAACCGAGTTCGGACGAGTCCGAAGATTACGCCGCGCACGGGTACTGAGATCCGCTCCGTCCGACGGCGGACGTGCCCCTCACGATATTCCGAGTGATGGGGGGCGATCTCGAGAGCCCGCCCCCCGTTCCATGTCAATGTAGTGAGGTAATATTACGGTTCAATCCGCGGAACCAAGCGATTTCACCCGTAAACCGCGTTCACTGCGAGAGAGCGGCGAAGCGGAACGACCGTCCCGAGCGGTCTTATCAGGACGACCCCACCACTGTGGCGCACGATCCGCCTTCGGCCTCGCATGAGTCACAGTCCGTGCAGAAATGTCGCGCCCAGGACTGCGGATCAGTATGAAACGCGTTTCCCATCTCTTCCGGGTCGGGCGCGTGGCAGACAGTACATTCTTTGGGCGCCTGCGACGGATGGGAAAAAATTTTTGCGAATTCCTTACCGCATTCTCTACATCTATATTTCAGAATCGGCATTGTAGCTCCCCGTGCGGGATATTCGTTTACCCGCCGTTTCCTTCCGCTTCCGGCGTTTGTTCGGCTTGGGCCGCGTGCGCTCTTTGCGCTTTGACCGCGGCTGTTTGCACTTCATGCCGAGCGGTGATCTTCAATCTTTTCTTCCACTTGGGATCTTCTTCCTCGATGTCGAGATGTGCCGCAAAGTCCATCAGGTCGTCATGCTCGGGTTGGCCGAGTTTCTCCCAGATGGCGGCGTTGATGAATTCCCAAGGCTTCATTCCCTGCTTATAGGCTTCTTCCGACGCCATGGCCAAAATATACGGATTCATGGTCACTCGGACCGATACGATCCCTTCCGGCCAACTATTCGCTGTTTCGGAACAGGTAATTGAACATTCCGACATTATGACCTCCTCACCGCGCATGCCGGATGCGCGCTTACTTACTGATATAGATGCAAAACCTCGGCCGACGGTGCAAGAAGAACGGCCCGAAGTCGTTCCGCTCGGTGAAGGCGTGCGGGAGGACAGGTCCGCCGACGCGCAAACGAGGCGCCGCGAAACCGCCGCCCGCCGGATATCAGGAGTCGGATTCGGTTGATTCCGAGGACGGAACGTTCTCGGTCCCGCTCGGCGAGGGACCGGCTTCGAGAGGCGCCTCTCCCACGGGGATTCGCACTGCGGGACCCCCTGTCTCGCCGGCCGCAAACTCCTTGACGGTCCATGAGCCCGGCGGTCCGCCAATGGTCCGCCCTTCGTCGGGCGTGGTCGGAGGATACTCGGAATATGCGCCGCCGGCCGGGGAGACAGCTATTTCCGTGACCGCGGCGGGGCCTTCTCCGCCGGCGACCCAATCGGCAGCGAGTTCCTCGGCTGCTTCGCCGGTCGATTGGGCATCCGCCGGGCCAACGTCGTGTCGGGGCTCCAGTTCGGTCTCAACATCCGCGCCTTCATCCGACGCAGGGAGATCGGCGCCGGCCGCGCCGCGCTCGACCATCCGAAACGTCGCGGGGCTTTGGGCTCCGGCGCGACGCCACGAAAACTTCGAGGGATCGAGGATGAAGGGGCGTCCTCCGCCCTTATCGGCGCCGGTCAGACAGGTGCGTTCCAGATTCCCCGTATTGCCGTCTAGAGCTTTGATCACGTCCTCCAAGGCCATTGCATAGGAATTGAGCGTCAGCTGATAGACATCACGCCACGTTGGAGGTTCGATCGGATCCTGCCGCATCCGATACCATCGCGGTCCCTGCGCCAGACACCTGTCCAGCAGCTTCTTGACCTTCTTCACGGTCATTTTCGGGGCTTTTCGAGCGCCTTTATGCATAGCTTTCACCTCGGTCGGGCACGGCCGGGCCTCGGTTCGACACAGCCGCGATTTCCCGAAAAAGTGTAAGTTTCCGAATTCCCATAAGTCAAGGACAAACGGAGACCGCCGCGCGGGCCGGGGCGCCTTGCGCGGGCCGATTCCCCACCCCGGCCGGCCGGTTTATCCGCCGAGTCACTTGACGGCCGATTGCAGCGGCACGCGCGCCCTCTTGAGGAAATTTAGCGGCATTGAACGGTCCTATTGACGTGGATTGAAGAAAAAGTCCGTCACGAAAGCCCGTATGTCCCGGTCTCAGGATACTATAATGCCCGGACGGTCGGGCGAACTCAAGGCGTGCGGGCCGGCATGTTCCAAGGCCGGACTCTGCGCAAGGAGCGTGATTCATGAGAAACACCGAGGAGATACCCATTTCCGAGATCATCGAAGTGCTCAACAAATGTTGGATGACTCACGACGGCATGTGGTTCCTGCATTCGGCCGCCGAATCGGGCATTGAGACCGCGAATCGCCTCAACAAGGCGGCGATCGCGTCTTTGGCGGGATTCGAGGTCGACCGTTTGAGGAAGATCGTTGGGCCGGCCGATGAGCCGATCGCGAACTTCGCCGAGTTCAAGCGGTTCGTGATCGCTGCGAAGGGTCTTTTCGTCCCCGACTTCATGGGCGTGTCCATTTCCTTTCCCCGGGAAAACGTAATGCATTGGGAGTTCGAGAACTATCAATGCTTTGCGTACAAGGGCGTCAAGCGCATGGGCCTCATCGACGGGTATGAATGCGGAGTCATCTACCGCCTTGAGCAGTGGATAAAGAACCTCGGGATAGACTTCACGACCGAGCCCCCCGTCTCGCGCTGCCTCATGCATACGATCGGTTCATGCAGCGGAAACTTTCTCTTTTGGTTTCGTTGAGTGCGGCGGGATGAAAGCCGTATTTCGCCATCACGCCCGCCTTAAGTACCTCATTTCGTCTTCGTCGTTTTACGGCGGACCGGCGTAAGGAGGGGAGATGAGTCTCCCCACTCCATTCTCACCGGGCGCAGAGCCGCCGGTTACCGCTCACTTCCAAGCTGTGCCGGCCCTTTCCGTCCCACTTTAGCGGTTCAAGATCGCCTCCTGGTATGGCCGCACGGTCCTCCCGGTTCCGGCTGGTCCATCTAAGTATTCCCAAATACGAAGGTTCTTTGAGTGGTCTGTTCATGTTCCCTTTTCGCGCGGGAAAGAAAGGGTTCCTGTTCTCTCTTCAGTGGAAGCGTTCGGGGACGTGGTTCCCTTTCCTCGGTCCGAGCGCCGCCGTGGGGTTAATCCATCCCGGAACCCGCAGCGGAGCGGCGGAATCGCGGCGTGGCGATGTGTGGGCGCGATCGCCGCGCATTGAAGTCAAGCCGAGGGAGGCTCGCTATGGCTCGGAGCGCGCGAAACGCGCCATGACCGCGCTCTTTTAACCGCGCGACTTACTTGGCGTGAAGCCCGGTTAAACGTGAATCGGCCTCGAAGAAGGTTCGCAACGTCCTGCCGGAGACGGTCCCGGGATCGCGATCGAGACGCGGCGACCGCGATGTCGGGGCGGCGCGAGTCGCCGTTTTGGAGCCGAAAATCGCAGTCGAATTACATACTAACATGGCCCTAGCACTCACATAATCTGCCGGGTGGTACTAGTCACTATAAGAAAGACGCCGGCAGGGGATTCGAGTATTCGGATCCTATTATGTGACGCATCGCGTTTGTCGCGCCCTCGAAGGCGACGGAGGACCGCGGCCTGTCCCGGATTGCCGGGAGCTGAAGCGGCGCGACCGATTGGAGGATTCAATGGGGATGGTCAGAAATCGGAGCGGGAATACGAAGACCGCGAAATCCGCGGCCGAACGGTTCCTCAATCTGATGAGCATGAAAGAGGAGGAGTCGATTGACGGGTTCAGCCTGAACTCTGAATTGCTGAAGGAGATCCTGACTCACGCCAAACCGCTCGGGCATAACCAGAAAGCCCGCAACCTCAACTTAGGATTCGGCTTCATCTACTACGGCGTGGCACGGGCGCTGCGTCCCAAGCATACATTGGTTATCGGTTCGGGATACGGGTTCAGCGTGGTGTGCCTTGCCCTTGCCATGAAAGACAACGGGGCGGGGAAACTCACGTTTGTGGATCCGTCCTACTCACTCCTCAAACATGGTCCGGGCAAGACCGTTGGAGGCCGAAATTCGTGGAACGATACGGAGGCCGTCAAGCAACGTTTCGGAAGGTTTGGAGTAGACGAGCTGATTACTCACTACAGACTTCGCAGCGACGAGCTCTTTCCCCGGTACGACGAACTCGGGCTGTCCCCTATCGATCTCGCATTTATCGACGGCGCTCATGACTATGAGAGTGTGAAATACGATTTCGGAGAAGTGCTTCAGCGTTCACGTAAGAACACCTATATCTTCCTCCACGACACGAACATCTACATCCGGGAGATGCTGCAACACGCCGGCGTCAAACGATGGGTAAAAATACTCAAACGTGAAGAAAAGGCGTTTGAAGTCATCAACTTTCCTTTTTCGTCCGGCGTGGCCCTGGTGCGTGTGGTGGAGCCCAGAGTATGGAAAGAATTCCACTGATCGCCGTTCCCGTCGCGCTCCTCATCATCCTGGCGGGGGCTTTCCTGTACTGGCGGTACGTGTGGTTTTTTCGCAATCCCCCTCGCACCGCTCCCATCGGTGAAAACATCGTGAGCGCGGCGGACGGCACAGTGGTCTATGTCAAGGAAATGAAACCCGGCGACGACGTGATCGTCATCAAAAAAGGAGTTCAAGCGACCATCGAAGACATCATCCAGGAAGACGCGGAACTCCCCAAGGTGATCATCGGGACGTTCATGAGCCCCTTTGACGTCCACTACAACCGAGCGCCGTTCGACGCCGTAATCCAGTCCGTACGGCACTATCCGGCGCGAACGACCAATCACGATATGAGGTCGATGCATTTTCGGACGCTGTTCAACCTCGATCCGCTCTACGAGAACAGCGTCCACATTATCGAAAACGAACGCACGGTCACACGGATGGAAGGCGAATTCAACGGCTCGAAGATCTCCTGCTACGTGGTGCAGATAGCCGGCGGTCATGTGGCGGGAATTGACAGCTACATCCCCGAGGGCGAAACCGTCAACAAGGGTGAGATCTTCGGAATGATTCGCATAGGATCCCAGGTCGATCTCATCCTCCCCAAACTGCCGGGCATGACGGTCAAGGTGAAGCCGGGAGACTCCCTGCGAGCGGGCGAGTCCATCCTGGTCGAGTAAGTCCATTCCGCAGCCACGCAATCTCGGAGAGGTCATATCTCATGAGGCTTGACACACACTGTCATTCAAAGCACTCGAAACGACCGTCGGAGTGGATCCTGCAGAAACTCGGCTGCCCGGAGAGTTTCACCGAGCCGCTGAATCTCTACAGGATCGCGACCGGCAAGGGCATGACCCACGTGACCATCACGGATCACAACACCATCGACGGTTGTCTCGAGATCGCCAATTTACCCCACACCTTCATCAGCGAAGAAGCAACCACCTATTTCCCCGAGGACGGCTGCAAGCTACACGTTCTGGTGTACAACATAACCGAAAAGCAGCATCGGGATATTCAGCAGGCGCGTGAAAACGTTTACGATCTCGTCCCGTATCTCGAAGAGGAGCGCATACCTCACGCGCTCGCGCACCCGCTCTACTCCGTCAACGGCAGACTCACGCTCGAACACGTGGAAAAGGCTCTGCTCCTGTTCAAGGTTCTCGAACTGAACGGCGCCCGCCTGGAAGAACAGAACCGATGCCTCGAGGCGATCGTCGCCGGCCTGACCCGACATGGGATCGAAACCCTGGCATCCAAACACAACATCGAGCCCCGCGGGAATCAACCGTGGAAAAAGACCCTCATCGGCGGATCCGACGATCACAGCTCGCTCACCGTGGCCTCACGATACACCGAGATCAGCGGATGTTCCGCGCCGTCGGACCTTTCGCTCATCATGGAAGAAGACACCACGCGCGTGATTGGCCCGGAATCCACGCCCCAAACACTCGCGCACAATCTCTACAGCATTGCGTATCAATTCTACAGCCACAAATTCAATCTCGGCGCCCACGCGTCCAACGACGTGGTCTTCAACCTGATCGATCGCTTTCTCAGCGGAGCGGAAGGGCGACAGCTCCATCTCTTCGCCCGCATCAGCTTCCTCTGGAACCATCGGAAGCTCAACAGGGCCGCGCCCGGCGGGCGCCCCTCCATGATCGACCTCCTTCGGAACGAAACCCATCGCCTCATCTGGGACGACCCCGAACTCTCGGCGCTCTTCAAACACGGTTCGGATACGGGCGTGGGCCTCGACGAGAAGTGGTTCAATTTTGTCAATCGTATCTCGAACAAGGTGCTCTGTCATTTCGCGGATCACATCATCAACAGTCTGCAGGGAGCGCACTTCCTGAATCTTTTCGATTCGCTGGGATCCGCGGGCGCTCTCTATTGCGTGCTCGCGCCGTACTTCGTTGCGTTTTCGATCTTTTCCGAAGATCGCCGTTTCAGCCACAAGGCGCTCAATCATTTCAGCGGCCTACCCGAGCACTATCCCAGCGGCCCGGAAGAAGTGAAGGTCGCCCACTTCACCGATACGTTTTACGAGATCAACGGCGTCGCTTGGACCCTCAAGAAGCAAATCCAGGCCGCCGGCAAGACCCATCGGAAGTATACCGTTATCACCTGCGACGAGACCGCGCCGGCCAACGGTAAGGGCATTCGCAACTTCAAGCCGGTGCGCATGTACGAGCTGTCGGTCTATCCCGAGCAGAAGCTCTTCTATCCGCCGTTTCTCGAGATGCTCGACTACTGCTATCGGCATCGCTTCACCCATATTCATTCCGCGACGCCCGGCCCGCTCGGCTTGGCTGCGCTCGCCATCGCCAGGATCCTCCGACTGCCCATCGTGGGCACCTATCACACCGCATTGCCCCAGTACGCCCAGTACCTCACCGAAGACAATTCCGTGGCCGACGTCATGTGGAAATATATCCTCTGGTACTACAATCAGATGAACCTGGTGTACGTCCCCTCGTGGAGCACCGCGGCCGAATTGGTCGAGAAAGGCCTCGACGCCTCCAAAGTGCGCATCTTTCCCCGAGGTGTGGACACGGATCTCTTCCATCCGTGCAAGGCCAACGGCTCTATACCGACCATGGACGCCGACGCGCGCGGAAACGGCGCGGGAGCCACAGCGGACGCGTCGCCGCGGCGGCATAGGTTGCTCTATGTGGGTCGCGTCTCAAAAGAAAAGAACCTCGAGCTCCTCGTAAACGTGTTCAAGCGTCTTTCCTCCTCGCGAACCGACGTGGAACTCGTCGTGGTGGGCGACGGCCCGTACCTCGAGGAGATGCGTCGCGAGCTCACGGACACCCCGACGATCTTCACCGGTTATCGCGACGGAGAAGCGCTGGCTTCGATCTACGCGTCCTGCGATCTCTTCGTCTTCCCGAGCACAACCGACACCTTCGGCAATGTGGTGCTCGAAGCGCAGGCGTCCGGTCTCCCTGTGATCGTCACCGATGTGGGCGGACCCAGGGAGAACCTCCTTACGGACGAAACCGGCCTCGTGGTCAAGGGCGACGATCCGTGGAGCCTCCTGAACGGCATAGCGACCATGCTCGACGACCCAAACGCGATCGAGCGGATGGGCAAGGCCGCTCGGAACTACGCGGAAACCAGGTCCTTCGATCGCGCATTCGACCAGGCTTGGAGCCTCTACATGGAAACCGACGGCGAGACAAGCGGCGAATTCCAGGTTCCCTGGAACCTGTTTCAGGAGAAGTTCGGGCTCTCTTCCGCTCACGTTGACCGGCACTAGCCTGCGCCCGAGCCACAAGGACTTTCTGCGCCTCGCCAAAGGCCGACTCCCACCCGTGTCCGCGAATCCTACGACGCGCCGTGCGTCCGATGTTCGACCGCTCCTGCCGCGCGTCGCGGCATTTTCCACGCATTCGCCGTTGCAAAGAACCCCCTGCGCTCACATCTGTGTAGTGCGCCTTCCAGTATCCGAGGTTGTGTGTCGCGAAAGTCGCCGGCGGGAGCGCCTCGAAGCACTCGCCAAAGGAGGCGAGCTCGCTTCGGCGCGTCACTGCGGGGAACGGCGCGACGAA
>CAYLRL010000060.1:0-29282 GCA_964385875.1 uncultured Syntrophales bacterium
ATCGGAGGCGCGGCTCGTCGCCGGAACGTTGCATCGAGCCTCCGCGTCTGATAGAAAGCAGCCATGAGATTTCGCCGCACATCGTGGAATTCGTCTCCCGGCGAGACCTGCCGGCCGATCGGGTCACGCCGAAGGTTTCCCATGCGATTCGCGCGTTCGCTCATGATTTTGACGCTCTGTGCGTGCGTCGTTGCGGCCCCTGCGCTTGACGCTGCGACCATCGTGAAACCCGAAGAAATCCCCAAGATCCTTATCCTGCGCGGAAAGAATCTGACTGCGCTCAAAGCGGTGCTTTCGGTCGGCACCACCTACGATGGAGGCCGCGAACGGCAGGATATTCGCGGCTTTTTGCTCTACCGCAGACCGTCGGATTTCCGCTTCCAGGGCCTTGGTCCGGGCGGAACGCCGCTCATGGAACTTGTGATCGACCACAAGTCTTTCGAGATGTATATCCCGTCGGAAGGCGCCATCCTCAAGGGCGACAAGAAATGCTTCGGCCGGCGATTTCCCGACGTGGCGGAGCTCGAGACGCTCATCCCTTTGGCGCTGCTCCAGTGGAGGGACGCGAAGTTCGATAAGCTCATCACCGAAGACCCCGGCGAAGTGGTGATCGGTCTGAAATTCAAAGATGAAACGTGGCGCGCGACCCTTGATTCCAGAAAACTGCTCCTCAGAAGGCTTGAACGCCACAAGGACGGCCACGTGGGGCTCAGGGCCGACTTCGGGGATTTCAAATCCGGCGACTACGGCTGGGTCCCGCGGCTCTTCGAGGTGGAATCGGAGAAGGCGGGATGGCGCAGCACCGTGCGAATCAGTCGCATGGAGGTCAATCCGTTCCTGGTGCAGAAGAATTTCGAGCTCGAGACGACCTTTTCCGCGAAGGTGGAGCGCTGTAAGTAGGCGACTTCGGAAGTGATGAGGCGGGTGCCCGAGCACGCCGAAATCACGATCGTCACGCCCGGCGATTATCCTTATGAACAACATTCTGTACAATCTTCTTCTGCACACGGTCGCGCCGCCTGTTCTCACCGCGTACTATCTTCCGAAGATTGTCCTGGGGCGCAAGTATCGGCGTTCGTTGGGAGGCAAGCTCGGGCGATTCGACAACGGCTTCCACCCGGAGGCGCTTGGCCGACCGCGGCTCTGGTTCCATGCGGTCTCGGTGGGGGAAGTGACCGCGCTCGAGCCGGTGATCCGCGCGGTTCGGCGTCGGCTGCCCGCTGCGGGCGTGGTCGTCTCGACCGGGACCGAGACCGGCCGGGACAAGGCGCGGGACGTCATCGGAGACGCCGACGGCTTCTGCTACTTGCCGCTCGATTATCCTGTCTTCGTGAACCGTGCGCTCGATCGTATCGAGCCGAATCTGTTCGTGCTCGTGGAAACCGAACTGTGGCCCAACCTGATCGACGGCCTCTCCACGCGCGGCGTTCCGACCGCGCTCGTCAACGGTCGCATCTCCGATCGGTCCTTTCCTCGATACCGCCGATTGCGACGATTCTTTAGATCGACGCTCGATTCCATCGATCTCTTCCTCATGTCGTCGGAGCTGGACGCGGACCGCATTCGCGAGATGGGCGCCGCGGCCGATCGCGTCGTCGTCACGGGAAACACGAAGTTCGACGCGTTGCCGAGCACGCTCCCCGAAGGGGCGGAGAAGCGCATGCGGACGATGCTCGACGTGCTGCGCGGGACGGCCGTCCTTGTGGCGGGGAGCACCCATCCCGGCGAGAACGAGATCGTCCTCGACGCGTACCGGCGCGTGACCGAGCGGTTCCCCGACCTGCTCCTGGTCATCGTGCCCAGGCATGTGGAGAAGACCCCGCGCGTCCTCGCCGCGATGAAAGAGCGCAACATGCCCGAGCCCTTCCTGCGCTCGTCCGTTGATTCCGGACACAGCCGCAACGGCAGGCGCGTGATTGTGGTCGACAAGACCGGCGAACTCTTTCAGGTCTTTTCGCTTGCGTCCGTGGTCTTCATGGGAGGATCGCTCGTTTCCAAAGGCGGGCAGAACATCCTCGAGCCGGCCGCGTGGGGCAAGGTCGTGCTCTTCGGCCCGTCCATGGAGGATTTCCGGGACGCGCGGGAAACCTTGATCAGAGCCGACGCCGGCGTCGAAGTCCACAACGCTGATGATTTGGCCCACGAGATCGAGAAATCCCTCGCCGACCCCGCCTCGGCCGAGAATCGCGGTCGCGCCGGTCGAGAAGCCATCCTCAAGCACGTGGGAAGCGCAGAGAAGAACGCAGAACTGCTCACCAACCTCATTCGATAACGGTCGTCCCTCAGACCGCAAATCAGCGGGAATAATCTCTTCGTCGATTCCACGCGCCCGCCGCTCTCACACCTTCAACGTAGCGCCTTCCCGAGCGGCTTCCACGTCGATGGAGACGCCGGCTTCCACGAAGATCTTTTTGCAGGAGACGACCATATCGGAGACTTCGTGGTCTTTGCGCCAGGGGTCGTGGTGGAAGAGGATGAGTTTCTTGACTGAGGCGTCCATGGCGAGTTTGGCCACGGTGTTCAGGTCGGAATGGCCCCATCCGCGGCGGATCTCGATCTCTTCGGGGAGGTACTGGCAGTCGTGGACGAGGAGGTCCGCGCCTTCGCAGAATTTCACGTAGTCCAAGTAGCGGCAGCCTTTCCAGCCGTCCTCCCGAAGTTCATTGTCGGTCAGGAAGACGAACACGCCCGAGTCTTCGATGAACTTCACGCCCACGCCGCCCTGGGGATGTTGAAGCGGGTGGAATTCGAGGCGCGTGCCGTCGATTTCGGTTTGGTCCGCGCCGAGGGTCGGCGACGGTTGGATCGCGGCCTTGAGATCTTCGAATTTAACGGGCCAGGTGCCGTCCACGTGCTCGTTGCTGAAGACGTACTTGAGCGCCTCCATGCCGCGCTTCCATCCTTCGACCGTGATGCGCGTCGCCGCGCCGAAGAGCGGTCCGAAGAAGGGAAATCCCAGGATGTGATCCCAATGAACATGGGTGAGGATGAGACGCAGATCGAGCGGCTCGTTCCTCTGGAGGAGCGCGTCGCCCAGGCGTCGAATGCCCGTTCCCGAGTCGATGATCACCTTTCGATCCGAGTCGAGCGTCACCTCGAGGCATGTGGTGTTGCCGCCGTAGATTATCGAATGGGGACCGGGAGAAGCGATTGATCCTCGGGTCCCCCAGAATGTGATTTCCATGATAAGCTCTCGTCGCGCTCGGCAATCTGGGTTAAACTGACACAATTTAGCAGGGATAGCCGATCAAGTCATCAAAAAACCTTCCCGAGAACGGCCTCGGGCGCGCCGGCCGGGCGCGCATGAACGCGCAGTGAGCGCTCGGACCGTCACTCGAATCGGAGGCGCAGGAACGTCATGGATCGCGGGTCTTCGCCCGACGCTTTCTGGAACGCGGACCTCGAGGAGATCGCCCGGAGAGGCCTCCGCCGCCGTATGCCCGAGGTCGAGGGCATGCCCGGCAGGAGTATCGTCGTCGACGGCCGCGAAGCCCTCAACTTCTCTTCGAACAACTATCTCGGAATGGCCGCGCACCCCTGGGTGATCGACGCCGCGGTCGAGCACGCGCGGCGGTTCGGCGCGGGATCGACCGCGTCCCGCTTGATAGCCGGCAGCGGGGAGGCCTTCCGGGAGCTGGAAGAGTTCATCGCCCGCTGGAAGGGCACGGAGGCCGCGTTGGTTTTCGGAAGCGGATATCAGGCCAATGTGGGGGTTCTCACTTCGCTCGCGGACGAAGACGATCTGGTCGTTTCCGACGCACTCAACCACGCGAGCATCATCGACGGCTGCCGACTCTCTCGTGCGGCGGTCCGGGTCTATCCTCATCTGGACTTGAACCGTCTCGAGGATATGCTGCGCTCGAGTGGATATCGCCGGAAATTCGTGGTCACGGAATCGGTCTTTTCCATGGACGGCGACCGCGCCGCGTTGAGGGATCTCAGCGAATTGTGCGATCGTCACGCCGCGATCCTCATGGTTGACGAGGCGCACGCGGCGGGGGTGTTGGGCCCGCAGGGGCAGGGGCTCGCCGCGGCGCTCGGGGTGACCCCGCATATCCAGATGGGCACTCTGGGAAAAGCGGTGGGAGTCTCCGGCGCGTACATCGCCGGCAGTCGGTTGCTGATCGAGCTCCTGGTGAATCGGGCCCGATCGCTCATCTATACGACTGCGTTACCGCCGGCGGTGATAGGCGCCGCGTTGGAGGCCCTTCGCATTATCGCGTCCGACGAAGGCGCCGCTCGGAGGGGGAAGCTCTCCGAAAACTCGCGGCTTTTCCACACGCTTCTTGCCCGGCGATTCGGTCGGTCGGCCGAGCCCGGCCACATCGTCCCGTTTCACGCGGGCGGCTCGGACAGAGCGCTTCGGGTGAGCCGCCGCTGCCTCGACGCGGGGATCTTCGCTCACGCGATTCGCTATCCTACCGTGTCGGAAGGGACCGCTCGCCTGCGATTCACCCTCATGAGCGATCACACTCCCGAGGACGTTGAGCGCGCGGTGAGCGCCTTGGCCGCCGCGTCGGACGAGGAATCCCGCGGTCGGGAGTCTTCTCCGACAGGCTGACCGTTCGCGCCGGCTCAGGAGCGCACTTGAGGAAATGACCGGGAAGGCTCTTTGCGTCGCCGACTCCCCGGGTCGACACGTATGGGCGGCCCTTCATCGTAGGAACGCCGCGCGGCAGTGCATGTATACAGGCGCAGAGCCTGTGGAACGCGTTTTTTGTTGCATTGCCCTTTTCCTTTACGTATTCTACAACTCAACGACGATGCGGGAAGGTTTCGTTCGTTATTCGCGTCCGATCGAATGGTCGGCGCCTACATATTCATCCATCCGACAGACAGTCCGACTGAACGACAACCAGATGTGACGAGCCGGGCCTCCATCCCGGCGGAGATAGGTATGGACATCATACCCCAGATAATTGTGAGCGGTCTCGCAGCCGGCGGCGTGTACGGTCTGATCGCTTTGGGATTCGTCCTCATCTACAAGGCGACCAGCGTTCTCAACTTGGCTACGGGCCAATTCATGACGGTGGGGGCCTTCATTTGCCTGAGCGTCATGACCCAGCTGTCCGCTCCCTTCTATGTAGCGTTTCTGGTCACATTGGCTTTCGCGGCGCTGCTGGGGGTCGTGATCGAGCGGGTGATTTTGCGTCCGTTGATCGGCGAACCGGTGATTTCCGTCATCATGGTGACGATCGGACTAGCGGGCATTCTGAGAGGGTTGACGCACATCATCTGGTCGCCGGAATATCGATCGTTCCCGCAGATCTTTCCTCCTCAGCCGCTTGATCTCGGTTTTGCCATTGTTCCCTCGGGCCTCTTGTGGGGCTTCATATTTGCGATCGTGTGCACGCTGATCTTCATGGCGGTCTTCCGGTATACGCGGACGGGGCTCGCGATGCGCGCGACCGCAAGTAACCAGCAAGCCGCGCTCTCGATGGGCGTCAGCGTCAAGGCGGTTTTCGCGCTATCCTGGAGTTTTGCGGCGATCACCGCGGCCGTGGGCGGCATCATCATCGGAAACATAAGCGGAATCAGCATCCATCTGGGTGATATCGGGCTGAAGGTGCTCGCGGTTATTATCCTTGGAGGATTGGATAGTATCGGCGGCGCAATCATCGGGGGCTTCATCATCGGCCTCCTCGAGAATTTCGCGGGCGTGTACCTGGACGCCGTGTTCGGCGGCGGGACCAAGGAAGTGGTCCCGTTCGTGGTCCTTGTAATCGTCATTATGATTCGACCCTACGGCATCTTCGGCAAAGAGATCATCGAACGGGTCTGAGGCCGGGGGATGCGTTTGCGCCGGTGAAGGGAAAGGCCGTGGGCGCGGCTCTGTGGGAAGCGTCCATGTCCGACCGGATGTGAGGAGTAAGCGAACACAATGAGATGCGGGGACTTCAAAGAGAACTACCTCGAGGATGAGAAGATCTTCCAGTCGCTGTTCGTCAAGGTCTGGCTGGGGGTTCTCTTCGTGTTCCTGATTGCGCTTCCGATGATCGGCAATGACTACATACTCTACGTAGCCAATATCATAGGCTTTGCGGTAATCGGGGCCGTCGGCCTCAATCTGCTCACCGGGTGCACCGGTCAGATATCCCTCGGTCATGCGGCGTTCATGGGGGTAGGCGGGTACGCGACCGCGGTCTTCATCACCCGGTGGGGGGTTCCTTTCTGGTTTGCGCTGCCCGCGGGCGGCTTTGTGGCCGCAGGGGTGGGGATGATCATCGGCATTCCGTCGCTGCGGGTCAAAGGGCTCTATCTGTGTATCGCGACTCTGGCCGCGCAATTCATACTGGAATGGATCTTTGTGCACTGGGAATCGGTCACCCACGGCATACGGGGGATCAATGTGCCGCCGCCCGAGCTGGGCGGCTTCGTGTTCAATACGGAGAAGAGTTTTTATTACATCACGCTCGCGCTCGTCGTACTCGCGGTCGGGTTTGCGCGGAATATTCTGAGAACCAAATGGGGTCGCGCGTTTGTCGCGATCAGGGATCGCGACCTGGCCGCGGAGATGATGGGCATCAATCTCTTTCACTATAAGCTTGTCGCGTTCGGACTGAGCTCTTTCTATGCCGGAATCGCGGGGGGGCTGTGGGTCAGCTTCATGAAGGTGGTGACGCCGGAGCATTTTCCGTTCAGTCTGTCGATCGAGTATTTGGCGATGATTATCGTCGGCGGACTCGGGAGCATCCTCGGCTCGATTTTCGGGGCGGTTTTCATGACGCTGGTTCCTGAGTTGCTCAATGTGCTGACCGGAGTGACGACCGACTTCTTTCCCGGTTTCGGGCAACTGTTCATTCCTATGAAGGAAGTGGTGTTCGGAACGCTCATCGTGGGCTTTCTCGTGTTCGAACCGCACGGATTGGCCGAGATCTGGCAGCGCATTAAGAATTTCTTCACGTTGTGGCCGTTTTCCTACTGACGCCGGTGCGGTTTAAAGTGGTCGGGCGCGCCTGGGCGGTTGAGCGGTCCATAAGGTCGGGGTGAGTTATTGGTTAGGGCGAGCGCAGCGCGCGCGGGCGGGCGCAGCGAAACGGTGGGTTGAGCCGGGCGAATCGGTGGTCTTGTGCCGTCGGCCGGCCGAAACCTCCAAACCGAAAGGAGAAATTGAATGAAGGGCAGGCTTTTTTTATCAGCGGTAATCGTGGTAATCTCTTTTCTTCTTTGCACATTTGCGGCCGATCCCGTACCGGCCGCGGACGTGATAAAGGTCGGCGCGGTGCAGCCGATCACGGGCCGGTTCGCGTTCGCCGGCGTGAATATTAACGCGGGTTTGGAGGACGCCCTCATGATGGCCAACGAAGAGGGCGGCATCAACGGCAAGAAGATCGAATACATTATGGAAGACGGCCAGTACAAGCTGGACGTGGCCACGGCGGCGTTCAAGCGGATCATGTCGCGGGATAGTCCGCTGATAATGTACGGCGAGAGCACCGGTCTGGGCAAAGCCATGGCGCCCGAGATCAAGAATCGGTACAAGGTGCTCTACGCGTCGACGTCGTTTTCCAGCGAACTCGCCAACATGGAGGAGAACCCGTACATGTTCGTGCCGGGCCCGACGTACGGGGACATGTTCGGCATTCTGCTCAAGTTCATCGCCAAGGAAAAGCCGGGCGCAAACGTGGCCTTCTTTTACAGCGACACGGAATTCGGCAAGGACCCCGTTCCGTTCGGCCGCATCATGTGCGAGAAGCTGAAACTGAATCTGGTCGCGGAAGAAGTCGCGAAGGTGGGCGCGGTGGACGTGACCTCGCAGGTCTTGGATCTGAAACGGAAGAAGGCGGACTACGTGATATTCCAGGGATTCGTCCTGTCCCCGGTGCCGACCGTGATCAAGCAGTGTCGGGATTTCGGCATGAAGATCAAGTTCATGGGCACGTTCTGGGGCACCACCAAGATGTTGCTGGACAAGCTCGGACCCTTGGCGGAAGGGTATCTGGGCGTGAACCCGTACAACTTCTGGTGGATGGACGATGTCCCGATGATCAAGAAGATCAAGGATTACACCGCGAAGAAGTATCCGGGCGTGAAGTATCGTCCCAACTCTTACATGCAGGGGTTCGTGACCGGTCTCATTTTTGTGGAAACGCTCAAACGAGCCGACAAGGCGGGCGAGTTGAACAGTGCGGGGCTCGTGAAGGCCCTGCAGTCGATCAAGGACATGGAGACCGGCGGTTTGACCGCGCCGCTCACGATCAAGGACAACAAGTTCCCGGTTGCCAAGATCTGGAAGGCCAACGTGGAAAAGAAGATCTTCGAGCCCGCCTCGGACTGGATGAGGCTCGAGTAGCCGGCGCGCACGCGGTCCCGGTCTGCTCGAGATCGGGGCCGCTCCACGGTCATGACCCCCTTTCGCTCGTTTACGCCGGTCGACTGTGAGAAGGATGATGAATCGTACCGCGAAATCGCGCCGGCAGATCGTTCGGAGTCTCACTCGGAGGGGGTGTTATATGCGAAGCGTGTTCCGTTTAGTTCTCGTTGTAATGTTTGCTTTCACGGTCGCGACGACCGGAGCGGTTCCGGCTCGTTCAGCGGACGGCGCGGTCACCATCGGCGGCGTTCTTCCCTTGACGGGCATTATCGGTTCCGCGGGAATCCATGGTGAAGCGGGAATCCGTGACGCAATAGCCGTCGCCAATCAAGAAGGGGGCGTTAACGGCAAGAGGGTCGAAATAGTCATCGGCGACGGGCGGTATAAGCTCGATGTGGGGAAGCAGGTCTTCCGGAGCATCATGGAGAAGTACAATCCTCCGATGATGGTCGGCGCGAGCACCGCTTTGAGCTTGGCTATGGCCAAGGACATCCGCCACAAGTACAAGATCATGTACGGCTCCGCGTCGTTCTCGAGCAAACTCGCCTACGCGGCCATGAACCCGTCCATCTTCGTCGCCGGCCCGACATACGGCGATCAAATCGGATTGCTGTTGCGCTACATCGCCAAGCGGAAACCGCGGGCGAAGGTGGCGTTCTTCTACAGCGACTCCGAATTCGGACGCGATCCCATCAAATTCGGACGGATCATGTGCCGACGCCTTCGTTTGAATCTCGTCGCGGAAGAAGTGGTTCCTTTGGGGGCCACAACGATCAAATCCCAGATTATGGGGCTCAAACAGGCGGATCCCGACTGGGTGGTCTTCCAGGGGTTCATGCTCACGCCGGTTCCGCAAGTGATAAAAGCGTGTCGAGGGCTGGGGATGACGTGCAACTTCATCGGTACCTTCTGGACCACCACGAAGACGCTTGTGGACATGTTGGGGCCTCTGGCCGAGGGATTCTACGGCGTCAACCCGTACGCGTACTGGTGGATGGAAGACGTGCCGATGATCCGGAAGATCCGGGCATTCAACGCGGAACATCATCCCGACATTCAGTATCGGACCAACTATTATATGCAAGGGTTCGCCAGCGGCATGATCTGTGTCGAGATCCTTCGACGCGCGGACAGGCTGGGTGGAATATCCTACGACACCATGGTCAAGGCGCTCCGCTCGATCGAGGACTTCGACACCGGCGGATTGACCGCGCCCTTGACGGTGAAGAACAATCGATTCCCCGTGGCGCGCATCTGGAAGGCGGACACGGAGAAGGGAATTTTCGTCCCTGAGACGGATTGGATGAAGTTCTACTATTAGCGATCGTCGCGTCGACCCCTTTACGCGACGATCGGTATAGGCCCTCTCACACGGCCGGCATCCGGACCGGTGAGCGGGTCGACGGTCGGATTCATGACATACACGCTTCCTCATTTACTGCGGGAAAACGCCCGGAAATACGGTCACGACAAGGTCGCGCTTCGTGAAAAGGAGTTCGGGATCTGGCAGGCCGTAACATGGCCGGAGTTTCTCGAGACCGTTCGGGATCTCGCCCTGGGTCTGGTTGCGCTCGGGTACCGGGAAGGCGACAAGCTCGCCGTTCTCGGCGACAATCGACCCGAATGGATCTACGCGGAACTCGCGGTTCAATCATTGGGCGGCGCCGCGGTCGGCATTTTCCCCGACAGTCATTTGGACCAGGTCAAGTACATCATCGATCACTGCGACGCGACCTTCCTCATGGTCGAAGATCAGGAGCAGACCGACAAATTCCTTGACATAAAAGACGAATGCCCGAAGGTCAAGCATGTCATCGTGGACGACATGAAGGGCATGCGATCGTACGACGACCCGATTCTCATCAGCTTCAGAAAGGTCCTCATGATGGGACGGGATGTCGGGGAAAAGGAGCCCGACCTCTTTGACGAGCATGTGGATCGACTCACCGGGGAAACGGTCGCGATCATCGCCTATACCTCGGGAACCACCGGCTTGCCCAAAGGCACGATGCTGACCCACCGCAACATGATCAAGATGGCCGAGAATTACAACGAGGTCGATCCCGCGTATCCGACGGACAACCATGTCTCGTTTCTGCCGCTGCCCTGGGTGGGCGAACAAATGACCGGAGTCGCGTGGTATCTGTACATCGGCTTCACCGTCAACTTCCCGGAAAAGCAGGAAACCGTTGCGGAAAACATTCGTGAAATCGGGCCGAACATCCTGTTCGCTCCTCCGCGCTTCTGGGAAAAGGTCTGTTCGGACATCCAGGTGAAGATTCAGGATGCTGTCTGGATCAAGCGGGCGTTCTACAAGATGATTATGCCGCTCGGGCGGCGGCTCGCCCGTCGCCGTTTGGAAGGCGGGGGAGGAAATCCAGCGGACGCTGTTCTGGACACGCTGACCTTTTACCTGATGTTCCGTTCGCTCAAGAATTACTTCGGACTGACCAACCTGCGAAACGTTTATACGGGCGGCGCCGCGCTCGGACCGGAGATCTTCAGCCTCTTCCAGGCGCTGGGCGTCAACATCAAACAGATCTACGGCCAGACCGAAACCTCGGGGATCGCAGTCGGGCACCGCAACGGCGACATCAAACTGACCACCGTGGGACGGCCCATACCCGAGATGGAGATCAAGATTTCCGACGCCGGCGAGATCCTGGTGAAAGGCCCGACGGTTTTCAAAGGCTACTACAAGAACCCCGAAGCCACGGAAGCCGCATTCGAAGAGGGTTGGCTCAAGACCGGCGACCAGGGGATACTCGACGAGGACGGCCACCTCGTCATGATCGACCGGATGAAAGACGTGATGGAATTGTCCGACGGCACGAAGTTTTCTCCCCAGTTGATCGAAAACAAGCTCAAGTTCAGCATGTATATCTCCGAAGCGGTCGTTGTGGGCAAGAACCGACCGTACGTGGGCGCGATGATCAATATCGACATGGGAAACGTCGGCAAATGGGCCGAGACGCGGAAGATTAACTACACCACGTACACGGACCTCTCGCAGAAGGATCAGGTCTACGATCTCATCGCGGAAGAGGTGGCGGAAGCCAACCGCACGCTGCCCAAGGCCGCGCGGGTAAAGCGATTCGTCATGCTCCACAAGGAGCTCGACGCTGACGACGATGAAATGACCCGCACCCGCAAGGTCCGGCGATCATTCGTGGAGCAACGGTACGCAGCGCTCGTCGAGGCGTTGTACGGGAAGGACAACCGCTTGAGCGTCGAGTCGGACATCAAATACCGAGACGGCAAAGGATACAAAATGCAGACGACCGTTCAGATCCGGGAGACGCCCGAACGTGACTGAAAAGACGGGACAAGACGAAGGCCCTGTTCAGGCGGAGCGCAACGAGACGGCAAACGCCGGCGACGAGCAGTATCTACTCTCGGTCGAGGAAATCCATCTCGGCTTCGGCGGCGTGCAGGTGCTGTCGGACGTGACCACGGGCGTCCGCAAGGGGGAGATCTTTGCGGTTATCGGACCGAACGGCGCCGGCAAGACGTGTCTGCTCAATTGCATCAATCGATTCTATCAGCCGAGCAAAGGAAGGATCCTCTTCGAGGGCCGGGATATTACGAGGCTCAAACCCTATCAAATACCCAAGCTGGGGATCGCACGGACCTTCCAGAATGTCGAGCTCTTCCACGGCATGACGGTGCTGGACAACATCAAGCTCGGCAGACACGTGCACCTCAAGACCGGTCTTCTCTCCGCCGGCGTGTACTTCGGTCGAACGAGGCGCTCCGAATTGGAATTGAGGAAAGAAATCGAAGAGCGGATCGTCGATTTGCTCGAGATCGAGCATATTCGCAAGCGGAAGGTCGGCGCGCTTCCGTACGGGCTGCAGAAACGGGTCGAACTTGCCCGGGCTCTGGCCATGAAGCCCAAGGTGCTCCTCCTGGACGAACCGGTCACCGGGATGAACCTTGAAGAGACAGAGGACATCGCACGCTTCATCCTGGACATCCACGACGAATGGGGCGTCACGGTTATCCTCATCGAACATGATATGGGCGTGGTCATGGACATCTCCGACCGCGTTTGCGTGCTCGACTTCGGCGTCAAGATCGCGGAAGGATCGCCCAAGGAAATCCGCCACAACGAACAGGTCATCAAAGCCTACCTCGGCGAGCAGGACCTGACATACTCCCGTCTCGGAGCCTGACCTCATGGGCGCCATGCTTGAAGTGAACAATGTGGAAGTCGTGTACAACGAGGTCATCCTTGTGCTCAAAGGGATGTCCCTTGCTGTCGATGAGGGGAAAATCGTCACGATTTTGGGCAACAACGGCGCGGGGAAGAGCACCACGCTCAAAGCGGTCTCCGGGCTGCTCGATTCGGAGGGCGGGGAAGTCACGGACGGCTCGATCCTCTTCAGGGGCGAACCGATCCATCACACGGCCCCGGAGAAAATCGTCCGGAAGGGCATATTTCAGGTGATGGAGGGGAGAAAGGCCTTCGAAGACCTCACTGTCGAAGAGAATCTCCTCGTCGGCGCGCACACGATCAAGAGCAGAGCGCAGATCAAGAAGGACCTCGATCTGGTCTACGAATATTTCCCCCGGTTGATCCAGCGTCGGAATTTCCTCGCGGGATACGTGAGCGGCGGGGAGCAGCAGATGCTCGTTATCGGCCGGGGGCTCATGGCGCATCCGAAACTCATGCTTCTGGACGAACCCTCGATGGGACTGAGCCCTATGCTCGTCGGCGAGATTTTCGACATCATCCGGCGCATCAATCGTGAAGAGGCCGTGACCATCCTCCTGGTAGAGCAGAACGCACGCATGGCCCTCAGCATCGCGGATCACGGATACGTGATGGAGAACGGACGGATCGTGCTTGATGATACCGTCGACAAGCTCCGAGAAAATGAAGATATCAAGGAGTTTTATCTCGGCCTCACCGAGATGGGCGCCAAGAAGAGCTACCGCGATGTGAAGCACTACAAGCGGCGGAAACGGTGGCTGACCTAAGAAGGGCGCTGCGGTCCGGACCCCTCCTCTTGTTGCCCTTACCCCCGTCCTTTTCGCGCCGGCTTCAAAGGCGCGACATATCCACCTTGAGCACCCGAGGGGCCTCGCGGATCATCGCCGACTCGGGAACCCCGAATCTCAACAGATCTTGGAACATTCGTCCCCGTCTGAATCTCCATGAAACGCCGAAGAAGGGCCACACGGTCGCCCAGAAGTAGAGCGAGTCGACACCCGCGTCCTTGGCGAGCTCGACCGCGCGCTCGATTTCGCGGGGGCCGTCGTTCCAATTGAAAGTGAGGTACTTCCAGCGAATATCCGGCTTTGTCCGCCCCGCGCCGCGTCGTCGGTCGGCGAGCGCTTTCATGTTCCCGTATTGGCGTTGGAAGTTCCCGGTCCGCTGGTACTTGACAAGCGCCTCCTGAGACGCGCCGTGGATGGAAAAGGCGATCACGTCCATAAGTTCGGCCGCCGCGCGCTTCTCGTCCGAATTCACGAGCGCTCCGTTGGTGCTGCAACTTATTGTGATACCGGGGTTTTCCTCTTTGATGAGGGAGATCTGTTCGAGGATATTGCCGGCGAGAAACGGTTCGCCCAGGTTGAAGAACGACATGTGCCGGATGCCGTGCTCGTGAATAATCCCCGATACGAGCCTGATGTCCTCCATCGACATGCGGGCGGACGAACGGATACCCGTCCATTCGCCGCGGCAGCCGATGCATTTGAAATTGCACAGAGCCGTGTTCTCGACCATAATCCCCAAGACGGGTAGGCTGAATTCCTCGATGCGGCGCCGAGCGGTCTCTTCATCCGTGAATCTCAGCTCCTTGCAGCCGGCGCATTTGAAGACCGGAAAGCGGCCTTGAGCGAGCGTCTCACGGAACGAGCGAGCGCGGGGACCGGCGAAGATCTCGGGGAGCGTGTGCGTCTTGAGATCGCCGATTTGTCCGGACCCGTCGTAGTCCTGACAGTTGCACGAGACGGTGAGATCGGAATTGACGCAGATGTTGTAATCGGATTCACCCGACAGCGCGCGGCAATAGAATCGCTGATCGTTCCGCTCGGCAATTCGACGACACTGTCTCCGCCGCAAGCGAATCTGCGTGCGAAGCCCTGCGCCGCTGAGGCGGTCTTCTATGGTATCCGGGAACATAGTCGACTCGATTCTCCGTCGCTGTGTCTCGGTGGCCGCGCTGTTCGACCGGTAGGGTCGGCGACGCCTGAAGGGGGCGGCCTTGGCTTCATCCGCCGCCCTTCCATTCACTATAAATGAACGCGGCGATCGAAATCAACCGCTCGTCCGGTCCCTCTTTCGGCGCGCCGCCGGCATACTATGACGGGGTGGTCGAAACGCAGAAAGGAAAGCCTATGAATGAATACGCCGCGCACGCGGGGCGCCTTCTCGAGAAGATTCGTGAGAATCGCCCGGTGGTGCACAATATCACCAATTTCGTCGTGATGAATTCATCGGCCAATGCGCTGCTCGCGGTGGGCGCGTCGCCGATAATGGCCCACGCGGCCGAAGAGATGGAAGAGGTCCTCGAGATCGCCCATGCGCTGGTCGTGAATATCGGCACGCTCTCTCGACCGTGGATAGACTCCATGAAAATTGCGGCGAAGATAGCGGCTGCAGCGGACAAGCCGTGGGTATTGGACCCGGTCGGCGTCGGCGCGACTCAACTGAGAACCGAAACGGCTCTCGATATCCTCAGCGAGGCGAGGCCGACCGCAATCCGAGGGAACGCGTCGGAGATCCGCGCGTTGTCCGGCCAAGACGCGCGCACTCGAGGGGTCGATTCCGGGAGCAGCGTAGACGTGGCGGCGGATGCGGCTCGCGGCCTTGCTTCCCAATACGGGACCGTCGTCGCGGTGACCGGCGAACGCGATCTGGTCACCGACGGCGAACGGCGCCTCGTCATCCGGGGCGGCGATCCCCTGCTTACCTACGTGACCGGCGCGGGATGCGCGTTGTCCGCGATCACCGCGGCGTTCCTCACGGTAAGCGAGGACGCGCTTTTCGGATCAGCGGCCGCGGCGGCCTTCTTCGGACTGGCCGCGGAAAAAGCGAAGGAGAGCGCCTCCGCTCCGGGGAGCTTCTGGATCGCCGTGCTCGACGCCCTCTTTACTTTGACGCCGGAAGATTTGGCGTCCGCCGAGCGGATCGAAGACGCATGATCGATCCGGCCGACCGGGATGTCTCTCTCGTGACCGATCGAGTCCTTGCGCGCGATCGGTCAACGCTCGAGATTGTCGAAGCCGCGTTCACAGGCGGCGTCGGCCGGTCCGAGTGGACATACAAAGCGCTAAGACTGCGTGATACCGAGGCGGGAGAGCAGACCGCGCCTCGCTGCGGACTTGCTCGGGATCTTTTGTGCCTTGAACACCTCGTCCCGCAACGCTTCGATCGCTTCCAGGAGCTCCGCGGCGCTGCCGTACCGTTCTTCGCGTTTCTTCGCGGTCATCTTGCAGAGGAACTTGTACACCGACTCGGGGACCGGCGGGTTGTTTCTCTTGAACGGCGGGAGGTCCTCATGCACGTGCTTCTGGAAGATGACGTACGCGGACTCGCCGGTGAAGGGCGGGCTCCCTTCCAACAGGTGATACAGGGTTATCCCGAGTGAGTAGACGTCCGATCGAATGTCGAGGTCCCGCGATCCTTTCGCTTGTTCGGGGGAGAAGTAGAGCGGCGTGCCGCACGCGATACCGGTCTGGGTTACGCCGGAGTCTCCGGTTTCGAGGTAGTTCTTGGCCAGTCCCAAGTCAGCGAGCTTCACTTCGGCCTTTTCCGTGATCAGAATGTTGGCCGGTTTGATGTCCCGGTGAAGAATATTGTGCTCTTCGGCCACGGTCAAAGCCGTGGCGACCTGCGCGCCGATGTCGAGGACCTGCTCGAGGTTCAAGGGGCCGGATTCGTAGAGGATCGCGGCCGCGCTGCCGCCGGAAATGTAGGGCATCACGAGATAATGCATGCCGTTTTCATATCCTACGTTCATAACGCCGACAATATTGGGATGCTGGAGCCGGGCCGCGGCTCGCGCCTCTCTGATGAAGCGCTTAATGAAGACGGGGTCCTTTTCCGCGAGGTGAGCGTGGAGAATCTTGATGGCAACGGGAATGTCGAGACCCAGGTGGTGGCCTCTGAACACTCCGCCCATGCCGCCTCCTCCGATTTTGTACAGGATCCGGCATCCGCCGACGGTCTTGCCGATAACCTGCTCCGAAAGGCGATCCCATTTGGGATCGACCCGAGGCACGATCTGCTCGCGGCGGCAATTCCCGCAGCGTCCTTTGACGCCGACCGAGTCTCGGTTCACCGTGTGAATCTGGCCGCACTCGCAGGCAAAACGGATCGAGCGGGTCGTTTCCGTGTCGGCGAATTCGATGGCGGCGTCGGGGTCAAGAGTCGGGGGCAGTTTACTTGTAGCGCCGGCATGCTCTCCGCTGGTGAGCATCCGTTCATACTCATCCGGGGGAATAATCTGCGTGGTCCTGCCGGGGTCAGGGGGCTCAGCGGACGCTCCGTAATCCTCGGCCCGGGGTTCCGGTTCGGCTGGTCGTTCCCTGGGGGCCTGTCTCGCTTGAGGCGAGCGGCCGGTCGTGTCGGCCTCCGTTTCCGCGTTGATCTCTCTGAGGAAGGCTTGAAGCTTCGCTTTGCCGCCGGGGAGAAACGATATGAACTGGAGCTCGACCTGGGCCGCGTTGGATGTGGGTGACTTTGCGTAAATCCTGGGTACTTTGGTGACGACCCAGATGGGATCGCCGGCCACGTCCGAGGATAGATAAAAGAGCACGATGAGCGTGTCGTCGACGTTCACCGTGTCGTGAACATTGATGACCGCAGCGTCGATGGCGAGCTTGACGGTGGAGCTCTCATGCCAATCCTCGCCGTCATGGGAGTAGTGGACCTTGACCTTGATGAACGCAGCCTGATGGGCCGGCTGATCGGCCTGGCTCGCAGTGACCGCCTGGGGCGCGATGTCCTCTCCGGACGCGGCCGCGGCCTCGGCGAATCGTTTGAGCCTGTGTATGTGCCCGGTGTTTTCATCGTCCGAGGTTTCCGTGTCCACCTCTTCCACTTCTTCGATAAGGTCCGCAACGTCGACTTCTTCATAGAAATCGAGCGATTCCGGCACAACCGAGTCCGCCCTGATCTGAGACGCCTGAGCGCCCATGACTTCGGCCTTGTACACCCGACCGGTGTCGTCGTCCTCGACGTACACCTCCACATTGTCGCCGGCGGCCGCGGTGGGACCGGCCGCAAAGTCGGCGAGCTTGTTGTCATAATCGTCAATGAAGTTATGGGTTTCGGCAGGCGCGGACTCGAGCAACCACCTGGCGTCGTCGAACCGTCCCATGTCCGCAAACGACGCGGAGACATCGTCTATGATTTCCGCCTTTTCCGCGATGGTAAGGGTCGGGTCCGCAATGGCTTCGTTGAGAACCAATTTGGCTTTGTCGTACTTCCGAAGCCGAATAAGACAGACCGCCATATGATGGAGAACTTCGTTCTTGAACGTGGGCGCGGCTTTGAGAGCTTTTACGAAATGATTGATCGCCTCCGCGTACAGATTCATGCCCATGTACGCCAAGCCGAGATCGCGGGAGAGCCGCGGGGAAAGATCGTCCGGCACGGAGGGATCGGTCGTGGTGTCCGTGGTGTCGTTCTCACCGAACTGGAGTTCGACTACCTTGTCGCGGGCTTTCGTGTTGTCGGGTTCGAGTTTGAGAATGCTCCGGTAGAGTTCGAGGGCATGAGAATGGAGGCCCTGAGCTTCGTACAGCTCGGCTTCCTGCCACAATTTGGGCAGGTCCTCGTTTGTAATTGCCCTAGGCCTGGTCATATAATCGTCCGCTCACGGGAATACGCGTTTGAGTTGACAGTCTCCCGAAAACATATCTACAGATCTATAGCGAGGGGCCTGCTTTCACGAGATTACCATTATATCAGAATGACTGGATATTGCTAGTAATATTCTCCCAGCCTAATTATTCGACAATGAACCCCGGAGGGAGTTCCTCTTCTGAAGATCGATCCTTTTTCCGCAAAGCGGGTTCGGCCGACTTCGACACCGACGGCCCCTCGAACGTGCCCGGCGCCAAACGGTCGCCCTTGTTGTCTTTCGCCTTGAAGACAAATCCTAGTTCCCGGGCCCGTTGCTGATAGGATCCTTCGGCCAGACGCAACTGACCGATCACATTGACGCGGATCGCGGCCTCTCCCTGAACCGGGCATTTGTTTTCGCACCAGCCGCACCCGATGCAACGATTCTCAATCACGAACGGCGCTGCGTTCTTCTTGCCCGGAACGGGTCGGAACGAAATCGCGTTATACGGACAGGCCTCATCACAGACAAGGCATTTTTTGTCCTGCTCCCAGACCAGGCAATTCCGCCGGATCACGTACGCGGTCCCGACTTTAGCGTGCTGCTTTTCGAACAATGGTTGATCCCGAATCGCCGACGTCGGGCACACCCGACCGCATGCGTTGCAATTGATGTCGCAACCCCCGATCCGCGGTCGGATGACCGGCGAGAAGAGCCCTTCGAGGCCTGCCTCGAACACGATCGGTTGGAGCGTATTTGTCGGACACACGTGCATGCACTCCCCGCATCGAACGCAGGCCGCAAGGAAGTCCGGTTCGGGAAGCGCAGCCGGTGGGCGTATTAATTCGGCGCCCACAAGACCCTTGTCCGCGCCTCTCGGCCGAGGTTGGGGGACCGCGCTTCGCAGAAGTCCCGCTCCCACGAGGCCGAAACCCGCGGCCGCAAGAAACGCGCGTCTTCCCCCGAGCGCCGGTTCTTCAACGGACCCGACGTCCGGTCCGGACATCCCGAAGGAGACAGCATTCACCGGGCACACATCCACACACTTCAAGCAGACCACACATTCGGAGTGAGCGGTGAATCGGGGATTCTCCCCGATCGCGGCCGTCGGACATTCTCGGACGCATCGCCCGCATTCGGTGCAAGCTTCACTCACATGACGCCGCACCAGCGGCTTCCGAGAAAAGATCCCCATAAGCCCGCCGGCGGCGCAGAGATTCCTGCACCAAAACCGCGGCGCCGCGTACGCGGCCGCCACGATCCCCGCAAAAAGGGCGAACACAAATATGTTGGTCGCGTAAACTCTGAGCGGGATCTGGGCGTACGTGAGTTCAAGCAGACCGACTCGCTCGAAGAGCGGCGCGCCGGCGTCCAACGCGCTTTCGCCCAACAGAGCGACCAGAGGATAGAGGGTCAGTCCGTAGAATCTTGTGACCAACGAGAGCGGAGATCCCCAATGCACAAGGGAAACGCCCCCGATTGCGGCGGCGAGTATCACAACCGCAAAAGCGGTTTTCCACCATCGTCCGCGGGACGACGCTTCGTAGGCGTTTTCGTGCGCGGTTCGCTTGTTCCCTTTGAGCAAGGGCGCCTGCGCGGCGTCGAGCGTCGTGCCCATCGGGCAGATATGTCCGCAGAAGAACCTCCCGGCAATGAGACACGCAGTGAGTATGACGAACCCCGGCAGCAGCGCGGAAAGCCACGTCCGAGACGCCGTTACCGTCGAGAGCGCGAGAATCGGATCCAGTCGCACAAACGCGTCGACTCCGACTCGATCGTAATACGGCGTCGCCGCGATCCCGAGGAGTCCGAGGAAGAGCGTGAGCGTAACGATCTGAGCCCCTCGTTGAAACCGCATCACACTCCGATCTTCTTCACGTTCATGTTGTCCAGGTCGATTCGTCCCAGGCCGCGCTCGGCCGCGCGTCGAATATGACGCACCTGATCCGGCCGGAATTTTTTGCCGTACCATGTGCCCAGAGCGACCATCTGCGCGTCCGCGGCGACCATATCCGTGGAAGCCACGATCAGATCGAGGGGGATGACCTCGCCGGGACCGCCGGGACCGCCCGTGCTCAATATTCTCGTGCCGTCAACCACGACGAGCTGCGGCGTAAGCACGGTCACCATGTCGACGATCGCTTCGTGAAGGTTGTACTTCGTGTGAAAGGAACCTCTATCTTCGATCAGTCCCATCATCCCCTTCATCGAGAGACTGACCCCCGAGCTCGAGTGAGACTTACCCACGGGAACCGCAATCAGCACGTCCGCGTCCAGCGCCGCTTTCACTACCGACATTCGCTTGAATTCCTTGCCTTGCGGAACCGGAACGGTTTTGAACAGCCTCGGCGATCGCACATTGCTCACCACCGTGTCGGGGACGGACGCGCAGTATTGGGGAATCTGCGAGAGTTGCAAGCAGGACCGGGGCGAACCGAGGACGTTGTCCAACACGGCGATGGTCGCCGCGCCCGCCTCCTTGCACAGCCGCGCGACTTCCGCCACGACCGCGGGGTTCGTGTTGCTCGCGGACTCGGGGTCGGACGCGAAGCTCATATTCGGCTTGATTACCACCTTGTTACCGGGTTTGACGAAGCGTTTCATTCCGCCCAAGGCCTCCACGGCGCGTCTGGTGGTCGCTTCGGGAGGAGATCCTTTGCACACCACAAGATCGGGATACTCTGCGGCCTCGCCGACGCGGGGCGCAATCAGTACGCCTGCGCCGGTCGTGAAAACCGCAGCGGTGGCGGCCATTCCCGATTTGATAAATTGACGTCTGGTTCTGCGGGTAGCCATGAATTCTTCTCCTTACGTAGCGTTGAGATTCGGGGGAACTCTCTGCGTTCGTCGGCCCTCTTATAGAAAAACCACCGGTTCGGGAAAGTCAAACCTCGGCTCCGTTAGAGATTGTGGGACGGACAATGATTGACATGGGAAGACGCCGCCTGTATAAACCGAGCAACGGGGTTGATATGTTTGTTATAATTTATTGAAATAACGCAACAAATATGCTATCAATGTAACCGTTGCGCCCAGTGGCGGCGGCCGATGGTCTCACCGTGAACCATGTAGTCAACCGAATCCAAGCGTTCGACGCTACACGAAACCACTCGGGAAGTCGAGGAGCTCCAATGTTCGGCGCTCGTATCATCGAATTCTCCGTCGCCGTCTTGGCGGCGTTTCTCATACTCACCGCCTTCTCTTTTCTCTCGTTGCGCCCCGCGCTCAAGGAGTCTCGAATGGAAACAGCCCACGAATGGGAGGGGCTGGTCGCAAACGTCAGGGAACGGAATGAGGCGATCGAGGGGCTCGTAGAGGCTTTACGGGGTTATGAGTCGGGTCGGGGAAAGCTGGCCGAAAGCCTTCTCGAGGCCCGGGCGGTCAGCCTGAGAGCCGTGAATCCCGAGACGGTCATTGAAGCGGTGGACCACATGGAGATCTCCTTGGCTCAGGTGCGGAGAATTGCAGAGTCCGGGAGCGGCCTGGAGGACTACCCCCCCTTTGCGGCGCGCTGGAATACGATCGAACTGAGCACCCAACGCATTCAGTGCGCCCGTCGCTTGTACAACAAGAGCGTGCGAACCTATAATCGGCTCCTCCGGGCGTTTCCGCAAAACGTCCTCGCCGGCGTTTTTGGGTTCACACCGCTGAAGGAGTACCCGCTCGTTACGGGCGTTTCCCGGAATTAGGGCGTGATTGGCGGGCCCGGCCCCGATGCTCCCATGATGTGGGGGCGCGGCATGTGGTCGTTTCGGTGTTCGCGGCTTCTAATGCAGGCGACGTTGAATCGGAATCTCTTCTTCGCCCACACGGCGGATGCGCCCGCGGGAATAGATGAAGTTGGCCAAGACCAGCTTATCCTTTTTCGTGGGATGGAGATAGCGCAGGCTGAATCCGGGTCGACCCTCGAAGTGAAAGTCGGTGATCGGCAGTATTCCGGGTAGCCGCATTTGCTGAGTAATGACCCGTCGCTTGTACCGTTTGGACCAATTCATGAAGTAAAGCCTCGTATAATCGCACCCGGGGTCTTTGCCGATGGGCGCGTACGCCGCGACATAGGAATTCTTCGCGCCGAGATCGGGATCGTCGGTAACGCTCACGGTCCGCCACGCCAGCAGCCTCATGTAGGAGACCATCCTCGCCAGATCGTCGGGCGGGGTGAACCGGAGGTTGTGGGTATAGACATAGCCGACGCGCCCATCTTCAATTTTCACCTTGTACCATACGTCCTTCTTTGGCGGTTCTTCATCGAATTCACCGGTCGATGCCCCGTCCCCGGCGGAGGGAGGTTCTTCCACCGACCTGCTGCGAGTGGCGATACGTTCGCCCGGCTTGGGCATGCGACGCAGTGTCACCACTCGTTCGTACATCTCGAATTTCTTCCCGGGCGGCAGCGCCTCCACCACCCGGTGGTTGCGTCCGGCTTCGAGCCTGAAATTTGCTTTCTTGGTGATGACGCCCTCCGCCTGGACGGGCATACCTTCAATCGAGCGTCTCAATTCCTGAGTCTTTTGGATAATTTCTTCGCCGCCAATCACTTTTTCCTCGAGGTAACCCTCGCGGCCGTCACGCATTCGCACTCTGAACCAATGGCCGATCTTGTCGACCAAGTGGACCGGCGTCTCGGCGGGCAGTCGCCTTATGACTTCAGAGTTGGGATTGGCGGTTTGATAGAGCGGACAGGAGCGTATCGTAATGCCGTCCCGAGGGGTAAACGGCTTTTTTGTATTGAGGATCTCCGACTGAATCTTTTTGAGGGCCTCGCGTTGGAGCGTTTCCAGTTCTTGGCAGCCGGTCGCGAGCAGACACCAGATCCCTATCAGCATGAGTGCCGCGCGGAGTCGGCCGGGCGCGCCGCTTCTGAAATCGAACGTCATTCCTGATTCCTCCGACCTCCCCCGAGACTTCACATTATAATCATTTCCGCCGGAAATCAACCGTGTTTGGGCGCATCGGCCCCTGAGGAAGCGAGAGAAGGTTGAATTTGAGCGGTTGATCATAGTGCTTGATTTTCGTGGTGAAATCCGATACATTCTACTACATCCAACGGAGTGAACGCCGAGCTCCTCGGCGTGGGATTTGGATAAAGGAGACACCACGGGATTCGAGGTTTCCCGAAGAGCTGGTCGCAGCGAGGGCGCGGGAGGAGTCGTGATCGTTAAAGCATGGGGTGAAACCGATGTCGGGAGAATGCGCACAGGAAACGAAGACTGTTACTATGTTGATCCCGATCAAGAATTGCTCCTCGTGCTTGACGGCATGGGCGGACATCGGGCCGGCGAAGTAGCCTCGCGGTTGGCGATGGAAACGATATCCACGTTTTATAAAGAGAACTCAAATGAGTCTCATCAAAACGCGGACCTTTTTGAGAACTACGACCGGGCGTTCACCTTTCGGGCCAATCTCCTGCGCCAGGCCGTCTTCAACGCGAATCGATACGTGCTGGATAAATCGCGAGAAGAGGAAGAGCTCCTCGGAATGGGGAGTACGGTCACCGCTATGGCCGTCCATGACTACACCGTCTCGATGATCAACGTCGGGGACAGTAGGATGTACCTGGTTCGGGACGGCGCCATGGAGCAGATTTCACGGGATCATACTCTGGCCGAAGATCAGGTTGAACGCGGCATCATGACCAGGGATGAAGCGAAGGAATCCCAACTGAGGCATATCCTTTCGGCGGTAATCGGCGTGGACGGGCGTATTCGTGCTCATATGGACGAACTGGCCGCTATTCCCGGTGATATCTTCCTCCTCTGCACGGACGGACTGACCGCGGTCATGGACGACGACGAAATACTTCAAATGGTTCTGCAGGACGAAGTCGGCCCAAACACGCTCCGAAGGCTCATTGACGAGGTTAACCAACGAGGAGGACCGGACAATACGACGCTCATTCTCAGTCTGCTTGAGAGTTGAGCGAAGCCGGGCCGCGCCCGTGGCCGAAGGACAAATCGCGGACCACCCGCAGGGGGCCGGCCGGCTGGTTCGGGATCTGAGAATGCCACCCCATGACTGGGAGGACGTCGATGATTAAGCTGATCCTGAAGTTTCAGGATACGGTAATCGAAGAGCACGAATTCGACAAACCCGCCGTGACCATCGGGAGGCGGGAGGACAACGATATCGTCATCGACAACATGGCGGTGTCGGGTCACCACGCGCTCATCGAGAAAGAGGAGCCGAACTTCTACGCGATCGCCGATCTCGACTCACTCAACGGCACGTACGTGAACGAAACAAAGATTCGGGACACCACGAGGCTTTTCGACCGCGACGTCATCACCGTAGGAAAGCACGTTATCGAATTTGAAGACCTGAGACCTCAGGCTGAACGGCCCGCCAGACCGGAAGAACTCGACGAGAAACGGGCGGAAGCCGCAGGGGAGGCCGCGCGTGCCGCAGAAGCCGCTCCGCCGGGGTCGGAAGAGGCGGGCGCGGAAGGTCAGCCCCCTCCGGAAGAAGCGCCCGAGCGTCCCAAGAAGATTGAACTGTACGGCTCCCTGACCATCATTTCGGGCGGAATTCCGCAGATTATCGACCTGGACAAGCGGCTCACCACGATCGGCAAATCCGAAGACGCGGACATCAAATGCAGCGGCCTCCTGGTCGGTAAGAACGCCGCGTTGATCAACAAGCGGCCCAACGGCTATTTCCTGGCGTACGGCGAAGGCATGAAGAAGCCGGACGTCAACGGCGAGCAGGTCTCGACCCAGGTTCAGCTGCACGATGGAGACGAGATCTCGATAGGCAACACAAGGATGACCTTCAACCTCCGCGAGGTCATCGGCTAGGCAGCCCCTTCGACGGATTTCCATACGACCGCGCCGCGTCCAGGCGCCGTCGGGGCTTTATCTCACATCGAAAATCCTTGAAGCGCGCCGCCGTTGCGCGCGCCGTCGTGAACGCGCTCGAAGCGTGAAGCCCACGAGGGCCAGCAATCCGGCCGTGAGCATTCCGATTCCCACCGTTATCCACGGGATCGTCGTTTTGGGCTTGGCGGGCGAAGGAGTCGGCGCCGGCTTCTTTCGGACGACGCTCTTCTGCTCAGGTCCAAGTCGCACCCCCGCGGACGCGGCGAGGATGGTCTCCACATCTCGCCCGGGGCGCAACACAGGCCCGGCCGGCGGACCCGAGGCCGCGTTTCCATAGACGAGCGCGTACGATTTCCCCGGCTCGCGGCGAAAAAGCACGACAGGAATTCGTGAGAGAGCGTCGAAGGACTCCACGGTCACCGGCCGATCCGGCGAACCGGAAAGCCGAAGCGTCATGTATCGGTCGGTTTGCGGCGGGAACTCGGCCCGGAGTCTCTGCTTGCGGGCCTCGCCACGCTCCACGCGATAAAAGGCGCCTTTGAAAACGGTGCGCCAATCCTTCCGACCGGGGCTGTTTCCGAAACCGACCTCCGCCCGCTTGATGAAGTTCGTCTCGCGCGTGGCGACGGTCACGCGGAATACGGGATAGCGATTCTCCCCCAGGTCCGCGAGCACCACCCACGAGCGGCCGTCCGCGCCCGGCCGATTCTCGACAATACGTACCGCCGCGGGTCTCGAGAGTATCGGCTTGGGGGTGGGCAGCGAACACCGGATTGACTCCACGTGAATCGGCGGTTCGTCGTCGAGGATCCGGAGACACAAATACTGGAAGTTGTTCGCCGGATGATCGATGCGGAGGGCTCGTAACGGCACGGGCCCCGTGGTGTCCAAAATGAGACCGTCGAGACGAATGACGAACAGGTCCGACGGATTGTCCGCGCCGCGGATCTCCACCCGACGGAAGAAATCCCGGGCGTTCGTCCGGATCGTGACTCCTTCGGTCAGGACCTTATCCGACTTGTCCACCCAAATCTCGGTCCATCGGCCGGCGCGTCTCTGCATTCGGTAGACCTTGGTCGGCACGTCCCGCGACTTCACCGGCGGATCGGCCGGAATGACCGCAATCGGCGGGAGCTCTCCCTCGGACGTGACGATCCGGACATCCGCTAGGTCTTCGCGACATTTGTTCAAGACGCCGCAATCCAGAGGCACAGCGACAACACCTTCGGCCGTCTCCGCAGGAAAACGGATTTGTCGGAAACACTTCCATCCCTCGAGGCCGAATTCCGGCTCGGCCCGAGCATGAAGCGGACAGATCGCGGACAAGAGAAGAGCGAAAAGGAGGGCGGGTCGTAAGGTCCCGCGAAGGCGCACCGTGAATCGATAAGACGCTGCCCTGATCATGGGAGGCGATTATAAGCACGGATTCGTGCGGCGATCAAGCTCTGTCGGCCTTTCGCGGGCGCCTGCGGCCGGTCCGGGTGAACCCCGGGCGAAAGCGGCGGGACGCGGAGTTCGGGGCCGCCGAGAGCGTGGTCCTGAGGGCCATTCCACCTTCCTGTCGGTCGATCCGGTTTGCGGAGGCGTATGAACTTGCTAAAATCCCCGCATGGAAGTCATCACAACCCACCTCAACGCGGATTTCGACGCGTTCGGCTCGATGGTGGCCGCTCGCAGACTCTACCCCAACGCGGTGGTCGCGTTCCCCGGTTCGCAGGAGAAGAGCCTGCGAGACTTCTTCATGGAGTCCACGCTCTATATCCTCTCGATCGAGAAGGCCAAGGACATCGAGTTGGATAAGGTCCGGAAGCTGATTCTTGTGGATACTCGCCAAAAGGGCAGAATCGGAAGGTTCGCAGCGCTTGCGGACGCGGACGACGTGGAAATCCATGTGTACGATCATCACCCCGATTCGGACGATGATATAGCCGGAGATCCGGAAGTTGTGGAAGAGGTGGGGGCCACGGTCACCCTGCTCCTGAGAGAGATCAAGGAACGGGGGATCGACCTCAACGCGGAAGAAGCGACCGTGATGGCGCTCGGATTGTACGAGGATACGGGATCGTTCACGTTTTCCTCGACGACCGGGGAAGATCTGGAGGCCGCCGCGTGGCTCGTCGAGCGAGGGGCCAATCTTCGGATCATCGCGGACATGATGACCGGAGATCTCACCACGGACCAGATCGAGCTCCTCCACCAACTCATCGAAGAGTCCCAAACAATCGTGATCGGCGGCGTGGAGATCGTCGTTTCGACCGCCGGCGCTCACGGATACGTAGGCGATGTCGCGCTGCTGATTCACAAGTATCAGGAAATGGAGAACCTTGACGCGCTCTTTGCCCTCGTGAGAATGGAAGATCGCGTCCATCTTATCGCGAGAAGCCGTCTGGACGAGGTAAACGCCGGCGAGATAGCCGGCGAGTTCGGCGGAGGCGGACACGCGACCGCAGCAAGCGCGACGATCAGGGACCTCTCCCTGTACGAAGCTCGGGAACGATTGATAAGGCAGATTCACGAAAGGACGCGTCCGAAACGGGAAGCCGGCGAGATCATGAGTCGACCGGTGGTGACCATCGGCCCCGAGAACGACCTGGACTACGCGGCCGAACTCCTCGAGCGGTACCAAATCAGTTCACTCCCGGTTGTGAGCGACGGAAGCATCCACGGCATCCTCCACCGCAACGCGATCGAAAAGGCTCGTCGACACGGCCTGGAAGAATCGACCGTCGGCGATTTCATGGACGCGCCGGTGATCTCCGTGAACGCCGGCGACCCGATCGACAAGGTGATTCATATCAGCTTGGAAGCCGGAGTTCGCTTGGTTCCCGTGCTCGAAGGAGGGCGTCTTGTCGGTGTTGTCAGTCGGAGCGATCTCCTGGGACACCTCAAGATTCCACGGGATAAGGACACCGGTGGACCCGACGAATTTCAGACCGGCCGCCCCAGAACGAAGAATATCAAACGTCTTATTGACGAGAGGCTTCCCAAAAACGTTGTTCAGATCCTCAGGCGATGCGGAGAAATCGCGTCGGCGCGCACCGAGGAAGTTTATCTTGTCGGCGGAGCGGTCCGGGATCTTCTCATGCGGAATCGCAACCTGGACATCGACCTGGTCGTCGAAGGAAACGGGATCGAATTCGCCCGCGCGGTCGCGGCGGAATATCCCGGTTCGCGCGTCCGCGATCACGAGAAGTTCGGCACTGCGGTCGTTCTCTTTGAAGACGGCTTCAAGATCGACACGGCCACCGCTCGGCACGAATACTACGACAGACCCGGCGCGCTCCCGACCGTCGAGACCAGCTCGATCAAACGGGATCTCTATCGCCGGGATTTCACCATGAACACCCTCGCGGTGAGCCTGAATCCCGGCCAATGGGGACGCGTGATCGATTTCTTCGGCGGCTCCCGGGACATCAAGGACAAGGCCATTCGTATCCTGCACAATCTCGCCTTTGTCGAGGATCCGACGCGTATCCTTCGCGCGGTGCGCTTCAGCAGCAGATTCGGCTTTACCATCGGCAAACACACGCTGAACCTTATGAAGCGGGCCGTGAAGATGAAAATCTTCGACCGGGTCCAGGGGAAGCGACTTCTCAACGAGCTCATTCACATCCTCGAGGAAAAGACCCCGCTCCCCGCGCTGGAACTTATGGATGAATTCGGCATCTTCGAGGCGCTTCACCCTCGTTTGGCATACGGCCAAAAGACGCGCGACCTCGTCGATGCCGTCTCCGGAGTGCTCTCGTGGTGGCGGTATCTTTACGAAGGGGACGATCTCGAGCCGTGGTTGGTCTACTTTCTCGCGCTCACCGACCCGATCCGCGATAAGGACCTCGAGTCGGTCATGGACCGGTTTAACTTCAGTCCGGGGCAGCGAAAACGGGTGCTCGGCGAGCGCGCGCCGATGCGTCGGGCCCTGGCGGAACTGGCCAAGGGGGCCACGGACCGGCCCAGCCGCATTGTACGGGCGCTTCAGGGGCTCTCAATGGAGTCCCTGCTCTTCATGATGGCGCGGACCGCACGGGAAGACACGCGCAGGGCCGTTTCCGATTACATAACGGAATTCCGCCATGTCCGATCGATCCTGAAAGGAAGGCATCTCAAAGAGATGGGGTACGCGCCCGGCCCCAAGTTCGGGGAGATTCTCCAGTTCCTCCGAGAGGCCCGATTGGACGGGCTCGTTCGGACGATTGGGGACGAGCGGGCGTTGGCCCTCAAGACCTTTCCGCTTGACGATCCCCCGCCGTCGACAACGAAGCGGGCGATCCGATCGGAGATTATCTCCGAATAGGCCGCGGGTAATGGTTCACCGGGCTTGAGGCGGCTCTGCGCCCGGTGAGGATGGAGGGG
>CAYLRL010000061.1:0-28639 GCA_964385875.1 uncultured Syntrophales bacterium
AGCCTCCCCCATCGAGATATCAATGGCTTGTCGCTATCCCGGTGAACGGTTACCGCAAAAGACACTACACGGGAGGAGAATTGAGCTCTGCGGGAGAGGCTGGTTGCCCGGGCTGGGAAAGGATGGTGCCTGAGGACGGAGTCGAACCGTCACGGGGACAAGCCCCAAGGGATTTTAAGTCCCTTGTGTCTACCAATTCCACCACTCAGGCCGCGTACCGGCAATGAACCCCGCTGAAGCGACGTTAACGAGGTTAACAGGTATCGTGGCGCCTTTCAAGAGTCGCCCAAGCCTGCGCTATCACGGGTTCCGCCGCTCCTCGCAAACGCCGCCGCTCAAAACGATCACCCTCCTGCGGCGATTCGATCGCGCGTCATGCATATCTCCCGCGCCGCCTTTTCGGGGTCGTCGGACTTGAATATTGCGGAGCCGACGATCGCGGCCGATTTCGGACCGACGATCCGAGCCCACTCACGCACCTGCTCTTCGAGCGATCGACCAAGCCGATCCTGTCGACCGAATCCGGGACACCAGAGCGGACGCTCGGTCACCGAGCGGTATCGACGGAGGTCTTCGGGCCGCGTCGCCGGAGCGATATACCCGTAGGCTTGGAACATTTCGCCGAGCGTGATAATCGCTTCGGTCACATCCGAAATATCTTCGTGAGGGGAACCGACGGCTTCCAGCCCTGCGGCGATGAGGCGCTCCCGAAGAATGGACGCGTCCATCGGCCTACTGAAGAAGGTGTCGGCGCCTGCATGACTCATAAGGGGCAACAGAAGGATGTCCATATTCGCTTCCCGCGCAACCTGCGCGGATTCCGCGATCGAGACCGGTCCCGGAAAGCCGTGAACCGTCACGTGAGTGGCGCCGGCGCCGGCCAGCGCTCGAATGATCTTCGCGTTGGTGCCGTCCCAGGCCTCGCCGGATCGGAAGCCGATGTCCGCGATCTTGAGGTCGACAAGAAGAGGCTTGCCGCCGATGATGTCGCGACTGCGCCGCACCGTGTCCGCGCCCGACTCGATAATGGTGGGGAGGCCGATCTTGATCCCGTCCACAATGCCTCCGACCTTTTCGATCAGTTCGATAACCGCGTCGGAGCGGGGCAGGTCAGCGGCGACGATAACTGCGTACTCGTTCATGATGTTCCGTTGGATGGGCCCGGATCGCTCCGGCCCTCATTCGGTGTCCATTCCCAGTTTCACCAGGCGATATCGCAGCGACCGGAGGGTAATCCCCAACAGTCGCGCTGCTCTCGAACGGTTGCCGCCTGTGATTTCAAGCGCCCTGTTGACGAGTCTGCGCTCCATGTTCTCCATCACCTGGTTGAGATCGATGCCGTCGGGCGGGATATCCATATCGCCCAAAGAATGCGCGCTCGAACCGATTTCGATCAGCTTCGACGGTAAATTCTCGGCGGTGAGTTGATCCGATTGCTCGAGGGTGACGCAACGCTCGATGATGTTTTCCAACTCCCGGACATTACCGGGGTAGTGGTAATCGGACAATACCCGGAGGGCGAGCGATGATACTTTGGTTATCTTCTTGTTTTGTTCTCCGGTGAATTTTGTCAGGAAATGATTGATGAGGAGCGGTATGTCCTCTTCCCGTTCCACCAGGGGGGGGACGCGGATACGGATTACGTTGAGGCGATAGTAGAGGTCCTGACGAAACGAACCGGCTTCCAGTTCGGCCTCCAAGTCGCGATTCGTGGCCGTGATGACCCGCACATCAACGCGCTTGTCCTCATTGCCGCCGACCCGCCTGAACTCACGCTCCTGGAGGAAACGCAGCAGCTTGGCCTGAATGGAGAGCGGAATCTCGCCCACTTCATCGAGAAAGAGCGTTCCCGTGTGGGCCTTCTCGACAAGGCCCGGTTTGTTGGCAATCGCGCCGGTAAACGATCCCCTCACATGACCGAACATCTCCGATTCCAGGAGATTCTCGGGAATGGCGTTGCAGTTGACCGTGACAAAGGGTTTTTCGGCTCTCGGCGATCGTTCGTGGATCGCTTTGGCGATCAATTCCTTGCCCGTCCCGGATTCGCCGATAATGAGCACGTTTGCCTTGGACGGCGCGACGCGCTCGATAAGGTCGAAAATCTCCTGCATCTCCGAAGATTTTCCCACCATTTCCTCAAAATGGTCCCGGTGATCGAGGCACCGTCGCAATTCGTCGTTTTCGTTGCGAAGCCTGCGGGTTTCGAGCGCGTTGCGGATGATGATCCGAAGGTCTTCCACCTGAAACGGTTTGGAAATGTAATCGTACGCGCCCTCACGCACCGCTCGAATCGCGTCGTCGGCCGACGCATACGCGGTGATCGCGATGATCGGCGCGGCGGGATCGATCGAACGAATCTCGCGAATGAGATCGAGGCCGCTCATACCGGGCATTTTGACGTCCGTGAGGATGAGGTGAGGTCCCTCCTCCCGATAGACCTGCATGGCTTCTTCGCCGCTCGCGGCGGTGGCTACTTCATAGCCGTCCTGGGCGAGCATAATCTCGAGGAATTCCCGCATACTCTCCTCGTCGTCCACAACCAGGAGACGTGCAGACCCAGCCATTCCGTTATTCTCCTTGAGCCCTGCTCAACGCGTCCCGCGCCACGGGCAGCTTGACGGTGAAGATCGTCCCCGTGGTGTGAGCCCGCGCGGTTTCCACACTACCTCCGTGACCTTCCACGACGCTGAGCACAATAGCGAGTCCTAACCCGGTTCCTCGCTCCTTACTGGTGGTAAAGGGTTCAAATATCCTGTCCCGAATCTCGGTCGGTATACCCGGGCCGGTGTCCTGAACGCTGAAAACCGCCATTCCGGCATCGTCATGCGATTCAAGTCTCACGCGTATGACGCCCCCGTCGGGGGTCGCTTCCAGCGCGTTGGTCAAGAGATTCCAAAAAGCTTGTCTGAGACGCGCCGCGTCTCCTTCAACCTCGACACCCGTATTGATCAAAGTTTCCAGCCTGATAGCGTCATTGACGCGCTGTTCCTGCGAAAAGAGGTCGACCGTCTCCTGTACGATAGCGCTGAGGTTAAGCAAAGTCTTTTTCGGTTTCTGTGAGCTGAGTGTGAGCAGAAAATCGCCCAGAAGTGTGTTGAGACGATCCGCCTCCCGGATGACGATCCGCAGCAGTTTCTGATCCTTGGACGAGCTCGCCGAGGCCATCGAGAGCAGCTCGGAAGCCCCCCGGAGCGCGGCGAGGGGATTGCGGATTTCATGGGCCATCCGTTGCGCGATCCGTACGAACGCAGCCTGCTTCTCGCTCAGCTTGACCCGTTCTTCCATCTTCCGAATGTCGGTAATGTCCTGAAACACCACCAATCGCCCGGACGGAACGCCGTCGTCTCCGCGCAAGTCCGATACCGTCAGCTCGAGCTGCAATTGTTGCCCGTGAACTTCCTTCGCGGTGATGTACGTTTCCCGCCGGACCGAACTGACTGTCAGGCCCTTCTCGATCGTCGGGAAGACCTCTTGCACCGCCAACCCCACCAGTTCCGGGGTGGCCGCGCCGAGAAGCCTGGCGCCCGAGCCGTTCACGAACGTAACGCGGTCCAGCTCGTCGGTAGTGATGATACCGCTGGGGATGGAACGGACAATGTTCGAGTGGAGGTCCCGGAGTTTCCGGTAGTCGACTTCCCGTCGTTGCAGCACGACCCGAGCTCGCTGCAATTGCTCGGCCAGTGAACTTGCCAGAAAGGCCGTAAGGAAAAAGACCGTAAAGTGGACCACCGTGACCCAGAGCGCATATCCGGGGGTCTGGCGGACCCAGGGCATTTGCCACGGCCATTCGCTGCTCGGGATTATTCCATGAATCTGAAGGTTCACCAGCAATCCGAAGCAGATCGCGGCGAGCGACGCAATAAAGAGCGCTCCACGACGAAAATGCAGCATGCCCGCCGCAAATATGGGAAAGGTGTAGATGAGCGTGAACGGGCTCGACGTGGCCCCCGTAAAATAGACCAGAAACGTGAAGTAGACCACGTCGATAACGATTTGAAGGAACGAAAAAGTCCACACATTCTTGATCAGCGGCATCACCACCGCGTAGATCAAGCTCAGCACGAAAATCGTGCCGACCAACCCATAGAGCGGAATGACGGGATCGACGAGAAACTGATGACGCTCCTGCAAATGGAACAGAATGGTGGCGATCAGCAGGATGGTCGTCACCAACAGCCTGAGCAGCATCAGCCACTCGACGCGCTTTCGGAAATCAGGCCCTACCGTCGCGCTCGGCAGAATGGAACCGAGAATGCTCTGGAGTCGCCGCAATCCGTTCCCTCCCGACAGCGTTCACGCGCGTCCCGCGACTCGTCGGGCCCCTTCCGCGGTGTCGAGCTTTTGCGGGGCGGAACCGACTAACTCCAACTGGACGGCTTACCGTGACGGTCGCGCACGATTTCTTTCACGAGCGTCACCTTTCTCGGGCACTTGTACCGTGAAAGGTACTCGCGACAGAACCGGATAATATCACGTTCGGCGGGTTTGGTGTCGGGTTCGGGTACGATAAGCGCTTCTATGACCTGGCCGCGCATAAGGTCGGGAACGCCCACGAGCGCTACATCCGCCACTTGGGGATGCCGGATGAGAATTTCTTCAACTTCCTGACAGTACACATTGAAGCCGGCGGTAATGACCAGATCCTTCTTCAAGCCCGTCAATGTCAGGTATCCTTCGTTATCGAGCCGACCCAGGTCTCCCGTGTACAGCGCCCCGTTGCGGATGACCGTCTCCGTTTCCTCGGGCCGTCCGTAATATCCAAGCATGACGTTGGGGCCCTGTACGACCACTTCACCCTCAGTGTTCGCGCGGACCGGGCTCCCTTGCTCGTTGCGAATTTCCACGGTAACCCCGGGAATGGGAAGGCCGACGGTCTCGGGCTTGTTCGGCATGTTGATGTTGTTCCAACTCACAACCGGAGAAGCCTCGGTCAGGCCGTACCCGTGATAAATATCGATTCGGAAACGCTCACAGAACTTCTCGTAAATCTCCAGGGAGAGAGGAGCGCCTCCGCTGATGCCTATGTCCAGGCTGCTCAGGTCCAACTCGCGGCACGCGGGATGGTAAAGAAAACCGTACAGCGCCATAGGAACCACGCCGGCGAATGTAATGCGCGCTTCCTGGAGCCACGGGATGATTTTGCCGAAATCCGCGCGCTCCACAACATAGACCGTGCCCCCCACGGTGACGATGTTCAACAGATTCACCGCCGCGCCGAACGCGTGGAACATCGGTATGAGCGCAAGGCTTCGCTGCTCGGGACCTCCGCCGCACTGATCGCGCAGCATGATCGAATTCGACGCAAGATTGCCGTGGCTGAGCGTCGCGCCGAGCGCCCTGCCGAGAAGACCGGCCGTGAAAATCATTACCGCAGGATCGTCCTCGGACAGGTCAACCGCTTGAAACGTATCGGGAAAATTCTTATCGATGTCCTCCAGCGAGACGCAGTTGTCTGAGGGCTCGGTGCAGATCACCGTTTCGATGTAGTCGGCGTTGGACTTCACTTCCAATACCTTGGCGACGCCCTCCGCTTTGCAAACCACGATCCGAGGCTTGCATTCCGCGAAGTACCGGCTCAACTCGTATACCGTCGACACCGGATTGAGCGTCACCGCAACCGCCCCAACACGCATCGCGGCGAAATAGCCGACGATGAATTCCGGCCGATTTCCGATAAGGATTGCGACGCGGTCTCCTTTTTCCACGCCGAACTTGACGAGCGCGCCGGCAAACCTGTTGATTGCGCGCAGCAGATCTGCGTATGAAATAACCTGATCCTCGAAACAGACCGCAGGATGCTCCGGCTGATTTTCCGCGTGCCGGTCCACTATTTCGCTCAGATTCATCTCGACTCCAGATGGTTGGGGGGTATTCGAATTAAAATACACTACCATGAGCGCGGCGTGAATACAACATCGGCCGCACGTGCCTCTTCGGTCGGCCGATTCCCCTTCGGAGCAGTGTCATATCCCCCGCGCCTGCTCGGTCAGCTCGGCGCATACAAGGCCTGCATCCTCCTTCTCACCGCGAAGAGCGTCTCGTTGGAAGGATGTCCCCCTACCACCCGAAAGATCAGACGCCGAGCGTGTGTTGAAACCCGACCATGAAGGTTGATCAACCGGAATCGGATCGCCTTGAGGCGCCCGGTCTCCCAGAGGGAGAGGGGATAAGATTTTACGTTCACTGACGTTTTGCCGTGTCGTCACCGGCCGGCCCGGACGTATGACGTCCGGGCGGCGCAGCCGCGAGAGGGGGGGTTCACCGAACAGCCCGCACGCCGGAAAGGCGCCGTCCATGAGATCGGCGTCCGTGTCGTGACAACCGTACTCCACTCTCACTGTGACGGCGCCGCGCTTCCCGGCCGTTATTCCTCTCCGAGTTCCGGACCTTTCGCCTCGATGAGTTCCGGTCGATCCTCGGACGGCCTGTTGACTTCCGTTCCCACGGGATACGCTTTCATTTCGTCCGGGGGAAACGGCTTCAGCAGGGATTGGAGATCTTGGGATTCGCCTGAATCCGAAGGGAGCCACGTGTCGTACGACTCTTCGGGGAGAATGACCGGCATGCGGTCGTGAACGAGCGCAATGAGATCGTTCGCGTCGGTGGTGAGAATCGAGCATGATTCGACAATTTCACCTTCCGGTCCTTCCCAATGCTCCCAGAGTCCGGCGAACGCAAACAGTCGCCCATCCTTCATCCGGCAAAGATACGGGATTTTGCGCTTTCCTTCTTTTTTCCATTCGTAGAAGCCGTCCGCGGGGATAAGACATCGTCGACGCTTGAACGCAACCTTGAACGCCGGCTTCTTGGCCGCGGTTTCGGCGCGGGTGTTGATCATCCTGTAGCCGATGTTCGTGTCCTCGGCCCAGAACGGAACCAACCCCCACCTCAGCATGACCGGTTCGCGGGCGTCGGATTCGGGCGATCTGCGAATCACCGCCACATCCTGCGAAGGAGCGATGTTGTATCGAGGCTTCAGGTCGGGCTCCCCATCAAGAGTAAAATGCTCGGCGACGATTCGGCCCGGGGCGATCAGTATAAATCGTCCGCACACGCGCGTCTCCTCCACTGTATGATGTGATCGAACGGCGAATCGGATTACCGGTCGGACGGCCGCTGTGGCAGACCCAACACGCCGCGACCGGCTCGCCCCCGCGCCCATTCCAGGATTATGAGCGCCCAAACGGGGACGTATTCCAGCCATACAATTCCGTAATCAAATATGTTCACTTTGTCCGCGGCTTGAAAGAAGAAGCGAAGATAATAGAGGGGAAGCAGCGCGCTCAGCAGCAGTAGCGACCATCGCGGACGAACCGCGAGAAACGGTATCACCCACAGGTAGTACCAGGGAAACTGTGTCGGGCTGAGCAGGAAGAGCCCTGCAGTCGTCAGGAGCGCGCGGTCCCAGGTTTCGACCGCATCCGCCGACGGCCGCCGGAAGAGCCATAGAATCCACAGTCCCAGGATCGCCCCGACGATCACTCGGGCCGCCTCCTGAGCGTTCCACGCGAACGAGAAAAGACCGATGATGCTTTGGACACCCCACAGGATGAGCATATAGAGCGCGTCGTTCATCTCCCAGGTCTTTCCGTACGCGGTAAAACCCGAGTCCTCGCCCAATCCGGTGAGAAATACGGGAAGCATGATCAAACCGGTCAGGATTCCGTACGTCGCCATAGGCGCAATCAGCCGTCGAGGACTTCGGAGAAGCGGCGCACAGACAACCGGAAGCAGAATCAGCGGCCACAGCTTGATTCCCGTCGCAATGGCCAGGAGAAAGGCGGCGCTCAAATACTTCCTCCGAACCGCAGTCCACACCGTCGCAAGGACAAAGGGCAGGATGATCACGTCGAGGTGCGCGGAATTCACGATTTCCTTGACGCAGAGCGGATTCCACCAGTAGACCGTGATCCACAAGGGAGAGAGACCGAGGCTTCGCAGTATCAGGACGAGAAGAACCAGGGCGGCCGCGTCGAAGACGCTCAGGACGAGACGCCACGCAATCAGACTCCACGGCTTGATAAAATAGGAGATCGCAAAGACGACCTGCGCAGCCGGAGGATAGATTGTCCTGAGGTGCGGGTGATTGATGTGTCGGAGCGTTGGTTCCGCCTCAGGGGTAAGCCGTCGCAACGAGCAGGGGAGATCCTCCGCGCCCGGTCGAATCTCGGCCGGCGCATGGCGGTAGGGATTCTCCCCGTGCGCCGCGACCGCGCCGTCCCAAAGGTATCGGAAATAATCGTCCTCGAGTATGGGGACGGACGGGATCATAATGACGCGCAGCGCGATCCCTACCGCGACGATCCAAACAAAGATGCCTCGATTGGGCGATTCGCCTCGGCAGAGGAACGCGACGACGAGGAAGACCGCCGACCCCGCGAGCATGAGACCTGTAAGCGCGAAAATGCTCGTGTGGTCGGGAGCGGCCTCAGGACCGAAATCAAACGACAGCAGGAGGACGAGAACGTGTATCAGGATCAGAAGCGCGCCCGCGGCGGCCCACGCGAGACGCCTGGGCCGTGCGTTTGAAACGACCGCATGAGACAAATCATCCATGACTTTGGACGCCCCTTCCGATGCGTTGATATCTCCGGACCGAATCGCCGAACGTCACGACTCGACCGAGCCGGCCTCCGATCGACTCGGGATACGACCCATAACCTTCATGCCGACATACCGGAGGGTGAGGAAATAGACGGCCGACACGATCACCATAGAGGCCCATCGAATGAGAACCGCGTCCAACAGCAGATAAAGCCCGAAACACGCTCCCGCGGAAACGACGGGAAAAAGAAAATCCGTGCTCTTGAACATGCGGAACCTCAGTTGGCAGTAGAGAAACGTAAGGACCGTCATCACGAGCTTGGTAAAAATGATCACCAGGCAGCCGCCGGCGAGCCCGAACGGCTCGACCAGAGTCACGTTGAAGATCAGATTGAGCGCGGTTCCGATGACCGCGAAGAGCAGGAGCAACCGCGCCGCGCCGGCCACCATCATCACGTAGGCGAAGAGGTTGCTCTCGAACGACAACAGGATGGTCCACACCAGGTATTGCTGCATCCATATCGCGTCTTTGTACTCCTCCGGATACACGAGGCCGATGATGAAATCGCTGCCGGCGTAAAGGAAGAACATCGCGGGGAAGGCGAGCGCCATCAGCCATTGAGCGGTCCTCCGAACGATCGGGCCTGCCTGTTCTCGATCGCTCCACCAGATCTTCGCCAGCAAGGGGAAGATCACCCACCCGAGGAGTTGCTCGGACGCGAGGATCGAAACCGGGTCGACCACATTCCACGTGGCGCTGTAGTACGCTACGCCTTTCACTCCGGTCACGCGCTCGAGGAAAAAGATGTTGGTTTTATTGTACACGATCCCGAGAATCTCGATGAACGCGAAGACCGACGCGGCTTTGAACATAAGCCACACCGCTCGGCGAGCGGGAACCGAGAACACCGGAGCGGTGTAGGTCTTCAGGTATGAGGCGACGCCGAAGCTGAGTCTGACGAGCGCGGAGACCAGTTTGAACATGCTCATGACGAGCGGACCGAACCCGAGCGCCGCGGTCGCGAAGCCGTACACGTACGAACTCACCGACGCGGCGATCCGTATTCGGGCCTCCGTGTCCTGCCTGCCGCGGACGCGGAAATCCGCGAAATAGGTCTCGGCCACCGCCTCCAATCCGAAGCCGAGGGAGACGAAGAAGAGGGTCCAGGCCATTTGAAACGAAAAACCCCGGTAGAGCGCGCCTGCAAGGATGACCGCCATGGCCGGGAACAACAGGACCAGCTTGATCGTGTTGACCCGGTCGACGATTTCCGGGGCCTTTGTCGGGTCCGCGGAACCCTGCTCGGAGACCTGCGGATAGTAGAGGCCGAAGAGGACCACCTTCATCACCACCGCGCCCGCCGCGATCGCGTACATGATTTCCCCGTACACAGTCGCGTCCTGCCACGCCAGGTAGAGAAAAAAGAGGATGCTGAAGATCCCTTCCACTCCCTGAGCCGACAGCAGATGGACGAATCGGCCGATCACGCCGCGCGCGGTGATCGGTTCCGATTGGGTGGTGTTTCGATCGGTCATTGTCGGATTCCGGCGGCCGAGCCATGCTTCGAGCGGAGGCGGCCGAATAAGAAAAGCGCCATTCTAACACTTCGGACTCACCTGGGGAACGGCTGTTCGGCGGCGGGCGCGGTTCCGGGCGAGAAGTATCGGCTCTATTCCATGTGTTGACAAATCTGCTATAGTATATAATCAAGGTTTTTGGGGAATTACTCGATGGTTTCGGGACATGTGTAAGAGAATTACGAGGAGAAACTGCGCGTGAAATTCGGCGATCTCATGAGCATGTGCGTGCGCCTAGTGCTCCGGAATCGACGTCGATACAAGGCCGTCGCGGCTGCAATAGCCCTGGGAACCATCGGATTCATCGTCGTCAGGACCATGGGCGATTCCGTCGAGAAAAACCTGGGCAAGAATCTGGAACTGCTCGGAGAAGCTACCGTCTTGGCGGCCGTGTGGTCGAACCACGAGGAGAACTACCACCCCGGCCATTACACCATGGACGACGTCCAGCTCCTCAAACGCATCCCCCACGTGATCTCGGTCGCGCCGATGGTTTCGACGCATCGCATCTTCGCATATGTTGGGAAGGTTGAATGGTATCCGGGACTTGCCGGTGTCGACCAGAACTATTGGAAGACCCAGACACCCACCGTCAAGGCAGGTAGGCTGATCAGCGCCTCCGACGTGGTCGGCAGGCGTCGGGTCTGTGTGTTGGGTCAGGACGTTGTGAGCTACCTGTTCGGGGACACCAACCCCGTGGGTAAGGAAATCGGCTTTGGGAGTCTCACCTTTACCGTCATCGGGACGCTGGGAGGCATCCAGCATTCCGACATCAAACGTACGATTTTCGTGCCCATTACGACCGCGCGCAGCCTCTTTTCTGGGCTATACAAGATCTCCCAAATCTTCATTCGCGTCGATAACTGGAACAACGTGGCCGAGGTCCGGAAAGCCGCTCTGAAAGCCTTGAGGGATGCTCATCCGGGGTACGATCACGGCATCGGAATCGTGTACTATCCCAAGCGCGTCCAAAAGGTCCAAACCACCGTGTACATCGTCAAGCTCTTCATCTACGCGTCGGTGGTGGTCGCGTTCATTCTCGGAAAAGTGGGACTCACCAACGTGATGTTGGCCGCGGTGCAGGACCGAACGCGGGAAATTGGGCTCAAAAAGGCCCTGGGAGCGCAGGAACGCTACATCATGATCCAGTTCCTGCTCGAGTCCCTCCTCATCAGTGTCTCATCAGGCTTCATCGGGGTTTGTCTCGGCATAGCGACCGTTCAACTGCTCAAGGGCCCGCTCGGTGTGGATATCTCCAACTACGTGATTTCCACGAGCATCTTGGTGGACATCACCTTCACCTTCGCCATCGGGATCTGGGCCGGAATCTATCCTTCGCGGATGGCGAGCCGCCTCGACGCGGTAACCGCCATGCGCTTCGAGTAATGACCCGGCGGATTCGGGATCGGTTAGAACCTCACCACGTAGATCGCGGTGATCAGGATCAGGCTTAGGGCGCGCAGGCACTGACTGAGGGTCAACAACTCGAGAGCCAGTCCGGGCGTGAAGATCCCCGAGTGGGTCGGCAGTTGATGACGAACCGCGCGAATCGGCGTTGAAAGCACTGTGCCGACGATGAGAGCGACCGCTGTTTGTTTCACGGTCAACGTTCCCGCGTCGAGCAACGCGCCTGCGGCCGCCATCCCCGAGCTGAATTCCGCGGCAAGGGAAAAGACGATCACGCCCGCCTTTTCTACGGGGAAAAAGTCGCCGGGCACGTGCTCGGCCGTGAACTTCTTGAGAAAATCGAACACCCCCCATTCGTTGACGACGAATACGAGGATGTAAATCGGGACGGTGTAGAGGACGATTCGGGGGAATCGTTCGCGAAACTTGCTCCAAACGCTTTTCGAGAGCGGCGTTGGAGCGCTCTCCCCCTCGATTACGACCGTCCCCGAAGCGTCGGAATGAGTGAGGACCGCACGGCTGAGCGCAAGCGCGAACGCGGACCTCAGCAGCGCGGCCGCGGCGCTTATCGCAATGTAGACCAGCCCCGCTTCGCCCGCCAGGGACACCACGATGAAAAACGTTGTGGGGAGATGCACGAGAAAGATGGGCGCGCCGTTGTTGACCAGGTAGGTGAGGATCAGCTCTTTTCGCTCGATCTTTCCGTCCTGGTAGAACCCCATGAGCATGGTGTTCGAGACGATGCCTGATATGAAGCCCGACACAAACGCCGCGCCGCTCTCCGGCTTGAGGCGCCCCCATCGGGTGAGCGGCCGGACCAGCCGGGCGAGCCGAGCGGTCCAACCGAGGCTCTCGACCACCTGCCCGATGAGTAATCCCACGGACAGATAGACCAGGACGCGGAGCAGGCGCGCGAGCATACCCCCGGTCAGTCGGTCCGGGGGGATCACCAAGCCCCAGGCCCCGGTCAGGGAGATCGCGAGCGCGGCGAGCGCGCACACGATCAAGACGATCGGCGCGATTCGGAGTCCTTTTTTTCTCCGTCGTGACGTACCCATGAGCCGACCGACAAGCTCCCAATAGACCGGCGGATCAGAGAATCCACGAACCTTAGCAGTCTGAGGCTTCATTCACAAGGCGGCCCGCCGCTCGATAGTGCGGACGAAGCGCTTCGACCCAGGCGGAAACGCCGGCGGCCGAAAATCGGTTGAGCGTCGCGGCGGTTCGGGCGATAATCGCGGGGAAGGCGGATTCCGTCTCCTCCCGGACCTCACCCGTCATGATTGCAACAGTTGCGGCGCGCTCCTTTATACTGCGGCCGCGTCATCCGTGACGTTTGTTCAACCCGGTCGCGGCCGGAACCGATTTCGGAGTTTCACCGTCATGCAGTCATCCCGTCGCGGTTTAGTCGCGTTGATCGGCGGTTCCACAGCCCTGTTCACATCGGGCACATTCATATTCGGTTTTCCCGGTGTCATGGGTCCGTTTTGGATGGATCTGTTCGGGGTCGGACGGGGCGCGGTCGGCGGGACGCTCTTCTTCGTTCTCGCCGCGGTCGGAACCTTCATGTTCGTGGTGGGGCGCTTGCAGGAGCGAGTCGGACTCCAACGAATGATGACCGTCGGCGCCCTGATTTGCGGTTTCGATGTTTTCTTGCTGCTCGTTGCGAGCCACATTTTCTGGGTCTATGCCTGGGCGTTCCTCATGGGCGTGGGAACCAGTTTCATCTACGTGCCCTGCCTCACGATCATTCAGCGCTGGTTTCCCGCAAAGCGCGGCTTGGTGTCCGGGGTGGTCAATTTCTCGTTCGGCTTTTCCGGAGCCGTAATGTCGCCGATCTTGACCGTGATGCTCCTCGGACTGGGATATGAGATGATGATCGTGATTCTCGGCGCGGGCGCGTTGGCCGTCGGGCTCTTTTCCGCGCTCTTGTCCGCGCCGCCGACCGAACCGCAGGTCGCGCCGGAATCCGCGACAGAAACGCGGTTGGCTCCTTCACGGTCGCTCACCGCGGGAGAAAGCCTGAAAACACGCGCATTTTGGCGCCTCTGGCTGACCTGGGCCCTGCTCGGGGCCGCGGGAATAGCCATGGTGACTCTGTCGACGCAATTCGGCATTTCTCTCGGGTATCCCCTCAAGTCCGCTGTAGTCATTCTTACCGCGTTCAATGTGACCAACGCGGTGAGCCGGATCATCATGGGATGGCTCTCAGACTATACCGGTCGAAATCTCGCGATGAGCGCGACTTTCTTCGCCGCCGGCATCTCCTATTTCCTGTTGCCCTACGCAAGCGGTTTGGCCGGCGCATCGATCGCGGCCGCGGTCGTCGGATTCGCGTTCGGGACCATGTTCGCCGTGTCCGCGCCCTTGACCACGGACTGCTTCGGCATGGACCATTTCGGATCCATATTCGGCCTGGTCTTTACGTCGTACGGGGTCCTTGCCGCGCCGCTGGGTCCGTGGCTGAGCGGATATGTGCTCGACATCACCGGAGGGAATTTCTCGATCGCGTTTGGATACCTCGGCGTGTTCTGCGTCGCGTCCGCGATCCTCGTTCTGAACGTGACGCCTCCCGAAAGGTGAAGGCAGTTGGCTTTTCACGGAATCGTCGGGGGCTCAAACGATGATGACGTTCATTTCCAGAAGTCGCGGGACCGTGAGCAGAAGAGTCATGGTTACGATCACAATGGCCGAGACAATGACGAGCACGTCCGGGATGATCGAAAAGGTGGGCTCGCCCTGGTCGATGTGGCGTCGGGACTTCATGAAACGCACACCCGACAGAATGATCGCGGTTCCCGCCAACGCGAATGAGAACAACGCGAGAAACACCACTTCACCGGAGGGTTCCGACGGGGGCGCGCCTTCGAGCCTGAGCAGGTGATGGATGAACAGTTCGAATTTTTCGATTACGAATCCGAACGCGAGGAGCGATATACTCGTTCGACACCACGAGAGAAAGGTCCGCTCGTTCGCCATGTGACTGCGTTGCCACGCAAGGAGCACGCGGTCGTCGCCCATCAGGTCGGGAGGTCGGGCCACGGGTTTGGTCTTTCGGATCGCTTCTTGAACGTTATCGGAGTCGTTCATGGGTCATCCCTGTACGATTGCGCAGGTCGTGACAATCGCGCGGACGGGGCGCCGCGTCAACCCGCAGCTTCAGGGTCGACCGCGAACACTTTTGCCGAGCGCTCCCATGATATCGGCTCGGATTACGGTGAGCGCCGGTACGAGGATGAGAATCAGCGCGGTGGCCGCGGCGAGACCGAACGCCACCGTGATACTCATCGGTTTGAGGAACTGCGCCTGAAAGCTGGTCTCGAGCAGGATCGGCGTCAAGCCCGCGCACGTCGAGAGGGTGGTCAGCAGGATCTGCCTGAACCGATTGCGCGCGCCGTACACCAAGGCCTCTTCAATGGGGACTCCCCGGTCCGTTTGACGGTTCGTCGCTTCGATCAGGAGCAGCGAATCGTTCACTACAATGCCGGTGAGCGCAAGCACGCCGAACATGGACAGAATCGTCAGATCGATTCCGAAGACCATATGTCCGGCCACGATGCCGATGAATGAGAAGGGAACAGCGGTCAAAATGATGAACGGATGGGAATAATTGCGGAACATATTCACCAGCAGCACATAGATCGCGAAGAGCGCTACAGCGATCCCTTGAAACAGGCTCCACATCGATTCCTTTCGTTCCTTCTCCTGTCCCTCCAAACTGATGTCCAGACCTTGATGATCGCGCTTCAACGCCGGGAAAAAGGTTTGGGAGAGCTTCATGAGGATTTCCCGAGCGTTCGCCCTGTCCTCGTCAACATCGGCGCTCACCGTGATCGTCCGCCTCCCGTACTTCCGGTGAATGCTCGACGGGCCGCGATACTCTTCCACCTCGGCAACCTGACGGAACGGGATCTCTTTATTGTTCTCGGTTCGAATACGCACGTTTTCGAGATCGCCCGGCGTCGACCGTTCCGCCTCGGGATAGCGAACCCGCACCGTCACTTCGTTGTTTCCTCGCTGGACCTTGAGCGCTTCCTCGCCCCAGAAATTGGCCCGAATCTGGCGCGCCACGTCCAACAGAGTTATTCCCAGTTGTCGAGCGCCCTCCTTGAGGGAGACGCGCAATTCCTTCTTGCCGGGGCGGTAGGTGTCTTCGATGTCCTCGACGCCGGCGAATTTGGCCAAACGAGCCTTGAGTAGAGCCGACGCGCTGAGGAGTTCATCCATTTCGTTCCCGATCAAAACAACCTCGATCGGTTTGCCGCCCGGCCTGGGACCCCCGTGCGAACTCGAGAAGACCAGCGAGACCGCGCCGGGAATTTCGCCCGTAAATTTTCGCCAGTCGGACGCCAGAACCGACGACCGGACGTCCCGTTCTTCCGACCCCACAAGTTCGATGATCACGTCGGCCACATGACTGCCCTGTTCCCGGCTCTGCGATCCGCGGGTCACCTGTTGTCCCACCACCGCGAACATGTGTTGGATTACGGACCGTCCGTCCTCGAGGCGATGCTTTTCCGCCATTTTCAAGGCCGCATCCTCGATGACCGCGACGAAGCGTTGCGTTGTCCTGAAGCTTGTCCCTTCCGGAAGAATGAGCTTCGCGGATATTCGATCCGAATCGACCTTCGGGAAGAAGACAAATCCGATGCGGCCGCCGGCCACCAGACCTGCGCTCGCGATCAGCAACGCGACGATGATTGCGGTAACCACATACCGATGACGAATCGTCAGGCGCATAAACGGGATGAATCGATTCTCCACAAAGGAGTCGAGGCCTCTCTGTATGCGGCTTCTGACCCGTTCCGCTACAACAAATGGGCTCCATCGTCGCGATGTGTTTTCGCGGCGCTTCATGTGCGCCAGATGAGCGGGAAGGATGACGAAGACCTCCGCGAGGGAGACGAGCAGCACCGCAATGATCGCAACGGGGAAGACCTGCATGAACTTACCCATGGTGCCGCTCACGAAAAGCATCGGCGCGAATGCAACGATGGTCGTCGCAACCGCGTTCACCACCGGATAACCGATCTCGACGGTTCCTTCAATTGCCGCGGTGACCGGGTCCATTCCCTCGTTCATCTTGGTATACACGTTTTCGCCCACTACGATGGCGTCGTCCACCACAATCCCAAGGACGACAATGAACGCGTACATCGAGATCATATTGAGCGTGTAATCGTACATGCTGAGGAAGAAGAACGAGCCCACGATCGAGATGGGAATCCCCATTGCGACCCAGAAGGCGAGCCTCAATCGGAGAAACAACGCGAGAATGACGAGCACCAGAATGAGGCCGGACCGCCCGTTGCGGACCATGAGATCGAGTCGACTTTTGATGAAGATCGAATCGTCATCCCAGACGGCCAACCCAACCGTGTCCGGGAGCGTCTTCCGCTTTTCCTCGACATACTCTTTGACGGCATCGGCTATCTCGATCGCGTCCTGTGACGAGGTCTTGTCCACGCTCACCAGGACCGCCGGCTTACCGTCCATACGGGCCTGTATGTCTACTTCCTCGAACGTGTCGGTGATCTCGGCGATGCGGCTGAGCGGGATGGAGGTCCCGTCGATCCGTGAAACCACGACGAGGTCTTCGAACTCCTTGGCCCGGTATCGAAGACCCTTGGTTCGGATGAGGATCTGTCCGGTTTCCGCTCGCAACGTGCCGGCGGGGAGGTCGAGCGCGTTGCGTTTTATCAGGTCCGCGATCTGCGTGAGCGTCAGGCCGTATTCCCGAAGGGTGCGCTCAGGAATTTCGATCGCGACCTCATACTCGCGATTCCCGAAGAGTTCGACCTGCGAGATGTTTGGCTCGGCCAAAAGGTCGTCTTTGACCTGCTCGGCGAGAGCGGTCAGGACCTTTTCCGATACGTCGCCGTACACCGCGACCTTGATGACCGGAAACTTGCCGAGGATTTCGATGGTGCGGGGACGTTCGGATTCTTCGGGGAAGGTGTCGATCTGGTCGACCGCGTTCTTGATGTCGTTGAGAGCGCGGTCGACATCGGCGTCTTTTTCCAGTTCGGCAATGACCGATCCTCGGCCCTCGATGGCGATAGCGGTGATCTCCTTGATGCCCTCGATGCCCGTGATCCGGTCTTCAATGCGTGAACAGATCGATTCCTCGATCTCTTCGACCGACGCTCCTTTGTATTCAACGGAGACTTCCACCCGGTCAAGGGAGAACTCGGGGAAGATCTCGCGATGCATGGTCCATGCGCACACTCCTCCCACAACCAAAAGGAAGACCATGAGAAGATTAGCGACAACCGGCCGCTCAACGCTCCATTCAACGATGCGTCTCACTGGGCGCCCGCTTCCCGGTCGCAATATGTTCGATTATTCCAAAACGTCGCCATGAGTGCCCCACATGCGCCGACCTACGAAGTCAATATTCATCAGTAAACCCGGCGGCCCGATTGGTTCCATTTCCATCTGAACGCGACCGGGAAACATCGGTCCGTTCGGTGAGTTCCGCCGTCGCCGAGCCCGGGCCTTCGACCGAGCGGGACGTTATCTTCTTGACCCCTCGAACGCCCGCCACGGCTTCTTCGATCTTGATGACCGCCGATTCTTCAATCTCTTTCGCGGACGCCCCCTTATAGACGACGGAAACCTGAATCCGGTCCAACGAAAATTCGGGGAGTGTCTCTCGCTTCACGTTCAACGCGGGGTATGCCCCGGCCCCGATCAGGAAGATCATGAAGATGTCGGCCGGGACCGGTCGGTCGACGCTCCACTGGATGATGCTTCTCATTGACGAGTGTTTCCTCGGGTTGGGTGAGCCGGCGGACGACGCTCGACAGGTTAGGGTCGATCAGCGGGGGGCTCGGGAACGGGCTCCTCGGCTATTCTCAATTTCATACCGGGAATCGGAATCGAGAGCGGTGTCACGACGATCTTGTCTCCCTCCTCCAAACCCTTCGAAATGACCGCGTAATCACGGGTGCGAAACATGACGTCCACCTCGCGAGTCGCGAGTCTGCCGTCTTCGACCAGATAGACGAAACTCTCATGGAGCGCGTTGCGGGGAACCTTGAAGACGTCTTCCAGAAGCGGCCCCTGAAGGGTGACCGTGACGAACATACCGGGAAGCAGCGGCGGAGTGACGCCGGGTTCCGCTCGTTTGAAGGGCTCTTTGACCTCGACGACGACGGGAATGGTTCGCGTTGTTTCGTCCAAGCCGGCTTTGAGCCGGGTCACGCGCGCCGGCCACTCGGCAATGGTCTCGTCGCCCACGCCATACGAGACCGTGCCTTGCGCGCCGCGCTCACGGATCCATTGGTTGACCTTCTTCAGGTCGGTGAGGTTCGGCCCGTCGGTTTTCTCCTTGCGGCCTTGCATAAGCGGCCGGAGCTTCGTCGGAGAAAGGTTCAGGACAATCTCCATCGACGAGATATCGTAAATCACCGCCAACTGCTGCCCGACCTGCACGTACGAACCCGGCTCAACCGATTCCGCTTGCACGCGACCGTCGAAGGGGGCGTAGATTCTAGTCTTTTCCAGTTTGATCTCCGCCATTTCCATCTGCGCCTTGGTCGCCTCGATCTTTGCTTCGATGAGATCCTCTTCGGATTTCAGCAGCGCAAGAGCGTTCTGCTGATTGAGCATCGAAACTTCAACCTGCTTGTATTCGAGCTCCTGACGGTCGACCTCGCTCTGTGAGAGCGATCCCGACGCCAGCAGGCTGTGCTTTCGTTCAAGTTCGGATCGAGCCAACTCGAGTTTCTTTTCCTCGACCGCGAGATTACGTTTGATGTTCTGTCTTTGCTGTTCGAGCTTCGCTTTTTCGGCTTTCAACTGCGCGATCGCCGCTTTGGCTTCGGCAATGGAGAGGCGATACTCACGCGGGTCGATCTCGAGGAGGAGTTCGCCTTCGCTCACAAAATACCCGACCCGCAATGAATCCGAGACGTGAACGAGCCTTCCGGGCACTTCCGCAACAATGTCCAGAACAGTCTCGGGCTCGACGTTTCCGCTCTCTTGAATCGTGACGCGGAAATCTTCCTTTTGCGCGTCAATGACGCGAACGACGCGTTGCGCTTCTTCCGTCTTCTTTTCGGGCGGCGCGGGCTTGGTCGCCTTGAGAGCGAGAAATCCCGCGACTCCGAGGCCGACGATGACGAGAACCAGCGCAGCGGTTTTTACGCGTGGATTCATCTACGGCTCAAACCCTCACGTTGAGTTCACAGGCCGAAGCCGAAGGATTTCGGCCTGTGCGGCGGGCGAACCGCTCGTCGGGTCGAACGGTCGAGCCCTCGTGGGGTCACCTTGTAGCAGATCTTGGCGAAATCGTCGACGGATTGGTTGGGATGGGCGGGCCGAGCACGGGCGCGGGGTCCGCCGCGCCCGTGAACAGTTGTGGTGATGTTTACTCTTTCTTGCCGGCGCCCTTGAGGGGATAATCGCCGAAAATCAGGTCGTAATAGGCCTTTTCCGAAACCATGCCCCACGGGCCGATCTGCTCCCTGAACTTCTTGAAGTTCTCATGGACCTTACGGGACATCTTGTCCTTGTTCGCTTCTTCTTCGAGAACCTCTTCGGAGAGTTTCCGCAGCTGATCGAGCATCTTCTTGGGAAACTGTTTCAGATCGACGTTGTGTTTGTTGATCAATTCCTTGAGGGCCGCGCCGTTGCGGGCCTCGAACTGGGAAAGGCTCCAGATGTTGGTCTCGGCCGCGACCGAGTCGAGGAGGGTCTGCAGGCTTTTGGGGAGATCTTCGTACACCTTCTTGTTGAACATGACTTCCAGGCAGGTGCCGGGCTCGTGCCAACCGGGATAGTAGTAGTATTTCGCCGCCTTGTAGAAGCCCATCCGCAGGTCGTGAAGCGGGCCCACCCATTCGGTGGCGTCGATGACGCCGCGCTCGAGGGAGGTGAAGATCTCCGCGCCGGGGAGGAGCACGACGGTTGCGCCGGCCTTGGCCACAACTTTGCCGCCCAAGCCGGGGATCCGCATCTTCAGGCCCTTGAAGTCTTCGATGCTGTTCATTTCTTTGCGGAACCAGCCGCCCATCTGGACGCCGGTGTTGCCCTGGGGCCTGGCGATCACGTTAAACGGGGCGTACGCCTCTTCCCACAGCTTCAGGCCGTCGCCGGCGTAAAACCATGAGTTGATGCCCTGCGGGTTAAAGCCGAAGGGAACCGCGGAAAACCACTGACCCGCGGGGCATTTCCCGGCCCAGTAGTACGCCGCGCCGCTGCCGCACTCGACCGTCCCGTTGGATACCGCGTCAAAGGTACCCAGAGGCGGAACGAGCTCGCCGCCGGCGAAGACTTCGATATCGATTTTTCCTTCAGAAGCTTCCTTGACTCGCTTGGCGAAGCGCTCGGCGCCGGTTTGCAGGACCGGGAAGTTGGGCGGCCAAGTGGTAACCATCTTCCACTTGTAGGTTTTGCCCTTGGCCCATACGGCCGGCGCGGAAATCGCGCCCGCAGCCGCGGTTACACCTGCGACGGCTCCCGTCTTTTTCAGAAAATCTCTTCTTTCCATCACGTACCTCCTCGCGTCAAGGCGCATATTCAGGATTTCAATCCCATTGCACTATCCACACTACACCGGGCCTATCCCGGCGGTACCAAAGACACGCGCGTCGGCGTCAATTCCCCCCCGTGGAATCGACTACCCCGCACATCATTATGCATTCTAGTCCCAAGCGCTTACTCCGAGTCAAGGCTTTTTCCGGCGGGCCCGGAGTGTCGACGGAATCGACCCGGCACGCGGCCTTCCGGGGCGGTTGTGCCTTGGATTACCCTTCCGACGGCGTATTCTCCGGAGCTCTCGGCGTAGGCTCGCCTTCTAATAGGTAATAATCGTCGGCAGCCAGGTCACCACTTGCGGAAACGCCACCACAATGTACAAGCCGACCAGCTGCAATATAACGAACGGGATGATCCCCCGATAGATATGGCCGGTTTTTATTTCGGGAGGCGTCACTGCTTTGAGATAAAAGAGCGAGAAGCCGAACGGCGGCGTCATGAACGAGGTCTGGAGGTTTACCGCGATCAGAATGCACAGCCACAGCGGATCGAAACCGAATTCCACCATGATCGGCGCCAGCACCGGCACGTGGATGAACGTAATCTCGATGAAGTCGAGAAAGAAGCCGATGAAGAAAATCACGCCCATGACGATGAGGAGCACGACTTGCTTCGAATGAGCCGCGGCAAGGCCCCCCAGAAAATCCCGCACCAAATGATCGCCCCCGAGACCCCGGAAGACCAAGCCGAACGCGGCCGCGCCCACAAGGATGATGAAGACCATGCACGTGAGCTTCATGGTCGATATCATCACTTCCCGAAGGATGTGCACGCTGAATTTCCGGTTCACAATCGTCAGGAAGGTCGCGCCCACCGCCCCAACCGCCGCGGCCTCCGTCGGCGAAGCGACACCGGCGAATATGGATCCCAGCACCGCGACCATGAGGAAGAGCGGCGGAATCAACGCCAGGCTCACCCGTCGAAGGAGCTCCCCGCGGCCCAACGCGTCCAGTTCCGCTTTAGGAATCGCAGGCGCCCAGCTTGGTCGGATTTGTGCGATAACAAATATGTATCCGGCAAACAAGGCGACAAGAATCAAACCCGGTATGACCGCGCCGATGAAGAGATCGCCCACCGGTACGCCGACAATGTCTCCGATCAGGACGAGAACAATGCTCGGAGGAATGATCTGACCGAGCGTTCCCGACGCGGAGACCGTTCCCGTCGCAAGCTCCCGCTGATAATTGCGCTTGAGCATGGTCGGGACCGAGAGCAGGCCCATGGTCACGACCGTCGCTCCGACTATGCCCGTCGACGCCCCCAAGAGAGCGCCGACCACCACCACGGATATGGCCAATCCGCCCTTGAGTCGCCCAAAGAGAAGCCCCATCGTGTCCAGCAGCTTCTCCGCCAAGCCCGATCGTTCGAGCATCACCCCCATAAAGACGAAGAGCGGCACCGCCATGAGCGTCACATTGGTCATGCGACCCCATATACGAAGCGGAAGAAGATCGAAAAAGCTCCACCCGAAGCCGATCAGGCCGAAGAAAAGCGACGTCCCCAGAAGCGTGAACGTGACCGGAAATCCCGCCATCAAGAGGATCGTGAGCGCAAGAAACATCCAGGCGGCCAAGTATTCCATCAGCCCTCCTGCCGGCCTTCCACCTCAACGCCGACCAGCGTGAGGAAGCTCTTGAGACCGAGGGATATCCCCTGCAGGAGCAGCAGCGTAAACCCGACCGGAATCGCCGATTTAATGATGAACCGCGCGGGTATGCCGCCGGGGTCCGGCGAGCCCTCCATGACGCTCAACGAGTTGTACACGAACGTCAGAGACGTTTCGATGATCATGAAACAGCCCGGAATGAGGAAGAAAATCACGCCGATGAGGTTCACCCACGCGCGACCCTTCGGACCGAGCCGCTGGTAGATGATATCGACGCGCACATGACCGTCGTAGAGCAGGGTGTACCCCGCTCCCACGAGAAAAATGAACGCGAACAGGTGCCATTCCAGCTCCTGGGTGAACACGTAGCTCGTCGCGAACAGGTAGCGCATGACCACGTCCACGAAGACGACGAGCACCAGTAAGAGCGTTACCCAGGCGACACCGCGGCCTACCCATTCGTTGAGAGTGTCGATCGAGCGGTAAATGCCGCGTATCACCCGTAGCATCTTGTATCCTGATGGGAAGTGGGCGTTGAAACCAGTGAGGCGGAAGTCGCGAGTATAGGTGAAAGGCGAGGCGGGTGTCAATCATCAATATCGCAGGGCGTCTATGAGCGTGCGCTCAGGGTGCGATCCCGACCTCATTTGTGTCGCCGGCGCGACGCGGGCCCCCGATAGATCTCCGGCATGCCGCGGGCGTGAAACGCGCCTCGGGAGATCCTTCCGAGCCCACCTGTGCAGGCGGAGACGAGAGTTTTGTTTGCAAAACCGCGAGCGCCGGCTTACACTGGCGCGGCGAAGTTATCGAACAAATTCGGCGACAATCGGGGGATGAGGAGAGTTCCGTCGGAGGGTCGGGACCGCGCTGATGTCGGTCCGGTGGTCCGCCCGAACGGAACGAGCCGTTGTGGAGATGCTTCATGAACAAGAAGGACCAGTTCCTGTGGGCGGTTCAGACCGGTTGTCTCGTACGGGCCGTTAAGGAAGGATGGGACATGGGCCATCCCGTGCGGATCATGGCCGCGGCCGTCAATGTCCCCGAAGAGGCGATACCCAACGACATCGATGAGGCCGCATTCTCGTTTCTTCAGTGGCAGTTCCGATTTGGAGCGGTCGATGAGGACGCTTCCCCGCCGGAGTGGCTCAAGCCGTACGTCAAAGGAAGCGTGGCCGAAACAGGCTACTGGAAACTCTGAGCGAGCCGAGTCGTCGATTCGATAATCCCTAAGACCGTCATTCTCCAAGCAGCCTACTCCCCGCGCGCTCCGGAACCGCCAAGCGCAGGAGAATCCGCCAGGATCTTCGCAATAACCCGGTTTCCCTCCGGCGTCGCGTGTTCCCGAAACCATGCGTCGAGCGTCTTCTCGGAAGGCTTCATCCGTGCCATAGCCGCAATCAGATCGACGAACGCGTATCGATTTTCCCGGAGATGCTCGATCAGGCCCTGCATACGGTGGATCCCGTACCGCTCGAATTCACGAATGAGCGATGAATGGGCCATGAGCACAATCACCGGCTCCGATCCGCGCGCTCGAGCCGTCTCGACGAACCGATCGACCACGTGGTTCATGAGCGCGAGCGGAACCGCCTCCTCGAAGAGGTTATCGGGGTAATGCCGCCCGATGACGGCCTTCGCCGAGAACCCCAGTCCGTGCAGCAGGTTTGCGGCGATCGTCTTTCTCAATCGTAACAGCGAGAGTAGATAGGGAAACGAGACCGAGGGTCGTTCCATGTCCCGGGCGTACCAATAATCGAGCGTTCCCAGTTCCGCAACGAATCGCCGGTCCCTGAGTTTGACGATGTCCGCCTGCCGCACGATCGGATTGGGGACGAGCCGAACTCCGTTCTTCCCGACGATGTACCGCGGCTTGGTCAACGCGACTCGATCGTCCGGCGAATAGAACGTCCGGAAAATGTTGACCATTCGATTGATGTCGTCCGGCAGGATACCGAGCGTGACAATCGGCGTCTTCATGCCCGCCGAATTGATCTCGTACTTGAGGAACGCCTGATCCGTGCCGTAGCCGGGCACGCCGAAATTGATCACATTCGCGCCGAGCGCATGGCCCAGGTAGGTCTGCCAGGTCTCGCAATCCCCGACATCGCTGCAATAGGTGAAGGAATCGCCGTACGTTGCGATGCGAACGGTCGGAAAGGATGTGCACGTGATGCGTTCACCAAGAGGTCCGTGTCGATAGGAAACGCCGCGCGCGTCGGTGTACGAAACGTTCGGCGGGAAGTCCCACCCTAGGACCGAATGGAACATCGCGATCTTGTCCGAGAGAACTCCGTCGGCTCCCCCACCGACCGCTGAGCCTCCGCCTTCGAGGCCGCGCGTGAACGCCGCGATATAGTCCTCAGGTGATTTGAACTGCTCGCGGGAACGGACCCGTGACGGAATGAATCGCGTGCACATCACGTACGAAAAGATCTCGATCGCGGCCAGAACGAGCAGAACCGCCATCGCAGTGAAGGCGAGCCTTTTACCCGGAGAGATGTCGGCGGACATGCCGCGCTCCCTTGATCGACCGGAGGTTCGGAAGGCGCGAAGTGTACCATCGGTCGCCGACCCGGGCAATCGTCCCCCGTGGGAAACGGGCAACGGCGACGCGATCGTGGTATAGTGAGGCAGATCGGAAAGCTCCCGGACTCTCAGGAGAATAACGATTGATGAAAGCATTCGTAGTCGACGGAGAAGCCGCTCTCACGGAGACGCCCCGCCCCGAACCTCCGGCGGGAGAGGCGCTGGTCAGGGTTACGGCAGCGGGGATTTGCAGGACCGATGTGGAGATCGTCAAAGGATACATGGATTTCACCGGCGTCCCCGGTCACGAGTTTGTCGGCGTGGTCGAGTCGTCGCCCATCACCGCACAGATCGGGACGCGCGTCGTCGGCGAGATCAACGCGGGATGCGGACAATGCGGGCTCTGCCTCCAGGGCCTCGAGCGGCACTGTCCTCACCGGACCGTTCTCGGCATCCTCGGTCGAGACGGGGCCATGGCCGAGTATCTGACCCTGCCGCCTGCGAACCTCGTTCCCGTGCCCGAGGATATGCCCGATGAAATTGCGGTCTTCACCGAACCGCTCGCCGCGGCCCTGGAAATCCTCGAACAGGTTCATATCCGACCCGCGGATCGCGTCCTGGTGATCGGCGACGGCAAGCTCGGTCTGCTGGTGGGCGCGGTTCTCCTCTTGACCGGCTGCGATCTGCTCATGGTCGGCAAGCACTCGGACAAGCTCGCGATCTTCGATCGATGGGGCGGCAGAACGACGCGCCTCACCGAGTTTGAGCAGGGTAACGATTCATTCGACATCGTGGTTGAAGCCTCGGGCGGGCCCGGCGGATGGGACCTCGCCGTGCGACGCCTCAAACCTCGGGGAACCCTGGTCCTGAAGAGCACGTACGCCGGCGGATTTGATTTCAATCCCGCGCCGCTGGTAATCAACGAGATCACCGTGATCGGATCACGGTGCGGTTTTTTTGCGCCCGCCCTGCGCGTCATGGAGCGGGGGCTCGTCGATCCGTCGGCCTTGATCGCTCGGGTGTTTCCGTTCGACCGGGCGGAAGAGGCCTTTGCCTATTCGCAGGAGAAGGGCGTGCTCAAGGTGATCCTGAAACTGTAGATTGGGCGGTCGCGGCCCGGGGCGTACAGGGACCCCGGCAACCGCGACGGAGCCGGTCAAGCCTGCGGTTTTGGATTGCTTTTCCGAACGCTTCTCGGTAAAATTCCCTTTCGAGGTGAATGATGAGCGTGCGCCTTCGTACATTGTGTCTTGTTCTTCTCCTGAGCGTATTTAGTTCTTCCGTCTGTTCGGCCGCCGGATACCCCGACGTGCGATCGGGATCTCCCCCGTCGAAGGATCGCCGCGTCGTCCCCACGGAACCGGAGCGGTTCTACGGATATGTTGCCCCGCCGCCTATTCGACACACGTGGCCGGGGGGGTATCGGAACATATTCTGGGAACTTAACAACACGCTGCTCGACCATATCCTGGGACGGTACTAGGCCCCCCTCCTATCACACTGTCGCCCTCGAATCCTCTTGACGGCGATCCGCGCGTGAAGGCGCGCGGTCCCCGATGACCCGCGCCCGGCAGGATTCGCCGCGCGTTTTGGTTTCAGAATTGGGGTCCGGTGATTACATTTAATGCACGAGCCCGGTCGTCGGACTCGATTCCGGCAGGAGGTAATTGCTATGGCCGACACCGTCGAATCACGAGCAACACTCGAAGGCTGCCGTCCCGACCCTGAACAAGGATGCGAGACGTGCGCTCCGAAACAGGCGCTGAGCCCTGACGAAGAAACCGCGCTCGCGCGGATGCGTGAAGTCAAGAATCAAGTCCGGGAAGTAAACGAGCGGCTCCGTGAAATCAAGCCGTTCAAGGGAGAGCCTACCCGAAGCGACGCGCCCGAGGAGAACGCGGAATGGCAGGAGCTCTTCAATAAACTGGAGGACCTGCGCGGCCGCTGGGTCGAGTGGCGAGCCAAGCGCGACGACGCGATCGATCGGAAGATGGTCTCGCTCGGGCACAAAGAGCCGTGATGATAGAGGGAGTTGGAGTCCCGCGGCCTAAAGCGCTGCGAGGCGCCGCAATCAATCATTCGGGCCGTGTACGAGCGCACGGGAAATGCGTGCGTTCTCCTTTATCCTGAGCCCTCCGTTACCGACCCACAACGTTTGAGTGAAATCTTCGTCGAGCTGTTCGACCACGGCCGCGGGGTGAGCGCCGCCCGCCGCGATCAGCCGCGGATGCGGGAACACACAGACCATCGCGACGTCCTCGGTAACGGTTTCATTGAACCGAACACAATAGGCGCCCGGTTCCAATGTCCACCATCCGTATTTTTCGTCGGACGATTCTTTGACCGCCGCGATATCTTCCGTCGACGCTTCTTCGTACTCGGTTCCGCCGAAGTCGAGCGCGCCCCCGCGTCGAATCGACGCGATCGCCTTGACCGTTAAATCCAGCCAGTGCGTTCCGACCTGTTTTTTCGAGGAAATCACGCCTTCAGCCGTATCCGCGATGGTGTTTCCGGATTGGAATGTCATCGGCGTCCCTCCAGAGGGAGCGGTCCCGCCTGCTGTTCAGTCGCGGGACGTTTTCGGCCGGCGGCCTCCCGCGATGACGTAAATGACCGTCCGATCCGCGGGGTTCGAGATGTGGAAGGATTCTTTGTCGGTGACGTGAACCGCGTCGCCCTTGTTGAGGATTGTTTCGCCGCCCGCGGCGCGTATGGTGAGCGGAGCGTCGACCGCGCAGAGGATTTCCTCGTGATCTTCGCACGGTTTAATGAGTCGGTCTTCTTCTCCGGAGTCGAGTCGGCCGTACACCAAATAGCACGCCTCGGAATGGAGATCCTTCTTTCCCAACACGTACTCGCCGCCGAACTCGGCTGCAAGATCGTCCATGTTGAAGGATCTCACTCGGACTGTTCCTCCGCGGAATTGATCGGGTCGATGCGGCCTTCCCCGCATTCAGCGTCGTCCGCGCCGAACCCCGAGCTCGAGCCGATCGGGAAATTGGGTCCCAAGTCTATGCCGATGGTAACCTTACCCGTATGGACGAGAAGGAGGTACGGGTAATGGGAGCAATGAGCGGCGTGCACCGTCTTGGCTTGTCGAACGTAGAGCGCATCCAGATCCACATCGGCGAAGAGGTCGTGTGAGCGATTCCAGCACAGATCACCTATGGACGCCATGAAGCGATTTCTCCTTCCCTCGGCGGTACCGTGATGCGGTAGGCGGCGAATAATGTGGTCGGTCCATTGCAAACAGTCCTAGCCGGCGGGCGGGTATCTGTCAAGGGATTTTCGGCCGCCGGCCGGGCTACTCGGAGGAGCTTCGCCAATCGTCCCTCCGAGCGCTCGGCCGAGCCGCCGCGGGATCGGCTTGGAAAAGGTCCCGCAAGCGTCGCGATGCAGGCGCGAAAAACCGTGCGCCGGGCCGGCTGAAGCGGG
>CAYLRL010000062.1:0-28333 GCA_964385875.1 uncultured Syntrophales bacterium
CCCCTCCATCCTCACCGGGCGCAGAGCCGCCTCAAGCCCGGTGAACCATTACCCGAAACAACATAACAATCACGTTACGCCGCGATTAAGCTGCATGGATACTCATGAATGTGATACTCTAGAGCGGCATCCTCATCTCAAGGGAACGCATCCCACATAAAGGCCTTAGGGAGGAGTTCATGGCTGAGTTCAGATGTTATGATCCCGGAGTGGAAGTAGTCGGCGAAGTTATCGCCGCGTTCATGGCCGGGTTTCCAACCGGAACGGACAAGATTGGGCTGGCGATCCTCGAGAAGCACGGCATCACCGACCCGCGGAAGGGTGAGTGGTATCCGCTGCAGCCCTTTCTTAACGCGATGAAGGAGATCTCGGATCGACTCGGCCCTCATGTTCTTGAGCGCATCGGTGAGCAAATCGCGGTCAACGCGATGCTGCCTCCGGACTTGGATACGCTTGAAAAGTGCTTGGCGTCAATCGATGTCGCGTACCACATGAATCATCGAGGCGGGGAAATCGGCAAATACGATTACACCTACCTGGGCGTGGAAGGCGGATTGAACCGCGCCCGGTTGACGTGCCCGAATTGCTACCCGTGCGCGTTCGATCAGGGCGTGATCGAGGGGTTCGCGGAACGCTTCAAACCGAAGACCTCCGCCGGCGTCACCGTACGGCACGACGACTCGATGCCCTGTCGGCGCAACGGCGAGGAGTCCTGCACCTATTTGGTCTCGTGGGATTGACGGGCCTCCTCTTTGCGTCGTCGGATTGCGGCCCGCAGATCTTTCGGAGCACGCGGTGAAGAAGAGGCGTCCTCCGTGTCTGAATCGCGGTTAGAAGGCGGCGCGGCGGCTTCTTCCGTTCCCCGGGGTCGGCCGTTCCGCATTCGCCTGAACGCGAAGAAGCAGGCGATCGCCGCGACGGCGTAGAGGATGAAATCCGCATCCAGAGCAGGGAAGCGCTGTTGCACGAGTTCGGCCGCGATCAGCGCCGCGACGGCCGACAAGAGACACAGCGCGGGGACTGCGACGGAACGTTTAACTTTTTTCGATATTTTCAAATGAACCGGCCAATTAATTGAATACTTTCGTGGAACCTTTTGCCCAGACCGCGGTCACAAAGAACCGGTGAATGAGGCATGCCCCGTGAGATTGCCGCCAAGCGCACCAGTCCACAACTAAGGCTTTCTTACGGGGTTCCTCTTTGCCGGCCCCAATCAGAGCTTTTTCAGCCTCACCAACGTCGCGCCCCAGCCGCCGGCTTCGGTTCCTCCGAGACTGAAACTCTCCACCAACCGATGCTTTTTCAGCAACGCGTGCGTTCGGTCCCGCAGAATGCCCTTACCCTTACCGTGGATGATCCGCACGTCTCGGATGCCCTCCTCGAGGCACGCCTCGAGGTAGTCGTCCAGAAGGGCCGGCAGTTCCTTGGGAGAAAACGTGTGCAAATCGAGGGTCCCGTCGATTGGTAAATGAACGGTGTCCGGCTCTTCCGGCTTGAATGGAGTATCGTTCGACGTATTGTCGGACATAACGGCCGATCCTTCCTCCCGCCGCGGGACACGATTTGAAACGGTCGGCGCGCCGGGCTTGCCAAGCATTCCATAGTGGGTCAGTGTCTAACTAACTATAGTTTCGCCCTTTGGCGGCAATCCGGTCGGCGCGTCGAGCGCGCGACGTTGAATTTCGTCATATCCTGCTGCTGACCGGGCTCGACCAAAATTCTGGATCTTCGCGAAAGAGCGTACCTTGGTTGAAAAATGAAAGGGGACATGATTTGTGCCTTCCTGAGTTTGAAACGAATCTGAGAAGGCGAGGAAGTCATGTCCACGAGCAGACTCTATCACTGTTTTGGGGTTATGGGACGAGGAATTCGGTACGTGCATACGCGCTATGCGAACGGCTGTACGGTCTTCAGGATCGATCAGGACCCAACGAGTTTCCGGTGCGCGTGCTGCGGAAGTCGGGACGTCAGGAAGAAAGGGACGGTTCGACGCGTTTGGAAGGCTCTGCCTGTAGGATTGCGACCCACCCTGATCGAGTGGTTCGTTCAACGGTAACCGTTCACGGGGATAGCGACGAGCCATTGATATCTCGATGGGGGAGGCTTGGAGGGGGAGATGAGTCTCCTCCTCCATCCTCACCGGGCGCAGAGCCGCCTCAAGCCCGGTGAACCATTACGTTCAACGCGTGCTCTGTTTGGTCTGCGGGGCGGTTCGTCAGGCGCCGATTCCCTTTTGCCGATCCGGAACAACGCTATACCGGAAGGTTCGAACGGTATGCGCTCGATCTCTCCAAGCACATGACAATGTCCGCTGTGGCCGGGACCCTTGGGATTAGTCGGCACACGGTCAAAGAGATCCAGAAGAGATACCTCCGAAGACGTTTTTCCTCTCCGTCACTCAAGGGGCTCACGCGAATCGCCATCGATGAGATCAGCGTCGGCCGGGGGCATCGATATCTAACGGTTGTGCTTGATCTGAAAAGCGGCGCCGTAGTCTTCGTCGGCGCCGGCAAGGAAGCCGACGCGCCGGCGCCTTTTTGGAAGCGCCTCAAAGCTTCCAGGGCCCGCATTGAGGCCGTCGCCGCGGACATGTCCCAGGCCTACATCCGGGCCGTGACCACTCATCTCCCTCACGCAGTGATCGTGTTCGATCACTTTCACGTGATCAAGCTGATGAACGAGAAACTGAGCGAGTTGAGGCGTGACCTGTTTCGCGAAGCGACCGACCATCTGCGCAAGAACGTCCTCAAAGGCGCCCGCCGGCTGCTCCTGAAAAACCCCGAAAACCCCCGGGACGACCGTAATGAACGAGTCCGCCTCGAGGAGGCCCTGAGCGTCAACAAGCCTCTGGCGACCGCCTACTACATGAAGGAAGATCTCAGGCTCCTCTGGTCTCTCCCGGACAAAGCCGCCGCAGAGGTCCACCTGTCGGGCCGGATCGCCCGGGCCGAGCCATCGGGCATCCGCATGCTCAAAAATTTCGCCAAGACGCTGCGGTCTCATAGACGTGGAATCCTTGCCTACTACGACCACCGGATCTCAACCGGTCCCCTGGAAGGAATCAACAAAAAAATCAAAACGCTCCAGCGACAAGCATACGGCTTCAGAGACTAGGCCTTCTTCATACTCCGTATCTACGCTCTTCACACAACCCGGTACGAACTTGTAGGCTGACCGCACAGAATGTGAGGTACGCACTTACGCGATGAACCTTAATTATCCGGCTCCGGTTTCGCACTCTGCGCCGACGCGGTGACCGTCGGCGTATTTCCTGGGCTCGTTTCGGACCTCTTGCCGAGAGTTGGCTCCCTCGTGCTCGCATCGTGCATCAGTATCCACAACAACGTTTGTACGTTCTGCACCCAAGGTAGGAGCCGTATGCGGGAAATCTGATCGTACGGGTCTGTGCGGGGGGCTCCAGGCAACCGGCGTTCCTGCCGCGACCTTCCAACAAGAAAAACCTTGACAAAAGGTCCGCCAAGCTGATACTGTCTAAAAGACATAAACATTGTAAGTTTCTACGGTCTTCTTCAGGGGAAGCCGATGCAAGTTCGGCGCTGCCCCGCAGCTGTGACCGCGGACGAAATCCGCATCTCGACCACTGGAGTTTAATCTCCGGGAAGGCGCGGAGAGTAGGAAGAAGCGGAAGCCAGAATACCCGAAGTGGACCGCGACCCCGACAAATCCTGCGCGGGCAGGAGAGGGTGAAGTCGACGTACGACCCTTCTTCGCACTGCGTAGAAGGGTTTTTTGTTGTAAGGAGGCCGATAAATCAGACGGAAAAACTGTTAGAGGTGAGAGCCCAAGGCGTCGCGGCCACGACGCCAAGGGCGAGTGGGAATGAATCGTGATTCCCATTTCCCTCATTTTCTCACCTTTCATCCGTAAGTCAAGCGATCCGATTCCGTATGCGGGCACGCCTTTCGAGCCCGAAAGGCCGGAGTCCATACTCAATCCGGCCCAGCGCGAAATACGCAGGTGCGCCGGCGGGGGACGTCTCCGGATCCGGACTCCTTGGGCCTCATCTCCCCGCTGTCGGAAGACGGTCTCGGTCATATGGAAGTGTGAGCATGTGTCAATTTGACATTTCTTCAAATTCATTCCTACGTGTCGCACTTGCGTCCTTGTGGTGCGTGCTCGCGCTTGTCGCCGAGCCCGGGCGAGCTCAGGAAGTAGAACCGGACGAAGTCCTGGAGCGCGTCGAGGTAGAGCCTCCTCGGGAAGAAAGACCGAGGGTCGGCTCTCGCGTCGACCGGCCTGCGGGCTTCGGCGCGGAGCAACCAATACCGGCGGGGCAGCCCTTTTCCGACTATGAACCCACCTCGGCGGAGGTAGTCTCCCCGCGCAGGGGAACCACGAACCTCGCAAAAACCCATTCAGCGGTAAGCGTCATCGAGAATCGGGGCGTCCGTGCTCTCGGCAATACGGGTCTGGGCGACATGCTCCAGGGTCAACCCGGGCTCTACGTTTCAGGCTTCACGGGGAACAACTTCGAGCAGAGCATTATCATCCGTGGGTTCACCGAACCGGCGACAAACTACGTCGCTCTCCTGGTGGACGGCGTCAAAACCACCATTCCGAGGCAGGAACTCAACACCAACTTCGTGTTTCCCGAACTTGTGGATCGTATTGAAGTCATTCGCGGCGATTCGTCGGTGGCTTTCGGCAACAAGTCGCTGGCGGGCGCGGTTAATGTCATTCTCAAAAAACCCCGTCAACATCCCGGAACATACTTCGGCGCGGAAATGGGCTCTTGGGGCATGGACAGGGAGTGGGCCGGCGTCAACCTCGTTCGGGATACCATCGCGGCCGGGATATTCCTCGGCAATTACACCCAGGAAGGCTGGCGAATGTACTACGGAAACGGGCTGGACGAGGAGTTTGTGAGGCGCCCCGGCCCATGGTCGTTGTTCAATGTGTACGGCTCGTTCAATTGGAAGATTGCCCCCGGCTTGACGCTCGACATTACGTCCAATATTTCCAAGTCTCGATCAGTCCAGGGCGACCGAGTTCGCGAGTCCTACTACCAGCGCAGGGATATCCGGAACATAGGATCGAGCGGCCTCAATCTCTACGACGACGCGCCCGACGAAGCGTGGGATTACCTCACCATGGGCCGTCTGACTTGGTCGGGCGGCAGGCTCGGGAATTTCGAACTTACTGCGAGCAAGCGCACGTACGATCGTCGAATACAAATGTACGCCTTCTTCGGCGACCGAATGTCTGATCAGCGCTGGGAAGACACTTACTGGGGAGCAAAATATAATCGAAGAGACGAGCGCGGATTTGTATCGAACGACTTTACCGCCGGCATTGACTTCTACGACGGCAAGTTCGGCCGTGAGAGCCGAGCGGCGATCGGCAGGCCGGCCAACTGGGAGTTTCGCCTGGTTCACGACGGGGAACAATCCGGCTATCGTGAAAGCCTGAGCTACTATTTGTTCGATACGCTGACGCTGTGGGATCGGTTGGTCTTGGGCGCAGGTTACCGCATCGAGACCTACGATCTCAAAGATCTGTACGCAAATAACGCCGTACGCGACATAACACACGCGCAACGGCTTCTTTTTCGCAAAAGCTCGGCCGAGTACAGCTTCGGTTTCATTTACGACACGGAGTTGGGATCGAACATCTGGTACAAACACTCCCGGGGATATCGCCTTCCCAACTTCGACGATATGGCCAATTACGGACAAACGTCCGCGACCGATCCGTTTTGGCTGCTGGACCCGGAGGAAGGAACGCTCGAGGAGTGGGGTATACGGCATTGGCTGACGGAAAATATCTACGCCGGAGTCGTTTACTACGAATGGGACATGGATAATGAGATTTTCTTCGACTCGGTAAACTTTATAAATAGAAACGTGAGCGATGTATCCCATACCGGGCTCGAGGCGGACTGGATGGTTCGTATAACGCCCCGGTGGACGTTTTCCGGCAATTACACGCGACAGCTGGTGCGGGTCCGCAGCAACTACATACCGCCTTCGCCGGGATGGGACCCCACGAGGACCACCGAGGACAAGGAACGATATCAGACGCCGCGTGAAATGTACAATATGCAACTGAAGTATCGGAATATCGCTTGGGGCTTCTCCGCCCTCGCTTCCTATCATTACGTGGGAAGCCGCTTTCGTATCAACGATCATTTCAATGTTTTGCCGCCCCTCGAAACCGCGAAATGGGGCGATATCGCCTTCTCACAGTCGTTTTTCGACGGTGAAGCGGAAATACATCTCGGCATTCGAAACGTCACGGACGCGCATTACGGACTTCTTGGAATAGCGTCGTCGTTCTCGTCCGGGACCTTTGTTTTTCCCAATGCGGGGCGGACATATTACGCAGGAGTTAAAACCAACATGGATTTCGAGCGTATGCGCCTCCCCACGAAGAGCGATCTGGACCGCATGCGGAGACGCCTGTACGGTTCGGTTGGTTCTCGATTGAACGCAGCGGTGGGCTTTGGAGAGCGACTCCGTCCGTACATGCCGTTTTGAAGGAGAATATAGGCAATGAGAACAAAGAAAAGAACAACGGTTCATTCATAAACAGGAGGACGACTATGTGGCGACGAGACGGTGCAGTGAAACGCTTCATGAAAGACCGAATCATCCTTGAACAATTGGAAGAGCGCATCGTGCTGGACGGCGCGGTCGACGCGCCTCCGGGGTACGAAGCCCCGGAAGAAGCCGCGGCTGATCCGGACCCCGGCAATCCGCTCTTCGACAGAGACATCCATAACACGGACCCGGGGAGATGGTTCATCTACTTCAACGACACCGGCTACTGGTGGATGGACGGCGATTGGCGCTACGGGTTCGATTTCGAGAACGGTCAATGGTGGGAGAACTACGGCGGCTGGGAAGCGCTCGGCACAAAGGGTGATTTCTCTTCATTTGCGGACGACGCGGTATGTGTCTTTGACGGCGACACCTACGACATGCCCGGCGGCGTTTTCGGGGTCGTTACCGAGACGGACTTTCAATACGATCACACGACCGCCGTGGGCACGTATACACTCGAGACGGGCGACCTCTTCACGTATGATTACGATACGGGGCAGTGGCAGAGAGATTACGGTTCCGGCTGGGAGGTTTTCGGCAGCGAGGGGAGCCGGTCCACCTATATGTTCGACGGCGGCATCTATTGGGATGATGATGTGCCGTTCTCGTATGTGAAAGACTATGACGGAAGCTTCTGGTGGACGAACAACGCCTGGGAATACACCTACAACCACGAACTCAACGTCATGGCCGTGTGGGATTACGGCGACAACTGGTGGCGATGGCTGAGCGATCAAGGCGGCTGCTCCCAATTCGTGTACGACGGCGAGTGGAATATGCTGCCCGACGGCCGATTTGTGCAGTACGCCAATGACATGCTGACATTCTGGTACGCCGGCGACTATCAATGGCGTTACGACTATACCGCGGACCAGTGGGAGCAGTACGACGGCGGCGGCGCTTGGACCGCAAAAGCCGCTATTCCCATAGCGGACACCGACACCACTGTTGTTCCGGCCGATAGCGCCGTCTTCAACGATGTAATGTATATCGCCGGTCATAACGGCCTGTGGGATTTCGGCCTCTACAAGTACGAGAACGACCAGGTGACGCTTGTCTTCGATTTCGAGCTCGCGTCGGGGGCGACGTATGAAGACATGAATTGTCTGTTCGTGTACGACGGTTCGCTCTGGTTCACCGGAGACGACAACGGAGACGTCGTCTACGATCTGTATGAAATTCAGTCCGACTGGACCTATACGGAGGAAGCTTCCCTGGACACGGGTGACGGGCGATACCCGACGGCTCGTGGAGCGGTCGTCCAAGGCAATCTCCTCTACCTGATAATGGGCACGTTTACCTACGACGGTTGGCTCTACACGTATGATTTCGACACCGATACCCTGGCGCCGCTCGCCGACATCACCACGGTGGCGGGAGACTGGTACATGTCGGACCTGACGGACTACAACGGCGATCTCTACTGGTTGGGCACTGATTCGACCGATACGCTCCAGTCCGCGCTCTTCAGATATAATTCCGGCAGCGGTCTACCGGAGCTGGTCACGTCCGTTCCGTACAGCGCCTGGCCGCAGCCCAGCCCCGGATGGTTGACATCATTTAGGGACGGGCTCTTCTTCTGCGCATATACCGACACTGAGGGCTACGAGGTCTGGAGTTGGAATCCCACCGACGGCGCAGCCCTGTACAAAGACCTGCTTCCGGGCGGCGACGATCCGGATCCGTCCGGTTTGAGCGTCTACGATGGTGGACTCTACTTCTTTGCGGATCTCGGCGACGGCAAAGACCTGTACGAGTTCTACATGGGCGTGCAGTTGAACACTCCGCCCATAGTTTAGACCGGCGAGGTGCGCGGGAGACTATCCTGCGCGCCGGACCCTGACCGGACGATTGGGACACGCACAATGTACGGCCACGTTCAGCCGATTGGAAACGGAGCCCGGACGACGAGACGGCGGCATAACTTCCCGGACCGCTCAAATCCAGGCAACAGAAAGGAAGGAATCGTCCGGTCCTATGTAGGGCTGCTCTTTGCGCTCACCGCTTTCTGTGCGCTCTGGGGATCGCACGCGGCCGCGTTGGCGGACACCCGTCATCCGCCCCGAAGCGATCCGGCTGCACCACGCTCATGCCAAAGCGATCGTGTACAACCGAAGTGCAAGACCGAATTGACATGCACGGACGCATATGTGGGGCTCCCGCCCAACGCCACCGTCTGTTTTCGGGCGACGTGTCCCGGCATCTGGGCCCTGATTCATCGTCGAGTCGATCAGGAGTCCTTCAACACGCGCTACCTGTACTATCGACACTACCGGTTTCGCGGGCTGTGGGAGCTGCAAGACCAAGGACGAATCGCGACGGGGCCGACCGACCTGCGCGAACTCTTTCTCGTCCTTCCCGACGACCTTATCGAAATCGGCTTGTTGAATCCCGATTGCAGCGCGTACGTCGAAGTGCGGAACATCGGTTACATCAAAAAGGGCGATCCCTGCGCCTTACGAGCGTGGGTGGAAAGACAGTCGCTCATGCAGGACCACGCTGACCGGAAGTCCGGGGATCGTCCATGCGATCCTGCTCGGCAACGCAGGCGCGACGCTCCGTGTCGCCGGCTCGAACGGCTCGGCTGGACGATACCGCTGCCGGGATTGTTCCACAGAATCGGATCGAGCCTTATCGGTTGGTGAGGTCGATTCGGAAACGAACACACGAATCCCCGTGAAAGCGCCACCTTCAGCGGGGTTGCGGAAAGCTCGGGAGCTTTCTCTTCGGCGGACATCGCGCTTTGTCCGCCTTTTTTTTGCCGGCGCCCTGTCTTCGACGCAGCGCGCTGTGGAACGGAGCCGTAAATTTCAGGAAGCATTCAGTCTTTCTGGGGAGGAGGGAGGCGTAAGATTTGTCTCGCGTTCGATCCGCGCACGCTGTACAGAGATTCAGCCAATATTGTCCGAGGATTGCGCTCCGGCGGTCAATGGTTGTTCAGTTTACCGTAACCGTTCACCGGGCGCTGAGCCGCCTCAAGCCCGGTGGACCATAAGATGCGCCGATTAAAACCGGCAGTGAGTAGTGAATGAAAGAGTTATACGGTGAAGGGCCGGCTGAGCCGAGCCTTTCGCTCAGGGGCTCTGTGCTTGCCCGTGCAGGTCGACGACGGGATATTCGGGAAATTTCTTATGCCATCCCGAGATATTGAGGACGACGCACTCCTGCACGTACGGCCGCTTCCACTTCTCTTTTCCTTCCTTTTTCAGGCGCTTGCGAAGGAGTTTCTGAACGATCATCAACCGGTCTGGCTGTCTGTTCCAAAAAAGAGTGATGACGACTACGTAGTGAATCGGCTTCGGATCCATTAACATTAGGTGCATGTACGTCCATGTGTCGCGGCATTTGGGGACGAGGGTGTCGTTTACGAAGGCCTTGCTCTTCAGCCTGTGCAGAAAGGCTTGGCGCTGAGTTTCAGACGTGTTGGGATTCGACGGGTCCTTGACTTCAACGAGCAGCCACCGTGCCGGCTCTTCCACAACGAAGTCCACCTTCTTCATCGTTTCAGGGACCGGCGTCCCGGGTCCGTCCCAGGCGATCGCACGGAGCGAGTTCGTGAAATCGAACTCGTACCGCCCCTCCCTGATAATCATTTCTTAGGGCTCCCGAGGGCTCGCTCCACATCCCGATCGTACAGGCTCGTCATGGTATCAAGGATCTGATTCGGTTCGATAAGGTCGAAATCCTCGGTCACGGAACATTTCACTGCGCCGGACTCCTCGTCGTGATACAGGGAGAAGTAGCGAACGCTGTCCTCGGAGCGGCTCTGAAGGTCGGTCTCCGCAAGGACGAAGTAACTATGGGTCGCAAAGAAGATCTGCACACCGAGACGCTGCAATTCCAGGAGAACTTCGATCACCAAGCCCAGGAGGCGGGGATTCAAATTTGCCTCGGGCTCGTCCCAGAAGAGGATGGACCCCTCGGCTATGCTGCCGTTCCGGATGAGAAGCGACAGAAGCGCAAGCTTGCGGAAGCCCTCGGCGACGAGGCTGAATTCCAGGCCTTTATCTCCAGCGCCCAGGAAGAAGTGTTCGCCTTCGGTGCGAACCGGACCGCGGATAGCGGACTCTAATTTCTCGGCGAGCGCTCGGAACTCGGCGGGTAATTTCTTGAGCGGCGGGAGGTACGCCTTGTCAATGATGTCCGCATAGACCTGCTCGAAGTGCAACTCTCGTTCTTTGTGCAAGGATCTGAAGCCCGGGGCGTTGGCAAGCATCTCTTTGACGGGGATGTAAGCCGATCTCAAGACCCGTGCGTACCAGCTTCCAGGGGCCCACGATGCGCTGAAGTCGTGGTCGTTAGGAGGACCCGTTGGTATGTCGAGATTGAGCTCGGCATGAGACCGTTTTACACACACATACGCCCCCGATGTTCCTCGGCGAACCAACCGTATCTGTGACGACCGGTAGGGCATGAAATTGCTGAGGATCGCTCCTGCAAAGGGAAAATCCCTATGTCGGCTTGTTTCGCAGGCCCCATTCAGCAACTTCAGCAGGTGGCTCTTCCCTGTGCCGTTTGCGCCGATGAACACGTTGATTCCGGGGCAGAACTCGAGACTCAGCTCGGAAAACGCCGTGAAATTGCGGATTTCTATGCCGGTCAGGTGAGTCTCCCGCATGGGGCTATCCTTTTCTCGGTGATTGGCCGACTGATAGGGTATCCTGTCCGTTATCAGGCGGCAACTCGCAGGATATCATACTGCCGTTCTCCGTAAACTATACTATAGGGGGGCGCGCGGAGAATTGCAGCCGCTTGCGCCATCCCATCTCCCAACTCGAAAGGACTCTCCAATGACCTGTGATGAGATTCTTTCGGAACTCCGCTCGCTAAAGGACCCGGCCGCAATCGAGGGTATGGCGCGATACGGGATTACGTCGAAGTCCGCCCTGGGCGCGCCGGTCCCAAAGCTCAGGGCGTTGGCGAAGAAAGCCGGCAGGAGTCACGCGCTTTCCGAGGAGTTATGGGAGACCGGGATCTATGAGGCTCGGGTTGTCGCGACGCTCGTGGATAATCCGGCTGAAGTTACGGAGGCTCAGATGGAGCGGTGGGGCGGAGATCTCGACTCGTGGGCCATCTGTGACGGGTGCTGCAACAATCTTTTCCGGAAGACGTCGTTCGCGCACGCCAAAGCGGTCGAGTGGAGTTCCCATCCGCAAGAGTACGTCAAGCGGGCCGCGTTTGCGCTTATGGCTTCGCTCGCGGTGCACGACAAGGAAGCGGCGGACGAGGTCTTCCTCAGTTACCTCCCCATTATCGCCCGAGAAGCCGTGGATGAGCGCAACTTCGTCAAGAAGGCGGTCAATTGGGTGCTCCGGCAGATCGGCAAACGCAACCGCGTTCTCAATCGGGCCGCGATCCGAACCGCGCGCGAACTTCCTGACGCCAAGGCGGCGCGTTCTGCAACGTGGGTGGCCCGAGACGCGCTCCGCGAACCGGCGAGCGACGCGGTTCAACGACGACTGAACAAGAATCGGTAATTGCGCGGCCGCCGAGCCCTACTTCCCTTTCCTCGCCAGCTCCATGGCCTTGAGCTCTTTCCTGAGGATCTTGCCCACTGCGCTCTTGGGAAGATCGTCCACGAACTCGACGAATTTCGGCACCTTGTATCTCGTCAGATTGGCTCGACAGAATTCGATGACTTCCTCATCCGTGAGGGATTCTCCCTGTTTGCAGACGATGAAGGCCTTGATCCGTTCGCCCGAGTATTCGTCCGGGGCGCCGATGACGCAGGCTTCCATGATCTTGGGATGCGTGTAGAGCACTTCTTCCACGTCTCTCGGGTACACGTTGAATCCGCTGGAGATGATCATATCCTTCTTGCGGTCGACGATTGCGAAGTAACCCTGTTCGTCCACCACTGCGATGTCTCCGGTCAGGAGCCAGCCGTCGACCAGGGTGGCCGCGGTCTCTTCCGGCCGATTGATGTACCCCGTCATGATCTGCGGGCCCTTGAGACAGAGTTCGCCGGGTTCGCCGGGCGTGAGGATCTCTTTGTCGAAGTCTTCCACATCGACGAGTTTGGCGTCGGTATTGAGGATTGGGAGGCCGATCGTTCCCGGCTTGGTCTGTCCTCCGAAGGGGTTGATATGGGTGACGGGTGAAGACTCGGTCAGGCCGTAGCCTTCGCAGATCTGCGCGCCGGTGAGGCGTTCGAACTCCTTGAGCGTCTCCATAGGCAAAGGCGCGCCGCCGGAGAAGCAAGCTCGCAATGACTTGAGCGTGTACTTCTTCAGGTCCGGATAGTTGATCATGCCGTTGTAGAGCGTCGGAACCGCAGGGATGTACGTCGCCTTGTACTTGTCGATCGAGTCGAGAATCACCTTGGGTTCGGGCTTGGGGATTAGCACGATGGACCAGGCTTTGTAGATCGCGGAGTTCAGAACCGTGGTCAAACCGAACGAATGGAAGAACGGCAGGCAACCGATGACGGTCTCGCGGCCCACCTCGAAGCCCGGGAACCAGGTCATACACTGCTGGACGTTGCTCGAGAGATTGCCGTGGGTCAACTGAACGCCTTTCGAGATCCCCGTGGTTCCGCCCGTGTAGATGAGCACCGCGGTGTCGTCCCAGCCCGGCGTGACCGGGTCCGATATGGGTTCCGACTTTTGCGCCAGGTCGGTGAATTCATAGACATCCGTCGCCGGCGGCGTCTTCTTGTGCAGATCCTTCTTGACGAACGGAAAGAGTTGCTTGAGCGGGAAGGGAAGATAATCCCTGATGTGACACGAAACGATCTTGGTTATGCCGGTCTTGGCCCGCAATTCGATCATGCGCGGAACAAGCACGTCGAGCGCGATCAGGAAGGTTGACCCCGAGTCGTTGAATTGATGCTCCAGTTCGCGATCGGTATAGAGCGGATTGTTCAGCACGCCCACCGCGCCGACGCGGTAGCAGCCGTAGAGCGCGACGACGAACTGGACGATATTGGGGAGCAGGAGCGCAACCTTATCGCCGGGCTTGACGCCGAGCGACTTGAGCCCCTGGGCGAACCGGTCGGCCATCTCGTCCAACCGTTTATAGGATATCGTAGTGCCCTGAAATTGCAGGGCGGGCTTGTTGGGGAACTCAGCCGCGGACTTCCGCAGGAACCCCGGAAGGGTTACTTTCCGGATGTCGATTGAGTGGGGTACACCGGGCGCGTACGATTGCAACCATATCTTTTCCATGTGCAACTCCTCAGGATTCGATGGCCGAACTCGGAGCGGGGAATAAACGTCGAAACGGCGGCCTCCCCCGAGCGCGACGGCCTGCCGGGGCCTTTATGACGGAACCATCGGAGATGGTCCGATGGAGACCCCCTATCGGCGGACTCACGCGAACGCGGCGCGCCGGACGCTCGGTCCGCCAGGGCGCGTGCCCGGCGCCGCATATGGAATCAAGGGATTCAAGGGTCTTATGTGCCGTGGTTTTGACTCACTTGTCAAGCCTTAACGAACCCTCCGCTAATATTGCTTCGATTGAGCCTTTCCATCGGCCGGACGCCCGAACGCATGCTATAATCCCCACATGGTTCGAGTCCTCTTTCGCGAAATCCTCATACTGATTTCGTGCCTGGCGCTTTTCCCCATTGCGACACTTGTCGTTCTTGGGTTTTCCGGCTCGCTCCAGGAGGGGCTGCGCGCGTTGATCGGCGGCATGGTGGTGCGCGCAGGCGGGATGGACGAGCTCTATGTTCCCATAATCATACGTCTATTCTCGCCTTATCTCATCGTGCAGGCCGTCCGGGGCTACTTCTGGTCTCAGCGAAGCCTCATCGGTCGACGGTGGGCGAACCTCTACTTCACAGTCCTGCTCGCCGCGATCGGCGCCAAGTGCGCGTGGGAGGCTTGGGATCTTTTCTATTTTATGTACGCTCTGCGAGATATGCCGCAGGAAATTCTCCAGTTTCTCGAGATGCGCGGCTTGAGCGTCGCCGTATTGATCGCGTGCGTGATTCTGGCCGTGCGATCCTTCCTCATCTTTCTCAATCCATATCGGGTGAGCCGTTCGAGAAAGAGTCGATAGAGCCCCGCAAGCCGCGGGAAGCAGCGTCCCCTCGAATCCGGGGGGCCTCAATCCCCGATCGTGATGAACCGAATGAACGCCCGCAACCGCTCAAGATCACGCTCGGCTATCCGAGCGACCTGATAGCCCGCTGACTCGATCCCCGTCTCGGGATCGCGGGAGGTCCAATGGCAGACCGCGTCGACGGTAAAGGGGGGCACGCCGCAGAACTCCTTCGGACTCACCACAAAGGTGCGGATTTCCCGCACTTCGCCTCTCATTCCACCGATCGCGAAGCCGTCTTCACTGATGTCGGAGATCGTCGCTCGGACTTCGGGACGGCCTTCTTCATAGATGGGGAGGCGAAACGCGAGCACATGCCGGGGCGCGCGACGCCGAGGCTCCTCGAGGATCGATTCGTCCGACCACGCCGGGCGGCGATAAACCTCATCCGCGCGGACAAAGCCCGCCTGAATGAGCTTGTCGTACACTTTCCGGAGACTGCGTATCCCCAGCTCGTACTTCTCCATCAGCTCGCCCTCGGTGAGGCCCGACCTGAGGTCCCGCACAAACTCCTCGACGTGAATGGTTATTTTGGGCTTCATCGCGCCCCGTACACACCGTCCTCGTGATCGGCCGACGCCGACCGACCTCGATATCCGCTCGTGGGTCCCTATGCGGCCTCGGTTCGGCTACAGGAAGCCGTATTCCTTATCGATAAGCCGCACCATCGCGATATTTTCCGTATGGCCGGTTTGTCGAGCGATAACCTTGCCTCGAAAAGGACGTCCCAAGAGATAGAAGTCCCCGATAATATCAAGGATCTTGTGCCGCACGAACTCATCGGGAAAGCGCAGGGGGGGATTGACCACCTTTTCGTCGTCCAACAGGATAACGTTGGAGAGCCGTCCGCCGTCCGCCAGTCCCATCTCGCTCATCATCTGCATATCCTTGACAAACCCGAAGGTTCTCGCAGGGGCGATATTGAGCTTGAAGTCTTCGGGATCGTCGCAGCGGTAGGTCATCCGCATCGAGCCGACCGGCGGCGGATAATCCAGATGATACTCGACCTCGAACACATCAGCCGGCTCGACGCGCAAACTCTTGCCGCCGTCGCGCGGGAGCGGCAATTCGAGCGGACGCGTGATTACGGCTTCTTCGGCGATCGCGTCCTGGAGGATGATCTCAGCGCTCTCCACCAGCTTGCAGAACTCGATCGCGGAGCCGTCCATGATCGGGACTTCCGCGGAGATCTTGACGAGAAGATTCGTTAAACCGTACACGTGGAAGACGGCCATGAGATGTTCGATAGTGCGAGCCGCCGTTCCCCCGCCGACGAGGCAGGTGGAAAGGTTCGTCGATTGCACGTTCGGCGCAATCGCAGGGACCGCGCCCCCGGACGTGATATGCCCGAAGAGGATCCCGCTTCCCGGCGGAAGGGGCGAGATGGTGAGCCCCGTCTTCACGCCGGAATGGAGCCCCTGACCGTACATGACCGCGCGGCCGCGAAGCGTTTTCTGATATCGGACCAACCCCGCGCTCGATGAACCGGGGCCTTCGAGACCGACCGGATCGGCGCCCTCCACGGCAGCGCTGACTCTCGACGCGATTCCGTTCATCCGAGCAAGCGCGTCGCCGTCGACCTCACATTTGGACGGCACGGCGGCGTCGAACCGGCCCGGCAGCATCAAGTCCGCCTCGCGGATAATCCGCCCCGACGCGTTCATCACCGCGTGTTCGATGAGCGTCTTGAGTTCCTTGACGTTCCCGGGCCACGCATATTCCGAAATCCGCCGCGCCGCGCGCGGTTCCAGCTCGGGAAGCTCTCGGTCGAACTCCCCGGCGGCCTCCTCCAGAAAGGCGCTTGCGTAGAGGGGAATGTCCTCTGCGCGTTCTTGAAGGGAGGGCACGCGAATCACGCGTTCGGACAGATCTCGGATCGATTCCGCATCGAATCCCCGCATCGCTGCAAAGTCCTCCGGTGACAGGAGCGACGTACAGAGGATGCGTCGTCGTCCCGCTTTTCCATTGACCTCGCCGGAACGGACCAAACGCAGCGCATTGAGCAATTCACGGAGCAGAGAATCCGGCAAGAGATCGACCCGCAGGAAAATGAGCGTTGCGTCCTCGGACAGCCTCATGTTGCCGAGCCGCTGCGATGCGGGCATGTCCGAGCGCCCCGGCAAAGTCTCCCGGAAGCTATCCTGACTGAGATCCGCACATCGAACCTTGACCAAGTTCGAAGACTCGGACGTTGACGAATAGTGGATGGTTCGGCCGATGAACTCCTTGCCGGTTCCTTCCGCTCCCCAAATCCAAACCGAGTCGTCAGAGGCGGCCGCGTCAACGATTTCACGCCTCAGGCGCTCCGCGGAATCGGAGCGTCCGATAACCGTTTGGCGCCGCGCCGCGCCTCGGTGATTTCGGGGTGAAGCCGGACGCGCCGTCATGGAGGTATTGAGGAGGCGTAAAACGTCGTCCAGATCGATCGGCTTCTCCAAGTAATCGGCCGCGCCCAGCTTGAGCGCCTGGACTGCGGTCTCGATACTTCCGTGGCCGCTCATCATGATGACGGAGCAGTCCGGGTCGATACGTTTGACGGCCTTCAAAGCCTGCATGCCGTCAATACCGGGTATCCAGATGTCCAGGAACACCACGTCCGGCGAATCGCTCTGAAATATGTGAAGGGCTTCCTGCCCGTCCCTGGCGAGACTGACTTCGTAGCCCTCGTCGGTGAGGATCCCGTGAAGAGACGTTAGGATCTCCTCTTGGTCGTCCACTATGAGTACGCGTCCTTTATTCATGGTGGGCCATTATTAGAGACTTACCGCGGTCAAAGCAACGTAAAAAGAGATAAGCACGCGGGATGCGGGGGGGCGAGCGGCAAGATGCAGACGGCGCCGAGGGCGTCGGCTCGGGGCCGGCGCCCTCGGGAACGAACTACGGTCCCGACGTCCGGAACAGGGAATTCCTCGGCGGCGGAGAAGGCTAGGGATTCACCTGCACGTTGGGCTGGGATTGCGGAATTGCCGCAGCGGGCTTCTCGGCGCCCGCGGATCCGGACGCCGCCGGACCCGTCGACTGAGTCGGAGCGGGTTGTGAGCCGGGGGATTGAGGCGCAGTCTGAGACGGCGCCGGCATCTGCGCGTTGTGGCCGGCCGCTGCCGGTCTCTTCATCCATTCGGCCTGCTGTTGAGGCATGGGGCGTGCCGCCGGGGCTTGATTGACTGACGGTTTCGACGCCTGTCTCGGCGCAGTCGCTTCGGGCGTCGGGGCCTGTTTGGCGCTCTTTGGAGCCGAGGGCTGCTGAGGAGCGGCCTTGGGCTCCATCGCAGGCTGCTGCTGTGACGGTTGCGGCGCAGCGCCCTGCTGAATCAGCGACAGCGGCGCGCGTTTCACCGGGCCCGCGGACTGCGGCGCGGAAGCCTGAGTCTGAACGGGGGCCTTGGGCGCAACCTGAGCGCCGGCCGAGGAAACGGTCTTCGGCGAGGCCGGCTGAGCCGGAGGCGACTCGATGTTCGCTTTCGCCTGGGCAGGGGGTTGAGATCTCGGGGCCTTCCTCATGGACGCCGCGGGCGCAGGCGGGGCGGCCTTTTTCACCGCAGGCGCCTGGTGAGGCTCAACGGGAGATCGAGGGCCGGCCGCGGGCGCAGGGCAGTTCGGGCAGTCAGCCTTCACCTGCGCGGGGGCGGGAGCTGCCGGCGACTGGGCCGCAGGGGGATTCTGCGCGGAAGCTATCGGGCTCTTCGGACAATTGGCGCATTCCGCTGCCTGAGCGGGCTGGGCTGGCTGCGACACCGGTTGAGGATTGCGCTGCTGCGTTACCTGCCGGGGCGCGGAGATGGGGGAATGCGCCTGGGGCGCCGGCGGGGTTCGGTTGAGTTTTGGCTGCGCCGGATTCGACTGAACGTGTCCGACCGGTTTGGGTTGAACCTCAGCGGGGACGGCCTGCTTGGGAGCGGCCTTCGGCGCCTGGGGCGCCGGGGAGTCTGATACGGCCGCCGGTGGCTGCGGCTGAGCGGGACCCGCCGAAGGTGTCTGCGCGGCCGGGGACTGATTCAGCAGTGAAGGTGGGGTGGCCGGTTGCTGGGGCTGCTGAGCCGGCGCCGGGGGCGCGGCCTGCTGTGCGGGCCCCGTCTGGGGGGCCACAGGCGCCGGAGCGTTTTGGGGGCCGGCAAAGCCAGCGCCGACGAAGGCGGCCACGGAAAGGATAGTAAGTCCTGTAATTACGAGCCTTTTCATGCAGTGACTCCTTGAGCGGTGAAGTGGGACTCCTCGGAATCCGAGGTTCGCTCTGGGGGATGACATATATAACAGTACGGTGGATTATTCAAGTGATTATTGACCGAAGTTAAAGTTATGGATTAGAGAAGTTGCGGGCCTCGCCGCACCGTTTTCCCGCTCTCCGCCTTCGCCACAACCCGCCTTTTTTCTTGAAAATGTTCGTCGGACTAGGCTAAGGTCATCTCTTACCCGGAGCGGTCCGGGTTCATATCCTTTCACGTCACCGAAACGATCAGTTGATGAGTGCGGCCGCGCGGGCGCGTTGACGGGCCCCATGGTCGAAAGGCAGGAGGGTTACGCCGAATGAATCTTCACGAGTATCAGGCGAAAGAGCTGCTGAGCGCTCGGGGTGTCGAGACACCTCGAGGAACGCTTGCGTACGATCCTCTGGAAACGCTTATCGCGGCGCGCCGACTGCGGACGGACAAGGTGGTGCTGAAGGCCCAGGCGCATACGGGAGGACGGGGAAAGGCGGGGGGCATCAAGGTCGTCTCGATGGAGGAAGACGTCCGGCAGATTTCCCAGCAGATGTTCAATCGGCCGCTCGTCACGAACCAGACCGGTCCCGAGGGGAAGCCGACAAGCGCGGTGCTGGTGGAGGAGGTCCTTCCTCTGGATCAGGAGATATATCTGGGGGTGGTGCTGGACCGCAACACCGCTCGGGTGACGATTATGGCGAGTTCCGAAGGCGGGATGGACATCGAGCGGTTGGCCCGGGAAGCGCCGGATAAGATTCACACGGTACCCGTTCATCCCTGGCGGGGGCTCACCACGTACAAGCGCCGATCGTTGGCGTACCGGCTGTCGTCGCGCAATGTGATCGCACAGCAGATCATGCAGGTCATCCAGGCGGTGTACGACGTCTTCATTGAGTATGACTGCTCGTTGGTGGAGATCAATCCGCTGGTGATTTCCGGTGACCGGGTCATCGCCTTGGACGCCAAGGTGAATCTCGACGAGAATTCCCTGTTTCGGCATCCGGAGATGGAGCGTTGGCGGGACAGGTCCCAGGAGGAGTCCCTGGAGTTGTCCGCTCGGAAGGACGGACTGAGCTATATCAGGTTGGACGGCAATATCGGTTGCATCGTCAACGGCGCGGGTTTGGCAATGGCCACGCTTGACTTGATCTCGCTTCACGGCGGTCTCCCGGCGAACTTCCTCGACGTTGGCGGCGGCGCGAGCGAGACCGTGATCGGGGACGCCATGCACATTCTCCTGGACGACAAGCGCGTCAAGGTCGTCTTCATCAACATTTTCGGAGGGATTCTCCGATGCGACGTGCTGGCCCGTGGTGTGATCAGGGCGCTCAAACAGCAGCAAATTGAATTGCCGGTCATTGCGCGTATCGAAGGAACCAACATCGACCAGGGTCGGCGACTTTTTGAGCAGTCGGGTCTTCCCATCGAGATGATTCCCTCGCTGGATGAAGCGGCTGAACTGGCGGTTCAGAAGGCCGGGGCCGCATGACCATGCTTGATCGCGATCTCCAAGGAGTTGAGCTATGGCAATCCTGATCAATCGAGAATCACGAGTGATTTGTCAGGGCATCACCGGCCGAAACGGAACGTTCCATTCTCTCGCCTGCCGCGACTACGGCACGAAAATGGTTGGGGGAGTTACGCCGGGCAAGGAAGGTGAAACGGTTGAGGGCATTCCGGTCTTCAATACGGTCTGGAACGCGGTTCAGGAGACCGGCGCGAATGTGTCGCTCATATTCATTCCGGCCGCTCATGCCAAGGACCCCATCCTCGAGGCCGTCGACGCCGGTATCGAGGTGATCGTCTGCATCACCGAGGGCATTCCGCCCATCGACACCGCGCAAGCCGTCTACACGGTGCACCAGACCGGATCGTTCCTGGTCGGTCCGAACACACCGGGGATCATCTCGCCGACGGAGGAGTGCAAGGTGGGGATCATGCCCGGATACATTCACAGTCCGGGGCGAATCGGGGTCATTTCCCGCTCGGGAACTCTGACCTACGAGGTCGTGGATCAGCTCACCAAAGAGGGGCTCGGCCAAAGCACCTGCATCGGTCTCGGGGGCGACCCGGTAGTCGGCATGAGTTTCATCGACGTGCTCAAGCTCTTCAAGGATGACGATGAAACGGACGCGGTCGCGCTCATAGGTGAAATCGGCGGAAACGCCGAGGAACAGGCTGCGGAATACATCAGTGAGGAGTTCGGCAAGCCGGTCTTTGCGTACATAGCGGGACGGCTCGCTCCTCCGGGAAAGCGTATGGGCCACGCCGGCGCGATCGTCTCCGGCGGGGGCGGGACCGCGCAAGCGAAGATCGAGGCTTTGGAATCCGCAGGGGTCACCGTGATCGAGAATCTTACCCAAGTCGGCTCGACGATTCGCGAAGCGCTCGCCTGAGCATTCGAGGCGTTCGGGAAAGCGCATTGAAGGCCGTCCGTGGGTCGCGCACAACGGGCGAGGCGAAGCAGGGCGGAGGATCGGCGCCGCGGAATCGAGTTATGTGAACATACAGGCAAAGGAGTCGCTGATGTCCGTAATGGAGGAGAAGTTCGAGGAACTGAAGCGGAGAACGGAGCAATCCGATCTCGGCGGTGGACCTGAGAAGATCGAGAAGCAGCATAAGCTCGGCAAGATGACCGCGCGGGAACGGGTACTCGAGCTTCTCGACGACGGCACGTTCGAGGAGATCGACAAGTTCGTCGTGCATCGCTGCACCGACTTCGACATGGACAAGACCAAGGTCCCCGGAGAAGGCGTGGTCACCGGCTTCGGCAAGGTCGACGGCCGAGGCGTGTATGTGTACGCTCAGGACTTCACCGTCTTCGGCGGAAGCCTTTCGTTCACGCACGCTCAGAAGATCTGCAAGGTGATGGACCTCGCCTACCGCAACGGTATGCCGTTGATCGGCATCAACGACTCGGGCGGCGCGCGGATTCAGGAGGGTGTCGAGAGCCTCGGCGGATACGGCGAGATCTTCTACCGCAACGTTCGGGCCTCGGGCGTGATTCCCCAGATATCCGTCATCATGGGCCCCTGCGCAGGAGGCGCGGTCTACTCGCCGGCCGTCACCGACTTCATTTTCATGACCGAGCAGACCAGCTACATGTTCATTACGGGCCCGCAAGTCATCAAGGAAGTGACGAGCCAGGAGATCGACCCGGAGAGCCTCGGCGGCGCCAAGGTGCACGGCAAGGTCTCGGGAGTGTGCCATTTTCATTATCCCACGGAAAAGGAGACACTCCGAAACGTGGCCAAGCTCCTCTCCTACCTCCCGGACAGCAACCGCTCGGGCGCGCCGAGGATCGAGTGCGACGATCCGATCGATCGGACCGCTCCGGAACTGGATTCGGTCATTCCGGATAGTCCCCGTCGGCCGTACGACATGAAGGACGTGATCGTGCCGGTGCTGGACGACCGTGAGTTCTTCGAAGCCCACCCCAACTATGCGGCCAACTTGATCACCGGATTCGGTCGACTCAACGGACGGACGATCGGTATCGTGGCGAATCAGCCGCGTGTCCTGGCGGGATGCCTCGACACGGAAGCATCGAAGAAGTGCGGTCGATTCGTCCGCTTCTGCGACGCGTTCAATATTCCGCTCTGGACGCTCCTCGACGTTCCGGGATATCTCCCGGGCACGCAACAGGAACACGGCGGCATCATCAAGCACGGCGCCAAGATCCTTTACGCATATGCGGAAGCCACCGTGCCGAAGGTGACGCTCATCACGAGGAAGGCGTACGGCGGAGCGTACGTGGTCATGTCGAGCAAGCATCTGCGCGCGGACATCAATCTGGCGTACCCGTCGGCCGAGATCGCTGTCATGGGGCCCGAGGGCGCCATTCAGATCCTCTTCAGAAGGGAGATCAAGGCCGCGGACGATCCCCAGGCAAAACGAGCCGAACTCATCGAGGAATACAAGTCGAAATTTGCCAGCCCCTATCGCGCGGCGGAACTCGGCTTCGTGGACAGAGTCATCTACCCGCGAGACACGAGAGCCGTGCTGATCGGCGCGTTCGACCAGCTCGAAAACAAAAGAGAAGAAAAGCCCGTGCGCAAACATGGTAATATCCCGTTGTAGGCGCGTGTCCGGCGCCTCGTGCGCGGAATGAGGGCGGAACCCCCGCCCGGAGGACGAATCCATGGCTGGAACGATACGAGTAGTGGTGGCGAAGCCCGGATTGGACGGCCACGACAGGGGCGCCAAGGTTGTTGCCCGAGCCCTTCGCGACGCGGGTATGGAGGTCATCTATACCGGTCTTCGACAGACCCCTGATGCGATCTTCAAGACCTGTGTGCAGGAAGACGCGGACGTGCTGTGCCTGAGTTCCCTATCCGGCGCGCACGATTATCTCTTCCCCAGAGTGGCTGAAATATTCAAAGACAACAATGTGTCGGACGTGCTGATCCTCGGCGGAGGCATCATCCCGGACGAGGACATCCCGCGGCTCAAGGAATCCGGCATCGAGGAGATCTTCGGCCCCGGAACCACCACCGGGGACATTGTCGACTACATCCACGGGCACGTGAAGCGGCGGTAGACGCAGAGAGGCCGGGCGCGGTCAGCGCGTTCGGCCCTCCGAGTTACGAGCGTCCCCGGGACTCCGCGCCGCCGACCGGCGCGCCTCGCGGACGATAGAGATTCATCACGTCCCGGAATCCCACGGCGAAGCTCATTCCTTCGGCTTGCGCCTTATGCTTGGTCCAGACTACGATGCCCACAAGCGTGCCGTCCGCGAGGTATAGGCCGCCGCCCGAACTGCCGGGGTTCACCGGCGCCTGAGTCTGATACACGCTGATGGCCACGGGCCCCTGCCGTTTCTCCCGGATGCCCGAAATGACCCCCTCGGTGTAGCTCCACGTGTAATCGTGCGGATTGCCGACCGTAAAGACCTTCGCGCCGATGCCGACCCCGGAATTCGGCGCGGGCGCGGACGGTCGCGGCAGACGCGACACATCGCCGACGGCCACGAGCGCGGCGTCGATTTCGTACGGGGCCCGCCATACTACCCGGGCGAACCCCTGCGTGCCGTCCGAAAAATACGCGGTGATGGTGTCGCCGCCTCCACTCTTCCTCCCTGAGGCTTGACCGAACGACGCATCAACAAGGTGACGGCTTGTGACGATCAAGGCGCCGTGCGCATTTGACGCGACAACGACCCCGGAGCCGTTCTGGGTCTCCCGCAGCCGGAACATCGACGGTCCCGACGGCGCCACGGAAAGGAAGACATTCGCCTTGAGCGCTCTCCGTATGGGCTCGGGCGCCTGGGCCAGCGTTTGCTCGGTCGGGAAGACCGGACCGCGTATCTCCGCATCGCTCAGGGCCGCCGGACGCGCCATGATGAACGCCAGCGCGGCGCCCCAGAGGAGCAGGTCCATGACCCCGATGATGAGAGCGGCCATCGCGATACCGCGGCCCCTCATGAGCGGGTTCACCGCGATGTGGCTCAGCGCCGTACCCGCCAGAATCACCGCTACCGGGCCCACAACGATGCCGAAAAAAGGCACGCCGACGAGCGCGATCGCCAGAGCCGGCACGGCAAGGGGATGGCGACGCGGGTCCGGGCCCGGCTGCGCGGGGTGAAGTGATGCCTGTGCGTCCGAAATCATGGGAACTGCCGTGTCCGAGCTGTGCGTGCCGGTCTCGCGCGCGACCGCGGAGGAAAAAAGGCGCTCCATGCCGCGCTGCGGCAGGGAGCGGCGTACGCGACGACCGTATTATGCCTAGTCTAGCACGATGCGTGCATTTTGTGCTTGCTTTTCGGCGCCGAGTATCCTACATACCGGCATAAGGAATTTGACAATTCTTTAGATAAGTTGCTGCAAGGAGTTAAACATGACTATGAAGAACATTCGGGAAATGGCGCGGTCAATGGGCATCAAGAACATCAACCGCTATCGCAAAGACACCCTGATCCGGGTCATCCAGGAGACCGAAGGAAACAGGCCGTGTTTCAAGGGCCCCGACCACTGCGGCGAAGCCGAATGCCTGTGGCGTAATGAGTGCCGGTCCTAACGCGGGCGGCGCGGCGTTGTCAGGACTTTCCGTTCGTCGGCGAGCGGGCCGAACAACCCGCTCGTCGATTGACGGGGGGCGATCAAAAAAAGACATGGTGTTATTTCAATAGGATGGATAAATAACCCCATGTAGATTTTTCGCGACCTGTCCGCATCCCGCCCCCAATCATCTCTACGTCCGTACGTACCCCCCAAAAAAAAAGCCGACCCATCCTTGTGATTCCGCTCCCCGTTCATGTATGCTGGACCATTGCGCGCTCTTCATGAGCGTCTATTCCGCCGCTCCTCCTAACCCACGTACCGCGGGCCAAGCGACCGTGAGGCGGAGGAATCGAAACCGGCGGGATAAAAATCCGTGTTTGCGGCCGGTTACCGTTTTGCGGCGCCGAGCCGCTTGGTTGCGGACCCAGCGAGCGCGACGGGATTCCCGTCACGACGATCGCGACCGTAGCCGCACGAAAAAAGGATGGAGCAGGTATGGCAAAGATCACGATTCAGACGTTGAGGGAAAAGAAAGCCAACAAGGAGCCGATCACCTTTCTCACCGCGTACGATTATCCGTTCGCCCTTCTGGAGCAGCAAGCCGGCATCGACGTCATGCTGGTGGGGGACTCCATCGGCATGGTCGTGTACGGCTATGCGTCGACACTGCCCGTCACGATCGACTTGATGATGCCGCACGTCAGGGCGGTTCGGCTCGGCGCGCCCGACGCGTACCTCGTCGGTGACATGCCGTACATGAGTTACCAGCCCTCGATAGAGACCGCAATCCGGAACGGCGGCCGGTTCATGGCCGAAGGCGGATGCGATTGCGTCAAGCTGGAAGGCGGCCGGGAAATGGCCGAGACGATCCGGGCCATGACCGACGCGACCATCCCCGTCATGGCTCATATAGGACTCACGCCTCAGGCGGCCGCGCAGCTGGGGGGCTTCAAGGCCCAGGGGAGGGACATCGAGACCGCCAAACGGCTCATCGAGGACGCGAAGATCCTCGAGGAAGCCGGCGCGTCGAGCGTCCTTCTCGAAGCGGTTCCCGCGGAAGTGGCCAAGGTCGTCACCCATCGGTCCGAAGTTCCTATATTCGGTATCGGCGCAGGGCCTTACTGTGACGGACAGGTTCTTGTGATTCACGATCTGATCGGGATGTTCGACCGCAAGCTCCCCAAGTTCGTCAAGAGATACCGAGAGGCGGGCAAGCTGATCCTCGAAGCTCTCGATGAATTCAAGAAGGAAGTTGGCGACGGGAGCTTCCCGGCCAAGGAACATTGTTACCCAATGCCCGACGACGTCGCGGGGCAACTCTCCGCTCTTTACCCGGAAGCGAAGATCGATTGGTGAGCCGGCCTGAGCGATCGGCAAACGGAGGCGAAATGCGCGTTGGAATAGTCGGAGCCGGGGCGCTGGGGTCGGTGCTCGGCGGACTCCTTTACGAAGGCGGCGTCGACGTGGTTTTGGTGCGCCGCGACAGGGAAGCGGTCGAACTGATCAAAAAGAACGGCCTTCATCTGGAAGGCGTTTCCGGCGATCGCACATTGAATGTGAAGATCACTGCGGATCCGTCTGATGCCGGGAAGGTCGACCTCGCGCTTGTCGTCGTGAAGGCGTACGACACGAGAGACGCGGTTCCCACGATTAAGGAGATCCTTGCGGAGGACGGGCTCGTGCTGACGCTTCAGAACGGCGTTGGTAACTACGAGATTCTCGGCGAGTTTTTTGGAGATCGGGTCATGCCGGGAACCACGACGATCGGAGCGCTTTCCTTGGGTGGAGGGGAGTTCCGCCACACCGGCTTCGGTCAGACGCGGTTCGGGGACGTGGGCGGCACGCTGGGCGACAAGCCCCGAGAGGTCGCGCGAACGCTCGAAGCCATGAACGCAGGCCCGGTCGAAGTGGTGGACAACCCGCTCGGGACCGTCTGGTCCAAACTTGTCATCAACGCGGCGATTAACGCGCCGGCCACGCTTCTGCGCCTGAGGAACGGAGAACTGCCTGCTCAGGACTCGGGACGGGAACTGATTGAGCGTATCGTCGAGGAATGCCTCAGTGTGGTGACCGCCAAAGGCGTGAGCCTGATTTTCGACGACCCCGCTCAACGGGTGGTCGAGGTCTGCGAAGGGACCGCGGCGAACATCAATTCCATGTTTCAGGATATTCGGGCCGGCAGGCGAACCGAGATCGACTTCATCAACGGCGCGGTGGCAAAGGAAGCGTCGTTTCTCGGGATATCCGCGCCGGTGAACAACGCGTTGGCTCTCCTTGTGAAGACCCTGGAGAGCACGGGCGATAAACGAGTCGAGGACTGAGAGGAATACCTTCGAGAGGCAGGATCCTCAGCGGACGCTGCGGGATCACTCGATCCGTATAAAAAACGCCCGTCCCGATGATTGGGACGGGCGTTTCGGTTCTCGTGAGGAGAAACGGCTTAGAAGAATGAGCTGATGAACGCGAAGGGCATGCCGATGAGCTCTGCGGCCGCTCCGATGAGCTGATCGCCGACGAATTCGTCTTCGGGCATATATTCCATCTGTCCCGCGTGCGCGGCGGCCGGCGCCAACTTGACCGTTACCCCGTCACGCACATAGGTTCGGGTGGTCGGCGGCGGCATCACTCGACGGTAGTCGTTCCGCTCCGCGCAATATTCACCCGGAGGGCACTGCTCGGCTCGGTGGGCGCCTGCCGGAACACCCCAACCGGAACGGGTTACGGGGCGGACCTTCTGAATGGTTCGTTGCGCGTACTGAGGCCGCGTGGGGGAAGCCGCTCGTCTGACGCGTGTCTTCTTGGCGTCCGCGGCTCGGCGTACGGTTTCTTCCTTGGCGGGAGCGCGCGTCTTCAGAGTGGGCTCGGTCTCGACGGTCGCGTCTTCGCCGGCTTCGGTCGTCGGCGGGGAAATCACGAGATCCTTTTCCAGGTCGAGTTCCAACTGATCAGCTTCTTTTCTGACCTGCGCCAGGGGCGACGTGTCGGAAGCCCCCGTATCGAAGGACGCTGTGGGCGGGGTCATGCGCGCCGGCGCCGACGCCGTCTGAGGAGCGGCCCGTCTCCTGGTCACCTGCGGAGAGGACGGTTCGGGCAGCAGGGCGTCCGATTCCAGTTCCATCTCGGGGCGGCGTTTGATGTTGGATTTGAACTCAGCCTTGACGACCATGCCGGGCTTGACGAAGAGCGGTGTCGGTTGCGCGACGTCGGCCGCGTCCGATACCACGTGTAACGCGCCGGCGCAAACCCACGAGGCCGCCAAGACGGTGATGGCCGCTGCAATTGCGAAGGTTTTAGTCATGTTCGAGTCTCCTTTCCAAAACGTGTCCCCTTGGGGGATCTTTGTCTTCGGGGGACTTTGACGGGTGGGTTGCGTCTCCCTCCATCCCGATCTGGGGGCGTCATAGCATGGCTGATTATCATTGTCAAACAGATTGTTTAGGGCTATTCCTTAAAGTGATATATTAAGATAATGGGCGCGTTCCCGCCTCGCCGACAGTTTGACGCCGCCTTCGCAAAATCGCCGCGC
>CAYLRL010000063.1:0-28192 GCA_964385875.1 uncultured Syntrophales bacterium
AAGCCTCCCCCATCGAGATATCAATGGCTTGTCGCTATCCCCGTGAACGGTTACCGGAAATCAAGCCGGATTTTCGCGTACGGATTTGGTTCCTGCTCCTGGGCGCTTGAATGCAGAGCCCCACGGACGAGCCGCCCACCTCGTACGCCCCGCGGTTCGCAACTTCCATACATCCCGGGCCGCCGCCGGTAACCACGATGAATTGGATCTCGGCAAGCAGTCCGCCCGAGCGTCGTCCTATATCGTACACCGGGCTGTTATTGGTAGCGCTGCCTGACGTCAACTACTTTTGTGCATCGACGACAACTCATTATACTATATCGCTATGTTATTCAGATCTATTAAACGCCGATCTCATGTTCTGATCTCAACACATTTTATTGGCCGAACTTCCTTGTGTCAATGAAAAACACGCGTCCGATCGCGGTCCGGATCGTCGTTTCCCGATTGATTTATCGCGCAGGAGCCTGTATAGTTTGTCAAGAAGCCGCGCTCGGATGGCGGAATTGGTAGACGCAGTGGACTCAAAATCCACCGCCCTTACGGGTGTGCGAGTTCGACTCTCGCTCCGAGCACCACCAAAAGGCAATAGTTCCAAGTAGTTCCCCCACCGGCTCCAGGTGGGGTTTTCTTTTGAGGACAATTAGTGCGGGATTTCTGCGGGAGTTCTCACCGCAGACCGAATTCGCCGCGTCGATCAGGCTACCCAGTTCCGCCTTGGAGTAATGCGTCGTGATCCTGCCCGATGTGTGGCCCAGCAGGTCCTGGCGGTCCTCAAAACATACTCCTGCGGTTCGGAGCCGACATCCGAACGTGTGCTTGTGTAGGGTTTCCAATTAAATGGTCTGAAAATGGGGTGAATTTGGTCGCGGCAGGAACTCCGGCTGCCCGGAGCCCCCTGCACAGATCCGTACGAGCGGATTTCCCGCATACGGCTCCTACCTTGGGTGCAGAACGTAGAAGCGTTGTTGTGGATACTGATGCACGATGCGAGCACGAGGGAGCCAACTCTCGGCAAGAGGTCCGAAGCGAGCCCGGGAAATACGCCGACGGTCACCGCGTCGGCGCAGAGTGCGAAACCGGCGCCGGATAACGAAAGACCGAAATCTGAGCACACACTCGATGTGGCCGGGGACGGCATAATAGTTCATGTAGCCCCGTCGTAATGGTTCACCGGGCTTGAGGCGGCTCTGCGCCCGGTGAGGATGGAGGGGGAGACTCATCTCCCCCTCCAAGCCTCCCCCATCGAGATATCAAGCGCTTTTCGCTGTCCCGATGCACGGTTACCTTTATCTTTCAACCAGCCTTCGCGAGACCGGCCGTATCAAACCGGAAAAATGGCGAAACTATAGACTCTGTGATCGATACGCTTCCCTGCCATAGAGTTCCAGCCTGATCTCAAAGGGAACTACCACACTCAAGCGCCTCTAAACGAAAATCCTCAGCGAAGGCAGGCTACCCTGACTCCTGAGCCCTCACATCCTTATCATCTTTCCAGTTCCACCATTTGAGGAGGTCGGGGTCGGGGTGTTCGTGGGAAGCGTAGTAGACCGCGCACCGGAAGACGTACAGCATGCAGCGATCCACGTGCTTGCCTTCCATTTCGCAGAGTTGTTCGTAGAGCGCCCGGGGGTCGCGATTCTTGAGGTCTTCGACGCTGCCAAGCCCCATTCTCCACATATCGTCCGCGATCTTCGCGCCGACGCCGGGGATCTGTTGGAGTGACGCCACCGCGCCGGCCTTGTTGTTCTCGCCCTGTCGGCCGACGGATCGAGCCGCCTTCGTCTTCTTCGAGGAATTCCCGGACAACTTCGAGCGCTGCTTGCCTGACGAAGGGTTCGTCTTCTTCGGATCGGTTTTCTTGGTCACCCGGTTGATTGATGGAGCAGGGCCGGGTTCGGTCTCCTTTCCAGTCGTATGCTCGTCGTTCCCGATCCGCCCCGGCTCGATATCGAAGAGTCTGTATCCGCGCTCGTTCTTGAGCACGTCCCGGAGGTAGAGGCCGGTGTACGACCCCGGAACCTCGGCCGCTTCTTCCGGCGAGCCCGTTACGATGACCCATCCGCCGCCGTCGCCGCCTTCCGGTCCGAGGTCGATGATGTGGTCCGCGACCTTGATCACGTCCATGTTGTGCTCGATGACCACGACGGTATTGCCGGATTCGACAAGGCTTTGGAGCACGTCCAGGAGCTTGCGGATGTCCGCGAAATGAAGGCCGGTGGTCGGCTCGTCGAGGATGTAGAGCGTTCGGCCGGTGCTGCGCTTGGAGAGTTCCCTCGATAGCTTGATTCGCTGGGCCTCGCCGCCGGAGAGGGTCGTGGCGGGTTGGCCGAGCTTCACGTAGCCCAGGCCGACTTCCTGAATGGTGCGGAGCTTGTTGTAGATCGCGGGGATGTTCTCCATGAATTCCGCGGCTTGGTTGACGGTCATATCAAGCACGTCCGAGATGTTCTTCCCCTTGTATTTGATTTCCAGGGTCTCACGGTTGTATCGCTTTCCGTTGCAGACCTCGCATTTGACGTACACATCCGGTAGGAAATGCATTTCGATCTTGATGATGCCGTCGCCGGAGCAGGCTTCACATCGCCCGCCTTTGACGTTGAAGCTGTATCGCCCCGGTTTGTAGCCCCTCATGCGGGATTCGGGAAGCGCGGCGAACAATTCCCTGATCGGCGTGAAGAGGCCCGTATAGGTGGCGGGGTTTGACCTCGGCGTTCGGCCGATCGGGCTCTGGTCGATGTCGATGACCTTGTCGATAAACGATATTCCCTTGAGAGAATCGTACTCCCCCGGTTTCTCTCGGCTTCTGTGCAATTCCTGCGCCAGCGCCCGATGAAGGGTGTCGATGACCAGGGTGCTCTTCCCGGACCCGGACACACCCGTGACGCAGGTGAAGACTCCCAACGGAATAGTGACGTCGATATTCTTCAGGTTGTTGGCCCGCGCGCCCCGGATGGTCAGATTCCGTTTGCCGGCCTTGCGTCGAGACTTCGGAATGGGAATGAACTCTTTCCCTGCGAGGTACTTGCCGGTCAACGACTGCTCAGCGGAGAGAATCGCCTGCGGCGCGCCGGAAAAAACCGCTTCGCCGCCCATTCTGCCCGCGCCCGGTCCCATGTCGATAACATGATCCGCGCTGAGGATCGTCTCCGGATCGTGCTCGACGACCAGGACGGTATTGCCTTGGTCCCGCAGGTCGATGAGCGTCGACAGGAGCCGCTGATTGTCGCGCTGGTGAAGACCGATGCTCGGCTCGTCGAGGATGTAGACCACACCCACCAGCGAAGAGCCGACCTGCGTGGCGAGGCGAATCCGCTGGGATTCGCCCCCGGACAGCGTCGCGGACGCGCGATCGAGCGTGAGATATCCGAGACCGACCTTATCGAGAAAGCCCAATCGAGCCGAGATCTCCTTGATGACTCGTCGGCCGATCTCCATTCTGCGCTCGTCCAATTGGAGGTTCTCCATGAACGAGAGCGCGTCCCGGACGGAGAGTTCGGTCAGGCGGTGGATGGCCAATCCGCCCACCAGCACGTGGCGAACCTCTTTCTTGAGACGCGCGCCGCTGCACGACGGACACGGTACGGAACTCATGTACTTGCCGAGATCGTCGTCCAGGTCTTCCCGATCGGTCTCGCGGTACCGTCGTTCAAGGTAAGGGATGATACCCTCGTACGGCCTCCGGAAATAATGCCGTCGGCCGTTCCGTTCGTAGTAGAAGTCGATCTCTTCGTCGCCCGAGCCGTAGAGGATGACCTCTTGAACCTTATCGGGAAGCGTCTGAAACGGCGCGGTGGTCTTGAAGCCGTAGTGATCGGCCAGCGCGTCGATCATCTGATCGAGGAAGATCGAATTGCGGCGATCCCACGGGGCGACCGCTCCTTGTTTGATGGAGAGGCCCGGATCGGGAACCACCAAATCGGGGTCGAAGAGCAACCGAACTCCCAACCCACCGCAGGTCTCGCACGCGCCGAACGGATTGTTAAACGAGAACAGCCTGGGAGAGACTTCTCCGATGGACACTCCGTGCTCGGGGCACGCGAACTTCTCGCTGAAGAGATGAGAGTCTCCGTCGGCTTCTTCCGCGATAGCGGCGCCCTCGCCCATTCTGACCGCGGTCTCGAGAGAATCGGCCAACCGTTTCTCGATGCCCGGCTTCACCACGAGGCGATCCACTACGGCCAATATCGAGTGCTTTTTGTTCTTGTCGAGCTTGATCTCTTCGGCTAGGTCCCGCATCTCGCCGTCCACCTTCACGCGGACGAAGCCCTCCTTTGCGAGCCGCTGAAACTCTTTCTGATACTCACCTTTCCGACCGGTGATGATGGGGGCGAGCAGGTAGACGCGCGTTCCTTCCGGGAGCTCCATAACCCGATCCGTCATTTGCTGAATGGTCATCGAACTGATGGGACGCCCGCACTCCCAGCAGTGGGGAATCCCGCATCGAGCGTAGAGCAGCCGGAGATAATCGTAGATTTCGGTGACGGTGCCGACGGTGGATCGTGGATTCTTGGAGGTCGTCTTCTGCTCGATGCTGATCGCCGGCGACAGGCCCTCGATGAGGTCGACGTCCGGCTTGTCCATCATCTCGAGGAACTGCCGGGCGTATGCGGAGAGCGATTCCACGTATCGGCGTTGTCCCTCCGCGTAGATCGTGTCAAACGCGAGGCTCGACTTGCCCGAGCCGGACAGGCCGGTAATGACGACAAGTTTGTCCCGAGGTATGTCGAGATCCACATCCTTGAGGTTGTGTTCCCGCGCGCCTCGGATGATGATCTCCTTCGATCCCATGTCCGCTTCCGTTATTCCTCCGACGGCTCACTGAGGGCGCGAGGCGGGCCGAGCCCCGCTTTCCCGCAGGATGCCGACGATTTCGTCATTGCCCCGCATGGCCGCCCACGCAAGCGCCGTTCCACCCTGCCGCGTAACCTTGTTCACGTCCGCGCCCTTTCCGATCAGGAGTCGCGCGATCTCCTTGCGTCCGTCCAACACCGCGGACATGAGCGCGGTCCGCCCCCACGTGTTCGCCGCTTCCGGGTCCGCTCCCGCGGCCAGGAGCCGCTCGACCGGCTCGACCGGCCCGTGCGACGCGACCATCATGAGCGGCGTCCATCCGCCGTTCGTCGCAATGTTGGGATCAGCCCCGGCCTTGAGAAGGGCCGCTATGACCTCCGGCGAAGACGCTCTCGCTGATGCGATCAACGCGGTGCGACCCCAGCGGTCCTGTGCGTTGACGTCGACCCCGGCTTTGATGAACGCCTCGACGAGCTGCGCGTCTCCTTTAGCCGCAGCCGGCATGAGCGGCGTCCTGCGCTCATCGTCCAGAATATCCGGTTGAAGCCGCGCGCCGTTCTTCCTCAGCGCGTCGACCACGTCCCAATTCTCTCGAAAGAGCGCATGGGTGAGTGCGGCCTTGCCCTTTCCGTCGACCGTGTCGATATTTGCGCCTCGTTCGAGCAGCATTTCCGCGAGATCGGCATGACCGAAGTGGGCGGCGAGAATGAGCGCGGTCACGCCCAGGTCATCCTGGGCGTTGGGGTCGGCGTTCCGTTCGAGGAGCAGCCGCGTCACCGCCGCGGGGCCCGTCGTGGCCGCGATCATGAGCGGGGTCCATCCCTCGTTCGTCGTCGCATTTACATTCGCGCCGGCGTCAAGAAGCGCCTTTGCGACGTCTTCATACTCCCCGAGGGCTGCGGCGGCCAGAGGGGTCCAACCCGCCGCGGTAGCCGCATCGACCGCCGCTCCTTTACTCAGCAACAAGCGCGCCGTCTTCACTCGGCCGTACATCGCCGCAGCGAACAACGGCGTCAAACCCTGAGCGTCGGCCGTTTGAATGTCCGCTCCCCGGGAAATGAGGAGCTTCGCGATCTCCAGGCATCCAAACTTCGACGCCTCTTTCAGCGCGGTTTCTCCCTCTTTGTCGGTCAGGTGAATATCCGCGCCGGCTTCGACAAGAAGGCGAGCCGCAGAAGGGCTGTTCCACCGAGCCGCGGAGATGAGCGCGGTCTCGCCGTCGTCGTCTTGAGCGTCGACGTTCGCCCCGGCCTCGAGAAGCGGAGTAATCAGCGAAACCAAATCCCATCGAACCGCTTCCATCAACGCGGTCCGGCCGTCCCTCGTCGACGCGTTTACCTCGGCGCCCGCCTCGAGTAATATCGGCGCAATCGCCGGAGCATTCCACGCCGCGGCTTCAATGAGAGCGGTCGCCCCCTCTTTGTCTTGAGCGTTGGCCTTTGCTCCCTGGGCGAGCGCCGACCGAACCGTCGGCGGGTAGTTCCACCGAGACACGGCCATGAGAGCGGTAAAGCCCGTATCGTCGGAGACGTCCAACCGCGCGCCGGCTTCTGCGAGGAGCGACACGGCTTCGGATTCACCATCTTCGGCCGCCCATAATACCGCTGTTTTGCCCGAGCGATCCCTCGCGGTCACATCCGCTCCCCGTTCGAGAAGCAGTTTCATCATATCGATCCGACCGTCCTTTGCGGCCCACATGAGCGCGGTCGCGCCGTATTTCCAGTCCGTCGAATCCGGATGCCCGCCGTCGGCCAACAGGTTTCGGACACTACGTATATTGTCGTCCTTCACCGCGTCGATCAGTTGAGTGTTCGTGCGTTCGCATCCGCTTAATAGGAGCAATCCCGCCATAAGGAGCGGAATCATACGGAGAGCGAACTCAGGCGGCGCGACGTTCATCGGCTGTCCTTTGCGGTCGATAGATCTATTCCGACGAAGTATGTACGTCCGAGGAGGGATTTGCAACATGCGGAGCGGTCGGCTGCGGTTCCGCCCGTCCGTGGCGGGATGACCGGGTTTACCTAGCCGGCCTCTTCAAGACCGAGCTTCTTGATCTTGCTATAGAGGGTGCTGCGGCTGATGCCCATCATTTTGGCGGCCCTATATTTGTTCCAACCGCACTTTTCGAGAACCGAAAGCACATGATCACGCTCAAGGCGCTTCAGGTCGGCCTCTCCGGCGTCCCGTCCGAGGCCTGCGCCCGACAAACGAAGCTCGGGCGGAAGCTCTTCCGGGCCGATCACATCTTTCTTGGCCAGCACCATCGAGCGTTCGACAACGTTCTCCAACTCCCGGACATTTCCCGGCCAGTGGTGAGCGAAGATCAGGTCCATCGCCTCGCGGGAGACGGACTGAACGTTTCTCCCCAGTTTATCGTTGAATCGGGCGATGAAGTTCCGCACCAGCAAGGGGATATCCTCTTTGCGCTCCCGCAGAGGCGGCACGTGAAAGGATATAACGTTGAGCCGCCAGTAGAGATCTTCGCGAAAGGTTCCATCGAGCATGGCCTTTTTCAGGTCTCGATTCGTGGCCGCGATGATGCGCGCGTCCGTCTCGAGGGTCTCTTCTCCGCCGACCCGCTCGAAGCGCCGTTCCTGGATGACGCGAAGCAGTATGACCTGCGTCGGTGGAGCGATCTCTCCGATTTCATCCAGGAAAATCGCTCCGCCCTTGGCCTGCTCGAACCGGCCGGGCTTCCGCCTGATCGCGCCGGTGAACGCTCCCTTTTCATGGCCGAAGAGTTCCGAGTGGAGGAGCGTGTCCGCGTACGCAGCGCAGTTGACCACGACAAACGGTCCGTCGCTCCTTCGACTTTGCCGGTGGATGGCTTTGGCCACCACCTCTTTTCCGGTGCCCGATTCTCCTAGAATGAGCACATGGGAGTCCGTTTCAGCCACATCGAGTATCATTTCGCTGATTGCCCGCATGGGAGCGGACCAGCCGAGCAGATTCCCGAGAGACTGGGAACAATCCATCGTGCGGCTCAGGCGCGTATTCTCCCGTCGTTCGTCCCGCAGGCTGAGGTAAATGCGGCGTATTCTCAGCATTGCATTAACCCGCGCGATGAGCTCGTCCGGCTCGAACGGTTTGGTCAGATAGTCGTCCCCCCCTTTGTTCAAGCCTTCAATCTTGCTCTCGAGCGTATCGTGGACCGTGAATATAATGACGGGGATATACTGAAACTCGGGATGAGCCTTGAGCTCGCCGACCATGTCGAATCCGCTCATCCCGGGAAGATTCACATCCAGCAGGATAACGTCGGGCGGTTCGTCCGCGTTTCGGTCGAGGAATCGCCGGCCGTCTTCCGCGTTGTCGGCAAGGTCCGCGTTGAAGCCGGCGGACTCGAGGAGCGCGCAGGTAAACGGCCCGTTGTGGGGATCGTCCTCGATGACGAGGACGTGCCCCGTTTTCGTAGGAACAGTCATTTCCTCGATTCCTCACACCATGTGGTAGGCGAGTCCCTGCGCGGCCGCGATGCGCTTGCCGTCGCCGTTGGTCAGTTCCACATTCCAGAGGCTCACCCGTCTGCGAATGTCCACGGGTGTCGCTTCAGCGTAGATAGTTTCCCCGGGAAGCGCGGCCTGGAAGTAGTTGATCTTGATCTCAAGCGCGAACGACTTGAGACCGTTGGTGTGGGCTGCCACCGCAAAGGCCTGGTCGGCCAGGGTAAAGAGCACCCCGCCGTGACTGCGGGTCTCCGCGTTGCAGTATTCGTCCTTGATGACTACGCTGGTCCTGGCGTAGCGCTCACGGGCTTCCTCGACCTTGATGCCCAGGAAGCTCGCAAAGGGGTCTTTCCCTACCACCTCGACGGCGTACCCGATGGGGTCCTTGTCAATATCCGCCATGCTGATCGATCTCCTCGATGGAATCCACGACACCCCGACGCTGACGAAAGTCGTCCGGCCGCTCCACTCCCGCTCGCGCCGCGTTTCATGACAATCTCCTCGGCATGCTCACCAGTAGGTCTTCAGGCGCCGCATGGGACGGCCGCTTCTCTTGGGCTCGACCCTCGAGAAGTAGGCGAGAGCTGACGGGCTTCGCACGGCTTGGTTGTGCGCGGCCGCAAGCGCCAGGAAGTTCCTCAGAAACAGTCCGCCGTCCGGTCGAGAGCTGTAATAATACTCGGAATGCGCCTGCACGCCGTACGCGGGCCGGTCGGGATGGCGGATGATCTGATAGGGGCACATATTGTTTTCCGCGAGACAGATGAATCCCGGCGGCAACCGTTTGACCTCGTCGTAATGATTCTGGACCATGTTGAGGCGTTCGTTCATGCCGGCGAAAATGGGATCGTCCCTGACGACCGTGACGTATTGTCTACCCCGCTCGGTCGGATTGTCTCCGTAGGGGAGGCAGTCGTCCTCGCCTGCCCGAATGGGACCCACCTTGCCGCCGAAGGCCAACGCCAGCGCCTGATGCCCTCCGCAGACGCCGACCACCGGCACGTGCATCTCTTCCACGATCACCGGCAGCGAGGCGAAGAAGTTCTCGAGATCCACGCCGTTGCGGCCTCGGTACCGGCACCAGGGGATGCCGTTCGGGCTCAGCGCGAGGAACGCCGGCTTGATCTTTTCCATATTCTCGAGGGTTATCTCGCGATACGGCAGGACAATCCCGCGGCCTCCCGCGCCGAGACGTTCAAGCGTATCCCGCACGAGCTTGGCCTGTTTTGACGTTCTGCCGGTAAAGAGGTTCACGACGATCCACGTGGATGAAACACCAAGGGGCGTCGAACCGTCCCAGACGGCGGATTGGGCCGAGGGTCGCTCCGCGGGGGGAGCTGCGTTGAGCGGGCGCCCGACGGTAAGCGACGCACAGATCAGCACGAAGACGACAGTGAAAATGAGATGCGTACGACGAGTCACGCCGACCTCCACGGGAGGGGAGAGATTTCAGGATGTGGAGCGCTTGGAGTGCGGTCGGACAAGGGTTCCGGCGCCGGGGCGGCTCCTCTCGTCGGAGACTTTGCCGAAAAATCCTTTGTGAGTAAAGCAGAATGTCTTGGAAGTCATCTATGGGATCAAGATCAGACATCTTTTTTTAATGTGCCATCGGTAACCGACCAATTACCGGCGCTCTATCTCGGCTTCCTGAATCATATTCGACTTTTGAACGCTCACGGCTTGACCCCTCACCCAAGACAATTTAGAATATTAAACTCTTAACTCCAAGGCGTCAACGAACGGACGGACGCGCGACCACGGAATACTTTCATGCTTCGGCCCGTTTCTCGCTTCCTTTTTGTCCTCACGCTCCTGTGCGCAGCAGGCGGCGCGGTTGTCGAACCCGCACGGCCTATGCAACTGCGGCCCGGCCCGATCCAGGACTACCTCTTCAAAGAAGGCAAAACCCACTACGACGCGGGGCGCTACGCCGCCGCGATCGACGTATGGGAGCATATCCTGCCGGACGAACTGTTCGGCCCTCCGGCGTACATCCTGAGCGCGCGAGCATGTCGGAAATCCGGCCGAACCGGCAAGGCGCTGGATCTCTTGGAGGAGTTCCTCAAGAAGCACGGGGACGGCCCCTATCGCCGGATCGCCGAGGACGAGCGACTCGATATTCTCTGCGAACAGGGCAGTCCCGAAGCGCGGGACATCATCTCCCGCCGCTTGGTCGGCGCGGATCGAAGCCGGCTTCCGGACGCGCTCCTCCGCGCGGCGCGACTGGCCCGGGATCTGGGTGACTACGAGAGAGCCCTGAAGCACTATCGCACACTCTTCATCGAACGTCCCGCGACCGTGCCGGGGCTGTGCGCCACGGAGGAGTTGGCCTGGCTCGTCTTCCTGGGCAAGATCCCCGCGCCCGACTTCAGCGCGTCGGAACTCGAGGCCCGGGCGCGTCGACTCTACCGCAAGGGCCGCTTCGATCTGGCCGCGGACGCGTACCGGAAACTCCTGGAAAACAAGCCTTCGGATCTGAGTCTGCAGATGAAGTTGGCTCGCTGCCTGTACAAGAACCGGGAGAACCACAAAGCCATAGCGGTGCTCAAGGAGATCCTCCGCCGCGACATTCCGGCGGACGAGCGCATGAAAGCCACCCACACCCTGAGTCTGCTCTATTGGCGACTGGATTGGGATCGTGAGTTCGTCACGTGTTGCGAAGCGATGATCGAGCGCGGTTCCCCGCGAATGAAACGGAAAGCGCTGTTCAACCTGGGCGCACACCATCTCGAGCATCATCGATTCGACCGTGCCGAAAAACGCTTTAGACAGGTTTTGGAAAGCGAGCCGGGGCCGAGCACACGCTCGGCGGTCATGTGGAAACTCGCGTGGATCGCATATCTCCGCAAAGACTACGATCGCGCGGCCCGGCTTTTTCGCGAAATACGGAAACGCCGGACCGACCGTCGCGTCGATCTCGCCGCAGGCTACTGGGAGGCCCGCTCGCTCATGCGCGTGGGCCGGAAGAGCGCTGCGGATGACCTCCTGAAGAAAACCGCCGGCCGCGATCCGCTGGGCTATTACGGATTGCGGGCGCAGGAGATCCTGAGCCGAAGCCCCGGAACCACGAATACGGAGCGGCCGTCACTCCCCGAGCTCGAGTTAACGCCGTCCGAGCGCTCGGAACCCCTGATAGCGAGAGCCGTGACGCTCATGAAAAGCGGCCTGCACGAATTTGCCCTCGCCGATCTCAATGCCCTTCCCGGGACGAAACGATCAAGTCCCGCGGTCACGTACCTCCGAGCCAGAGCCGCGTACGGCGCGGAAGAGTACCGCCGGGCCTATGACATACTCGCGTCGAGATTCCGGGGTCATATGCTCCGCCCCCCGCCGGGAGCGCCTAAGGACTTCGTGGAAATCGCCTTTCCCCGAGTTCATTTCGAGCGCATCGTCGCAACGGCGGCGCGGCATTCGATCGATCCGTACCTTGTCTGGGCGGTGATTCGTCAGGAAAGCATGTACGATTCCGACGCGGTCTCTCCCGCGGGAGCGCTGGGACTCATGCAGGTGACGCCTCGGGCGACCGAACACGGCAAGAATCGACGAATCGTGCCGGCGAAGGCTATCGCTGAAATCCTCGAACCAAGCAACAATCTGGAATACGGCATCGGAATATTGGCGTCCAATCTCGATTCCTTTGACGGCCGGCTCGTGCCGGCGATCGCCTCGTACAACGCGGACATACGCAAAGTGAAGCAGTGGGTGCGGCGAAACGGCAAACTCGAGGAGGACGAGTTCATCGAAACGATCCCGTATTCGGAGACCAGACTCTACGTAAAGAAGATCCTCGCCGGGTACAAGGCGTATCGCTTCCTCCACAAAAGGAAGGATCTCGCCGGACTCTGGTAACGAGCGAGGGAGGAGAGAGGCCAATGACAACGGGCAATTCCGACGGCGACGGCGCGGTGTTCGACGCGACGCCGTATCTCAAGCTCTTCATCGACAAGGACGGCCGGTGGTTCCAAAACGGCGCCGAGATCGTCCACGACTCGATCGCCATGCTGTTTCGGAAAGCCTTGGAACGCACCCCTGACGGGGGATACCAGGTTCGTGTGGGCCGGGAGACATGCCGAGTCGAGGTCGAAGACGCGCCGTTCATCGTGCTTCGCGTTTTCGAAGCCGCCGACGGTCGCGTCATGCTGACGCTGAACGACCAAACCGCGGAACCGTTCGACCCCGCCTCGTTCCGCATCGGCGAAGGCAACGTCCCCTATGCGGACGTCAAGGAGGGCGAGTTTCACGCTCGATTCTCGCGGCCCGCGTATTACCAGTTGGCGCGCTACATTCAAACGGACGACGAACGGAGGTTCCACTTCGTCATCAAGGGAGAGCGATTCCCCATCTCCGCTTCTCCCGACGCGTTCGGCGGCGAAGAGAGCCCGGCGGAGTGACGTCCCGACGGGGGACGGCGGATATCAGGGTGTATCCACGATCAGGGTCACCGGACCGTCATTCACCAGATCCACATCCATCATCGCTCCGAAGACCCCTTCATGGACCGGTATTCCCTGCGCTTTCAACGCGTCGATGAACGCGCGATAGAGACCTTCGGCTTCGTCGGGCGGCGCGGAGCCGGCGAAAGACGGTCGCCGACCCTTGCGGCAATCGCCGTACAGCGTGAACTGAGAGACAACGAGTAGTTCGCCGTCGACCCGAATGAGGCTGAGATTCATCTTTCCCTGATCGTCGGAGAAGATTCGCAGGCCGGGGATTTTGTCCGCCATCCAGCGGACCTGGTCGGGCCCGTCGCCTCTTCCCGCGGCGACAAGGACGACGAGACCCCGGCCAATTCGACCGGTCACCCGTCCGTCAACGCTCACCGACGCTCGGGATACCCTCTGTATGACCGCTCTCACCTTTGAGTCCTCGTGTATTCCCGCCACAGGAGGACGAACGCGGGAACGAAATCCTCCGGGTCATCGTCGATCATCCGCGTCAGGTCAGCCGGCTCGATGAAGCCGCCCCACGCGATCTCAATGGGATGCGGCTGCGGCTCCTCGTCGGTCCGCAGCGTATAGAGCCTAACGTGCTCGTTGTCCGTCGTCGGTGAAGCCGCGACGCGCAAAACTTCCTGGGGTTCTCCCGGGATTCCCAGCTCCTCGTCGAGTTCCCGAACCGCTGCGCGCTCATACGATTCACCGGAATCCACATGTCCGGCGGCTGAAGAGTCCAGCAGCCCGGGAAAGCGGTCCTTTGAAGCGGACCGCCGCTGGATGTAGATGTGTCCCGCGGAGTTGAAGACCAAGATGTGTACGGCCCGATGAACAAAACCCCGCCGGTGGACCTCCCCGCGGGTCGCGGTCCCCGTAACCCGGTCGTGTTCGTCGACCGTGTCCAGGAGTTCGTGATCGGTCGAGAGCGCAACCACCGCCGGACCTATCGCTTGGGAAGCTCACGACCAAGGCGCTCTTCCACGGACCGGACCTTTCCCTTGATTCTTCCTTCAGCGCCTTTTCGGTCGTCGATCTTGATCGTCGTCATCACGCGATCGCCGTGGCGGAGCATATTGTCGTGGCACGCGCGAATCACTCTGAAGACATCGTCCGCGGGACCTTCGATGAGCGTGCCGAGCGCGTGAACTTCGAAATCCAGACCGCTCTCTTCAATGATCTTCATAGATTCGGCCACATACCGACTCAATCCCTCGCCGCCTTTGTCAATGGGAAATACACTGAACTCCGCGAGCATACGGTTCTCCTCCGCTGTGACTACGTCTGCGAACGGGCGGACAGACCGGCGGGCCGATCGGACCGGATCACGATCTGCGACCGGTCAGGGGCGACGCCTACGAGAGGCCCCAACCATGACCGCTTTCCGGCGCTCCTCGGGAAGCTGGGTGAAATGATCGACCGCGGCGATCACCACGTTCATGGGCGATTCACCCAATTGCTCGGAAAGCTTGCTGATTTCCTGAATCAAGTCTGCCGGTAACGAAAAGCCCTCGAGCTGATGTCCGTCCGTCATACTATCTCCTTTGTTCCAGGCGCCGATGAGCGGAAAATCGAGCGGCGCCCGCTCGGAACGTCGAGCGCGTCTCACGGCCCCTCGGGAAAAACCGTAAGGAGCCCGCGACATCGCGCGATATCTCCTTCGATCTGATCTTTCAATTCCTCGATACCGGAAAAGGTCATCTCCGGCCGAAGCCGTTCCACCAAATAGGCTTTGACGGTCTCACCGTATAGATCGTCGTAGAAATCCAGAATGTGAACCTCGAAGGATACCTTTCGGTTCTTGAAGGTCGGGTTATAACCGATATTCATGACCGCGGGACGCTTCACCCCGCCGACGCGGCAAAAGGCGGCATACACGCCCGGGGGCGGCAGCAGTTTTGGCTCAGGTTTGATGTTGGCCGTCGGGAAACCGAGCTTCTTGCCGCGATGATGTCCGTGAATAACGCGGCCTTCCATCGCGAATTCGCGGCCCAGCAGGATGTTTGCTTCCCGAATCTCCCCTTTCAAGAGGTGGTCCCGTATTCTGCTCGAGGAGACCCTTTCCCCTCCCACCTTGACCGGCGGTATAACGTGGACGTTGAAGTCGAACTCGGGCCCCATCTTCTTGAGGGTCTCCGCGCTGCCGGCTCGATCCTTTCCGAAGCGGTAGTTGAAACCGACGAAGAGGTTGCGGGCGCCCAGTTCCTCGACCAGGATATTTCTGACGAAATCCTCCGGCGATTGCGCGGCGAAGCGCTCGGTGAACTCCGCAAGGATGAGCACGTCGACTCCCAGGGCCTCGAGGATTTCCGCGCGTTCCATGTGTGTGGTGATTCGGGGGAGTTCGGGGGCCTTATTGAGCACGACCCGCGGGTGCGGATCGAACGTGTAGACGACGGCTTCCGCTTTCGTTTCACCGGCCTTCTCGACCGTGCGTTTCACGATCTCCCGGTGGCCGAGATGAACGCCGTCGAAGTTGCCCAGAGCGACCGACGGAGCGCTAAAGTGTTGATATATCTTCTCGCGGACGCGAACTTCTTCCATAGCAACTATGCGAACCCGCGGCTCATCGGGATCCTCTCGAGACGCGAAAACACGATCGCGCGGCCGGACTTCGGGGAGTCGGACATGCCGTTGCGGCGGTACCAAACGTCCTCTTCATCAATGATCCGACGCCGAACGTCCCACGAGGGCCTGCGCCGCCGGAATGCCCCTGAGGGAATCGGTCTCAGCCGGTTTTCCCCTCGGTTTTCTCCGTCTCAACCTCGCCTTCGGAGAAACCGTGGGGGGGCGATTCGGCCGTGGCGGTCGTTCTTTCCTTCAGTTCCTGCGCTTCTTTTTCGGCCTTTTCGAGGTCTTTTTTCAGCGCGGCGTTCTCTTCCTCGAGGTTCTCGATCTTTTCATTGAGGCCGTCAACAACCTGTCGGTGTTCCTTGTCGGTCTTGATCATACGCCTGCGTTCCCTGACCCATTTCAACTGCGTTATGAAGTCGCCGAACGCCGCGATGATGATGCCGAGGGAGACGCAGAATGTCACCAGTTCCCAGAAGGCGACGGTTATCGGTTCGGTAAGCCCGAAATAATCGATCGTCACCGCGACGTCCTTGTTCTTCATGAACAGGGAAATCACCAGGATGACGACCGCCAGTTCGATGAGTCGCTTTATAAGCCTCATTCTTTCACCTCTCCCTCAACATGGGGAAACAAACGATGAAAACCCTCCCGGAGCTTCCTACTGGTCGAGAGAAAATGCTCCGGAATCACCTTGATATCGGCAAGAACCGGCATGACGTTCGTGTCGCCGTGCCAGCGGGGCACCACATGATAATGAAGATGCTCATCGATACCCGCTCCCGCCACGGCGCCGAGGTTCAATCCCACGTTAAAACCCTGGGCCTTCATTACCTCGCGCACGACTTGCAGGCACCGACACACCTCCTGAATGAGCAGCCCGTTTTCTTCCGCGTTCAGATCGCACGGATCGGACACGTGCGTGTACGGACAAACCAAGAGATGCCCGTTGTTGTACGGATACTTGTTCATGATTGTGTACGCGCCCTTCGCGCGGTGCACGATCATGTTCTTGTCGTCATCGTCTTCAGCGGGCGCCTTGCAGAAAACACACCCCGGCTCCTTGTCCTTTCCGAGGACATATTCGATTCTCCAGGGCGCGTACAATCGGTCCATACCCAACCTCATTCACACCAACGCTCAGGCGGCCGAAGTACCGGCTCGAGCCCACCGGCAAGCCCGACCCGCCTTGGGGGGCCGTCAACGCTCCACCGTCAGGAATTCACCTTCGATGGTGTCGTCACGGATGAGAAGCGCTCCCACCGTCGGTGTTCGCGCTCCGGTGTACGGATTGGCCGAACCGGGATTGAACATCCAAACGCCTTCCACTTCATCCCAAAACGGCTCATGGGAATGTCCGTACACGATTACGTCGGGCTTAGGGTCTTCAAACCGGCGTACTATTCGCGGCTCGAGTCCTGTCTTCGAGCCCCAGCCGTGGATGAGTCCGATCCTCTTGCCTTCGGCCGAGACTATCCGTACGCTCGGAGCGGACCCCGCGATTTCATAATCGTCCATATTACCGCATACCGCAAGCACCCCGCGGGCTTCCAGATAATCGAGGACCGGCTTCCCCACGATGTCGCCCGCGTGGAGTATCATGTCCGTATCGTTGAGGAGTTCGTCCAGGATGTACTCGAGGACCTCGTCGGGGCTGCGCAGATGGGTATCCGACATCACGCCGATCTTCATCACGATCAATTCTCACTGGGTTCCGGAGCGCCCGCTCCGTTTCTCGACTTCAGGACCATCTCGCCCCCGACCACGATCCTCTCGCCGGCGATCACGATCATTCCGCCCACATCCGAATATCCCGCGGCCCGTTCCATGACCGACCCGGGATTTTCCCCTGCCGCAAGCCGGACACCCAGATCCCGGGCGAAGGACGCCGCCCAACATGCCGAGCGGGAAACCACCGTCACCGCGTGAATCCCTCGACCGGGGACATAGGTGGAGATTCCGTAGGGCTTCTTGAGCGCCGGCATGCACAAGACCAACCGATCGTGCCACGGCGAACCGGCCGCGTACAATCGAATCTCGAGGGGAGCGGAGTTCTTGATGAACGCGTCGCCGCCGCTCGCAACGATAATCTCCTGTGACTCGGGGGAGAGATCGCGACCGACGAAATCCGCTACCGCGCCGCTCATCAGAGCCATCGGCGCCACGTGGGTCGACCGACTGGAAAGATCGCTGAATCGCACGATCTCCGGCGCGGACGCATAGATCTGGATAGGCGCACACGCTTCCCGAAACGCGGGATGCTGACGAAGATACTCTTCGATCTGATAACGATACCGAAAGACCGAGTCCTTCGTTTTCGCGCTCAGGTCCTTCATCGCCTGCACTTGGAGATTCGTCTCGCGAATTTCCACCTCGAAGGTGATCGCTTTGTCGAGATGGATCCGGTTTCGGTAATTCTTCCGCTCATAGATGTCGTGGATTGAGGGCATACCCGCACCGTGCGTAGGTTTTAGTTGGGGAGCGTGCTTTTGTTAAATCCTATGGCTGAGTTACCGGGGATTATTCATCGAGCCCGGAGAGCGTGTCAAGGATAATCTCACCGGGAACCTCCCTTCACGCCCGTCGTCGGCGCCTCTGCCTCGGCGGCGAAGACCGCCTTCCCATTCGTCTCTCCGGAGAACAAGGACTCGTGCGCTTGGCTGAATCGCCGGCCTGTGCCATGATGGTACTATAGGCATTTCCGTTTGTTTGTAATTCTCGCGTGTTCCTCCCGGTGTGCGACGTACGGTTGAGCCCTGAGGCGGGGTTGTGGCATGAACGTGCGGAGAGGTTCATCAGGTGCGAGACGCGCCGTGAGCGTCGGGCGCCTGGTCGGATCGAAACCGATCTCGACCTCGCTCTTGTGCGCGGCCGCCGGACTCGTGGGATGGCTGATCTTCGAGCCGATCTTCGAGGACGGCGGAGCGGCGGGCGGTGTCCGCTGGAGCGCCGCCCTCTATTTCCCCGTCACCGGCGGTTTGATCGCCGCTGTCCTGACCGCGTGCGCATCATCGACCGCGGATCGGCTCTCCGCTCGCGTTGTCCCGACCGCGTGCGCGTTCGCAGTGGGAGTTGCGGCGCTCGTGCTCACGATGATTCCGGCTCGTCTGATCTTCCTCCGCATGACCGGGGACGCGACGTCCATGGGGACCCTTTCTTCGGGGACCGGTCTTGCGCAGATCACCGCGGCCAGACTTGTCTCGTGGGCGATAGTGGGGGGAGCGGTGGGGCAGGCGTTCGCGCTCTGCTCGAACGCCTGCGCCGGTCGTATTGGACCGACTATCGCGGGGGCGGCGGCCGGCCTCCTGGGCGCGACCGCGTTCGAGACGCTCACCATACTCCTCGCTCCGTTCGATTTGGAATTCGGATCGGCAGCCAGACTGGCGGGATTCTGTGTCGTGGGCGGAATGTCGGGTCTGACTGTCGGGGTCTCGACCGCGCTCAGAGAAACCGCGGTCATTCGGGTGCTTTCCGGCGCCTCCAGGGAGGTCAGCTATCAGGCGGGTATGAGTCCTATCTTCATCGGATCGGGGAGCGAATGCCACGTGAAACTGCCCGACCGGGGTCACGTGAGACCCCGACACGCCGCGCTCTTCCACAACGGCCTATCCTACGAACTGCATGAGCTTGATCCCGCCGGAGATCTCCTGATTAACGGTCGTCGCGTCCGCCGCACCAGACTGCGATCGGGCGATCAGATCACCATCGGGGGGGTGCGAATGCTTTTCTCGATCTCACCGTGAAGCCCAAGGACCGAGTTCAGCGCGCGGCTCCGCCTTCCGCTTGCAGGAAGTCCACGTTGTACGCCCGCACCTGACTCTTTGAACTGAGAAACGATAACCAATCGGTCTTCTTGCGCTCGACCGTAATGAGCCTCAACCCCGACAGGCCGGGCAACTTATCGATTGCGAAGTCGGTGATCATACCCTGAATGGGCGGGGTCGCCCAGCGCTCCCGCATAGAGTCCCCATTCCACTGCAAGCTTATTACTTGCCCCTCGCCAAGCATGCGCATGCGGCTGAGGTATCTGCCGGTTTTGGACTTGTGCGCGATGACCAGCAGCTCGGACACGGAATCATGATTGAGGTCGACCGCCATCATCCTCGGGCGGCAGTATTCACGCTCATTGTCCTCATCGAGAAGCGCCTTGTTCTCCTCCTCCGGACCCACTCGACGGAGAATGACGTCCGTGCCGCCGTAGTACTCCTGAGACGTGAACATTCGTTTGCCCGACGGCCGATAGAGGCGGAGATGCTCCTCGCGATCGTACACCGCGATGATCGGCTTTCGGCTCCCCTCAAAGTCCCCGATGCAGAAGCCGAAAATCGGAATCGTCAGCGGCACGCCGAAACGACCCGTGACCGCCAGCTCGTCACCCTTGTCCTCGAGGCGGTAAACCGGTCCCTCGTACACTCGGCCCAACCCTTTTCGCTGACCGAGCAGAATGGGGCCCCGGGTCGGGTATCGGATCACGCGAAGATAATACTGAAAGTCGGTGATGACCGGCGCAAGTTTACCGTCACGATATTCCAATACGAACGAAGCGATCGTGCCTCTGTTCTGCGCGGTGACGTAGATCCTCGGCCGGCCTCCCAACGGCCGGACATCCGCGATATCCACACTTTTAAACTCGAGCGGACGCTTAGTGTACTCCGCTGTCTTCGTGAGCCGTCGGTCTTTGAATTCGTACAGCTCTACGCTCCCCGGGCCGAGCAGCACCACGTCGTTCGCGCCGTCTCCCGTCACGTCGCCCACGCCCATTCCGATGGAGAGCATGCTCAGTTCGCGGCTCCGCCATACGTTCCGTTCGTCCATGGCGGCGATAGGAGGGTCGGACCGGTTGTTTCGATCCGATTCCCCTGCCTCGACCGCAATCCTCGTCAAATTCGTTCCCGAATCGCCGGACAGGGACGCGCCCTGCACCGAAACGGCGACCAAGAGAACGACGGTCAACAGTACGCCATAGATCAATCGCATACGGCGATTCATTCCTTTCACCTCGCGCGGCCGCTTGAATAACGACGGCGGGACAGCCAATCCCACCATGAGGCTGATACCACGTACCATCGGAAAAGGAAACCCGACGCGCGAACCGGCTGTAGCGCCGCCGTCGCATACCGTGCCAAGCGCCGCAGCGCGCGTGCCGGTCGCGGATAGTGGGCTTGAATCAATCTTCGGTCGGATACCGGGGTATCGTCACGGCCGTCGAACCGTGCCGCCGATTCCCCGCGGGCGAGGGAGCGTCAGGCCGGCGCCGGGGCGGAGGTCAGATGAAGTACATATACTTGTGATCCAAATCGCGCGACACCCCCTGGCGGCGGGCGAGAGCGCATAAATCCGCGATGCTGACGGAACCGTAATACTCGACGAGCAAACGCTGGGTCTCCTTCCAGACGTGCTGAGTAATGCACGACTCCTCGACGCGGCACGCCTTCGATTCGTCGGATCCCGGCAAGCAGCCCACCGGCACGATGGGACCTTGCGCCGCGTTGATCACGTCTCCCACGGTAATTTCAGAAGGATCGCGGGCAAGCATGTATCCGCCCCGCGGCCCTCGCCTGCTCTTAAGCAGCCCCGCCTTCAGAAGTTTGTTGAAAATCTGCTCCAGATAACGCTGAGATATCTGCTGACGTCGAGCTATGTCTTTGATCTGCGTCGGCCGTCCGCCGCCATGGTAGGCGACGTCGAAGATGGCCCGAACGCCGTACCTGCTGGTGGTGGTGATACGCATAGGCTGTCCTTAACGGAGATCGGTCGATAGAAAGGGATCCCCCGTGTGGATTTATAGATTACTTTACCGGTTGCGTCAAGAAAATTGACCGAACCGCGGCGCAACCGGGCCGATTCACTACGCCTCCGTACGCGCCCCGGGCTCCGCACGGGCGCATCGGTTGCGGCTCACCGGGATTCTTCGATGTGGTCGGCGTATTCTTCGTTTCGGACGCGGGAAAAAGCGCGTTGGAGTCTGTTTTGGAGGGCTTGACAGGAACCGAAAAGGCATTAGCTTTGTAGTAAGTGAACGTTTGTTTTCTCTTTGCCGGCAGACCGGCAAAAAAAACGACCGACCCGAAACATCCGGCTCGGAAGTTTGACACGGATTCACGGTCGTGCTAGTATTGCTCTTTTAGCGACAGGCAGTGAGGTCAGTATGGGGAGCGTTATCAAGAAGCGTCGAAAGAAGATGCGCAAGCATAAACACAAGAAACTCCGATCGCGTATGCGTCACAAGAACAAGTAGCGGGGCGCCCATGCCGTCACATGGTCTCTTTACATCATCGGATCTGGAGACCATAGGAAGAGCCGGTCTTCTTGCGGAAAATCTGGCCGGAGACTACTTCGGTATGACCGCGTCCGATTGGCGGGAATGTCCGTACGCGGTCTTCACTCGCACGCAAGTCGATACGGAACTCCACGCGGATCACGTATTCGCTCAAGTATTCCAATACGTTCCGACGCGAAAGCGTGAATCGAAAACCGACGGTCGGCAGATCTTCGGCGTAGCGCTCCAGGATCCGATCATACTCAACGCGCTGCTGCGCACAATGGGCCACGATCTTTGGACGCTCGGACTCTATATAATGACCCATGAAGTGATTCATGTGGTTAGATTCTGCAGGGACGGGGTCGACTTCTTCGCGGATCCCGAGTTGTGCCGGCAGGAAGAAAGCTTGGTTCATACGATTTCCCGGGAGATTCTCTCGGGAGTTGCAAATACCGATCGACTTTTTCAGCTCTATGATATGCCCGTGGATCATATCTCCGCGAGTTGAGCAAAACAGGGAGGTGTGAAATGCCCATTTACGAGTACAGGTGCGGAAAGTGCGGCCATGAATTCGAGGAGTGGCAGAAGATAACCGATCCCGCTACGGCAAGATGTTCCGAGTGCGGCGGTGAAGCCGGACGGCTGATTTCCAATACGTCGTTCGTCCTGAAGGGCACCGGTTGGTATGCGACCGACTACGCCCGGAAGGACAAGCCTTCCGCGTCGACGTCGGCTTCGTCTTCCACCGAGACAAAACCGTCGTCGAGCGAATCAAAGAAAAGCGAGACCGCCACGTCCGATTAACGAAACAGCCCGTTTAGGCCCGGTGTGAAGGATCGGGTCCGTGTCGTCCTTGGGCGGCGAGACTCGAGGACTTCTGAGATCGTCGCGGCCCCAATCGGGCGACCCGACGTCGCGCGGAGCGACTCCGCGTAGGCGGTGACGGAAAAACAAGGACCTGCCGGCATGAAAATCAAAAGAATCGCTCACTTGGGCGTGGCCGTGAAGGACCTGGAGACCGCGGTGAAGTTCTTCACCGAAGGATTGCCCCTGGAGATGACCCACACCGAGGATTACCAAGGGATGCGCATCGGGTTCATTCCGGTGGGGGACAGCTCGGTCGAGCTGCTCCAGGACGTATCCGGCGCGTCGGCGATCAGGAATTTCGTCGAAAAACGAGGCGAGGGCATCCACCATATCGCCTTTGAAGTCGACGACATCTACGAGGCGGTCGAGGAGCTGAAGGCGAAAGGCGTCAAGCTCATCGATGAAACGCCCCGCGAAGGCGCCCATGGGATGACGATCGCATTCATGCACCCCAAGGTCACCCACGGGATACTCATGGAGCTGGTCCAGCCCACCGAGGAGATTCAGCGATCCGAATGACGCTCGGGCGCCGGCTCGTTCCGCCCGCGGCTCCGGTCGGGGGTCGGCGACGGCCCGCGCGCTTCGGCTTCGATATCGGCGCTATCTCCGACGCCGTCGACACTCCGATTCGGCGTTCGGGGCGCGCTGTTTCTTTTTTTTGAGCGCATCATACGTTTCGACGCGCATATTCTGAGGAGGTTATCCCAATGGCGGACGTCACGATGCCGATGAACGGCAAAATCATATCCATCAAGGTGCAACCCGGTCAGAGTGTTTCGGAAGACGAAGAAGTCGTCATCATCGAAGCCATGAAGATGGAACTCCCCGTTGTCGCTCCCACCGGGGGCTCGGTCAAGGAAATCAAGGCCAAGGAAGGCGAATCATATCAGGTCGGCGACGTTCTGGTCGTTATCGAGTAAGCGCGAATTCACGGGCCGCCTCATCGGCTTTCGGATGAGGCGGCGTTCCCTTGATTTGAATTCGAGCCGGCGTAGCCTCGCGGCAGCGGCTATCGCGAGGAGACCGGGCCCTCGGACGATTAAGAATCGGGCTGGAACCGTGTCCATCTCGGGGCGGTTCGTTTTCGCGCGGACACGGGATTCCGCGCGCAATCGCTCTTCCTATCAGGAGATCTTTGTATGCCCTCCCTTTTCGACAGTTTCGCCGTGAAATCACTCGAACTCCCCAGCCGATCGATCAGGTCGGCAACGTGGAGCGGCGTCGGCGACGATCGCGGCTACGTTACCGATAAGGCTCTCGATCTGTACCGCGAACTGGCCCGAGGCGGCGTCGGTCTGATCGTGACCGGCTACCAGTACGTGCTCACCAACGGTCAACAGCTTCCCTACATGGTCGGCAATTACGAGGACGGTCAGATCGAGGGGCTGAGTCGTTTAGCCGCCGCGGTTCATGACGCCGGCGGCCGAGTCATTCCCCAGCTTGTCCACACCGGCGCAAGCGCCAACGCGGACTTGTTTCGCGAGGGAGACGAATTGTGGGGCCCGTCGGCGGTTCAGCCGTCGCCCAAACAGAAGGCGGTCCCGAAAGAGATGACCGTCGGGAATATAACCCGCCTGATCGAAGCGTACGCCGCGGCCGCGGAACGATCCAAGAAGGCCGGGTTCGACGGCGTACAGCTGCACGGAGCCCACGGATACGGCATCAATCAGTTCCTGTCTCCCAAGTGGAATGTTCGAGGCGACGGGTACGGCGGCAGTCTGAACAACCGTTATCGCTTTCTCGCGGAAACGCTCGAAGCGGTTCGAGGCGCGGTGGGCGACGACTTCCCGGTAACAATCAAGCTCAACGGCAGTGATTTCGTCGAAGGCGGCCTTGAACCCGACGATTCGGTGAGAATCGCGGAGCGGCTCGCGGACGACGGAATCGATATGATCGAGGTGAGCGGCGGTTCGGCCCTCTCGCCGAAAGAGAAGACGCCGGCGAGGATGAAGATCCGCACGGAAGAGGACGAGGCGTATCTCGTCGATCTTGCCGCGCGCGTCAAGGAGCGCGTCGGTGTTCCGACGGCCTCGGTCGGCGGTATACGCTCCCTCAAGGTTGCGAACGACATCCTCGCCGCCGGCAAAGCCGACTTGATCGCGATGTCGCGGCCACTCATTCGCGAGCCTGGTCTGATCAATCGGTGGAAAAGCGGCGACACGGCCCGCGCGACGTGCGTCTCCTGCAATGGATGCTTCGAGTCGGGCTTGAAAGGTGAAGGAATCTCCTGCAAAGTGGAACGTCAACTGCGGGAGAAAGAGGAGTAAGGAGGAAGGAGATGTAATCAAGCCGGGGAGACATCTCGCGTCTCCGCACGGTTCCGGCCCCCTTCTTCCCCACGCTTGCTCTGCGGGTTGTCCGCCCCCCTATCGCGCGGACCGCGCCCCTGGTGAGCGCGTCCGAGTCGAACCACGCCAAGTCTGGAGGCTCGCTATGTCTGAGGATTTCAAGAGTAAGTACGAAGCCTGGGAGAAGAAGGTCGAGGCCCAACTTGCCAAACGGCCCGAACGACGCGAAGCGTTCGCCACGGTGTCGGAGATCCCCGTCAAGCGGGTCTACGGCCCCTGGGACCTCGATGACTTCAACCCGGAGGCGGAACTTGGCCTACCCGGCGAATATCCGTTCACCCGAGGCGTCCAGCCGACCATGTATCGCGGACGTTTCTGGACCATGCGGCAGTACGCGGGGTTCGGTTCGGCCGAGGAGACAAACGAGCGGTTCAAGTACTTGATCGACCAGGGACAGACCGGCCTTTCGGTTGCGTTCGATCTCCCGACGCAAATCGGGTACGATTCCGACCACGAACTGGCCGCCGGCGAAGTGGGCAAGGTCGGCGTCGCCATCGACACGGTGGAAGATCTTCGTCTCCTCTTCGACGGAATCGACCTGGCCTCGGTGAGCACATCCATGACCATCAACTCACCCGCGGCCATCCTCCTTGCGATGTACATCACCGTCGCCGAAGAGCAAGGCGCGGACGTATCCAAACTTCGGGGCACCATCCAGAACGACATCCTCAAAGAGTATCCCGCTCGAGGCACCTACATCTTCCCCCCTGCCCCGTCCATGAGGATCATCACGGACATCTTCGCCTTCTGCAACGACAACGTTCCCCAGTGGAACACGATAAGCATCAGCGGGTATCACATTCGAGAGGCCGGCTCGACCGCGGTCCAGGAAGTCGCTTTCACGCTCGCCAACGGCATCGCGTACGTGCAGGCCGCGATCGACGCGGGCATGGATGTGGACAAGTTCGGCGCTCGGCTGAGCTTCTTCTTCAACTCGCATCAGGACTTCCTCGAGGAGGTCGCAAAATTCCGAGCGGCCCGTCGCATGTGGGCCAGGATCATGAAGGAGCGGTTCGGCGCGACCAATCCCAAAGCCATGATGCTGCGCTTCCATACGCAGACCGCCGGCTGTACGCTCACCGCGCAGCAGCCCGACAACAACGTGGTTCGGGTCGCGTTCCAGGCGTTGGCGGCCGCGCTCGGCGGAACGCAATCATTGCACACCAATTCACGCGACGAAGCGTTCGCTCTTCCCAGCCAACAGTCCGTTCAGATCGCCCTCCGGACCCAGCAGATCGTCGCGTACGAGAGCGGCGTAGCGGATACGGTCGATCCGCTGGCCGGTTCGTACTTCGTTGAGGAGCTCACGAACGAGATCGAGCGGCAGGCCTTCGATTACATCAAGAAGATCGATGAGATGGGCGGCTCGGTCAAGGCGATCGAAACCGGGTACATGGAGCAGGAAATTCTCGACTCCGCGTACACGTTCCAGAAAGCCTTCGAATCCGGCGAACGCGTCATCGTGGGCGTGAACAAGTTCCGGACCGAAGAGACCCTGCCCAAAGACCTGCTCCGCGTGGATCCCGCGGTCCGGGACCGCCAAGAGGAACGCCTCGCGAAGATCCGCGCGGAACGCGATACCCCAGCGGTTCAGGCCTCTCTGGACCGACTCAAGAAAGCCGCGGAAGGAACCGACAACCTCATGGTCCCAATCCGCGACGCGGTCAAACAACGAGCGTCCCTCGGCGAAATCTGCGACGTGCTCCGCACCGTCTTCGGAGAATACACCGCCGGCGCGAACGTGTAGGTCAAAGGGCTCGGATACTCTGCAAGCCGACAATCGGGTGACCTATCAGCCTTTGAGGACTTGTTCCGGTCTCGGACCGGTATCGGAAAATGGGACGCATAGCAAAATATCTTATAGACGATGAGGTTCACTATCTCTGCAATCCCGTTCATCGCAATGGAACGAACGGCAAGTCGCAGTGGAAGGTGACGGAGCTGGACGAAGTCGGTTGTTTCACTTTAACATACCGCCGGGAATGGATCGTGGACGGCGAAGGATGGGGCCTTCATCTGGTTGCCGGCAGGCCACAGTATCTTGGTGTAGCTCACTCAGGACCATGTCACCCAAGTGTTTGTGGCCAAGTTCATTTCACACGTCCCGAAACGAGAATGGCACGGATATCCCATTGACCATCAGAAAACCTCAGCCGACCAACCGCACTACACTGTGGCGTGGGAGTGGTTCCGACTCGGTTATCTCAGCCGAGCGAAGGTCAGAAAACTGCTGAGAGGTCATCCATGCCGCCTTTGAGATTAGTCATAGAAGGCCGGTTCTGGGATTCGCTCATTTACATGGGGCGTCTTTACTTGTTTACGGTGGACGGCTCGATATTGACGGTGAAATGGGATGAGATTATCGAAGATCTACCCGTCCCCAAGAGTCTCAGAATGGCTACACGGTGCGGGTTTCAGCAAAGTGACTACCTCTACGGAGCTCATTGGAATCTCATCTTTGCCGATGATGAGATCAAGCGTTTGATTCAGGGTAAGTTCAACCGGTTGTCGGAAAGAGAGCTAGTAATCCCCCATGCCCTGCTTCAGGATTTCAGGGCAGGCGAGCAAGACAACCCGATGCCGTTTCCCCATACGGACGCAACGATATATAGGCGCTCCCTATATACTGTTTCTGCGGAAGGGGTGCACCGAGCAACGTGCGGTGGCCGCACCAAGTATCCGCTCAGCACCCGTCCGGAACGGCTGTGGGACTGCGCCGTCCAGGGAGTATCGCCGAAATACGGTCATCTCGCACTTGCTGCGGGATCCGCGGGACTATTCGAACTCAGATTGAGCCTCGCGGGGGATCCTTTTCAGCGTTACGGCCCAACCGGGACGCCCAATGGTGAGCCTGTGCGCCTAGTCGACGATCACTGCTCCTCATGTAGCTGGTCTTTTTACAGCATTTACGGTTCATCGCATTCCTCTGCGGGCTTCTTGGTCGACTACGTGCGAGATCGAGATTACCCGGAACGATCCGAAGCCGGGAATGGTCCAGCCACCTTTCGATTTGAGAAGGTATTGAGCGCGAACGAGATCTTCGAGCGCAGCGGCTACTCATGGGGTATCCAGGACAAGCTTTGTCAGGCATCGGACGGAGTAGTGCGTGTCGTTCGATATGTTCCGGAGGAACAATCGCCGGATGAAAGGCTGACGCGCTTGGGAGATATTGAGTTTCCGGAAGAATTCGGTGGCGTGGTGTCGGGAAGTGTGGCGCTGTTCGGGACTGTAGTGGAATGTGACAATGGCCTTTTGGCCCTGCTGAGCACCGGCACTACATTTGAATTACCGGAGGAGCCGGTCAATTGGCGGGTGTTTCCCTTGTCAAGACATTATGAAAACCAGTTGCACGTCATTTACGAAGACAGGCTCGAGGTATACTCCTTTAATGAAGACTACTTCGTAGATCAGAGGACGAAGATGTCCGGGCTGACGTACCAACCGGCCGTACCTGCCTCCGATCTACGCCGCGCC
>CAYLRL010000064.1:0-27921 GCA_964385875.1 uncultured Syntrophales bacterium
GTCTGGAATCCGTGTGCGAAGCCTTCCGGGATGAGAAGGGTGGTCGCGTTGTCCGCGGACAGGACCTCTCCGTGCCATTGCAGGAAGGTGGGCGAGCCTGCTCGGATGTCGACTGCGACGTCGAAGATCTCACCCTTGAGACAGGAGACGATTTTCGTCTCCGCGTGGGGCGGACGCTGGTAGTGCATGCCTCTGACCGCGCCCCGCTTCTTCGTGAGCGATCGGTTGATCTGCGCGATCGGTTTTTCCAGGCCGGCTCCCTTTAATTCGTCCGCGCAGAAGAGGCGCTCGAAAAAGCCCCGCTCGTCCGTGATGGGCTTACGACGGATGCTCACGAGCCCTGAAAGATCCGGCAATAGGAAATCAAAGCGGCTTGCCACCGAGGACCTCCACGACGCTCCTAAATCGCAGGTTATTGTCAATCCTGCCTGTTTTCATGAGATGTTTCAGTTGCTTGAGGCGCACATACGTCCGCGATTGGAAGTCTTCACTGCCGAGATACCCATCCGAAAACCACCGATCCAACTCCTCGCATCCTCTTTCAAGTGTCCACTGGGGCTCGAACCCGGTTAGGCCGTTTTCAGCTTTAGAGAAGTCTACGCGGTAGGATCTCGGATCGCCCCCCGTTTCGCCTGTGATCAGAACTCTTGAACCCGCCACGACGTCGCCAACCATTTCGGCGATCTGTCTGACTTGGTAGTTGGAATCCGTCCTCCCGACGTTGAAGGCTTCATTGTGCACATCTTCTTGTGGGGACTCGGCTGCGGCGAGTGCCGCAGCGGCAATATCCTCAATGTGAACGAGTGGTCTCCAGGGAGTACCGTCCGACAGAACCCGTATCGTTCCGGTCGTCCGAGCCCAGCCCATCAGGTTGTTCAGTACCAGATCGAATCGCATTTTGGGACTGACACCATAGGCGGTGGCGTTTCTGAGGTAGACCGGGCTGAAGGCTTCGTCTGCGAGCAAGGACAACTCCTCCTCCATCCTCACCTTTGAAACTGCGTAGGCGCTAACCGGCTTAAGGGGAGCGTTCTCATCCAGCGGCTTGGCGACGTCTGCGGCGCCGTATAGACTGCAAGAAGACGCAAAGATGAAGCGTTTCACCCCCGCCTGTTTGGCTATAATGGCTAAACGCATTCCGGCCCGGAGGTTGATCTCATCGGTAAGAAACGAATTAAGCTCGCCCAGGGGGTCGTTTGATAAGGCCGCCAAGTGGATCACCGTGTCAATACCGACGAGGTCCGAACTTTCCACGTCCCGAATATCTCGGTCAAGTTCGTGCTCGGGTTCGGCTTTCCACATCCCGGCGGTCATGCAATTCCTGAAATATCCGGTATCGAGGCCGACGACACGGTGCCCGGCACGCCGAAAAGCGCGGATCATTACGGGTCCAATGTAGCCTTCATGACCAGTTATGAGAACGTTCATGCGTGATCCTCCCGGAACGGCGGCGTACTTCCTTTACCGCTCCGTATTCACGGTCGAATTGCCCTATTGTCGACTCTGTTCCTCGCGCTTCCTTGCGTTGACCGTCACCCTCTTGAGACACGGGTTTATTAAACGCCGCCACGCCTCCGAGCTGCCCTGCGATTGCAAATGGAGCCTCCTTGGAGCAAGGTCAAGCGGCGAATATTCTAACAAAAGGTGTTCAGCAAGTCAACGCAGTCTCTCACACACAACCGGAGGTTGGCCAGTATCGAAGCACTTCAAAACGTAACGAAAACCGCGATTCGCAGTAATGTATCAGGACTTCCACGCATCTTCTTTGCCGATCGTGGCTCTGCAATTCGTCACTCCAGTGGTCGCGAGTTCGATCGTCGGTCCGGAATTTGCGGTTCAGTCCCATATTTTCCACGGCGCGTTCCCGCTCGCCCATAGGTCTTCAAGCCGGATCTTGTCTCGAAGGGTGTCCATGCACTGCCAAAAACCGTAATGTCGAAACGCGGCCAATAGGCCCTCCGCCGCGAGGCGCTCCATGGGAGCGCGCTCCCATATGGAGTGATCGCCTTCGATGTAGTCGAAGACCTTTGGAGAAAGGACAAAAAAGCCGCCGTTGACCCACGCGCTGTCACCGGGAGGCTTCTCTTGGAATCCCAGTATCTTGCCCTCCTGCAAGTTCAACGCGCCGAACCGCCCCGGAGGCTGTATCGAAGTGAGGGTCGCCAGGACCTTCTGCGACCGATGGAACGAGATCACGTCGGCGATATTCACGTCACAGACGCCGTCCCCGTAGGTGAAACAGAATTCGTGCTCGTCCTCCACAAAGCGGCGAATACGCTTGAGCCGACCGCCGGTCTGCGTCTCCGGACCGGTGTCGATCAGGGACACCTTCCACGGTTCCGCCTTCCCGTCGAGGACCTCCATGCAGTTGGCGGCCATGTCGAAGACCACGTCACTCATATGGAGGAAATAATGGGCGAAATACTCCTTGATCACATAGCCCTTATATCCGCAGCATATAATGAAGTCGTTGATCCCGAACGCGGAATAGATTTTCATTATATGCCAGAGGATAGGCATGCCGCCGATTCTGACCATCGGCTTGGGAATCGTCGACGTCTCTTCAGCGAGACGAGTGCCCATTCCGCCTGCGAGAATCACCGCCTTCATCGTCACAACCCAGGAAGAGATGGGACTCGGAGGGCGGAACGGCCGGGTTCCCCCGCCGCGTCTTCCACCGAGCCCTGCGAGTGTTTGTTTTCCGGTACGGCGCCTTGCCGGGACGCCCCCCTCCGCTGATTCGGAGGTTGCAAAGCGTCCCGACGTCCGAGAAGTGTCGAGTTCCTCGTGCAATCAAACTGAGAGCGCCTGGTTGCTCGTAGAATCAGCGGGGCGCTTCTTGTCGCTCTCAAAGCGGTCGGCGCCGTCGGAACGGGCCGAATTCCGATACCCGGGCGCCAGGGCCTCCAACGCCTCACACACATCGAAGGTGTCGGGCGATTTCAACGCTTCCGACAGGCGCCGATCGATCTCACACAGAATTCCACGGGGATTCTCCACGCTGCCGGCGAAGACGCGTATCTTTTCGTGCACCGTCCGGACGCAGACCTCATCGGGACAGGAGAGCTCCTCGAAAAGCTTCTCACCGTTCCTCAGTCCCGTGTAACTGATTGGAAAGGTCTCCGGATCCCGGCCCGCCAGCGAGATCATCTGTTTGGCCAGATCCACGATACGCACCGGAGCGCCCATGTCGAGGATCAGAAGTTGCCCCGACGACCCTATTGCTGCCGCCTGAAGGACTAAAGCCACGGCTTCCGGTATGGTCATGAAGTATCGCTGAACGTCGGGATGAGTGATGGTAACGGGTCCGCCGTTCGCAATCTGTTCCATGAAGATCGGGACCACGCTCCCTTCGGAAGCCAGCACATTACCGAATCTGACCGCCATAAAGACCGTCTTGCTGACGCCGGCGAATGCTTGGCAGTAAGACTCGCATATTCGTTTTGTCGCGCCCATGACGCTTGTCGGATTGACCGCCTTGTCCGTGGATATCAGGAGGAATCTCTCGACACCGAGTTCGTCGGCCAACTTGGCGAGGGTCCGCGTCCCGCCGACGTTGTTCACGAAGCATTCGTAGGGGTGCGATTCCTGCAATCCCACGTGTTTGTGAGCCGCGGCGTGGAAGATCACGTGGGGACGGCGGCCTTTCAGCCGGCTCCGAAGCCTCCGCTCGTGAGTTACATCACAGAGGATAGGCGTTAAGACATCCGATTCACCGGGGGAACAAAGCGCTGAGAGTTTTCGATGCGTGTGGAACAGATTGTTTTCCCCTCTCTCGACCATGATGAGCGAGGAAGGGCCGTGCTTCAGGATCTGCCGGCAGAGTTCCGAACCGATGCTGCCGCCGGCGCCGGTCACCAAAACGACCCGGCCCTGTATGAGCTCCGACAACTGTTCGGCGTCGACCTTGATTTCTTCGCGGCCGAGCAGGTCGGTGATGTTCAAATCCCGCAGTTGCTCGAGCCCCGGGGTGCTGTCCATCGTCTCCAGGTACGACGGCAGCGCCTTGACCGAAACGCCCAGGCCGTTGACAATACTGTTTATCCGCTTCATCTGACTTCGATTCGCGGAGGGAATGGCGACAATGATTCTCTCGATAGGATTCGCCGCTACATAATCGGGGACGGCCTCCACCCCGCCGACGACTCGAACTCCGTGGATCGACATCCCTTGCTTGGACGGATCGTCATCAAACAGGGCTTTGACCGTCATGCCGGATGCGGGATTGCGCCGGATTTCCCGGATGAGGAGCTCGCCTGCGTCGCCCGCTCCCACGATGATGGTCGGCGCGGAGGGTCGAGCGGCGCCGTTTAAAAGGTTATTCATGATCGTTTCACGCACGAATCGGGCGCTCACCCGGATGCCGCCGGTGAAAACGAGCGTGCACAAGACGTCGATGACGATTACGCCGCGGGGGATGATAAAGGAAGGCCCCAAGTACCGGACTCCATAGAGCAGCGCTCCGCATGCAATCGAGAAGACCGCCAACTGAACTCCGTCTCGCAGCCCTACATACCGCCAATTCGTGGCGTGCCCCCGAAACACAAAGAAGAGGAGAGCCTTGGTGAGCGCAACATACGGGGCCAACCGGAACAGCATGTCCTGATAGAGTTCCGGGACCTCGAAATCGAAACGAATCTGAAACGAAATCCAGAAGCCGAAAAAGCCGGAACAGAAAAGCGCCATAAACAGGAGATGATTGTATTGTGTGCGAGCGCGAAGGAGGTCGTATACCCGCAGAAGCAGCTGCGTGGCGAATTGACCGACCGTGGAGTGTTCCCGCTTGAATGTGCTCATGAGGAATTAGGTCCCGTTGAGGTTGCCGGCGCCCGTTCGGGTCCGGGCTTCTCCGGCGCGCGAAGTGATATTCAGACTGTGGCGAGGTCCCTCCCGGCAGGGCTCGAACTCATCGGGACAAGGCCGTTCGGACCTCATCGGCGTTTTGATGAAGCCGTTCCATTGTGCGGCAAACTCCCAAAACCACGGTCTCGTCCATGCGCGACCAAACCGGAAGGCTGAGGCTGGTCGCGGACAGAGCTTCGGTCACCTTCAAATCGGAGCCGTTATGGAAATGCCGGTACGCGGACTGTCGGTGGGCGGGGGGATCGTAGTATTTTCGCGTGTCGATTCCTTCGGCTTGAAGGGCCTCGTAGGTCTCGTCACGGGTCAAACCGAATCTCGCCGGGTCGATTGATATGGGAAAATCCTTGTAACAGCACCGGTTACCTTCCTCTACCCTTCGAAGGCTTATCCCCGGCAGACTCCCCAGTTCTCTGCGGTAGGTCCGAGCGACCGCGTTTCGTTCCGTCAAGGCGTCCTCGAGCATGTCCAGGCTCTTCAGGCCCAACAGAGCGTTGATTTCGGGCAAGCGTCCGTTGAGCCCGGCGAACGCGCTGTCATAGTCAACACTGTGGCCGTACTCTCTCCCGATGCGCACCCGCTCGGCGAGCTCGTCATCGTCGGTGGCCACCAGTCCGCCCTCGCCGGCCACGACGAGCTTGGTGGGGGTCAAGCTGAACACCTGCGCGGCGCCGTTTCGTCCGGTGGGCGCTCCTCGATACGTAGAGCCGAACGCCTGCGCGGCGTCGTATATCAGCTTTACGCCGTACTTGGCCGCGACATCGTCCAGACCGGCTTGATCGGCCGGATTACCGAAATTGTGAACACCCACGATCGCCGAAGTCTCCGGCGTTATCACGGCTTCGACGGCTTCCGGACGAACATTCGAAGTATCGGGGTCCACGTCGGCAAAGACCGGTCGCAGGGCGCAGACGACGATGGAACTCACCGTGGCCATAAACGTGAAGCTTGGGACTATTACATCGCCGGTCAGTCCCAGACCGATGTACGTCAGCATCAAGCCGGTCGTGCAACTGGACACTCCGACCGCGTGCTTGACGCCGAGGTACTCGGCCGCCCTCTCCTCCAGAGATCGAAGCCGGCGACCCTTGGTCAGTTGACCCGTCGCCAGAATTTCCCGTAGTTCCGCTTCCAGAGTATCGTACGGCGGCAGCACCGGCCTCACCATCGGCGTCGGCTCATCGAGGACGGCTCTACCGCCGAGAATCGCGGGTTTATCGTTCATTGTACTTCTTTGCGGCGCATATTGACGCCCCTTTCAACGCGCTCACACGTCGCATTGCGGGCTCGTTCGATGCCGCCCCATCCTTGTGCGGTGTGTTGTTTTCCTTCTCGGACTCGGGAATCAGCCGTCACTCTCCGGCTTGAGAGCGAAGGTTAACCCCGCCAGTTCAATCGAGGGTTGCCATATCCCATAACTTGTCGCCCTGACTCGTCGCCGGATTTCTTCGTCGCTCATTCCGAGGGTGATTCTGCCTAATTCGTTGAATTCCCGGCGTGAGATCGGTTCCCTTGTCCAGGTTTCGGTCGATTCGGGCAAACCTTCTCCGTTCAGTACTCGGGAGATGATATCGTAAAACAAAACAAGCTGATAATCATAGGTCCGCGCCAGTAATGAGGCCACCGTGTCAGTTGAAAAGACCGGGAATCTCGAAACCGCGATAATCCGACCCGTGTCTACTTTCGGCGCCATATGATGGCAGGTCGCGCCGTATTCTCGCACATCATCGTACAAAGCGAAGTTGGTGCAGCCGATGCCGGGATATTCGGGAGGCGCCGGATGGAAGTTGATCGCGGCTGTTCGGGCCTTGGCGAGCAGATTCTCCGGCACGACCCATCTCGACAGATACGAGATCACGTAGTCCGGGCGCCACTGACCGATATCTTCCGGAAGCGGATCTCCCCAGTCGGCGTGATACGCGACGACCGAGCGGAAGTTATCTTGAACGAAGCCAAGCGCGCGAGAGACATGGGCGTCCCCGTGCTTTGCCAGAAACAACACGTCGATACTCCCGGCGTCGTCCATGCGTTCCCTTTCTTCATCGAACATCGCCCGCAGCGTCGGGATGCCCTTGCAGAGAATCCTTGAACTCCAGTTGGACGCAGATGTGTTTGCGTAGTGGTTCCGCCGAGACGGCGCGCCCGGACAAAGGCGGGCTTGATCCTCCGTGCGCGGCGGAATCGGTCGTATCGGTTGCGTCCGTGCGCTTCATCAGTGTGCCTTCCCGCATCAACCGGCCGGTCGGAGGTGCTTGCGTTCCGCGCAGCACAAGCGATCGTATCCCCAGCCAGGCGATCCCGCCGAATTCGTGAAACGCCTTGTTCGATAGGGACAATCCCTCGGCGCTCGGAGTATATCGGCGGAAACGCGATTGCGGCGGTCTCAGGAAGTCACTCGGCGCGGGGACCGGGTGAGCGCCCGCCATCTCGAACGCCATCTCCGAACGCCACATGTGTAGGGCCCACGTCGAGAGAAAGAATGGGGCCCCGTTCAGTCTCGGCGCCAAGGCCCGGGCCTGTTCCATCGTATCGCGTGCGTCCTGTTCGACCTCGATGCGATTTCTTGGGACTCCCATGCTCAGGGCGCGGTTGACCATGACCGGCGTGAAATCGCCTGATGAGATAATGAGCGTCCCATCCGGCATGGCTTCCCAGAGCCTCACCGCCGCGACCACGTTGCCGATGGCGACGACGCAGGCAATGTCCGAGTTCCGGACGGCCTCCGGAGTCACCGGCGGACCCGCTCGCTTCTGAAGTATGTCGATAAGGAAAAAGCCCACCGCCGGCAGTGACGCGAGGAACAAAAACAGAGCGGCTGAGATCATGACGACAGGACCGATCCGGCGACCGGGAAACCGTATCCATAGAATGGCTCCCGCCGCCGACCAGATAAGAGCGAAAGGCAGCGGCTGCAGGAGATGTTGAAGCGTCTTTTTTGCGTGGAAGAAATCCATCGTTGCGCCCGCGTCGGCCTCATCCGGGTCGTACAATCCGCGCCCCGGGTCCGTCGGCCGGCAGGGCGGGGGTTCGGCCTCCGCGTACGGGCGTCCATCCCCAAATCCACAGGCTCCGTCAGGGTGCGCTCGAAAAGAGATTCCCAACGTCGGACACGACGTCGGGCAGTGTTGACAGCCGCCGCAACCGCTCGTCCTTGCGTGTGGCGCCCAATGGGGAAATCTCGAGGACGGCAGAGGCGCAGCGTCGACCGGTCTCGGTTGTAGAGCATAGCTCCGCTTTGGCTGAATATCCCCAACCAAGTGGTATCGTTACGTTTTCGGCCACCTTCCCGCCCGGGAACGCTATCGTCTCTGTGGTCGAACGGCGCCTTCCGCCGAACACTACCACACGACTCACTCATCCCGGGAATCCACGTCCCGGCTATGGGGACGAGCCAAACCAAAGGGGATTCTCTACATCATGGACCGACCGTCCACTGGAGCATGTCTGGGGCTACATAGGAGGGGACGCTAAGCGTCACCGGAATTGCATCACACATAATTCGAAGCTTTTGCGCCCTGCGGCGCTCCCCACGTTGGCCGTACTACTCGGCCGCCTTCTTCAACGCTCTTATAGCATCGGGATCACCCTTTTGCAAGCTCTTATTCTCTCTCGGAAGCACAGACGAAGGCCGGCGGCGGCGTGCGTGCAAGCAGCCTCATCCCTTCCGAAAGAGGCCCGTCGTCAATCGGGTGAAGCGTCTTCCGGGCGTGTTCCCGAGGCCCGCTCACCCGAGCCCATGAAATACTCGACAGTGTCGCCGTGTTCGGGTGTGACGCCCTCGCCCTTGATGGTCTTGACGACGGTCATCAAGAGTATCTTCGCGTCCAAAGCGAGAGACCAATTATCCACGTACCAGACGTCGTGTCTGAACTTCTCTTCCCAACTCATGGCGTTCCGACCGTTGACCTGGGTCCAGCCGGTAATCCCGGGCTTCACCTCGTGGCGGCGATTCTGCTCCGCGGAGTACCGGTCAAGATATTCGACCAAAAGGGGGCGAGGACCGACGAGGCTCATCTCTCCTTTCAGCACGTTGATCAGTTGCGGCAACTCATCCAAGCTCGTGCGACGGATGAATCTTCCGATCGGAGTGAGTCGCTCGGAGTCGGGAAGGGGCTCGCCCTTTTCGTCCCGGGCGTCGTTCATTGTTCGGAATTTATAGAGGGTGAACAGCCGGCCGTTCAGCCCGGTCCGGGTTTGTCGGAAAAGGACCGGCGGACCCATGGTAACCCGAACAGCCGCCGCCGTGCAGAGCATGACCGGGAAGGCCGGGATAAGTCCGCAGGCGGCGAGACAAATGTCCGCAATGCGCTTGATCGAGCGACGCAGGTCATTTCGGGCGGGGGATTTACGTACACCGGGCATGGGAACCAAATGCGTTGAGAGACTCGGCTGCTTCTTGGAGGATCTCATAGCATCGGTATTCGTTCTTTTCAACCTCTTGTTCATCGCTGCAAAGCTGTTCGAGAGCGGCCCGCCGCTTCTCGATTCCGTCCTGAGCGCGGCGTGCGCCAATTCGCGCCGAGACGGGGCGTCGTCCGGAATCCGCCCCGTCGGGTCATCTTAAGCTTGCCATCAGGCGCTCAGGTTGTTACCTTTAGACCGGATCCGACGAGAGAGATCGGCCGGGCGTCGGGTCTTTCAACAGGTCTTACGCTTCGTCCCTCAACGATTCAATAAACCGGAGGAGTGTACACATGAGCTCTCTCAGCGAAGACGCGCGAGATTTCGTCCTCGAGTATTTCGGACACGCCAAGCCGAAACTCGATGAGAAGACGTCGTCCCCATTGCGAAGCACGTGGGTTGTGCTCACCCTGAAGAACGGGTCCCAGATAGGGGGTAAGCTGGATTACACGTCGGTGCGACCGGGAGGAACGGATGTCTGTATGACGTCGGTTCACGAGGTGACATCGGCCGGCGAATGGAAGCCCACCGAGTGGAAGCCGGTGGAGGGCACACAGTGCATCATCATCGGCGCTCACGAATACAAATACATCCAGATACTGGATAAAGCGCCTGCGGGAGTGGCCGAATAGGAGCGATTGCGCCTGTCCGCCCTTCGCGTCGCTTCGCACGCCGGTCCCTCGAACGGACCGGCGTGGTTGCGGTCTCCGCGCTTGTTCCATATCCGATTCGACCCGGCGACCGCGCCTGAAATTCTTCCGGACCGGCCTCTGCCACGGCGGCCCGCTGCCTGGGACATGCGCCCGGACTATCGCCGCCGGTCGGGTTCTCCCGCCCTTCCCTATCGATTCATCACCGAGACCGCCATATTCAGGGTCGCGGCGAAGGCCGTCCAACCGAGGTACGGAGCGAGCAGCCACGCGGCCGCTCGTGAAACCCGCCGAAATTCGATCATCGTCACCAAGATAAAGACCCACAGGACGATGACGAGAATCGCGGCGAGGTCGGGGCGTCGAAGGCCGAAAAAGAGGGCGCTCCATTTGACGTTGAGCGTCAGCTGGAGCACGAAGAAAAGAAGAGGCCGAATATTCTCGGTGAATCCTCCTCGTCTCCACACCAGCCACGCGGCGATTCCCATCAGTGTGTACAGAATCGTCCAAACCACTCCGAACACAATACCCGGCGGCGTCCACCACGGTTTGACCAGATCGGTTCGGTACCAGGTATCGACGGACATCTGCGTGAAATAGTCGCCGACTCCGGCCGCGACGTAGCAGAGCGCCAACCAGGCTATAAGGCCTACAGCTTGCCAAATTCGAGCCATACCTCTCCGTTGTTCGCTCCTTGTTCGCAGGGGCCGGCGTTCCACGTCACGAGTGGGACCGCACGCGCCTTCCTCTTTGACAGTTGCGCGGAATCTTCGGTAGAATCAACCGCACCGAATTTCGGTGGAAGGGCGGACCGCTCTGCGGTCCGCGGTGACGAACCTCACAGGGGGAGGCGGGTCGACATATGTCCAAACCCACAGTGAAAGCGAAAGAAATTGTAGAAGACGTCAGGAGAGGGTGGGACGACGCGTCGTTGATGAGGAAGCACGGCCTGAGCGCCGAGCAACTGCGGAAAGTCCTCAGCGCGCTGGTGGACGCGGGATCGCTCGAGCAGTTCGAGCTCGATCGCCGTTCGGGCGCGCCGGTCTGGGAATGCCCCACCTGCGGGAGCGAGCTGACGATGGAGGACGGTCAGTGCAACGCATGCGGGAAGAGCACCTTCATCATCGTCGATTCCGACATGGCCGACAAAGCGGACGCGGAGGACCTCACCGACGAGGTGGAATTCGTCGTCTCTCCGACGGGAGAAGCGAAATTGCGGCGACTGGACGGGGCTTCGCTCACGCGCGGTCAGGCCGCCTTTCAACCGCCTCCCAAGACCGGTAAGCTGCTTGATCGGCCGTTTTTCGACGCAAGCGCCCCCTCTCTGGCCGAACCGGCTTCAGCCGAGGATCTCGAGGCCTTCACCCGAGGCTATTTCATCTTCTCCGTGCCGATTTACGATACGTCCGACCTCGGCGAAGAAGGATCGGTCGACGCGTTTCAAAGGAATTCCATCCACGTGAGCGGCATACCCGTTGAAGTTGGTGAAACACGCTCCTTTCTCATCCGCGCGGACGAATATGCGGACGTGTATCCGTTCGTGTTCGAGGCTGTTTGTCGCTGGGTCAAGCCGGGCGCGGACGGTCGGCTGAACGCGGGCTTCGAGGTCACGAGCATCTCGAAGGCCGGGCTCGAGCAGCTTCGGAGGATGTTCGGCCGTCTTGCGATTTAGGCCCCGAGCGCATCGGATCCGCCCCCGGTCACACACTCGCGCCTCCACGGACCGCGCCTCATCGGGAACGCTCGTTTCCGCCTCGGCGATGTGGTAGTGTTCCCCGATCCGGTACATCGAAGGTGAGCGCTCTATGTGCGGTATCTGCGGAATTGTCCGATACGATCGCGAAGACCCCGTCGACCGAACCCTCCTTGAACGAATGACCGAAACGCTGGCCCATCGGGGCCCCGACGGCGACGGCTACTATCTCAACGGGGCCGTGGGCTTGGGTCATCGGCGGCTGGCCGTCATTGATTTGGGCACGGGAGACCAGCCCATTCCCAACGAAGACGAGTCCGTGTGGATTGTCTTCAACGGCGAAATCTACAATTTCCGGGCGCTGCGCGCCGAGCTCGAGGCGCTCGGACATCGGTTCAGGACCAACACGGACACCGAGTGCATCGTACATTTGTACGAAGAATACGGCGAAGGGTGCGTGGATCGCCTGGACGGCATGTTCGCGTTCGCCATTTGGGATGAGAACCGACGCCTGCTCTTCGCGGCCCGGGATCGAGTCGGCAAGAAGCCCTTCTACTATACGCAAACGCCCTCGGGATTCATCTTCGGGTCGGAAATCAAGCCCATCCTGATGAGTCCGGAAATTACTCCCCACGTTGATTGGGAAGCGATTCACCACTATCTCACGTTGCAGTATGTCCCTCACCCCTGGTCCGCATTCACAAGCATTCGGAAGCTTCCGCCGGCCCATACGCTGGTCTATCGGGAGGGCGCGGTAAATGTCCGGCGCTACTGGGACCTGGAATACGAGCCTAAGCGGCGTCCGGGTTCCACAGAAGAGATCAAGGAGGAGTTGACCGACTCGCTCGCCCGATCGGTTCGAGGTCGGCTCATTAGCGACGTTCCCCTCGGCGCGCATCTGAGCGGAGGTATCGACTCGAGCATTATCGTGGGTCTGATGGCCGGAATGACGGATCAGCCGGTGAAGACCTTCTCGATCGGCTTTCCGGAAGAAGGCTTCAGCGAATTGCCGTACGCCCGCCTCGTCGCGGAGCGGTTCGGGACGGATCATCATGAATTCGTGATGAAGCCCGAGGTGTCGGACCTGCTCTTTCGGCTCGCGCGACACTTCGACGAGCCTTTCGCAGACCCCGCCGTGATTCCGACGTGGCATTTGGCCGAGATGACACGCCGGCACGTTACGGTTGCCTTGAACGGAGACGGCGGCGACGAGAGTCTGGCCGGGTATCAGCGCTACTACGCGGACGTGATCGCGGACGCGTACAGGCTTGTCCCCGGACCGATTCGGCGCGGTCTGATCGATCGAGCGCTCGACGCCATCCCGGTCAACACGGATCGTCCCATGGAACGTAGTTACCTCATGGCGATCCGACATCTTTCACGCGCGGCGGAACTCGGCCACGACGCGAGCGTGGTGCGGTGGAACGCGTACTTCACCGAAGCGGACAAGCGGGAGATCTATTCGGAGGACCTACGGCGACGCATACGTATGACCGAATCCGCGGATTTGTTGCGGCAGAGCTTCGCTCGGGCCCGCGCATCATCCCGAATCGATCGAACGCTCTACACGGACGTGAATTGCTATCTCCCCGGCGCACTGCTCCCCAAGGTGGACCGGACGACGATGGCTCACGGACTCGAGGCCCGTTCTCCTCTTCTGGACCACCATTTTCTCGAGTTCACGGCTCGACTGCCGACCAGATGGAAAGTTCGGGGCCGCGTGACCAAATACGCGCTCCGTGCGCTCTTCACCGACCTCGTCCCACGGGAGGTACTCGACAGGGGAAAAACGGGATTCGGTGTGCCGCTGAGCGCATGGTTCAAGGGCCCTCTGTACGATTTCGCGCGTGAACTGCTCCTTGCGCCCGATTCGCGAATAGCCTACCCTCTCAGACGGTCCGCAATCGAGCGTATCGTCGAGGAGAACCGGCTCGGGCGTGCGGACAACGGTCGGCGCATATGGGCGCTCCTCAGTTTGGAAGCTTGGTTGCGGGAATTCAACCCTTCGATGGGGTGAGCGTCCCGGACGCCGACGGACAGAGCGACGCCCACCGGCCAGGAGAATTCAATTCGCCATGTCCGAACGACTACGAGAGAACCCCGAGCCGATCCGGCTCTGTCATTTCATCGACAGTCTTCGCCGCGACGGCGCTCAGCGCGCGCTGCTTCACCTTGTTGCGGGGCTCTCGAGCAAAGGCTATGCTCAGCGTGTCTACTGTCTCAATGACGTTGTGGACCAGGACCTCCTTGCGCGGCTGCGGGAGACCGGCGCGGATGTGCGGGTCGTCGGAAAAATCGGTATCCTGACCGGTATTGGATTGGTCCGAACGTTCGGCGATCTTCGGACGTTCCGCCCACACATTGTGCAAACCTTCCTCCCAGTTTCGGATAATGTCGGCAGATGCCTCGCCAAGGCCGCCGGCGCGCCGGTGATTGTCTCGTCGATCCGTACTCGGAACGTGGACAAGCGTTTTTGGCAGTTGTTTCTCGATCGACGGACCACCCGGTGGGCGGACGCGGTGATCTTCAATTGCCGGTCCGCGGTCGAATTCGGCCTGAAGTACGAAGGGGTCCGTCCGGAGCAGGTCGAGTACGTGCCCAACGGCGTCAACCCCATTCCGCCCCCCGAACCCCGGGCGCTTGCCGCGCTCAGGCGTGAACTCGGTCTGAAGGCGCGAACCGCGGTGGTGGGAACCGTCGGCAGGCTCTATCCTCAGAAGGGCCACGGTGATCTCCTCGAGGCTTTCGCTTCGGTCCGGCGTCGCGTGCCGGATGCGGTTCTCTTGGTGGTCGGCAAAGGACCGCTCCTTGGCCGGCTGCAATCGACCGCCGAAGATCTGGGCATAGCCGATCGCGTGCGCTTCCTCGGCGGCAGGAACGATGTGCCGCTTCTGCTGGGGCTTATGGACGTGTACGTGCACGCCTCGCTTTTCGAAGGTATGTCGAACGCGGTTATGGAGGCTATGGCCGCGGGCAAACCCGTCGTGGCCACCGCAGTGGACGGAACGGTCGAATTGATCGAGCACGATCGAAGCGGCAAACTCGTGAAGCCAGGCGATCCGCGCGAATTGGCCGAAGCCTTGATCGAGACGCTGCTCGACTCTCATGCGGCCGATCGCCTCGGACGGGAAGCTGCACGACGTGTGGAGACCGACTTCTCCATCGAAAAGATGGTCGATTCCTTCGACGGTATTTACCGCAGGCTGCTCGAGCGAACGGGCACTGATAACGAGCCGTCCTGAGAACCCACTCACACCCCTTCTCTCTCCCCTATGCCAATCGATTCGCGCGTCGGCTCACCTCGGCGCGATGGGTGAAGACTCGTCGGGCGGACCAAGCGCCAATCGGTAAATCGCGTAATAGATCAGAATCGCGTCAAACGCGTAGACCAGTGAAGTTGAGAGCGCAATTCCGGCCACTCCCATGACGCGCATAAGCGAGTAGTTCAGCGCCACGTTCAGAACCGTGTTAACCAGGCATATCTTGAAGAAAATGTCGTTACGCAGGGTGGCGCTCAGCAAGCGAATACCGAGAATGGTGATCGAGAAGAAGGGAAACTCGATCATGTACATGGCCTGAACCCTGCACACCAATTGGGTGTCCTTTGCCGTGAACAGGCCGCGTTCGAAAATGAACTGAGTGATCGGTTCGGTGAAGAGGATAACTCCCACTGAGATGGGAACCGTCAGAAGCAGGGCCAGTCCGGTATAATTTCGGAAGGTCTTCCGAAGGCCGTCGCGGTTGCCGGCGGCCACGTATCCGGCGAAGTACGGCATCACCGCGGTTCCGAGCGCCATCGAGCCGACCATCTGCAGCCCGCCGACCATCTTGTTGCCGTAGCTGAGCGCGGCGACGCTCCCGGCGCTGAGGGATGCGGCCATAGCCTGGTCGATAAGTAGGCAGCTGTTGTGGAGCAGCGTGCCCGCGAGCATGGGAAAATACTGCTCCGCCACCTGCTTCGAGTATTTATCCATGCCGCGCCAGCGGGGTCGCAGGTTCCATCCGTTTCTCTTGAGCGTAATCCCAAGCAGGATTAGCTGCGCGGTGAAGCCGGCCGTGGAGCTGAACGCGAGCGCATAGATTCCCCATTGGCCGCCGGCCAGGCTGATCGCGGACACGACCGTAATCGGCTCCAGCAAAGGGCTGATCGCGGCGACCGCGAATCGTTCCCCCGCATTGAGGATGGACGCCCACATGCTTGCCAGGCCCTGGATCATGATCAGGGGAAGAAGAATGTAGAAGAGTCGCGTGGTGAGAAGCAGCTTCTCCTCGCTGAATCCGGATCCCATGATGGGGATGATCCAGACGCCCAGAAAAGCCAGCCCGACCACGATCGCTGCCAAAAGGACCAGACTCATGGTCATGATTTGGGAAAGCAGACGCTGCGCGGCCGCCCTACCCTCGGTATCCCTCACCTGAACAAAGGTTGGAATGACCGCGGAGGTAAACGAGCCGTTGAGCGACCAGACCACGAAGTTCGGAAGCGCCCACGCGATCAGGAATGCGTCCACGGGATCGTGAGTGCCGTACCACGCGGCGATGGTCAGCTCTCGCGCGACCATCCCCGCGGCGACCACCACCGCGATCACGCCGACCGTCACTGCGGCGGAGAAGATCTTCCGATCCACCGAGCCCCGGTTCCATTCGCGCCACCCTTCCACAAGGGCGCCGATTGATAGTGAGCGGGGAGTTGTGCGACCCAAAGACGCCAAGCCTCCGGCTTCCTCATCTAAGGCGCCGACTATATCACAGCGCGACGTTCCCACGAACCCTCGGTTTTCCCGGCGAGGCGAGCCGGCGCGACTCCTGTTCGAGAAATTTCTCGCGAACTGCTATAGTCGGACGACTCGATCGACGCATAGACGCTTCCTTTCGAGGAAGCGCCGTTGAAGCGGAGCGGGCATGGATGTGAGAGACAAAGCGGGTAAAAGGTATTGGGATGAGTGGTGGTCCAACAAAGAGCATCCGCCTCAGCGATTCGACCCTTTTTCCCCCCGCAGGAGGGATTGGGTCAACATGCGATTCCACCGATACTTCATCCGAGCGCTTGAAGGGATCGCGACCGAAGGGAAAAGCTTTCTCGAGATCGGGTGCGGCGCCTCTTTTTGGCTGCCCTACTTCGCCAAACAATTCGGATTCGAAGTGACCGGGATCGATTATTCGAACGTGGGGTGCGCTCAGGCTGAAAAGACCTTGGAACGGGAGGGCGTAAAGGGACGAATAGTCCAAACCGATATGTTCGCTCCGCCCGAGGATCTCGAGGAGAGCTTCGATCTGGTCTTCTCGTGGGGGGTGATCGAGCACTTCGAAGATACCGTCGGTTGCCTTGGGGCGGTAGCCGGCTTCCTCAAACCGGGCGGCCTGGCGCTCACCGTGATACCCAATATGGCGGGGCTCATGGGCCGACTTCAGAGAATCGTGAATGAGGCCGTATACCTCACGCACGTTCCATTGGATAAGCGCCGGTTGGAAGAGGCGCACAGGGACGCCGGGATGGACGTGATGTCGTGCGAGTACCTGGTCTTTCTGCATCTCGGCGTGGTCAACACCGAAGCCTCAAACACCAAGACCGCGTCCGCGTCCGACGGCGCTTCGGCCAAGGAAACGATCGCCGCTTTCTTACGCTTTGTCGAGCCCGTTCTGGACGCCCTTCCCGCGAATGGAACGACCTCTCCGTACATCGTCTGCCGGGCGACCAAGCCCGCAGCGCCCTCATTCTCAAACCGGAACGCCTCGCGCACGACCCGGGGCGGCGCGTGAGACCGGCGGGAAGTCGCGGCGTATCTTCTCGTTTTCGTTTTGACGATCGGGCGGTCATGGGGTATGGTAAAGCATTAATTGTACGGATCGCTTCACGTGTTTCGAGCGGGACCTTCACGCTGAGCGGGAATTGCAGTCGATGAACCTCACCCGATCCGGCGACCGGAACAGCCGACCTTTTTCGACGGCACAATCTTCGGATACGCGCTTCAGGCATTCGTTCGGGCCGACGCGGGAGTACGTTCCCGGTCCCGTGTCCGGCGAGCCCGCAAGCATCCGAGCGGAAGTGGGAGACGAGGTCCTCAACGATATCGCGGACGACTTCCTTTCCTTGCTCGGGACGTCCGCGGCCGTCTATGAGCGGGACGGTCGGTATGCGCTCGGGATCTGCGCGTCAGGCTGGTGCAAGCTGCTCGACGGGGCTTCCCGGAACCTCTGTGAGACCGATGACGACTTGGAGGCCGCGCGGAGCGGCACGTGGCTCTGCCATGAATCCTGCTGGACGGACGCGTCGAGCGGGAGCATCGAGCGGGGCGAACCCGTGGATGTGGAATGCCACGGCGGTCTGCGCATTTACGCGGTCCCGATCAAATGCGGAGAAGAGATCGTCGGGTCAATCAATTTCGGGTACGGCGATCCGCCGAACGATCCGGCCGCCCTCGAGCGCATTGCGGAGCGCTATCACGTCGACCCGGAGGACCTCCGGCAGGCCGCCGAACGGTATAAATCCAGGCCGCCGTACATCATCGAGTTCGCCAAACATCGGCTCTCGACCTCGGCGCGGCTCATCGGGTCGATCCTCGAACGACGACAATCCGAAGCGGCCCTGAAAAGACAGGCCGACGAGTTGGAGATCCGGGTCAAGGAGCTCAACTGCCTCTACTCATTCGCCCAAATCGTATCGAGGGCGGGCATAACCCTCGACGAGATCATCGCGGAACTCTGCGAACTGCTTCCCGCGTCAATGAGGCGTCCCGAAACGGTCCGTGCCCGAATCGTTCTCGAAGACCGCGTTTTCGAATCGGATGATTTCAGCGAGGGCAAAACCGTCTACGCACGCAAGGTGCGACGCCGCGGCGCGACGATCGGGACGATCGAGGCGCATGCGATCGCGTCGGACGCGGTAGACGGCGACACGGCCGAATTCTCCGAGGGAGAGCGCCGGTTGGTCAATATGGTGGCGGAGCGGCTCGGACACATCGCCGAACGGTACTCGTTGCTGGCTGAAGTCGAGGAACACCGCCGGGAGTACGAGAATCAATTGGATCGAATGGGCGCGCTCGGCGGCCCTTCCCCTACCCCGCTTTCAGCGGCCTTTTACGGGCTTGCCCCGCTTTCGGAGTCTATTCCGCATCGGTTCCACGAAATGCTGGCCGGGTTCGAGAACCTGTTGGACCGTGCGCTTGAAGAGCGGGCGTTCAAGACTGAAAGGACGCTTCCGGACGAGCTGAGGGCCTTTGCCGAGGAACTTGCGTTTCTCCGCGCCGGCCCGCGTGACGTCGTGGATTTTTTGACCGCAGCAGTGAAAGAAAAGACCCGTGACACCCCCCAGGCCAAATCAAGAGCGATACTGGACGAGGGTCGGTTTATGGCCTTCGAGATAATGGGCGTCCTGGTCTCGATTTATCGTCATCACGCTCTTGTTTTCGGACCGGCGATGTCGGTCGACGAACTTGATAGACCGCGAGACACACACGATGAATAAATTTGTCCTGAAATTGTATATATCGGGCCATACGTGGAAGTCCAAGCGCGCCATCGAGAATCTCAAAAAGATTTGCGATCAGCGATTGGGCGGTAATTACCGGCTCGACGTGATTGACGTTTTGGAATCCCCTCAACTGGCCGAAATCAATCGAATCCTGGCCACGCCCACACTTGTAAAGGAAATGCCGCCGCCGGTGAGACGGATCATCGGAGATCTTTCCCAGGAGGACAAGGTTGTGGCTGTTCTGGATTTCCCTACTCCGGAAGCGATTCTGAAGCACGGAGGAACCGAAGCATGACGCCGGCGCCGGATTCATCCGCCATAGACAAAACGCTTACCGGTATCCCCGGTTTCGACCTGATCTCCAACGGCGGTCTGCCCACGGGTCGCATCACCCTGGTCTCGGGAACCTCGGGAAGCGCCAAGACCGTTTTCGCCTGCCAATTGCTCGCCGAAGGAATCGTCCGATACGGCGAAGCCGGGGTCTTCATCACTTTTGAAGAGCCGCCCGACGATATTCGCACGAACATGAAGGGATTCGGGTGGGACATCGCCGGCTGGGAAGCCGAAGGCAAATGGGTCTTCGTCGACGCCTCTCCGGATCTGAGCGAAGAGGCGGTGGTCACCGGAGATTACGATCTGGGCGCGCTCCTCTCCCGCATGGAATACGCGATACGCAGCGCCGGCGCAAAACGGGTCTCTCTGGATTCCCTCGGCGCGATGTTCAGCCGGCTCACATCGAAGGATACGGTCCGGAGCGAACTTCTGCGAATCGCCGCGGTGCTCAAGAGAATCGGCGTGACTGCGATCATGACCGGCGAACGAGTCGCGGAATACGGGGGTATCGCGCGGTTCGGAGTGGAAGAGTACGTTGCGGACAACGTGGTGGTCCTCCGAAATGCCCTCGAAGATGAAAAACGACGCCGCACCATGGAGATCCTCAAGTTTCGGGGCACGTCACACCAGAAGGGGGAATTTCCCTTCACGATTATAACGGGCCGAGGCATCGTCGTCATCCCGCTCAGCGCGATCGAGCTCAAACAACGCTCGTCGTCCATCCGCATCACTTCGGGGATACCCGAACTCGATCGGATGTGCGGCGGCGGCTTCTTCCGCGATTCAATCCTCCTGGTCTCGGGCGCGACCGGCACCGGCAAGACGCTCATGGTGACCCAATTCCTCGCCGGCGGCACGACCCACGGAGAGAGGTGCCTGATCTTCGCATTCGAGGAGAGCCGTGAGCAACTCTTCCGTAACGCAACCGGTTGGGGCATCGATTTCGAGAAGATGGAAAACGACGGCCTGCTCAAGGTGGTCTGCGAATATCCGGAAGTTACGTCGCTCGAGGATCACCTAGTCAGGATGAAGACCGTCATCGAGGAGTTCAAACCCAATCGGGTGGCGGTCGACAGCCTCTCCGCGCTCGAACGGGTCTCGAGCATGAAGGGCTTCCGAGAATTCGTCATCGGGCTCACCTCTTTCATCAAGCACGAAGAGACAGCGGGTCTCTTCACGTCGACCACCCCGACGCTCATGGGGGGCACGTCGGTAACGGAGTCGCACATATCGACCATCACCGACTCGATCATTCTCCTTCGGTACGTCGAGTTGTACGGGGAGATGCGTCGCGGCCTCACGGTCCTCAAGATGCGGGGATCTTTCCATGACAAGGATATCCGAGAGTTCAGCATCGACGGCCGAGGGATGCACATAGGAAAGCCGTTCCGAAACGTGACCGGCATCCTCGCCGGCAATCCCTGCTACATCGAGAGCAGCGAAATCGAGCGGTTCACGGGAATGTTCACCAAGGAATAGATCGGCTGCGGCGTCCGATGGGTGATAATGAACTTCTGATATGCTTCTTCCGCGCGGATAGGGCCGCTGCAGTCCGCCTCGAGTCACATCTTCGCTCCGAGCCGGATTCACGCTGGAACGTCCGGAGGGTGGACTCGGTCTCGGCGCTCTTCGAGAGGCTGGAACGTGGGCGGCCCGCGGTCGTGTTTCTTGATGAGAAGGACGGCTTCGACTCGGATCTGCCCCGGCGAATCCGGGAGATATCCGAAGGATCGGTGATCGCGGTTCGGAGCGACTCGCCGCGGAGGACGCCGGCGGACCGCGTCCATGAAGTGAATCAGTATGTCCCGAGCGATCTCCTCGATTCACCTATTCTCACCGAGCTCCTTGCCTCCCGGTTGGATTGCCTTCGGATGGACCTCCGCCTCAAGGAATTGCACGGTCCGCTTTCCGACGCCCGTGACGGACTCCGCCGCATTATCGAGCGGAACGCGGACGGGATTCTGATCGTCGACTCGGGCGGGAAGGTGCGCTTCGTCAATCCTGCTGCCGAGGCGTTGTTTGGCTACTCGTCCGAGCAATTGACCACAAGCGTTTTTGGTTTTCCCGTTGTTACCGGTGAGACGACGCAGATCGACATCATCCGCCCGACGGACTCCAACCGAACGGCCGAGATGCGCGTGTCCGACATCGTCTGGGAGGGCGAGCCGTGCTTCCTGGCGTCGATCCGAGATATCACCGAGCAGAATCTGGCGCGCCAAGCGCTGAAAGAGAGTGAAGCCAGATTCCGGCAGCTCGCCGAGAATATCCAAGAAGTCTTCTGGCTCCTGCGCATCGAGCCGGAAGTGCGCTTCATCTACATGAGCCCGGCGTTTGAGAAGGTGTGGGGATTCGACAGGGAAGAGATCTACGCGGAACCCGACGTGTGGCTGCAGATCGTCCATCCTGAGGATCGAGGCTCGGTCAGGGAGGCATTCCGGGATTTCATCGACTCTCGGAGGGATTACAGCGCGGAATACCGAATCAGACGATCCGACGGGGCCGTTCGCTGGGTCTGGTCGAAGGGCTTCGCGGTCCCCGATGAGGATGGGAGGGTGATCCGGCTCGCGGGCATCAGCCAGGACATCACGCAAAGAAGGATCGATCAGGAACGCCGGGACCTCTTGGTGCGGGAACTGAAAACATTCGCCTATGTGGTCTCCCATGACCTGAGAACTCCGCTCATCAACCTCAAGGGCTTCTCTTCGGAATTGGCCGACGCTCTCGAAGTCGTACGTCCTCTGCTCGAGAAAGCCGCCGAGTATCTCGCCGAAGATGAACGGCGCCGCCTGACCGAAGCGCTGGATGAAGACGTTCCCGAGGCGCTGGGATTTATCACCGCTTCGGTTTCGAGCATGGCCCATCTGATCAACGCGATTCTCCGGTTCTCACGGCTCGGCAGGCGGGAATTGCTCCATGAGCGCCTCCACATGAACGAATTGGTCGAAGGAACGCGTCGGTCCTTGGCCTATCAGATCGGCCGAGAAGAGGTCGAGGTCACCGTCGAGCCTCTTCCGGACATCTTCGCGGACCGAACTTCCATTGAGCAGATACTCACCAACATCATCGGGAACGCAGTCTCGTACCTGGATCAAGAGCGACCGGGAATAATCGAAATATCCGCGGAACGACGGATGGATGAAACGATTTTCCACTTCCGGGACAACGGCCGCGGCATTGCAAAGGAAGATCAGGAGCGGGTTTTTGATCTGTTTCGACGAGCCGGGCCCGAGGACGTTCCCGGCGAGGGCGTAGGCTTGACCTACGTCCGCATGTTGGTGCGACGGCACGGGGGCAAAGTCTGGTGCGAGTCCGAACCGGGAGTGGGATCGGTCTTCAGTTTCTCGATCCCCGATGACTTCTCGGAACCGAACAATTTTGCATCGTGAAGTGTCGGAACTATAGTTTTACCAGAGACGACGGTGGCCGAAGAGCGTCAAGGAGACGCGCCGGCCGGGAGGGGAGAGGCTCTGTCAGGGGGGCAAGAGTACGAGTAGACCGTCCGTCGGTATCCGGAGCTATGAATGCCTGAGTCCGACCAAATGCGGGTGCTCATCGTGGACGACGAAGAGCATATCTGCCGCATCATCTCCATGATGCTGGAACAGGAAGGGTATGCGTGCGACATAGCCCGCGACGCGGAAACCGCTCTCGAAAAGCTTCGGAGCGACGCGTATCAGCTGTGTATATGCGATATCATGATGCCCGGGATGTCCGGCGTCGAGCTGCTCGAAGCGATCCAAAGCATGGTTCCCAACCCGGCGGTGATCATGGTCACCGCTGTGGACAATCGGGATATGGCCACGAAAACGCTGCAGCTGGGCGCATACGGATACGTCATCAAACCTTTTGACCGGAACGAGATCCTCATAACCGTGGCGAACGCCCTTGAACGCCGCCGACTGGCCCTCCTCAGCAGGCAGTACGAAAACGAACTCGAGGCGGAAGTCCGAGAACGGACGCAAGATGTACGAAACCGAGAAGAGGAAGTTGTGCTCCGGCTTATTTCCGCGCTCGGCTATCGGGACACCGAAACCGGCGCGCACGCACGGCGTCTCGGTCTTATGGCCGCGACGGTCGCCGAACGGATGGGGTGGGACGCGGAATCGCGCGGCCACATCCGCCTTGCCGCACCCATGCACGACGTGGGAAAAATCGGCGTTCCCGACAGCATTCTTCGCAAACCGGGTAAGCTGACGGAGGAGGAATTCGAGATCATCAAACAGCATACCGCTATCGGCGCCGACATTCTCTCAGGCTCGCAGATCCCTCTCCTGCAAATGGGAAAGGACATTGCGCTCCATCATCATGAGAAGTGGGACGGGACCGGCTATCTCGGCGGGCTCTCCGGCGAGGAGATACCCGGGTCGGCTCGCATCGCCGCGATAGCCGATGTGTACGACGCGCTCGTGCACGATCGAGTATATCGACCCGCGTTGCCCGAAGAGGACGCGCTGACGATCATCCGGGCGGAGCGCGGCAAACACTTCGACCCGAATGTCTTGGATTGCTTTCTCGATGTGGCGTCTGAAGTGCGCCGCATCCGAGCAGAGATCCCGGACGATCGGCGGGACGCGGTCATGGCGGGTTCGGGCGAGCGCGCGGAAGGCGGCGCATTGCCGTGACGCCGGCGATCCGAACCTGACGCTCGGCTGGACGGGAAAATCCGCGCCGAAGCTGAAAAGTATGATATAATCAATCAGTTCGTGAATTTTCATCGCCTCCCTCATTGGGAACTGCGGGCGGAGAGACGGTCGTTACGCTATGAAGTTAAAGGGAGCCCAGGCCCTGGCATTTATCGAGGATGTGCGCTCCGGTATGTCGGACGAGGCGCTCATGCGTAAATATAATCTCGCGGGACGGCGCTTCATCATCCACAAGGCGAGCGCCAAGGATTTCATCGCGCTTCAGAATCGGGCCTCGCAACCGACCAAGCGAAAGATCAGCGGCCGTGAGTTCATCAACGATGTCAAATCGGGCATGCTCGACGAAACCCTGATGGAAAAGTACGAGCTGAAGCCCAGGCAGCTCCAACAAGTGTTTCGCCAAATCATCGAAGCCGGGCTGATGACTCCTATGGACCTGGCCAAACGATTGAGCATCACCAAAAGTCAGGTCAGCGAAGCCTTCACCGAGGTGGTGGACGCCATCAGCGAGTTGGAACGAGACGAACTGAAGGACTCCGTTTAATCTACACGAGATTGGCCGCATCTTTGAGGGTGGAAGAGGACGCGGGTGGCCCGTCGACGACGTGAGCTTTTTCACGACATCTCCCCCGCTGACATGAGGGATATCGGCTTCTCCGCCGCTTCGCGAGAAGAGGGTTTACCCCCCTCTTAAACCGGTAAGAGGCGAACGTCTTGCGCTGCGTATGCCGCCCCGAAGAGGAAACAATCTTGCCCCCTTTCCCTCTGGAAGGGTGACGGGGCGCCGGTCTCAAACCGGCGTTGAATCCTCGGCGAGAACCGGCGCAAGTCTCACGCTATGCCGACGGGGCGGTCCGTTGCGGGAGGGAAAGCTCGACCCCACGGGCTCCTTCCTACGTGAAACTTTACCGCGTGATCCGTCTCGGGCCACGTTGAAAGCCCAGCCGGGAGTCTGTTCGTGGAAAAGAAGAAAGTATCCGCCAAGGAGCTCGCCGGCGACGTCAAGAGCAGGCTCAGTCATAGGGCTCTCCGGGAGAAGCACGGCCTGGCTCCTTCTCAGCTGGACCGCCTTCTCGACCGTCTTGTCGAAGCGGGCCTCATCACGCGGGAAGAAGCCCCGAGGAACTTGTCCGGACGCATCATCGAGACCTTCAAATGCCCGGCCTGCGGCGCTCCGCAGACTTCGAAGCGGCCCGAGTGCTCCCAGTGCGGAGTTATTTTGGCGTCGTACGAAAAGAAGGCCGCAAAAGAGGCGCCCGCCCGCGAAGCGGCCGCATCGGAAAAGCCCCCCGGCGCGATCGGCGCCTTTTTCAAGGCCAACTGGGGCAAGACGGCTTTGCTGCTCTATTTCGTGTTCCTCATCGCGCTCGGTATGCGGATCTATGATGAGCGATTCCAGCTCGCCGAGTATATTCGCCGCGAAGTCGCCCGCATCGAACGCGTTCAACAAAGGACTGTCGAGGCGAGAATTCAGCATTTCGAGAGAATTCAGACCGAAGCCGAACTGCAGGCCAAGCGTGAGAGGAGAGCTCGGGCCCGAGCTTTGAGAAGAGAGCGACGCCGCACGGAGTCCCTGATAAGAAAATTCGAACGAAAAGCGGCGCGCACGGAGATGCGCCGCCGGCGGAAGGACACCCGCCGCGACCTCAAGGTCAAACGAAAGCTCCACAAGCAGCAACGTGATGCGCTTAAGTTGCGACAAGATGCCCTTGAGGCGGAGTAGCGGCGAAAGGTGAGACGATTTGAATACCCTACGCATACAGTCGCCGTAATTGCCGTGAGGACATGAATGGCCAAGCAGGACTCGGGCCGAATCAATCTCACCGCATTCATGGAGGACATTCGCGCCGGCGCGGACGATTCCGCGCTGATGGAGAAGTACGGCCTTTCTCCAAAAGGGCTCAAGGTGGCGTTGGACGGCCTCGTAAAAATGGGTCGCATTACCCGCGCGGAGCTCGACAACCGCGTCATCTCCCCGACCGCCGCGCTCGAGTACAAGGCGAAATGTCCCGGCTGCGGCTCGCCTCAACCGAGAGGGTTCAAGGTCTGCGCTCGATGCGGGTACATCGTCGGGTCGGGATCGTATCAGAAGGTCGCCGCGCCCGGCCGGAGAAAAGCCCGTTCAGCGGACGACACCACAGGGGAAGCGCGGCCGGACCCTCTCGCGCCTCAGACCTACGATATCGTCGACGAACCTGAAGAGCCGTCGAACGAAACGCCTCACTTCGAACCCACCAAGCCCGTCGAGCGGGAGGACGATCCCGACAAGGCGCTGACATGGACCGTCTATAAAATGATGTTCGGCGGCGTTCTGATGATCGTAAGCTTCCTGGGATTGCTTATACTCGTCGCCAACTTCGACACGGTCTATTTTCCCGATGTGCCGGCAAAGCGGATGGCCGTGGCCGCGTACAAAGGGGATATTCGGGCATTAGAGCGCTACCTGGCCGACGGCGCGGACGTGAATTCCCGAAGTCCGTCGATCGGATTTACCCCCCTGATGTGGGCCTCGGTTGCAGGGCATGATGAAGCGGTCATGTTCCTCCTCGATCGGGGCGCGGACGTCAACGCGAAGAGCAGACTGAAGGGGAACACTGCGTTGATGCTGGCCGTGGCAAACGGCCGTGAAGATACCGCACGATTGCTGCTCGATGCCGGCGCCAATCCCAACGTGATCACCGATGACGGACAGTCCCCGCTCTCGATCGCGCGGCTCACCGGCAAGCGCGGCATCGAACAACTGCTCGCTCGGCACGGCGCGGTCCTCGATTAGACGTTTTGGGGGGCGGCCTCGAACCTCTTCCGGTCACATGTCTTCGCCGAAGGTGAGGTCCTTTATGAGGCTCCGCAGGCGTGTCAAATTGTCTTCGGAGATCTTGGTGATTTCAAACCCTGCGCACGGCTCGCCGTCCTCGTCCGTATCGGACCAGCGACAGACGGCTTGAAAAGTGAGGGCTTCTCCGGGGATCATCTCGTTGGGGATGATCGTGAACGTCTTGGTTTCACCTACGGATGTGACGATCTCGCGGACTGCGAGTCCCTTTTCCGTGATATCTCGAACCATACCGGCCACTTCGGGGTATTTGCCCAATTCGTGGATGGGAATGGGAAACACCAGGAAATGCCTCGGTAATTCCCGCATCTTCCTGAAAAAGGCCGAGTCCGCAAAGGGCCGGAGACGATTGTCGATCTCTTCCGAGGTTATCGCGCCCATGGCGACCAGCCTTCGGAAAACCTTTTGCAGCGCGTCCGACGAGGTCTTGTACTTCTCCATGAGCTCCTCGTCGGTCATTCCCGAACGGATATCGGTTACCAATTGGGCAATTTTCGCTTCTCGCTTTGGATCCATAGACGGGGCTCCGCATCGGTTCGGCGCCGTCATCGGCTTTTCTTTTTTCGATCCACGGATTTCACCCGAAGAGACCGTAGTCATCCCGTCCTTTCGGGGCCCGGGCGCGGCACGACGTCCTCCAACCCGGTGTAACTCGAATACCGACGCCTCAAACTCGTTCAACGGACTCTCCTTCTTATCGCAGAACCGATCGCATACGGCAACCCCGGGCGGGCTTCGTGCGTACTATTCGGCGTGCGTTAATGGGAACCGGTTTCACTCATACTCCAAGGGGAAGGTGTGAAGGGGAGGCACTCGCTAAATTGAGATTCTCCCCGAGCACATTGAAGGAGTGGAGATGAAAGTGAGTGCAGAGTAGCAAGCGCACGGCCGCCTCACCAGTTAGTAGAGGGTTAACCGGGTAAGAATAGCGTTCGTCACATTGCCGATTTTACAAAACTTGGGGTATTGGTTCACCGGGCTAGAGGCGGCTCTGCGCCCGGTGAGGATGGAGCGACTGTCTTCTATGTCAAGCGAAA
>CAYLRL010000065.1:0-27487 GCA_964385875.1 uncultured Syntrophales bacterium
CCTAGGCGGACATTTCGCCAAGCTGCCATTCGGTATTTGGACGAGTCGGAAAAGGCCACGTTGGCCGATGACGGTCGTCAGTTGAAATACCTCAATCCTTATATTGGGGATCGGCCTCTCGAGTCCGTACATATGGGAACTCTTAGGAGATTCATTGAAGACCGGAAGGCCCAAGGGCGGAGCGACCGCACGGTGAACAGCGCATTGCAGACCGTTCGACGCATTCTCAACCTGGCGGCAGGTGAGTGGATTGACGAGTACGGCATGACCTGGATTCAGCACGCACCGAAGATCAAGTTGCTTCGGGAAGACGACAAGAAGCCCCCGTACCCGCTTTCATGGGAAGAGCAGGCTAGACTGTTCGATGAACTCCCGCCTCATCTTGCCAAGATGGCGTTGTTCGCCGTGAACACGGGCTGCCGAGCGAGAGAGATTTGCAGCCTCCGATGGGAGTGGGAAGAGCCGATTCCAGAGATGGACACCAGCGTATTCATCATACCCGGACATTTCGTCAAGAATCGGGAGGATCGTCTCGTGGTTCTGAACCGCTTCGCCCGAGCCGTAGTCCAAGAAATGAGAGGGCTGCACCCCGAGTACGTTTTCACGTACCGGGGGAAGCCCGTGCACACCATGTATAACTCGGGCTGGAAATCAGCTCGCGAGCGAGCGGGGGCGCCTCACGTGCCAGTGCATGATCTTAAGCACACGTTCGGTCGTCGCCTTCGAGCCGCGGGGGTCAGCTTTGAGGATCGGCAAGACCTGCTCGGACACAAATCGGGCAGGATCACGACGCATTACAGTCAGGCGCAACTGGCGGGGCTGCTGGACTCTGCCAATGCAGTCTGCGGCCGGAACTCCCGCAAAACTCCCGCACTGGTGATTTTGAAAAACAGGAGCCGACTTCGGGCAGTCGGCTAAACAATTGAATTAACTGATAGAAGTTTGGCACGCCCGGCAGGACTCGAACCTGCGACCTACGGATTCGAAGTCCGGCGCTCTATCCAACTGAGCTACGGGCGCAGAGCAAAACGTCTGTATGTTGTCACCGAACGCGTCACCGCGTCGAGCCGGCGCGGTTCGGTCATTCACGGGGATGCGACCCCGTTGGCATGCGGTGGTGTGGGGAGAGCGACGGGGCTTGAACCCGTGACCTCAGGGGCCACAACCCTGTGCTCTGCCAACTGAGCTACGCCCTCCATCACGCAGTCAATCTATCCATTTGAGCGGCGGAAGTCAAGATATACGTCCGGTTGATCCTTTGCCGCTAACCGGTATGACCGTCCGATTTGCGTGAAGTTCCGAAACCGGAGGCCGGCTCCAGATACGGGTCTCCCCGTCACCAGAGCCCACCCCACGTGTCGAAGACCCGAGCGGTTCGTCGCTCCTGAGCTGTCGCCGCGGGTCTGACTTGGGCCGCGGCCTTCCCGATTTTTGGTCGAAGCCGGGGCGGCGGCCTCGACGAGAGCGCCCGACGATACCATTGCAGCGCAATCCGCTTCTTACCTTCACGCTCCATGGCTCGAGCATAGTAAAACGCGGCTTCAGGGTCGCCCGGATCGACTCGAATCGCGGCTTTATAGTCCGCGTGGGCTTGTTGGATTCGACCGATCCGTTCCCACGCTTTGCCCCGCAACACCAATCCCCCGGGATACGTGGGACAGATGCTCAAGCCTTTGGTGTATTCGTTCAGAGCCTCTCCGTGGCGCCCTGCCCTCGCGAAGCACAGTCCGCGACCGAAATGGGCCTGGTAGAGTTGCGAATTGCGGTTGAGGGCCTCGGTGTACGCGGTCAGGGCCTGCTCGTGGTCGCTTTCCCGAGCGTGCCGATGACCCCGGCGAAGGCTTGTGATCGCCGACGATTCGGTCATGGTCGCTCGTGATTCGAGCATCTTTATCCAGACCCGCAGGTTTTCCTTCCAGACCGGTCTCGGATCCAACGCAAGGGCTTGTCTGTAGAGGTCGAGCGCCTTCTCCACATCCTCGGCGCGCGTCTCGAACATCCGAGCGAGGTTCTCCATCGCGCGATAATGCCCGGGGTTTTTCTCCAGCGCCCCGGTGTAGGCTTCTATCGCCTTGGCGCGGCGACGAGTCAATTCATAGGCCGCGCCGAGGCCGAACCACGCATCGCCGTCGTGGGGAGTGAGCTTCGTCAGCTTGCGGTAGAGCGTTGCGGCATCACTCAGTCGGAGTTTCCTCATCGCGTCTTCCGCGCGCGCTCGGAGCCCGGCGTATTCAGAATCGTGGAGTGATTCCGCTTCGGACTCAGCGCCGACAGATGCGGCGACGATCACCGTGATGAGAAGCCCGATCGCGATTGCTCCGGCCGGGCGCGCGATGCGGGAATAGGTCTTCATTGCGGGGACCATATATGTATGATACACGGTCGGCGGTCAAGAGCGCCGGCATACGGAGCATCTCGGATGGGCGACTCGGGAAACGCGGCGACGTCGAAGTGTTTCGGACAACGGAAGGGAGCAAGGAGGGATCGGATGGTACGATTCCCGGACCGCCGGCACGCGGTAATCACGCTGATTGCGGCCGTCTGTTCGATTGCGGTCGGCGTTGCGTGCGCCGGCGAGGACCCCTTCCAACTGCCGGCGCCTGTTTTTTCCGACGTTCGGATCGCGATCCATTGCTCCGCGGGGGTTCTTCAGCTCTGGAAAGACACCGAGATGGTTCGCGAGTATCCGGTCCATATCGGCAAAGGGGGATTGGGTAAGCGTCGAAGCGGGGATCACAAGACGCCGCTGGGCGATTTTCGCATCTCGTGGATGGCGTCGAGATTGTCGGACAAGGGGCGCCGCATCATCGACGAGAAGAGCTGGTGCTCGAACAACCGCTTCGTCTATGCCGATAGGGGTCCGCCTCTGGAGAAGCTCTGGAGTCGGGCGTACGGCGGGCCGGAAGCCGCGGTCATGAGTATCGACTATCCCAACGCCAAGCAAGCCGTCATGGGGTACACGGGCGACTGTATCCATATCCATGCGGTGCGAAGCCTCGATGACGGCGCACTGAAACGATCGTACGGCTGTATCCACATGTTTCCCGCGGACGCGCTGGAACTCTACGAGCTTGTTGATCAGGGCACGCCGGTCAAGATCCTCCCCTAGCGCGCGGCGCGGCGATTCGCGTAGGCGCCCCACTCGTAATCACCAGGGATGTTCGGCGGTTAGCTCGTCGGGGACAGGCTTGCCTCCATCGCTTCCGTTTGGAAGTGAGCCGACAGAGGGTCGATGATCTCGTCCAACTTGCCTTCCAAGATTGCGTCGAGCTTGTGTACGGTAAGCCCGATCCGATGATCGGTGACGCGATTCTGAGGGAAGTTGTACGTCCGGATGCGCTCGGAACGGTCTCCGGAACCGACCTGGTCTCTGCGCTCTCTACTTATTTCGGCCGCGCGTTGGTCTTCGATTCGTTCCAGGATACGGGCCTTGAGGATCTTGAGCGCCTTCGCCTTGTTCTTGTGCTGGGATTTTTCGTCCTGGCAGGTCACCACGAGATTGGTCGGCAGGTGAGTGATGCGAACAGCGGAATCGGTGGTGTTCACGCTCTGCCCGCCCGGGCCGGATGAGCGATACACGTCTATTTTGAGGTCCTTCTGGTCCACCTGGACTTCAACGTCGTCGGCCTCCGGAAGGACGGCGACGGTTACCGCCGAGGTATGAATGCGACCCTGGGATTCCGTGGTCGGGACCCGTTGAACTCTGTGGACGCCCCGCTCATATTTGAGCCGTGAATATGCGCCAACACCGTGAATCAGCGCCACGATCTCCTTGATTCCCCCTGCGGAACTCAACGAGGTCGACATGACCTCGACGCGCCAGCCGTTGACTTCGGCGTACCGCGTGTACGCTCGAAACAGATCCGAGGCAAAGAGCGCGGCTTCTTCCCCCCCCGTGCCGGCACGAATCTCGAGAAAGGTGTTCTTTTCGTCATTGGGATCTTTGGGCAAAAGCAGCAGATTGAGCCGGCGCTCCAATTCTTCCCGCCGTTCTCCGAGTTTGGGCAGATCTTCTTCCGCCAGTTGTGTCAGTTCCTCGTCGTCGCCTTCCCGGAGAATCGTTTCCATCTCGTCGATCTCGTCGGCGACTTCCGTCAGTTGCTTGTAGATCTGCATGATGTCGTCGAGATCGGACTTTTCCTTGGCGAACTTCCGCAGCCGGTCCGGATCGGTAAGAACCTCCGGCTTGGTGAGCTCGGAGTCGAGCTCCTCGTATCGCCTGCTCAGCTCTTCAAGCTTGGCCATTACTTGCATGGTGGTCACATAGGCGTAACGGGCTCGGCCCGGCCCGCTTCCTTTTCCAAAGTAGTCTTGAGCGCGACGAGCGCCACCTCGATTTGATCGTCGGAAGGCTCCCGCGTGGTGAGCCTCTGAAGCCACAGTCCCGGCATGAGGATGAGCTTGATGATCGGATTGTCCCATCGCTCGCCGAGACGAATGATCTCGTACGAAATCCCAGCTATGGGCAGCAGGAGCACGATTTTGACCAGCACGTAGACCGCGTTGGTCAGAATTTTGCCGCCGAACAGATCCTTCGGAACAAAGGGAAAGACCGCGGTGAAGAGAAAGATGCTAAAGACGAGCACAAGGAGTATGAACGCGGTGCCGCAACGAGCGTGGATCGTCGAGTACTTCCTGGCGTTCTCGACCGTCAAATCTTCACCCTTTTCGTATGCGTGGATCGATTTATGTTCCGCTCCGTGATACTGGAAGACGCGACGTATCTCTTTGAGCAACGATATCAACATGATATAGGCAACAAAGATACTGACTTTGATCACGCCGTCGATCACGTGAAACCAGACGCTCCGCACTCCCAGCTCCTTGCCCATGAGCGCTCCCACACCCATGGTCGCGAGATGGGGAATAACCACGAAGAGGAGGATCGCTCCTCCGATCGCGAAGGCGATGGTACCGGCGAGCGCCCAGGGACCGAGTTGTTCCTCTTCTTCGTCCAGAGCTTCCTGCGCCGAATAGGTCAGGGCCTGAATTCCGTTATAGAGCGCTTCGTACAGTACGATGCATCCCCGGAGGAAAGGCCGTTTCAGAAAAGGCCACCGTTCCATCGGTGAATACCAACGATCGAGACGGACCGAGAGATTCCCGTCCGGCTTCCTGACTACGACGGTGAACGTCTTGGGGGCGCGCATCATGATGCCCTCGATGACGGCTTGCCCTCCGACCTTAATCTGTTCGACGGTCTTTTCCGCGTCTGCGTTGATGAGCATGAGCGTCCTCACGACCACCTGGGGATGGTTCCGGGTAGATCGGACCGGTCGGCGCATCCGAGTGTTCGAATTCACGCTTTGTTCGGTTCGGCAGGCCCTTTCCGGGCGCCGCAATTCGAGCGATCCGGTATGGGTCTCCCCGAGTCCGGCCTATTTGGCTTCGGCGTTCTTTGCCGCCTTTTTCCGCGCTTTCTTGCCGGCCACCTTTCCGGTTGAGACGCCTTTCTCGCCGTATTTCTTCATGAATCGCTCAACGCGACCCGCGCTGTCCACGAGCTTCTGCCTGCCGGTAAAGAAGGGATGACAGGACGAGCAGATTTCCACTTTGAACTCGGGTTGGGTGCTTCGCGTTTTGACTTCGGCGCCGCACGCGCATTTGAAGACGGTCTCTTGATATTCGGGATGTATGTCCTTTTTCATCGGTATCTCCTCGGACGACCTAAATAGAAAAATATAGCATATCACCCCGCCGGAGCAAATGAAAAAAACCGGCCCGCATCCGTGGAGGCGTCCGGCGGTCCGGCCGGTGAACGACGCCGGCGCGCAACGGTACGCCGATCGGCGCCGAATCTCGGTAGTGAACGCGACCGCCGCCGGCGAACCGCCGAGTCCGGAAATTATTTGTTCATGATCTCGAGAAATTCTCGGTTCGAGTCGGTCTGCATAATCTTGTCGAGGAGGAACTCCATCGCGTCCACGGAGTTCATGTCCGCCAGGAGTTTTCTGAGCAGCCAGATTCGCTGCAGATCCGATTCGCTCACCAGGAGCTCTTCCTTCCTCGTGCCGGACCGGTTGATATCGATACACGGGAAGATTCGTCGCTCGAGGAGTCGCCGGTCAAGATGGATTTCCATGTTGCCGGTGCCCTTGAATTCCTCGTAGATGACCTCGTCCATCTTGCTGCCCGTGTCGATCAGGGCCGTCGCGACGATGGTGAGGCTCCCGCCCTCTTCGATATTACGAGCCGCGCCGAAAAAGCGTTTGGGTCTGTGGAGCGCGTTGGAATCCACACCGCCGGAGAGGATCTTCCCGCTGGCCGGGACGACGGTATTGTGTGCCCGGGCCAGTCGCGTGATGCTGTCCAGCAGGATGACCACGTCTCTTTTGTGCTCGACCAGTCGCTTGGCCTTTTCGATCACCATGTCCGCGACCTGCACATGGCGCTGCGCGGGTTCGTCGAAGGTGGACGAGACGACTTCGCCGTCGACGGAGCGCTGCATGTCGGTCACTTCCTCGGGGCGCTCGTCGATGAGGAGCACGATGAGATAGAGATCCTTGTGGTTCCTCGTGAGGCTGTTGGCGATCTGCTGAAGCAGGACGGTCTTGCCGGCCTTGGGCGGCGAAACGATCAGGGCGCGCTGTCCCTTCCCGATCGGCGTAAGCAAATCCATGACCCGCATTGAGTAGGCCCGGGGATCGATTTCCAGATTCAGCCTGTCCTGCGGATAGAGCGGCGTCAGGTTGTCGAAAAGGATTTTGTCACGAATCTTTTCGGGGTCTTCGCCGTTTACGCCCTCGACCTTGAGCAGCGCGAAGTAGCGTTCCGTGTCCTTGGGCGGTCGAATGTAGCCCGAGACGGTGTCGCCGGTCCGGAGATTAAACCGCCGGATCTGACTGGGCGAAACGTAGATGTCGTCCGGGCCGGGCAGGTAATTGTAATCAGGAGCGCGCAGGAACCCAAACCCGTCGGGAAGACATTCCAGAACCCCCTCACCTCTGATCGGGGCTTCAGACTGCGTATCCTGATGAGCCTGAAGGATGGCGAAGATCAGCTCTTGCTTGCGCATGCTGCTCGCCCCCTCCACATTCAGGGAGTTGGCGATGGACAGCAATTCGCTGACCTTCTTTTCCTTGAGTTCCGCAATGTCCATGGGATCTCCTGATTGCTTCAACTTCGGGGTAGGCTTTCTTTTAGGCATAGGCTGTAGGCGACGCGTTCCGGCCGCGTCAACTGGTGAAGCGCAACGGCCTCAGGGTGTACGATTGGTCCCGGTGATTGGCGTTAGAATATCCTTCGGCTGGGAAAGGTCTCCTGGGGGGACTTATCTACCGTGGTTAAACTGTAATTAATCAACAGCGCTCGACCTGTCAAGCATTTTCGGCCGCCGAAGAATCGATTGATCAAACGCCCGGGGGGAGATAGAATCCGGTCGCCATGGATCAGATGCTTCTTCCTTTGGTCGCGCCAAAACGCTACCGCTTCGAGGATTTCATTCTCCACGGCGGCAACGAAGCGGCCGTCTCCGCGACCTTCTCCGTCCTGCGCGGCTCGGACCGCCCTTTCCCGTCCATATTTCTGTTCGGGCCGTCGGGAACGGGCAAGACCCATATGCTCAAAGCCTGCTGCGATCTCCTGATGGAGCGGGAGGATATGAAGCCGCGGCGGACGACCGCGTACGTCTCGCTCGCCCCTGAGCAAGACGGCGCGGACCGGTTGCGGGAGATTGTGTCCGCTGAAGACGAGACTGTCGACGGCCTCGTCGCGCTCGCGCTCGACGACCTCGAACCCGCGTCCGACGAGACCGCGGCGCTTATCTGGACGCTCTTCAACCGACTCTCTCGCTCCGGCGCGGCCATCATACTGGCTTCACGCCTCGGACCGTCCGAATTGTGGGGATCCAACCCGCATCTCGAATCACGCATCTCGGCCGGCTTGGTCTTCGGCCTCGAACCGCCCGGGGACACCGTCCGCATGTTGATCGTCGACAAACTCGCAGCCGACCGGCAGGTGCGCATTTCCGAGGATGTGAGGCGGTACCTGGTGACGAGGAAGTCACGGAACATCAAGGACTTGGAGCGCCTCGTCCACATCCTCGACACCGCTTCCCTTGCGCGAAAACGACGAATCACCCTGCCGTTCATCAGGTCATTGGAAGCCGAAGGGCTTATCGACTGAATCCACCGGGGCCGGGGGATATGGCGGACATTCCCCCCCTTCACAATCCTCTTGAACTCAATGTCCGAACACGATAAAGAGGCGGCAATTTTCATCGACGGCGGTGGTGATGAACGTCGACGCATTTCGGATATCTCGGTCGAACGGCGCGCTTGATTTCCCGAGCTCAGTCGAAGGACGGACGTTTTGCGCGTGCGCATGCCTTGCGCTTGTGGGCCTGTTCTCGTTCCTCGGCGGCGCTGAGTCTCCGGACGAGGCGGTCAAGCGCTTTGCGAATTTCTTCACGAACGGCAATGCCGCACAACTCGTCGAGAATATCCATCCGGACATCGTCGAGGGCAAAGAAATCGGCGAAAAGGAGGTGAAGGCCTTCCTCAACCGGTATCAGAGCACGTCCATGGAGTTCCGGGGATCCGAGCTTGACGAACAAATGGAGTCGGAGGATGGAAAGACCCGGCGCTTTCAGGCGACGCTTCGATTCACGGGACCGAGTCTCTCGGCCGAGTATCCGGGTCCCGCGGACCTGCGTATGACCCTCCTCTGGGTACTCGAAGACGGACGCTGGCTGCTCGAACGGCCCATCACCATTCGTTACCTCGTCCGATCCAATGAACGCTATCCCACCGATGAACAGAACGCCGTCGCGATGCGATTCGCAACCGCGGTCGACATCCTCGGCACGATCGGCCTCCCGGGAACGGAAGACATCGACCTCGCGCCCATGCCGCGGGAGGGATCGGCCGCAGACTTGTACAAGGAGCTGGAAAATCTCCATAAACGTGAGCGGGACCCGAAAGGAATTCACTGGAACGCACGGGGGGTGAACGTCCTGCTCAAGGCCGCGCAAATGAGCGAAGGCGGATTTCTCACCATCTACCACGGGGATTTCCCCGCGAGTCCCTCCGATCGACGGCGCCCCGTTCCATGGGACATCTTGAGGGATTACGTCCGAGCCGCGATCAAAAAAGGCCGCATCCTCGAGAATCGAGACCAGGTCGGGAAGGCGAAAACCATCTATCGTCGCATCATATCCTTGGGCAGACAATTGCTCGACGAGCCGGGCGGCGTCCAATTCCTCACCTGGGGAATGACTTTTCAGAGGATGGGCGCCCGGGAACTGGCCCGCTTGGACGGGCCAGCGGAGGACGGCTCCGAATCAAAGGCGGAGGCGTTCGTGAAGCTCGCCGGTCGGCGTATCGACCTGCTCAGAACCGCCCTCGCCTGCCTCGACGACATGACCGATTATCGCTCCTTGAAGGCCGCGATCGACTCGTCTCGCGGAATGGGCATACCGCAACTCCGGCCTTGGGGGATCAACACACTCGTTATCCTGGAGCTAAAAGGAGCGCCGGCCGCTCGGAAGGTCCTGAAAAAGGCGGCGGCGGTGGTTTTGGTGATGAATCGTGAGATGCGAGCGACCGCGGCTCGGGCTCTCGACGATCTTGCCACGGAAGCCGGCGACGCTGAAGCCGTGCGCAGATTCATCGATTACCAGAAGAAGTGGGTCGCTACACATCGAGTGTACGGCCGCGCGCCCGCGTTCCGATAGCCGCGCCGAAGGGTCCTGCGGGGATCAAATGGGCGCTCTCCGACCGTCCCGCCCGCCGAAGCGCGAAGTCCTCCGTCCTTGACGGAAATCCCGGACCGGCTTAGTCTCGATCGGGCACGGACGTGACTGGGTAACCGGGGTCGATTGTGGCGCTCTCTCTTATACTTGTCAAACGCGAACGAGGCGAAGCCGACGAGCTCGTGCTCTTTTTCAGCCGCGAGCTCGGGTGGCTCCGAGGGATAGCGAAAAACGCCCGAAAGAGCCGCGTCCGATTCGGCGGTCACATGGAGCCCTTCTCCCTGGTGGAGCTTGCCGTGCGTTCCCGCCGGAAAGACAACCTCGTCTGGATCGACGACTCAGAGGTGATCGAAGGATTCCTCGGCGTCAGATCGGATATCGAAAAGGTTTCGGCGGCCACCTATGCGCTCGAGTTGGCGTCGCTGCTCATGGGTGAGGATCAGCCCGATCCGGGCATCTTCGATTTGATTCTCGCGGCCCTCCGGGAACTCGACCGGGCGCCGGTGAATCCCGTACGATTCATGCTCTTCGAGATTCGCTTGCTGACGCTTCTCGGCCACGGTCCGCGGTTTGATTCATGTCCGGAGTGCGGGAAGGAATTCCGCCCGGGGGAGGCTGCGGTCTTTTCACCGGCGATGGGCGGCGCGGTCCATGAGTCCTGCGCCGAAGCCGAGAACCACGCCGTCAAGCTCTCCGCCGAGACCCTCGCCTTGGTGAACCGTGGGATGACAGCGACCGAAGAAGTGGCGTCGCGGTTACGGTTGGGACGACACGGCGTGGGCGAGCTCCGATCCGCGCTCTCGGGGTTTGCCCGTTACCTCCGGGGAGCGGATATCAACTCGCTGAGTTTCCTCGAGGGGGCCTCGGCCTGGGCCGGCGCTCCCGGAAGGACCTCGACCAAGACGCCCCGCTAGTAGAGCTTTGACCGATCCGGTTCCGATTCTTCCACCCGTTGAGGGCCCCTGAGCAGCATATCGAGGGTGCTCGGCTCGGACGTAGGCTGTTGGGCCTCGGCTGCGGCCTGATCCCGACCGGGCGCGGCTTGAGGTTGCGCCGCGATGCTCTCGATCGTTTCCCTCAATTTGGCGATCTGCTCTTCCCGTTGAATGAGCGCGGTGCGCAGCGACTCCACTTCTTCGGTGCACCGAGAGATTTCCGCGCGGGAACGTTCGGCCAGATCCTGCATGCGCTCGATTTCGGCCTGTGCCTCTTCAACCTGTTCGCTAAGACGGGTTCGCTCTTCGATGAGGCGTTCCACGTCGGCTTCGGCTTTCTCTTTCAGTTGTCGCGCGTCAGCGACCGCCCTATTGAGCGTTTCGACCAATTCCTCGTTCCGTTTGACCTGACGCCGCAACTGGTTGGAGACTTTCGAGCGTTCCTCCAGTTCGGAGCGTATGGCGTCGAGCCGTTGTTTCAATTCCGCGGATCGCGCTCCTTCGGCCTCTTGAAGGGACCGAAGCCGCGTCTGCAATTCTTGGACCTCAACGCCCTTTTCACGGGCCTCCGACCGAATCGATTCGAGGGCCTCTTCCTTTTGCTTCAGATCCTCCTTCAGCCGATCCAGGCGTTTGCCGAGCGCTTCGGCCCGATGCTCCGCGAGCGCCCTGGCGCCGAGCAGCTTGATTCGCGCCTCCGCTTCCGGGCCTCCCGAGCGACCGCCGCGACGCGGCGCGGGCTTCTGAAGACGCTGTTTGAGCGATTCCACTTGTTCGGTCAGGGCGCGGTTCCGGTTTTCCTGCTCGGCCAGCTGGTCTCGAGCGGCTGCGAGCTCTTCCCGGAGTTGGTTCACTTGTTCGGACGCGGCCTGAAGTTTCTTTTCATACTGTTCCGTGTCGACCTGCGAACAGGCCTGCACCGCGCACATGAGAGCGGCCAAAAGGGTTATGGCTTTCAAGATCTTCATGCCGGCGGCCTCCTCGGTGAAGCGGTCACGCGCGACGCATAGTCCGCCGGGCACGCGACAGCGGCCAAGAGTCGGATCTTTGCGTCTCTTTTGCCACGCTCGGCGATCCCGCGTCGCAGGGGACGCATTCGCAGGACGGCGCGGCGATGCCGTTAGGCATCCGAAATGATAACAAAAGTTTTCAGACAGGTCAAGAAGCTTCGGATTTCCTTCCCTTTTCCCGGACACGCCCTTTGTCCTTCCGGTGAGTACGAACCGGTGTTCACACAACCGAACCACCGGACATAAACCGTTGAACAGCGACCGCGTCCGGGGGACGACGCGATAGAGACTCTCGGCATCCATTCGAATTCCTTTTGACAATCCACTTCGGCATCTGTTAATTATTGTCGGGTTAGTCGGTTCGGGATTCCGCTCGATGCGGGAAGTAACCATTGATTGCGTTCAAATTCCTGCCGGCGCGGCGTTGGCCTTACGGGGGCGGTTGGACCGATACGGCGCCGACATCACGCACCGGTAGTACACTCCTCTGAACAAAAACGACCGCTTCAGAAGGTCGCGCGCACGTGCGTTCCGGCACGGCCGACCGATACACCAACCTGTTTCAAGGGGGTTTCTAGGATGTCGCTGAACTTTGAGCTTCCCAAGGATGCGCAACTCACACGGAAGGTGGTCCGGGAATTCGCCGAGAAAGAGATCGCTCCCATCGCACAGGAGTTGGACGACAAGGAAGAATTCTCGTACGATCTCACGCGCAAAATGGGTGAACTGGATTTCTTCGGTCCCTTTGTCTCGGAGGAGTACGGCGGCAGTGAAGCGGGATACCTCAACTATATCATTACCGTAGAGGAGGTCGCCCGCATCGACGGCTCTCAGGCGGCGACCATTGCTGCGGGCAATTCTCTGGGCATAGCTCCGATCTACTATTTCGGCAATGAAGAGCAGAAGAAAAAGTGGCTCCCGGACCTGTGTCTTGGTAAGATTCTGGCCTCCTTCGGCCTGACCGAACCGGATGCCGGCTCCGACGCGGGCGCGTCGCAGACCACCGCGGTGCTCGACGGAAACGAATGGGTCATCAACGGGAGTAAAATATTCATTACCAATTCCAGCACCGATATGAGCGCGGTCTGCGTGGTGCAGTGCGTAACGGGAACCAAAGACAGCGGCAAACCCGAGATCAGCTGCATCCTGGTCGAGAACGGAACCAAGGGCTTCATTGCGGAAACCATGCACGGCAAGATGTGTTGGCGCTCCTCCAATACCGGCCTGCTCACGTTTCAGGACTGCCGCGTGCCGAAAGAGAATCTCCTCGGAGCGCGTGGCGAGGGCTTCCATCAGATGCTCCAAACGCTTGACGGCGGGAGGCTTTCGATCGGCGCGATGGGCTTGGGCGGGGCGCAGGGGTCATTCGAGCTGGCATTGGACTACTCGAAAAAGCGCAAGCAGTTCGGCCGTCCGATCGGGTCGTTCCAGGCGAATGCGTTCAAGATCGCGGACATGGCGACGGAAATCGAGATGGCGCGGCTTCTGCTGTATAAAGCCTGTTGGCAGATGGACAAAGGTAAGCTCGAATCCAAGATCTCGGCAATGGCCAAGCTGGTCTGCTCCGAGACCTACTATCGGGCGGCCAATCACGCGGTGCAAATGCACGGCGGCTACGGGCTGATGAAAGACTACGCGGTCGAACGGCATTACCGCAATCAGAAGCTCCTGGACATCGGCGAAGGAACGTCCGAAGTGCAACGCATCGTCATAGCGAGAAGCGTCGGAGTTCCGGGCCGATCCATGTAAAGGCAAGGCCTCTCCGAGATACGCTGAGGAGTGAGCAATGGACGAAGAAAAAGACCGATCTTCCATGGAAGATCTGCAAGATACGGTTGACGAGTACGGCGAGCACGCCGGCGAAGACCTCCTGACGGATCCTCGTGCCGACGCGGCCGCGGCCGATTCCGCGGAATCCGATCCGGCGGCCGAGGTGGGTAAGCGCATCCGTGCCGCCCGCGATGAGCGCGGTTTTACGCTCGAGGAATTGTCCGCCAAAACCGGCATAGACGCGGACGCGCTGGCGAAGGTCGAGTCCGAAGAAGCGACGCTGCCTCTGGGCAAGCTGATCAAGCTCAGCAAGGCGCTGTCCATGACCATGACGGAGGTTATTTCGCCGGGTAAGAAGCCGTTTACCATCGTTCGCGCGTCGGAACGTCAACGGTTCGCGCGGTTCGGCGAGTCCCGTGAGGCTCGCCACGGCTATGTGTACGAAGCGCTCGCCTCCGAAAAGCAGGGCCGTAAGATGGAACCGTTTATCGTCAAGCTGCTGCCGGCGTCGTCCGACGAGCCGTCGTCTCACGACGGGCAGGAGTTCATTTATGTTTTGGACGGCGAGATGGAAGTCCTGATCGAAGAAACCCGTGAAGTGCTCGAGCCGGGAGACTGCATCTATTACGACTCGTCGAGCATGCACCTGGTGAGGGCTCACGGAGACAAGCCGGCGACCATCCTTGCCGTCCTCACGAGTTGATCGCCGGGCGAGAGGACCGAACCGGAAAAATCCGCGCGAGACCGCCGATCCGGGGAGGCGCGCTCCGAAGACGTCCTCGTGGGCAATCGGCGCCTCCGGAGGCAACGGAAGCTCCGTGAGGTCCCGACACCGAACGTCATCCCTAGATGAGGTAGTCATCCATGAATGTGCTTGAGCCGGCCGACGCTTCCGTCGCGGGTATTCCCGGGCCGTACGTTGCGTCGGCTGTTCTCGTGGTCGCGCTTTGTGTTTTCGCATATGTGCTCTACAAACGGTTTGCCGTATTGCGGGAAGCCGCGCCGGACAACCGCTTCGACCGGTTGGGCGAACGGCTCAAACTCCTCCTCGTCTACGGCTTCGGACAGGCTCGGCAGCCGCGGTATCCCGTCGCGGGCTACCTTCACATTCTGCTCTTCGCGGGATTTCTCATCCTCTCCCTGCGATCTTTGACGCTCATCGGGAGAGGCTTCGACGCGGACTTCCATCTCCCGTTGCTGGGAGGCGGCGCAGGTTTCGCCTACGACGTCCTAAAAGACTATACCGTCCTGATCGTGCTCCTCGTCTGCATCGTCGCAATCGTACGGCGGGCGGTCTTTCAGCCGGAGCGGTACAAACATCCCGAGGGGTCGGAGGGCCACGGCGCGGAAGCGTACATCATCCTCGGTCTGGTTTCCGCGCTGATGGTCACGGACATGATCTACGACGGCAGCGCGGTCATCGGCGGAGCGCAACATCATTCGGCCTTACTCTTCCCCGCGTCGAATCTCGGCGCCGCGTTCATGTCGGCCGCGAGCGAGTCCGCGATCAACAGCCTCCATATCGGCGGCTATTGGGCTCATATTCTGGTCTTCTTCGGGCTTCTCAATTATCTCCCCATATCGAAGCATTTCCACGTGATCACCGCGCTGCCGAACGTCTTTTTCGGCAAGCTCGACAAGGGGGCGATCAAACCCGTTCGATACGGCGTGGACGATTGGATGGAACTGGACCAAGTGGGCGCCGGCTCGTTCAAACAGTTCACCTGGAAGCACGTGCTCGATTTTTATTCCTGCGCGGACTGCGGGCGATGTTCGGACAATTGTCCCGCGACTACGGTCGGCCGCACCTTGAGCCCCCGGATGATCAGCATCAAGTCGAGGGACTACGCGTATGAGCATTATCCGATCGTGGGCTCTCCGCCGAAATCGGACGACACGGAGTTCACCGGGGATATCATCTCCGAAGAAGAGATCTGGGCGTGCACCACGTGCGGCGCGTGCGAACAGGAATGTCCGATCTTCATCGAGTATATCGACAAGATCGTGGACATGCGCCGATACCTCGTGGAGCGGGGCAATATCCCACAGTCGCTCCAGAAGCCCATGCAACAGATCAATAAGAAAGGGAACGCATACGGCGGGACCAAAACCAAGCGCGGCGCGTGGGCCAAAGACGTTGAAGACGTCGAGGTCCGAGAGATCAAGAAGGGCGAATCGACCGAGTGCCTGTTTTTCGTCGATAGCTGCGGGTCGTTCGACCCGAGAGTTCAGGAGATTTCCAAGTCGTTCGCCCGGATCCTTGGTCGGGCTTCGGTCGACTTCGGGATACTCGGCAAGGATGAGAGCGACTCGGGGAACGAGATTCGAAGACTCGGCGAAGAAGGGCTCTTCGAGAAAGTGTCCCAAGCCAATGTAGCGGCCTTCGAGGAACGAAATTTCAAGGAGATCGTCGCGTTCGATCCCCATGCGTACAATGCGATCAAAAACGACTATCCGGTGAAGTTTCCGGTCGTTCATTCCTCCCAGCTGATCGCGCGACTCCTCAAGCACGGCTCGCTGAAGCTCTCGGGCGAGTACCTGGCCGGACGGACGGTCACCTATCACGATCCCTGCTATCTCGGCCGACATAACGGCATATACGACGAACCTCGCGCGGCGCTCAACGCCATACCGGGCATGCGCCTGCGGGAGATGGAGCGCTCCTTTACACGGAGCTTCTGCTGCAGCGGCGGCGGACTGCTGATTTGGTACGAGAACGAAGAAGAAACCGAACGCATGGGCGAACGCCGTGTGCGGATGGCTGAGGAAATCGGATCTCAGGTGATTGTGACCGCATGCCCCTTCTGCTTGATCAACCTCGAGGATGCGGTCAAGACCACCGGCAATGAAGGCAAAATAGAAGTTATCGACATGGTGGAACTGGTGGATCGCTGTTCGGCCTGATAGGCCGCGGCGATTCCGTTGGTTCGGGGAGGTCAAATGGACATCATCGTATGCCTCAAATGGGTTCCGGACACGTCTGAGGCAGAGGTCGCCGTCGACTCCGGCGGGTCCGACATCAAAAAGGACGACCTGGACTTCGACGTCAACGAGTGGGACCGGTTCGCTATCGAAGAGGCCGTGCAGATCAAAGAGAAGGCCGGGGGCAAAGTCACCGTGGTGAGCGTCGCTCCTGAAGACGCGGAGGAGATGCTCCGCGAAGCCCTGGCTCGAGGCGCCGACGAAGCGGTTCACATCTGCGACGAGGCCGCGGAAGGCTCCGACGGCTACGCGACGGCCCGAATCCTGGCCAAGTTCATCCAAGGCAGACCGTGCGACCTAGTCATTATGGGTACTCAGGCGGACGACGACTGCGCGGCGCAGCTGGGCGGGATGCTCGGCGCGATGCTCGGCGTTCCGTCGGCCACGCTGGTGCATAAGGTCGATCCGCAGGACGGAAAACTCAACATAATCAGAGAGCTTGAGGGAGGCCTCTCCGAAGCGCTCGACATGGACCTCCCCGCGGTGGTCGCCGTGGCCACCGGTTTGAACGAGCCGCGGTTCGTCTCCATCCGCGCGGTTCGCAAAGTCGCCGGCATAGACATTCCGGTCATGGAACTCGGCGATATCGGCGTGGACCCGGCCGAAGCCGGCCCCGACGGCTCAAGGGTCGTCATCGAAAGCATCACGCTGCCGCCGGAGGGCGAAGGCGCGGAGATCATATCGGGCAGCGCGGAAGAAGCTGCAGCGCGTCTTGCGGAAATACTCAAGGAGAAGGGAGGTATCGCCGGATGACACAGGTATTCGTACTGGCCGAGCATCGGAAAGGACACCTGCGTGACGGCACGTTCGAGGCGCTGGCAGCGGGGCGAACGCTCGCCGGGGCGCTCGGCGGGAAATTGGCGTGCCTTCTTCTCGGAAGTGATACCGGCGCCATGGCCCAAGAGATCGCCAAGCACTGTCCCAAGGTACTGGCGATGGACGATCCGCGGCTTGAACAGGTCAACTCGGAGATCTATACCAAGGCGCTGGTTCCCGTACTGCAGGAACGCGCCCCGTTCGTGCTGCTTATGAGCAATTCTAACTCGATGCTTGACCTTGCGCCGGGACTGTCGGTGGCCCTCGACGCGGCGCTCGCCACGGACTGTATTGGGATCGAGGCGGACGGCGGCGCGGTGAAGGCGCTGCGTCAGATGTACAGCTACAAGGTCAACGCGCTGGTATCGTTCAAGGGCGCCGACAAGATCGTGCTCAGCCTGCGCGCGGGATCATTCGACGCCTCCGCAAGTCCGACCGCCGGCGAAGGCGCTGTCGAAAAACTCGATTGCCCGTTGACCGAAGACGCTTTCAAGAAACGCTTCCTGAATTATGTGGAAGCGGAAAAAGGCGACGTGGATATCGCAGGCGCGCACGTGGTCGTGGCGGTGGGCCGCGGCATCGGCGACGAGGAAGACCTCGAGATGTTCGAGGGCCTGGCCGAAGCCATGGGCGGCGTCCTCGCGTGCTCCCGACCGATCGTGGACAAAGGGCTGCTCCCCAAGTATCACCAGGTGGGCACGTCCGGGGTCGAGGTCAAACCGAAGGTCTACCTCGCGCTCGGCATCAGCGGCGCATTTCAGCACCTCGGCGGGATCAAGGGCTCGCCCCTGCTCGTCGCGGTGAACAAGGACGCAAAGGCGCCCATTTTCAGGGCCGCTCATTACGGCATCGTGGGCGACCTCTTCGACGTTGTGCCGGCGCTCGAAGAGAAGATCAACGAGATCAAGGGATAGTTTTCCATCAACTTTGAACCGCGGAGGACGCGTCGGCGAAAAGCCGTCCTTCGCGGTTCTCCGCAAACAACCCCGAGTCGATGTCCTCAGATCGTGATTCCAAGAACTCGCCCTGGTCCGACAAGGAACGCGAAGACGCGCAGAAGATGTTGCGCGACTCGGCGAAGAGCTTCACGACCAACAAGCTCTTCCTCGGGATCGTCCTCCTCGCCTGTGGCGGTCTGGCCGTTCGAGCCGCGTACGACGCGTTCCGCAATTTCAGAATCATCGAACATCCGCCTCACGTGGTCGGTCTGAACTGGGACGCGGCCCTTGGAGTCCTGCTCTTCGGGTACGGCGCGGGCTGGGCGATCTACCGAATGATCAGACTCCGCGACCGTGAAGCCGCGGAGAAAGACCGTCGGCCGGAATAAGGCCCGGGGACGGCGCCTTCCGGGAGGGGGCTTTTTCCAAAAGAGCCGCCCTCCCGGCGCAATCCGTTCCTAGTAGTTCGGGTTGATGGTCAGGGTCAGTTCGGGTTTGTCCAGCTTGAAGGCCGCGTCCTTGTAGTCGGGGGGCCCGAGTAGTCCCTTGGCGTTGTTGGAAAAGCCGTACCCTTCTTCGGGGAGGCCGAGCGCGGAATAGTCCATTTCGCCGTTTTCGTTTTCATCGTGGATGATTGCGACTGCGTATTCCCCATAAGGCAGGTCTTTGAAGGCGACTTTTCCCACCTTGTCTTTGATGGGGCCCCGGTCGGCTGTGACGGCCTTCTTTTTGTCTTTGGGGAATCCCTCGGGACCCTTGAAGAGGACAGCGCCGACGCGCCCCTTGTCGTTTCGGAGTTCCTTGAAGACCACGGTGATCGTCCCCTTGGATTCTTCCGCGTAAACCGCGGTCGACCCAAGGAAGGCCGTGAGCACGGCGGCTATCACGATTAACTTCTTCATTCCGTACCTCCTCGATGCAATTAAACGTGCCGGGGGGCATTATACCCGCGCCGACGATACGCCGCCATGCCCTATTCGCCCGCGGAGACGGAGCGGCGCCCGAACGGACTTACGAACGTAAGTTGCGGCGGATAAGCTTCTTGTCGATCTTGCCGACACTGGTCTTGGGGATCTCGTCGACGAAGCGAAAGACGTCGGGCACGGCCCACTTCGAGATGGTCCCCTGTTCGACGAATTGCATGAGAAATTGCTTGAGCGCCTCTCCTGTGAGATTGCCGGCTTCGTGGTCGACCGGGATGATCAACGCTGCCGGGCGCTCGCCCCATTTCTCGTCATACACCCCAACCACCGCAACTTCTGAGACGCCCGGGTGACGGCTGAGGAGGCTTTCCAACTCGAGCGAAGAGACCCACTCCCCGCCGCTCTTTATGGTATCCTTGAGCCTGTCGGTGATCTGCACGTACCCCTCTTCATCCTGGACCGCGACGTCGCCGGTGTGCAGGCGTCCCCCGCGCCAGAGTTCCTCGGACCTGTTGGTCGATTTGAAGTAGCCCTGCACCGCCCAGGGTGTCCGAACCGTGATCTCGCCCGGAGATTCCCCATCTCGCGGCACAGGATTTCCCTCATCGTCGAGGATCCGCAGATCCACAAACGGGAGCGGAAAGCCGGTCTTGGTGCGATAGTCCAGCTGTCGTTCCCGATCCCAATCCATCATGCGCGGTTTGATGTTGGCCAGGGTGAGGATCGGGCAGGTCTCGGAGAGGCCGTACCCGTGGAAGATCTCGATCCCCCGGTCCATGGCCTGCTCGGCCAGTCCTCGAGGCAGCGCCATACCGCCGGTGTTGATCTTCCACCCGCTCAGGTCGACGCTCTCGGCGTTCGGATGGTTGAGAATCATGTGCAAAATGGTCGCCACACAGTGCGAGAAGGTTACCTTCTCCCGGTCGATGAGGTCGAGAATCGTCGCCGGATCGTACCTGCCCGGATAGACCTGCTTCGCGCCGAGCAACGTCGCCAAATAGGGGAAGCCCCACGCGTGCACGTGGAACATCGGCGTAATGGGCATATACACATCGCCCGACTGGAATCGCCCCGGCGCTGTAAGCCCCGCGACCGCAATCCCGACTCCCAGCGCGTGAAGGATGAGCTGCCGATGGCTGAAATAGACGCCCTTGGGATCGCCGGTTGTCCCGGTTGTGTAGAAGAGCGTGGCGTGGCGATTTTCATCGAAGTCGGGGAACTCGTACGAACCGGACGCGGCCCGCAGCAGATCTTCGTATTCCGCGGTCACGGTCAAAGACGTTGAGGGCGCCTCAGGACCGTCTTTGATGAGAATAAAGGTCTTAACCGTCTCGAGCTTGTCGGCGATCCCCTCGAGGAGCGGCAGGAACTCCTCATGGACGAGCGCGACGGTATCTTCCGCGTGGTTCATGGTGAACAGCACTTGCTCCGGCGAGAGGCGAATATTCACCGTATGGAGAACCGCGCCCATCATGGGAATCGCAAAAAAGCACTCCAGGTAGCGGTGGGAATCCCAGTCGAGCACTGCGATGGTGTCGTCCGGTCCGATGCCCAATGACGCCAGACCCGACGCCAGTCGGTTGATTCGGTCGTACAAATCTCGATACGTGTGACGAACCAGATCGCGGTAGACGATCTCCTGATCGGGGGCGTACAAAATCGGCGTGTGGAGCAGCTGCTTGATAATCAACGGATAGGAATATGCGGATGGTGTGACGGGAATGGTTCGCTCAGAGCGCTTCATCAGACTTTTCCTCCGAATCCGCCCCGTCGAGGGCGGCATGATCTCTCTTCTTCGGCGTATCCGCGGGACGGCCATTGGTAAGGCGTCGCGCGCGATCCCCTTGCTCGGCTTCGAAACGTATTTGGAATGACCGTCCATGATACCGATCTTTCCAACCGGAGAAAAGCGCCTTTTTCCCTGTGAAGTCCTGCGGCTATCGTTCGGACGTATCGTCGGGCAAGCCTGTTTCCCGTGGCGCTCGGGGAGTGAACTCGGCGTCGCCGGGGCCGGCCGAAGGACCATTCAGCGCAGGTCTCGGGCGTCGGTCGACCTCCAGGGAGAAGATATCCGGCCGATGATAATGTCCGACCGCGTCGACCATATGCTTGGCCGACGTGATCAGATCCAAGTCGATTTCGCCGACCAATACCGTTTCTTCGTGTTCGACCGGCCCTACGACGTAGTTGCCGAGCGGATCGACGATGCCGGCGATTCCGCCGCCCGGTTCCAACGAGCCTTTCGTCGAGGGGTCCATCTCGTGGTAGATCTCGACCTCGTCCGCGGTCAGCATTGACGAGGAGAACACCACGAATACCTGCCCCTCGAACGCGGTGTGCCGCATGGCCGCGTCGATGATGCGGGATCGGTCCCGTGGTTGGCTCTTGAAGTTCGCGCCGGGCCAGTTCGCGACGTGGATCTGTTCGCCCAGGGCGTAGAGCGTGAACCGACTCAGCGCCATCGAATGCTCATAGCAGATCAAGGCGCCGAGCTTGCCCAGGCTCGTGTCGTACACGACCAGATCGTTTCCCTGGCCCCAACCCCACACGGTTTTTTCTTCGCCGGTAGGCATGAGCTTGCGACGTTTTCCCAGGAAGCGGCCGCGCTCGTCGATAAAAGCCTGCGTGTTGTAGATGGTTCCGCCGTCCCGTTCGTTCAGACCGAGGGTGACGAAGATATCGCGCCTGGCCGCTTCCTCGGCTACGCGCTGGATTTCCGGCCCGGGTACCTCCAAAGAGTTATCGTAGAGTTTCCGGTAGAGCTCGAGCCGCCGGGGATTATTCAACGCCATCCATATCCACCAGGGATAATAGGGCACGAAGGTTTCCGGGAAGACCACGAGCCGCGCCCCTTGTTCGGCGGCCTCGTTCATCAGGGCGAGAGCCTTCTCGATTGTTTGATCCTTACCGTAGGGACTCGATGCGGCAAGGATCGCCGCCGCTTTGAATTTTGTGCCGGACGATTCCATTCAACTCCCTCTTCGTTTCACATTCCTAAGTAGGCCTCTCGGACATGGGGATTCTCCAACAAATCCGAGCCGTTTCCTTCAAGGCTGATGCGCGTGTTCTCCAACACAAAGGCCCGATCGCAGAACAACAGGACCTGCCGCACGTTCTGTTCGACCAGCAGGACGGTAATTCCGGTCTTCTTCACTTCTTTGACGGTCTCGAATATGGTCCGGACCACCACCGGAGCGAGCCCCAGGGACGGTTCGTCGAGGATAAGGAGTTGGGGCCGCGCCATGAGTCCCCTACCCAGCGCGACCATCTGCTGCTCACCGCCCGAGAGCGTTCCCGCGTGCTGTCCGGTCCGCTCCTTGAGCCTCGGCAGGAGATCGAAGACCATTTCGAGGGTCTCGTCCGCGTGACCTCTGGCCCGATGCGGGTAAGCCCCCATCAAAAGGTTTTCGAGCACAGTCATCTGCGGGAAGAGTCGGCGCCCTTCGGGGACCTGTACCACGCCCAGTTCCACGATACGGTGCGGCGGCTCGCGTTCGAGCCGCGTTCCCTCGTAGAGCACACTCCCCGTGGAGGGGCGGAGCAGTCCGGAGATCGTATTGATCAACGTGGTCTTGCCGGACCCGTTCGAGCCGACGAGCGCGGCGATCGATCCGGCGTCGACGCTCAGACGCAAGTCCGATAGAGCCGTAAGATCGCCGTAGTTCACTTTCAGGTCGCGGATTTCAAGCATAGTCTCGGCCTCCTTACCCAGGTAGGCCTCGATGACCAAAGGATTCGCGACGATTTCGGACGGCGTCCCTTCCGCGATCTTTTGACCGAAATTGATGACCACGATTCTGTCGCTCAGCGCCATGACCGCCTTCATGACGTGTTCGATAACCACGAGAGTGACTCCCGTGGATGATATACGGCGAACCAGTTCGATGATCTGATTGATCTCACTCGGGTTAAGGCCGGCCATGACCTCGTCCAGGAGGATGAGGGACGGCCGAGTGGCCAGCGCCCTCGCCAATTCCACCCGCTTGCGGTTGGCCAAAGTCAGGCCCGACGCAGGCTTGTCCGCGACGTGCCCGAGGCCCACGAACCGGATCACATCGAGGGCCCTCTCCTCCGCCTCGGACACTCGGTGTGTCCGCAAAAGACACGCTGTGGTCACATTCTCCAGGACGCTCAAGTGCATGAACGGTCGGACCACCTGGAACGTCCGGGACAGTCCCAAAGCGCACATTCGATGCGGCGCGCCCACAGAGACCGCGTCTCGACCGCAAAAAGAGATGCTTCCCCGATCCGGGCTGAGAAAGGCCGAAATCAACGAGAATAACGTGGTCTTTCCCGCGCCGTTCGGACCGATCACGCCGACGATTTCGCCGCGTCGCACGCTCAAATCCATTTGGACGATCGCCTGCAAACCGCCGAACGACTTGCACAGCCCCTCGACCCGCAGAATCTCCCCCGCCGGCGGCTCGACCGCGGGCGGAGGCAGCTCGGTCTCGACCTCGGCCGTCATTGTCTCCGCGGTCTCGGACCGACGACGCCGCAACAGATTTTCCGCGGTCTTCACGATTCCGTTGGGCATGAGCATCACGACCACGATGAGGATCACGCCGTAGACCACGAAGCCCAACCCCGCGTACAACGTTCCCAACCAACCCTTCATGACCGCGTCGAGAGGAACCAGGAGGAACGCGCCGAGCACGGGTCCCGCGACCGTCGCAACCCCGCCGATGATGGCGAACAACGCCACCTGCACCGAGAGATGCATCGAGAAGACGATCTCGGGATCGATGAACATCATGTACTGTGCGTAGAAGGATCCTCCAACCGCGGTGAAAAAGGCGCTCACCATCATGATGACGGTCTTGCTCCACACCACGTTTATGCCCACCGCCTTGGCCGCGGATTCGTCTTCTCTGATCGCCTGGAGATAGTGCCCCAACCTGGATCGCCCCAACCAATAGGTTACTCCGACCATCACGACCAGCAGCGCAAACGCGAACACAAGGTAGGGCTCCTTGCTCTCGAACAGAAAGAAGCGCCAATCCGGTTTCACGGGCACCAGAAGTCCGACGCCCCCTTTGGTCAAGCCGCGCCAGTAGACCGCGAGGATCCGAAGGACCTCCGCCAGCGCGATCGAAGCCAACGCGAAATAGAACCCCTTCAATCGAAAGCACGGCGTGAAGACAACGAGCGCCACGACCGCAGCCAACGCGCCGCCGACAAACATTCCGATCCAGGGCGTCAGGCCGAGGTTCAGGAAGAGCAAGGTCGACGTGTACGCGCCCACTCCGAAGAACGCAGTGTGGCCCAGCGAAAACTGTCCCGCGTATCCGCCGACAAGATTCCAGGCAAGGCTGAGCGCCGCGTAGTAGAATATCGTGATCACGATATCCGTATAGAAGGGATTGCCCACGAAGAACGGCGTCGCAAAGACCGCAACGAGGCCGACCGCTCCCAACACCTTGAAATGGCGCGCGCTCATCACGCGGACTCCCGCGCCGCGCTGCCGAAGAGGCCTGAAGGCTTCACCAGCAGGATAAGAATGAAAACCACGAAGTACACGACCGTCTTGAGCGCGGGATCGAGGAAAAAGCCCGAAAAGGCTTCCACCAGGCCGATGATCAACCCGCCGACGAACGCTCCGGCGAGACTGCCCATGCCGCCCAGCACGACCACCACAAAAGCGATGAGCCCGAACTGGGATCCCACCGACGGGAATACCGCAAAGACCGGCGACAGCGCGGAACCGGTTATTCCCACGCAGGCCAATCCCACGCCGGTGGTCACCAGATAGACGCGCCGCACATTGACGCCCATAAGCGCCGCGGCCTTCCGATCCTGCGCGGTCGCTCTGATGGCACGTCCCAGGTAGGTCTTCTTCATGAACAGGTGCAGGCAGAAAACCACAACAACGACCGCGATCGCGGCGAACACCCGCGTGTGGCTCAGATAGACACCGAACAGATCGAACGACTCGAGGGAATAGTCGGTTCGGACGATCTGGTAGTCCGCGGAAAAAATGAATAACGCGCCGTTCTGGAGCACGATGGCCAGTCCCACCGTCGCGAAGATCTGGGCGATTTCCTGGGCATCCAGAAGCGGCTGTATCAGAACCCGCTGAAAAACAAGCCCCACGAGGAAGAATGTCGGCGCGGTGATCAACATCGACACGTACGGATCTACTCCCATCCAGACATTGATGAAGAAAGCCGCGTACATGGCCAGCATCAGGAATTCGCCGTGAGCGAAGTTGATGATCTGCATCACTCCGAAAATCAGGGTGAGCCCCACCGCGTTGAGCGCATAGATGCTCCCGAGCAGGAGTCCGTTAATCGTTACTTGGGCTATTTGGGTAACCATGCCGCCCCCGGAGAGGGCCGGGTCCCCGACGGGACCCGACCGATCGGACCGATTATTTCTTGCGTTCTTTCCACGTGGGCATGGGCAGCTTCACCGGGACGCTCGCGAGCTTCTCCGGATAGACCACCAGGAGCTTTTCGTCCTGCCACTGCATGATCACGGGAAACGCCTTGAGGTTGGCGCCGGCGGTCTTTGACGGAGGTTCATCGAACTCGACGCCGAAGACAAACGGCGTGCCGAGCTCCGGAAGATCCAGATCCAAAGCCGCCTTCCGGATAGATTCCGAATCGAAGGCTTTGGCCTTGGGAAGCACATGCTTGAGCAGCACGTAGGTTCCGCAAAACGCGGTGAAGCCCGGGTCGCCCGGCGCGGCTTCGTAATTTTCCCGAAAGCGCTTGCGGAACTCGGTGAGCACTTTGGCCGCGGGTTCTTCGATCTTGGAGGCCTCGACACGCGTCGGCGGATCGACCACGCAGACATAGTTCACCAGATCACCGAACTTTTCCTGGAACTGATCCAGGCCGAAGAAAACACTCCCAACGAGAACCTTGGCGTTCAACCGCATCTGCTTGGCCTGGCCGTAGAAGAGATTCCCGTCGTTTACGTAGTGGATGGAAACGATTCCGTCCGCGCCGGCCGCCTTGAGTTTCGCAATCTCCGAGGAAAGATCGACGGTCTTGTGGCTGTACGTGATCCGCTCAACCACCTTGAGACCCAATTCCTCGGCCCGCTTGACGCAGTTGTCGCCGATGATCGTGCCGAACAACGAGTCCTCGTGAATCAGGGCAAGCTTGAACTCCTTCGGCTTGATTCCGAGCTTCGGCGCGACCGTTTTCGCCAGGAAGTCCGAGGTGGTGGTCCCCCACTGGCTGGCCCGGGTGTTCAGTTGGAAGATGTATTTGTACCCCCGGGACGTAATCGGATCGCCGACGCCCGTGGTAATCCAGAAAACCGTTTTGTGCCTTTCGCATACATCCGACGCGGCAAAGGAATTGGAGCTCGAGTACCCTCCCGATATGACTGGGACCTTCTCGATGGTAATCAGCCGCTCGGCCTCGGCCATGGCGTCTTTCGGAGAGACCGAGTCGCCGACGACGAACTCCACCTTTTTGCCTTTGACCCCGCCTTCCTCGTTGATCATATCCCGAGCGATCTTCGCGCCGCGCATGCATTGCTGGCCGGTATAGGCGAGCGGGCCGCTCATCGGATACATCACACCGATCTTCAAGACGTCTTCGGCGACAGCCGATCCGACAACGGCCAGGCAGATCGTGAGGGCGATAAGAATACTCCACGTCGTTCTTCTTCCCATTTCGTCACTCCTTTGGTCGGCGAAAGCGCGCGCCGATCCCTTGGATGCTCGTGCGCATCCTCGCCGTCCGTTGATGTGCGTTCTCGAGTCGGCAGGAAAGCCTACCGCTTGCGGCCTTATTTCGCCGGCCGATGCCGGGAACCGAACGCTCCGGACGCGATCGGTGAGAGGAATTTAGAACGTCGGCGGGGTGATCACCCAAACGATCTCGGTTCTCTCCGTGCCGGGGTTGGCCCACCGATGGGGCCGGTCCGAACGAAAGTAGAACGCGTCGCCCTTTTTCAGTCTGTATTCGGTTCCGTCGACGGTCAGAAGGAGTTCGCCTTTGATGAGCACGCCGAACTCCTCGCCGCCTTCGGCGTGGAAGTAGGGATCCTGCGTGTCGCCGCCCGGTTCGATGATGGTGTAGAGAGGTTCGATCGTCTTGTTATTGAGCTTGGTAACCATGAGTTGAGCTCGTATTTTTCCCCCGGGGTAGACGATCTCGCGGCGCTGTTCCCGCCGGCAGACCACGTCCTGCTCACCATCTTCGACCGCGAAAAATCGGACGATGTTCACGTCCAACGCGGCTGCGAGTTTCTTGAGCGTTCCCAGGGAGGGGGTCGCCGAACCCTTTTCCAGCTGACTGATATAGGGTTCGGAAAGTCCCGCGGCCTCAGCCAACGCCTTCATGGTCATGCCTCGTTGGGCTCGAAAGCGCTTGAGGCGTTCTTTGATTTCCATTCGCCAACCCTTAAGTGTGATCTAACTACTTTGATCAAAGTAATGTCAAGCGAAAAACACACCCCACTC
>CAYLRL010000066.1:0-27266 GCA_964385875.1 uncultured Syntrophales bacterium
GGTGAGGATGGAGGGGGAGACTCATCTCCCCCTCCAAGCCTCCCCCATCGAGATGTCAATGGCTTGTCGCTATCCCGGTGAACGGTTACGATCGAAGGAACCCTTCACTCCCGCGTCCCGAGGTTTTTTCCGCCGCGTCGAGTCGGCTACCCTCACGAATCGTGTGTAATTTAAGAGAAATCGGCGTGAGCCGTGGAAAACCGTATACCCCCTCGCTCACTCCGCCACGGAAACACGTTTTACAGTCGATCGGATGTATGGTGTAGTTCGCAGTTTGGCGCCGATCGATTCCAGGTGCGTGAGGACCGATGAGGGAGACGCCGAAAGTGGGAAGAAGCGCCAACGAAAAAAGGATTGCGATGAGCCGATAACATTGTTGCATCATTCGTCAAACGGTAGTATTATACCCCCCGTCAATCCGGGGAACTGTCGGCGAAAGGCTTTTGGGATGATTTTTGGGTTGTTGTGCGGAAGTCGTCTTACCTCACGTAGGAACCGCGCAAGCGGTGCGCCGGGTGTATTTCCGACTTCGACCAAAGCGCTTCATGTGGGACGGTCCGTTTCGTGAATCGCTTCTCCTTCCGGCTTGGAGATGCCGGCGCTCATCGATACGCGATTTTGCGAGATTCTACCCTGTTCGGAATTCAGCGCCCTCCCCGGCGCCCGGCGGAGCACCCGGACCATGGAGGTCCCGTAGTATGGAGCTCGGATCCATCGGAGCGCCCGGCATGCGGTCCGGAACCGCACCCCTGAGACGTTGCATTCGGAGTGTGACACATGGCTGGAAGAACACAACACGGCGCAGACACATCGGAAGACGTTCGTCAACAATTGCAGGAGGCGGAAAACAGATTCGCCGCGTTGGAAGCGTCCTTGCCCGACGGTCTGGCGGTATTGGACGCAGACCTGCGCGTGGCCCACGTCAATACGTCCTTTGAACGAATGTTTGCATGGACTGAGGACGAGCTGATCGGTTCCGATCTCCTTTTCATCAAAGAGGACGAACGTTCCAAACTCAAGAAGCGACTCCGTCCCGTTTTGAAGGGCAAGAGCCTGGAGACCGAAACGATCGGGATAAGCAAAAGCGGCGAGGTATTCGACGTCTTGGCCACCGGTGAAGTCTTCAGTAACGCGGACGGCTCGGTCGGCGGCATATGTCTTGTGCTCAAGGACCGCTCCCACGAGAAGGAGCTCGAGAAGTCCCTCACCCTCTCCGGCGACGATCTTAAGAAAGCGCCGGCGCGCATCGACGAAGAAGCGGAGTTTGCGGACAAGAAGACCAAGGCGGACGTCAAGAAACGTATCGAACTGGAGAAACACCGGCAGGCCGCCGCGGAAACGTTTGAAAAACTGATGACCGGCCCCGGCCCGGCTCTTGCCGTATTCGATCTGTTTGGTCAGGAACGGAGCGCGAATCGACGTCTCGCGGGTCTTCTCGGTTATCGTCCCGATGAATTGCCCGACGCGATTTCGCTTCATGAGCTACTGCCTGAAAAGTGGCGCGACAAAATCACATCGAGCAACGAAGATCTCCCCAAACAGGGCTTTTTCAGCAATCACGATGTTGAGCTTGTTCACAAGAAAGGCAAGTCCGTATGGTTGGCCGTGTGCGGCGGCGTGCTCGACTACCGGTCGGACGGCAATCATCGGATCGTGATAAGCGCGGTCGACATCACCCAGCGACGAAAGCGCGACGCGGAATTGGCCGAAGCCAACGAACGACTTCTGGCCCGCAACAACGAGTTGGAATCGCAGATGCGGGAACGCAAGCGCCGGACCGACGAATTGACCGAGCTTACCAATCGTCAGCAGAAAAGCATCAAGAAGGCCAATGAAGCCATGCGCCTCTTGATCAGCGACTTCTCCGATCAGAAGAAGGACCTGGAAGAGCGAATTTCGGAAAACTTCCGTCTGACAGTTTATCCGCTCATGGAAGATCTTCGCGGCCTGGGGCTTTCCCGCGCTCACGAGCAGATTCTGGATACCCTCGATTTCAGCATTCGTCACATCACGTCCTATTTCGGTATCAATCTGGCTACGAGCGACGTGCGGCTCACCGACAGAGAAGTCCAGATATGCAACATGATCAGAGAGGGAAAGAGTTCTCGTGACATCGCCGAGGCGACGAAGCTTTCATATCAGACGGTAATCGTCCATCGGAAGAATATCCGGAGAAAGCTCGGGATTAAGAAGACAAAACAAAATCTTACAACGTATCTGCAACAAACCCTTTCAGGGAGGACGATTCCCCGATCCTAACGCCTTCTTGTGCGCGACATTCCCTCCCGAGGGCGTCTCATCCATGCGGTGAGGCGCTTTCGCTGTTGACAAATCGGTCGGCCTGGCCGATTATGGGTGTTCGCATTCGCCTGAAAAATCCATCGCCTTGCAACGACGAGAGATTCAGGTCGCCTAACGGCCGGAGCGCAGGCCGGGCGGACGCCCCCTTTAGAAGGGGCGCCTTTCGGAGAAGGGTTCTCGGGGAACCCTTTGACGCCGCCTGTCCGGGGGACGTTACGATCTCCCTTCAGGCTCGGAGCATACGTATCAATACCCGACATCCCGACGGAGGTAGTGCTTCATGGGTGATGACAATCGCAAGATTCTGGTGGTCGGCGGCGGTATGAGCGGTATTACCGCGGCCGTCGAGGCCGCCGAAGCAGGCGCCGATGTGGTCCTGGTCGAGAAGAATCCATATCTCGGCGGCCGCGTCGCGATGTTCAATCAGTATTTTCCCAAACTGTGTCCGCCCGCGTGCGGGCTTGAAATCAACTTTCGGCGCATCAAGTCGGCGTCCAACATTACATTCCATACGTTGGCGGAGGTCGAGTCGATTTCCGGCGGCCCCGGCGCGTACGAAGTCGCGGTGCGCGTGAATCCGCGGTATGTGAACGAGAAGTGCACCGTCTGCGGCAAGTGCGGCGAAGCGAGTGAGACGGAGATTCCCAATCCGTTCAACTACGGTCTCAACACGGTGAAGGCGGCGTATCTACCCCACGCCATGGCGTATCCTCTTCGCTACGTTATCGATCCATCCATCATCGGAACCGACGAAGCGCAGAAATGTAAGGACGCGTGCGCGTACAACGCCGTGGATCTGGATATGCAGCCCGAGACGATCACCTACAACGTGGGAGCGATCGTGTGGGCGACCGGCTGGGATCCGTACGACGTCGCCAAAGTCGACTACCTGGGCTACGCCGAATACCCGGACGTCGTCAGCAGCGTCGAATTCGAGCGGCTCGCCGCGCCCAATGGGCCCACCGGCGGAAAAATCCTGCGTCCCTCGGACGGAAAAGAGGCTCAGATCGTTGCGTTCGTCCAGTGTGCGGGATCGAGGGACGAGAATCATCTCGCCTATTGCTCGGGAATCTGCTGCCTGGCGTCGCTCAAACAGGCCACGTACGTGCGTGAGAAGAACCCCGAAAGCACGGTCTTTATCTATTACATCGACGTGCGGGCGATGGGCAAGTATGAAGACTTCTACACCAAGGTCGACGCGGACGAGAATGTGACCCTGATCAAGAGCAAGATCGCTCGCATCTCTCAGGATGCCGAGTCCGGCGGCCTTTTGGTTGAAGGCGAAGACATCACCAACGGCGGCATGGTCAAGCAGCCCGTCGACATCGCGGTCCTCGCGGTGGGCATGGTCCCCGGAACCGCGGCCGCCAAGCCGGGTCCGGCGATGGATTACGACGATTTCGGCTTCGTCACATCTCCCGGTGAATCGGGTATCATCCCCGCCGGCTGTGTGAAGGCGCCCATGGAGGTCGCCGCTACACTTCAGGATGCGACGGCAGCGGCTCTCAAGGCCATTCAGCGCACGGTGGGGAGGTAAATGAGAATGGATCAGAAGATCGGAGTCTATATCTGCTCGGGCTGCGGAATCGGCGAAGCGGTCGACCTCGACGCACTCACATCCGTAGCGAACGAGTTTTCCATAGCGAAGTGCGAAACTCACGAAGTGCTCTGCAGCGACGAAGGCGTCCAATGTATCAAGAACGACACGGATTCGGGCGACATCAATTGCGCGGTCATCGCGGCGTGCTCACGTCGCGCCAAGACCGAAGTGTTCGCGTTCGATCCCATGACCATCATAACCGAACGGGTGAATCTGCGGGAGCAGGTCGCCTGGTGTCAACCTCCCGGCGAGGAAGACACACAGATGCTGGCGAACGACTACGTCCGCATGGGTATTACCAAAGCGTCCAAGTGTAAGCTTCCCCAGCCCTACTCGGAAGAAATCGACAAGACCGTACTGGTGGTGGGCGGCGGAACTGCGGGACTTCAAGCCGCGTTGGACGCGTCTCTTGCGGATTACTCGGTCATGTTGATCGAAAAGGAGGCGGAGCTCGGCGGTCATACGGCCAAGTGGCGCAAGACGACCCCGACAAAGCCTCCCTATGAGGACCTCGAGGAGATCACCATCGGCGAGGTGATCGAACAGGTACAGGGACGCGACAACATCCAAGTCTTTACATCGACCACCGTCGACAAGATCGGCGGCGCGCCCGGCATGTTCGACGTCACCCTGAACAACGGCGGCGGAACCCACCGGGTCGGGTCGATCGTCCTGGCCGCGGGCTGGAAGCCGTACGATCCGGAGAAGCTTGAGCATCTCTCCTACGGGAAGTACCCGGACGTCATCACCAGCGTGCAGCTCGAGGAGATGGCCAAGGCGGGAAAGATTACCTGCCCCTCCGACGGATCCGAACCGAACGTGGTCGCATTCATTCAGTGCGCGGGATCGCGCGATCCCGACCATCTCCCGTACTGCAGCGCCGTCTGCTGCCGGGTCTCCCTGAAACAGGCGGTCTACCTCAAGGAGCAGAACGAGGAGATCAAGAGCTTCATCTTCTATAAGGATATGCGAACGCCGGAACAGCACGAGGAATTCTACAAGAAGGTCCAGAAAGACGGAACCGTCTTCGTCAAGACCGACACCGCCAAGGTGACGATCGGCGAAGGGTCCGAGATGAAGCTGAGCATCGAGGCCATGGACGAAATCCTTCGCGAGTCGATTCAGATGGAGGCCGATCTCGTGGTCCTGGCGACCGGCATGCAGCCCGCGGTCATCGACGATCCCATACTCAATCTCGAGTATCGTCAGGGACCCGGGCTTCCGGACTTGTATTACGGCTTCCCGGATTCCCATTTCGTCTGCTTCCCGTATGAGACGCGGCGCACCGGCATCTATACGGCAGGATGCGTCAGGCAGCCGATGACCGCGACGCGTTCGATGATGGACGGGACCGGCGCTGCGCTGAAATCCATACAGTGCGTCGAACTGACCGCGCAAGGCAGAGCGGTCCACCCCAGGACCGGAGACATGTCGTATCCGGATCTCTTCATCACGCGTTGCACCCAGTGTAAACGCTGCACTGAAGAGTGCCCCTTCGGAATGTACAACGAAGACGAGAAGGGAACTCCGCTGCCTCATCCCACGCGCTGCCGGCGATGCGCCATCTGCATGGGGTCGTGTCCTGAAAGGATCATCTCGTTCGCCGATTACTCGGTGGACATGATCGGTTCCATGATCAAGTGCATCGAAGTGCCCGACGAATACGAAGAGAAACCGAGGATCATTGGGTTGATCTGCGAGAACGACGCGTATCCCGCGGTGGATATGGCCGGAATGAGTCAGCTGCAATACCCGCCGTGGGTGCGATTCATCCCGCTGCGCTGTCTCGGCTCGATGAACCTGGTCTGGATCGCGGACGCGCTCTCCAAGGGTATAGACGGGCTGCTGCTCTTCGGCTGCAAGTACGGCGACGACTACCAGTGCCATTTCATGCAGGGCAGCGAACTGGCCAATACGCGCATGGAGAAGGTTCAGGAGACGTTGGACCGACTTATGCTGGAATCGGAACGGATCAGGATGGAACAGCTCGCAATTGACGACTACCACCGGATCCCGAAGATTATTGAGGAGTTCACCGAAAAACTGGAAGAGCTCGGCCCCAACCCCTACAAGGGATTCTGAGGTTCCGGGTCGGCGCCCCCGCAACGAACGACGCGCAACGGGGTAAGGAGTCGCTCGACAGGATCGCCGCGCCTCTCCCTACCCCGTTCACCACATACCGAGGAATGAGAATGGAAACGAGAATACCTTTCCTTGAAGTCAGCGACGCAATCGTCTACTCCGGCGCGGAGAACCTGTACTGGTGCATGCAGTGCGGGTTGTGCACCGGGACCTGCCCGTATCGGTTGGTTCCCGGTGAAGCGTCCGAACAATTCAATATTCGATGGGTGCAACGACTCGGTCAGCTGGGCCTGGAAGGCTTCGAGTCGGAAAACTGCCTCTTCGCGTGCACCACGTGTCGCGCGTGCGTCGAGGTCTGCCCCCGAGGCGTCGACATCATCGGCAACGTGCTCGGAATGCGCCGAATGCTCGCTGAAGTGGGCACGATTCCGCCCAGTCTGAAGCCCATCGCGGGAAGCCTCCATTCGCAGGGCAATCCGTGGTCGGGGCAGCGAGACAAACGCACCGAGTGGATAAAGGACATTGAGGTCCCGACCTTCTCCGAGGAGACGGAGTATTTCCTCTTTGTCTGCTGCACCTCCTGCTTTGACATGAGAAGTCAGAAGATCGCCCGCTCGATCGCCAAGAGCCTTTCCGCAGCGGGCATCAGCTTCGGGATTATCGGCGCGGAAGAAAGCTGCTGCGGCGAGTCCATCCGGAAGGTCGGCGACGAGCAGCTCTTCACCAATCTTGCCCAATCCAACGTCAATCTCTTCAACAGCAAGGGCGTCGGGAAGATCATCGTCACGTCGCCTCACTGCCTGTACACCTTCAAGAACGAGTATCCCGAATTCGGCGGCGAGTACGAAGTCTATCATTACACCGAGATACTTTCCCAGGCGCTGGCAGACGGTAAACTTCAACCCTCGGGCGACGACGTGGGCGCGGTCGCGTTCCATGATCCGTGCTATCTCGGCCGGCACAGCGAGATCTACGACGCCCCTCGGGAGATCGTCTCGGCATTGCCCGGAGCGGACCTCATGGAGCTCGGACGCCATAAGGCCCGGAGTCTCTGCTGCCAGGGCGGCGGCGGACGGGTTTGGATGGAGACCAACGCGAGCGAGCGATTCGCCGAACTTCGCATCAACGAAGCGGTCGAATCGGGCGCAAAAACCCTTGTCACTTCCTGTCCGTACTGCATCACCATGCTCGAGGATTCGTGCAATACCCTCGGCAAGACGGACGAATTGAAGGTTATGGAACTTTCGGAACTCGTGGCCGAGAAGCTCTAGAATTACCGTGACGAATGGGGAGGCCTTCGTGACGACGGTCTCCCCCCGCTCATTCCCGCCCCCGCCGCCGGCCTCATATTTCACCGCAGCGCGGGATACACCGCATCAGTCGGTCGCAGCCCGGAAGGGCGTGGTCGACAAGTTCCTCTTGACCGGGGCCCGCTCCGATCTATAAACATAAGGAGCAAGTAAGATTGAACGGAGGCCTTATGACCGACAATCAGTCCGATACACATACGGTGGACATCTCGAGTGAAGGATCGCTCGAGAAGCTCCTGAAAGCCGTGGAAGAAAAGCCCGATTCAGCCGGCGCGCACTACAATCTCGGGTTGGGATACTCGGTTCGCCAGGATTGGGACAACGCGGAAGCGCACTTCCGCAAGGCGCTGAAGCTCAAGCCGGGCCTGCTCGAGGCGCGGGTCAACGTGGCGGGTGTGCATCTGCAGAAGGGCGAATACGATCAGTGCATTGAGGAGAGCCTGAAAGCGCTCCAGTATCAACCGAACATTACCGAGGCCTGCATCAATATCGGTATCGCATTCGCTCACAAAGGCATGCTCGAACAGGCGCTGGACAGTTTCAACAAGGCGCTCGCGGTCAACCCCGATTCGGTTATGGCTCACATCAATATGGGGAACGTCTACCTGGCGATGGGAGACATCTCGAAGAGCATCGAGCATAACGCCCGCGCGGTCGAACTCAAGCCGGACTTCGGCATGGCGCACAACAACCTCGCGGTCGCCCATTTCCATGACGGAAACCGCGAAGCAGCGCTCAAACACGTCGAGGAAGCCCGCAAGCTCGGATACGCCGTCCATCCGGATTTCCTGGCCCAGATCGGCTCTGCCTGATCGGATTCTTCCCCGGGAATCCCGCGCCGGCTGTTACGAAGCCTCGGAGAAATACGCGACCGCAGCCCGTTTCTTCGTCTTGGGCAGCGCTTCGTACATTTCGTTCAAGAGCTTGGATTTGAATTCGACTCGGGAGTCGCCGGCTCCGCGCGGCCGTACCACCTTCGCAGCCTTCCCGGCCGAGGCGTCGGCAAGAAACGGACCGATTTCGCCGATCGACAATCCCTTGATGAACTGCTTCATCGCATCCGGTGAATAGGCCCATCCCTCCCGCACCAACTCCGGGAACCATTCCGAGCCCCATGCGGTATAGAGGAAGATCTTCCGGGTCGCGGTCGATGAATCGTGGAACTCTCGGATGATCTGCTCAGGCGTATACTCGGCGGGGGGACCGGCGAGCTTGAGGATCCTCGGAATCTGCGGATGAGGCATCGCCGCGATGAGGCCGAGGTCTTCGAGGCTGAACGCGGCCGACGGCGCGGCCTTCTCGACCTCGGGCATGAGCTTGGCCAAATCATCGGACTCGAGCAGTTCCAAGAGGTCGACCAGGTCGGCGCCGCTAAAGGCCGACAGGTCCGCATGCTCCGCAAAGACGCCTTGATACGCGCTGAAATCCTGGAAGCATCGGATGGTCTGGTCCGGCGTGAGCTTATCCCACGGTATCCGCGCGGAGAGTGCGGCCACTTCCGCGTCGGTGCGCCGCGCGATCTGCTCCATGAGCATCTCGAAATCGTACTCGTCAAGCGCTTCAGCCCCGCCGAGAAGAGCCTCGAGGGGGTCCGGCAAATCAGCCACGACAGCCAACCTGCACCATCGCTTGAAAAAGACCGTCGTGTCCGGCGAAGTGACGGTCTCCCAGTCATTCATGAGGGTCTCGAGAAAGACCTGAGCCAGGTGGATCAACTCGCGGGTGAGCAGCTGAGCTTCGGACTCGTCCAGCCCTTCCCCGAGCTCGTGGATGAGATCCAGAACAACGTCCTCGATCTGCTCGGGAAAGACCTCCGCTGTATCCATGACTTCCAGATCCGTCAGAAAGCGCCTGATGTCCGCCATGCTCACCGTAACGGGGTCTTCCGAATCCAGGAGCCCCGAGACAATGAGCGTGTTGATCAGGGCTTCACGCAGGGAGTCGACTTCGGCCAGATTCTCGGCGCGAACCGACGGCGAAATATTGAGCAGATCGAAGGGCAGGATTCGTTTCAGGCGGAGGATGAACTCGTATCGCTCGACCTCACTTTCGTAGTATTCCAGCACGGCGAGCGTGGAGAAAAGCCTGTCGTCCAGGTTTGTTCCGCCGATGGCGTCAATCTCGGACTCGGAAAAGACGCTCAGTTGAGACAGTCGCTGACATGTAAGATCGCTCAGGCACTCGAATTCGTCCGGACTGACCATGATCGGGACCAGGTGGTCCTGCAAAAGGAGGCTCCATCGATCCCGAAGCTTGGATATCCGGGTGAACGCAAGTCGAAAGAGCGTCACCGGTGACTCACGCATGAGAAGACGCACGCCCTCGTCCGCATCCCCGCGGCTCTTGATCTCGAGGCCCACGCCGACAAGGCGCAGGATGGTCTCCTGCACCTTGGAGAGCTCTTCTGTCGACCGAAAATCGACTTCCCGCTGGACCACGTATTTGTTCGCCATGGCAACGGAGATGCGCACGATCTCGTCGGCTCTGTCACGCGTGAAAATGCCCTGTTCCAATCCTCTGTTCACGACGCGGTTCAGAAATATCTGATCCTCGTGTACAACGAGGCCGAATGATTCCATAGATTCGTCCTTCTCGATTGTGCAATACCTCGTAAAATGGTAACCCCGCCGGAGTTCGTCAAGGGCGGGCGGAAGCGCTACCTGACCCGCTCCACGTACTTGCCGGTTCGGGTGTCGATCTTGAGCGTATCCCCCTCCTCCACGAACAGGGGCGCCTGAACCGTCATGCCCGTCTCGAGTACGGCCGGCTTGGTTGCGCCGCTCGCTGTGTCGCCTTTGACGCCGGGCTCGGTCGACGTGACCTTCAGGTTCACGAAGATGGGGACTTCGACGCCGATAGGTTTGCCGTTGTGAAACAGGACGGTGACGTCGACATTCTCCTGGAGGTAATGCCGGCTTTCTCCCAGCTGGTCCTCCGTCAGGAAGAGCTGTTCGTACGTCTCGTTATCCATGAAGTAGTATTCGCCGTCCGTCTCGTAGAGGTATTGCATGGAACGCTCTTCGAGATCGGGTTTATCCACCTTCTCACCCGAGCGAAACGTTTTTTCCAGAACATTGCCCGTTATCATGCTTTTGAGCGTGGTGCGCACGAACGCGCCGCCTTTTCCCGGCTTTACGTGGAGAAAATCGACGATTACAAAGGGCTCGCCGTTCATCTCGATCTTCAGCCCTTTCCTGAAATCAGGCGTTGAATACATCCCGTCCTCCAAGCAGACATAGTCGTCATCCGAGGGGTTCCCTCACGTCTCGAAACGGAGCGCTCCTCCCCTCGGTCCTCTGCGCTCATGCGCGGAATTCGGATCCGCGCCCATTCACTGTACCGGTATGAGTTCCTTGGGCATGGCTGAGAGGACTTCCGGCCCGTCATGAGCCATATAGACGAGGCTCTCCAGTCGAACTCCCCCGGTCCCCTCAATGTAGATTCCCGGCTCGATGGTGAAGACCATCCCCTCCTTGAGAATTCCGCGGCCCATCGGAGACAGATACGGCGGCTCATGCACCTCGAGCCCGACGCCGTGCCCCAATCCATGGATGAAGTACGCGCCGAACCCCGCATCGGCTATGGAGCCCCGAGCGGCCGCGTCCACATCCCGAACTTTCACCCCCGGTTTTGACGCCTCGATCGCGCGCATGTGCGCATCGTAGACCGCCGTGTGCATCCTGCGCTGATCGGTCGAAGCCTTACCGGTCACACATGTCACCGTTTCATCGCTGTGGTAACCGTCGTGCCGACATCCGTAATCGATGACGATCAATTCCCCTTCGCCGATCACTCTCCCCGAGGCGACCCCGTGGGGCAGCGCGCTCCGGGGACCCGAAGCGACGATCGTGTCGAACGCAATTCCGTCCGCGCCGTTTCGCCTGAAGAGGGCTTCCAACTCGCCCGCCGCGTCCCTCTCGGCCCTCCCCTCGAGTCCGGCTTCGAGCACAGACCGACACGACTCCGACGCAATCCGGGCCGCCTCCGCGAGAATCGACCGCTCGTCCGAACTCTTTTGAATGCGGTAATTCTCGAGAAACGCGTGTCCGAGCGGAACGACATCGAGGCCGGGGACTCGTCGCAGAAGCAGGCGGCAGAACTCGTATGTGACGCGCTGGGATTCGATCCCCAGGCGTTTGACTCTGAATCTCTTGAGGATCCGCGCAATCGCGTCGATCTTTCGCCGCACTATGTGGATGCGGACGCCCGACACCTGCTCATGCGCCTGACTCTTGTACCGACCGTCGGTGAAGAAGTGACGCTCCGTCTCCGTAACGACCAGAGCGCCCTGAGAGCCCGTGAAGCCCGTCAGGTACCTCACATTCGGAGATGTCGCCGCCTCGGATGTGTTGAAGAGCGCCGCATCGACGCCCAAACCGTTCAACCGGCCGTGCAGCGATAACAGCGCTTCGTTCACCGCAGGCTCTCGTTCCGCATCTTGTCAATGCTGCCGAGCCAGCCCTGCAGTACGCTCAGCAGCGCCTTGTCCTTGGTCCGCTGTTCGGCCTGATCCCTCAGTTCACGGATGGACTCATCGTCGGGTCGCTGTTCAAGCAAGACATCAAAGATCTCAACCGCGCGATCGAACTGCATCTGCCGCATGAACGTGCGCCCCATCTCGACAGTCACCGGAAAAAGCGCTTGGTTTCCAACAACCCCGATCTCACGACGTGGCGGTTCCGACTCGACACCACCGCCGTCACCGGAGACCGGACCGCGCAGCGGGGGCTTGCGGTAGCCGACACCCGCGCCCCATTGTGGCTGATCGCCCTTTTGCTCCTCACCCGAGATGCGAAACGTGCCGCCGAGCACCTTATGGAGCGTCTTGTACCGAGCGCCGCGATCAGGTTCGCCGTTCTTGATCAGCGCTTCGCCGAGGAGGTCAAAGATCTCGACGCCTTGGACATAATCCTGTTCCAACCGCTCCAAGAGCTGCAAAGCGCCTTCCACCTCACCCGCGTCAAGCAGATCCCGCGCCTCTTCCAGCGATTCTACAAAGCCGCCCGGCGTTCGCGCCCCCGTGGGACGCCCACCGGAGAAGTTACCGCGTTCGATATCGCTCATGATTTCCCTTTGAAAGACGTCATCAAATCTATGATATCACTAGTTTAATGTAAAAAGGGTCGATAGTCAAGCAGCTTTCGCCAAAGATTATCGTTACCTGAGCGATATTCCTCGGAAGACGCCCCCCGAAACGTAACCTCGCCCCACGCCTGCGTTCGGGCGACGACCGACAACAAAGAAAGGGGCTCCGCCTCACGCCGCGTAAGCGGCCGGGCCAAAGCCCCATATTCGGGTTCTACGATTCACGCGAGCCGGCGTGTCAAGCGCTCTTCGAAAGCGAGACCTTGGCTCTGGCCACCAGGACCTTCGTATACAATCTCTGATAGCCCGTCGGATCTTCACCGGAACTCATTCCGCCGAGTTCCTCTTCCAGATCGGCCAGCTCCGTCGCCGCGGCGGATGCGTCCACCTGGTCGGGGGAGTGCGCCTCCTCAACCAGGACCGAGACCGAGTCCTTTAGGACCTCGCAATATCCGGCGCCGACGACGAACTTGTGAAACGTGTTGTCCTCGAGAAATGAGAACACACCCGGTTTGATGAACGTAAGCATAGGCGTGTGGCCGATCAACACGCCGAATTCGCCCATAATGCCCGGTGCGATAATCTCTTCCACTTCCTTGTCGAGCATAACCCCCGTTGGGGTGACAACCTCGACCTTGAATTTCTCCGGCATGAACTACCCCCGATCAGGCCGCGCCGGCGAGCTTCGCGGCTTTCTCTTTGACTTCATCGAGACCGCCGACCATGTAGAAGGCCTGTTCGGGCAGGTCGTCGTACTTTCCTTCGACGATTTCCTTGAAGCCCGCAACCGTGTCTTCGATCTTCACGTATTTACCCGGCGCGCCGGTGAATTCCTGCGCGACAAAGAACGGCTGGGAAAGGAATCGCTGAATCTTTCGCGCTCGGCTGACAACGAGCTTGTCTTCTTCGGAGAGCTCGTCCATACCGAGAATCGCGATGATGTCCTGGAGGTCTTTGTACCGCTGCAACACCAACTGCACCTGTCTGGCGACTTCGTAATGGCCTTCGCCGACGACTCGAGGATCGAGAATTCGAGAGGTCGAGTCGAGGGGGTCGACCGCCGGATAGATGCCGAGCTCCGCAACCTGGCGGGAAAGGACGACCGTTCCGTCAAGGTGAGCGAAGGTGGTGGCCGGCGCCGGGTCGGTCAAGTCGTCTGCGGGCACGTAGATACATTCCACCGCGGTGATGGAGCCGTTCTTGGTCGAGCAGATTCGCTCCTGCAGCTCGCCCATGTCGGTGCCGAGCGTGGGTTGGTAACCGACTGCGGAGGGCATTCGGCCGAGAAGCGCCGATACCTCGGAGCCCGCCTGAGTGAATCGGAAAATGTTGTCGATGAAGAGCATAACGTCCATGCCCTCGTCATCACGGAAATGCTCCGCGACGGTCAGGGCTGTCAACGCCACGCGGGCCCGCGCTCCAGGCGGCTCGTTCATCTGTCCGTAGATCAGGGCCGCACGGTCGATAACTCGCTCACCTTCCGGCTTTTCCATACCGGGGAGAACGCCGCCCATTTCGAGATACAGGTCGTTCCCTTCACGTGAGCGCTCGCCCACGCCGGCGAATACCGAGGTTCCGCCGAACTGCTTGGCGATATTGTTGATGATCTCCATCATGAAGACCGTCTTGCCGACGCCTGCGCCGCCGAAGAAGCCGATCTTTCCGCCCCTCATGAACGGAGCGATAAGGTCGACGACCTTGATTCCGGTCTCCTGAATGGAAATCTCCGTGACCTGTTCGTCGAAGCTCGGCGCGGATCGGTGAATGGGGGCCATAGACTTCGATACGATGGGACCGCCTTCGTCCACCGGGCGACCGACCACGTTCATGATGCGGCCGAGCACTTCCTTGCCGACGGGCACCGCAATCGGCTGACCCGAATCCTTGACCGGCATGCCGCGGACCAAGCCGTCCGTGGTGTCCATCGCGATGGTGCGGACCACGTTGTCGCCCAGATGCTGCGCGACCTCGATCACCAAGTTGTCCGGCTCGTCGTTGATCGCGGGATTCGAGACGAACAAGCCGTTGAAGATCGCCGGCAATTGCCCCTCGGGGAATTCCACGTCAACGACCGGGCCGATGACCTGTGCGACTTTTCCTTCAATCATTTAGGATATCCTCCTGAAGCAGTCTTGCGTTCAGCGTTTCGGAATGCGTTTCGTCCGGCGCTAGCCCTTCAATGCCTCGGCCCCGCCTACGATCTCCATCAGCTCGGTCGTGATGGTCTCCTGACGAATCCGGTTCATCTTCAGCGTGAGTCGGTGAATCATCTCGTCCGCATTGGTTGTCGCCGCTTCCATCGCGGTCATGCGAGCGCCGTGTTCGCTGGCCGTCGAATCGAGCATCGCCGTGTACACCTGCACCCGAACGTATTCGGGGAGCATCTTCTCCAGCAACTCGTCTTCGGACGGCTCGTACAGATATTCCAGCCGTCGCGCTTCGCCCTCGTGCTCCGGTGTGACCGGAAGGAGCCTTCTCAGTGTGAGAATCTGGGTAACGGCCGATCTGAAGCGGTTATAAAGAATGCATACTTCCTCGCACTCGCCCGACGTGAACTTATCCACGGCCGTGTCGACGATTTCACCTGCCAGGTCGTAGGACACATTGTTCATCACGTTTGTGAACTTCTCCACGATCGTGACCGGACGCCGCCGGAAGTAGTCGTTGCCTTTGCGGCCTACATTGAGGAAAAGCACTTCCTTGTTTTCACTCTTCATTTCCCGAACATACGCGTCCGCTCGACGGTTCAGGTTGGCGTTGAACGCGCCGCAGAGGCCCCGGTCCGCGGTGACCATGATCAGGAGCGTCTTCTTGACCTCCTTGACCTCCAGCAGCTGATGCGCGCTCGGATCCACGCGCGACGAGAGCGAGAGCATGACTTCCCGCATCTTGTCGGCATATGGCCTGGCCGCGACGATGGCTTCTTCCGCCTTTCTCAGCTTGGCCGCGGAGACCATTTTCATAGCGTTGGTAATCTTCTGTGTATTCTTAACGCTCGCAATGCGTTTTCGCATGTCACGCAGGCTTGCCATGACAACCCCTCTATCCGGACTATTCGGGAACCCGCGGTCGGGTCACATCCGCCGTCTATTAGACGATCGAGAGCTCGGGCGGCGTGAAGATCCCTTTGAATTCATCCATAATCTTCGTCATCTGATTTTCCAGCTCGTCCGAGATCACCTTCTTCTCGCGTAGTTCATCGAGCACACCGGCGTGATTCGTTTCCAGATGGCTCATCAGCTGCTTCTCGTACTCGCCCAACGCTCTCGGATCGTATTCGTCCAGATAGCCGTGGGTTCCGGCGAAGATGATCGCGATCTGCTTCTCGACGGGCATCGGCTCGTACTGAGCCTGCTTGAGAATTTCCACGAGGCGGGTGCCCCGGGCCAGCTGCGCTTGGGTGACCTTATCGAGGTCCGAACCGAACTGCGCAAACGCCTCGAGCTCTCGGAACTGGGCGAGATCGAGGCGAAGCGAACCCGCAACCTGCTTCATGGCCTTGATCTGCGCGTTTCCACCGACTCGGGAAACGCTCAAACCGACGTTGACCGCGGGACGGATGCCCGAATAGAAGAGGTCCGTCGAGAGAAAGATCTGACCATCCGTAATCGAGATGACGTTGGTCGGGATGTACGCGGAGACGTCACCGGCCTGGGTCTCGATAATCGGCAGCGCGGTGAGGCTTCCGCCGCCGTGAACCTCGTTCATCTTGGCCGCACGCTCGAGAAGACGGGAGTGGAGGTAAAAGACGTCGCCGGGGAAGGCTTCACGTCCCGGCGGTCGGCGAAGCAAGAGCGAGAGCTGGCGATACGCGGTGGCCTGCTTGCTTAAGTCGTCGTAAATGATGAGCGCATGCTCAGCGTTGTCGCGGAAATACTCGCCCATGGTGCAGCCCGAATACGGAGCGAGGAACTGCATGGGGGCCGGGTCGGACGCGGTCGCAGCGACGACCGTTGTGTAGTCCATTGCGCCGAAGCGTTCAAGGGTCGCCACGACCTGGGCAACCGATGAGCGTTTCTGGCCTACCGCGACGTAAATACAATTCACGTCCGTATCCTTCTGATTGATGATCGTATCGATGGCGATAGCGGTCTTGCCGGTCTGACGGTCGCCGATGATCAGCTCCCGTTGACCGCGGCCGATGGGAATCATGGAGTCGATGGCCTTCAGACCGGTCTGCAGCGGCTCCTTGACCGGCTCCCTCTTGATGATGCCCGGAGCGACCAACTCGACGACGCGAGTCTCACTGGTCTCGATGGGGCCCTTGCCGTCAATCGGCTGACCGATGGCGTCCACGACGCGACCGAGCATGGCCTTGCCGACCGGAACCTGCACGATGCGGCCGGTGCGTTTGACCGTGTCCCCTTCCTTGATGTGAACGTCTTCGCCGAAAATCGCGGCGCCGACGTTGTCCGCTTCAAGGTTGAGCACCATGGCCATGATGCCGCCGGGGAACTCCAGGAGCTCGCCGGCCATGGCCTTCTCGAGTCCGTGGAGCCGAGCGATACCGTCGCCGACGCTTATGACGGTTCCCGTTTCGCTGACTTCGACCTTCTTGTCGTAGTCCTGGATCTGCTGCTTGATTATTTCGCTGATTTCTTCGGCTCTGATCTGCATTTTCCCTATCCCTTCAAGCTTTCCTTAAGCTGGTTCAACTGCGTACGAATCGTGCCGTCGAAGACCATGTCGCCGACCTTGGCCAAGAGGCCGCCGATCAGTTCGGCGTCAACCATGGTGGTGACGATCACCTGCTTTCCGCTCACCGTGGAAAGCGCCTCGGTCACGCGTTCCACTTCGGCGTCATCGAGTGCGGTCGCGCTGACCACCTCGCCTCTCGTGATGCCGTTGATCTCGTCGACCTTTCCAGCGAAAGCTTTATTGATCCCCGGGAGCTGATCGATCCGTTTGCGGTCGATAAGGAGGTTCACGAAGTTGACCACCGTAGGATCGGTTTCCATCTGCTTGAGGATCCGACTTGCGATCTCCTTCTTGTCCTCTTTCGGAAAGACCGGATTGATCATGACCTCTCGGAATTCCTTCGAGGTGTCCATGAGTTCGGCGATAGCGTCGAGATCGCTGCCGTATTTGTCGAGCGCGTTCCGTTCCTGCCCGATTTCCACAAGCGCCTGGGCGTATCGTTTTGCCAATGTGGTGTTGATCACTTCATACCCTCGACTTTGTCCAGGTATTCATCGACGAGTCTCTGGTGATCGTCGTCGCCGATCTTTTCACGAATAATGGCTTCAGCCATCCGCACCGCCATCTCGACCGCTTCGTTCTGCAGAGAGGTCCGGGCCTTGCGAACCTCCTGGTCCGCGGTCAGTTTGGCGGACTCCACCATCGCAGCGGCCATCCGTCCCGCGTTGTCGACCACCTTGCCGCTTTCCAGCTCGGCGCTCTTCCGCAGTTCGGCCCGCATCTTCTCGAGCTCCTGCTCCATACCCGCAATCTTCTCTTTATAGTCCTTGATGGTCCGTTCGGCTTGTTCCCGTTGAGCCTTGGCGTCCTCAAGGTCTTTTTCGATTTGGGATCGTCTGTTGGAAAAGAAGTTCGTCAGCGGTTGTTTGAGGAAATAGGTGAGAAGAGCGAGGAGAGCGACGGCGTTGATGATCCGCCACATGATCGTCCAAGTGTCCCACGGGCTCGCTTCCTCTCCGTGGCCCTCGGCTGCAGCGAGCGCGACGCCGGCGGTGAGGATCACCAGGAGAAGCGGCGCCAACCATCCAAATCTTCGTAGCTTCATGCGACCGACCTCCCCAGGACCTTCTCCGACATGGACTGCGCAAGGGGGGTCATCTCCGATTTGAGCGTTTCCCGGACCTTGCCCGCCTCCTCTTCGACCGACGCTTTCATGCTGTCGATGATTTGAGCGGATTCCTCACGGGCTTTGGCGAGAATCTCGGCTTCCTTGCTCTTGGCCTGAGATACGAGCTCGGCCTTTTCCTCAGCCGCGGTCTGACGAGCCTTTGCCAGCTCTTCCTGGTGGCGCTTCTCCTGATTCTCCACTTCCGCGGCGAGGGAAGCCGCTTTGTCGCGATCCTCTTGGATACGAGCGTCACGCTCCCGCATCTTGGCGAGGATCGGTTTGTAGAGAATCTCATTAAGGATGAAGAGGAGCAACAGGAAGTTGATCAGCTGGACAAGGAGAGTTATGTTGATCTGAATCACTGGCGCAATCTCCCGGATCCACGAAGTTTTATTATACCCGCCCGCCGACGGCGTTGTGAATATACCCCGACGTCGGGACGTGCCGACCTAGTTGTTTGTGCCTAAGGAGGTAATATGAGACCCATTCCAAGAATGAATGAGGATGGTAACACCCGGAAAAAACGGTGTCAAGATCTTTTTGACCGGAGGAACGGACCGGATTTCGGCCGCTATTGGTCGTGCTTGGTAAGAGGCTCCTCGTCGCTTTCGTCCGCCTCGGGACGCTCCTCGTCGTACGACGGCGGCCACGCGTGAGCGGATATTGCCTCGAGCGATTCCTGCTCATGAGCCGGCTCGGCGTCCGGATCGTGGAGCTGGGGAATATCTTCCTTTACCGACGCCATGCTGCATGTGCCCTCGAACAGAGCGCCTTCTTCGACCACCAGGCTCGGTGTCCGGATGCTTCCGAAGACTTTCGCCGGCGCATAGAGCTCGATCTTCTCCGACGCAGCCAGATCGCCGTACACTTCGCCGGATATCTTGAGCACATTTGAGCGCACATGGGCGTTGACCACCGAATCGCTTCCCACCACGAGGGTTCCACGGCTGATGATTTCGCCCTCGAACCGACCGTCGAGATGCACCACCCCAGAGAAGGAAAGCTTACCTATAAATTCCGTCTGACTCCCCAGGAAACCCGCAACCGCGTCTTTCTTGGCTTTTCTGAATTTGGATCGAAGCATTGAGATTTCCTCTCTTCGGGGCCGCGTTGTTCACGCCCGCCGGCTCTTCGGCGCGTTTTCTGCTTAGCATAGAGCGTTCCCGGGTTCAAGGGCTAAAGGCGCGTCAGTAAGAAAATCGCCGAATACTGACATTCACCATAATCCCGATGGCAAGGAAGGAGGCCAGCAATGACGATCCGCCGTAACTGAGAAAACTCAGCGGAACTCCGACCACCGGAAGCAACCCCATAACCATACCGATGTTGATCGTGACGTGCCAAAAAAGCACCGAGACACAGCCGAACACGACCAGCCGCCCGAAGGTGTCTCCGGCTTTCCCCGCAACCGAGAGCCCTCGAAGAAAAAGGACCGCGAAAACGGCGAGAACCGCTATGCAGCCCACAAAGCCCCATTCCTCGGCGAGCACCGAGAAAATGAAGTCCGTGTGTTTCACCGGAAGGAACATCAACTGATTCTGAGTCCCTTCAAGGAAGCCCTTACCAAAAGCGCCGCCCGATCCGATCGCGATCCGGCTCTGAATAATGTGGTATCCGGCGCCGAGAGGGTCGTAATACGGATTGAGAAACGTCAGCAGCCGCCGCTTCTGATAATCCATCAAGAAGCGATCGCCGAGCGCGGCCATGACGGGCACGATGAACAGCAGTATAAGACCGGACCACATGAGCGCCCGTCGCGCCACACCCGCGACCAGAATCATCGATCCGGCGATAAAGCAGATAACCGCCGCCGTTCCCAGGTCGGGCTGAATCAGCACGAGCGCGGCGGGTACGACGACTATCGCGATCGCCCGGGCAAGTTGGCGGAGATCGAGCGCTTCCAAACTTCGCCGTTCCTGGAAATACCTGGCCAACATAATCACGACGGCCGGCTTGGCGAACTCGGAGGGCTGAAATCGCATGAAGCCGATTTCAATCCAGCGTTTGGACCCGGCCGTCACCTCACCGAGCGCCCAAACCACGATAAGAGCAACGATAACGGCCGCGTAGATCCAAATCGCCCACCGCTCGAGCATGTGATAATCGAAGAGGAGGAAGACCGCCATGAGCACCAGACCGAAGCTTGCCCACGTCATCTGCTTCATGACGAGCGTTCGCCCGACGTGCCCCATGGGCGCGGACGCGCTGTAGATCAGCGCTATGCCGACGGCGGTCAGCCCCGCGCTCATTAATATGAGCGACCACTCGAAGAGCGAGAGCTTGCCTCCGTCCCATTTCAACGCGGGTAAATCCATTTACGAACGTCCGCCCTACCCTGTACGGAATTGTCGTGTCATTCCGGGTCGCCCGGATCCGGAATTCCGTAGTATCTGCAGATAATCCGCCGCGCCAAGGGGGCCGCGGTCTTACCGCCGCTCCCTCCGTGTTCCACGATCACCACCAACGCCAACCGTTGGGGTCTGTCGTCGACGAAACAGGTGAAGATGGCGTGAGCCCGCTCGTGATACGGTACCAGTTCCTTGTCGTCCGTCCGATCCCTATGTCGAATGACTTGTGATGTGCCGGTCTTCCCCGCGACCTGAACGCCCGGTATGCGCGCGTATTTTCCGGTTCCGTGTCTTCCCGAAACCACGTCGATCATCGCGGACTTCAGCAATCCCCAATCGTCGGGTTCGAGATGGATCCGGCCGACCTCCGCAGGGTGGCGAACGAAGGTGGGAGAGCCGTCGGGAGCGCGAATCTCCTGAACGATCGCCGGCCGCATAAGGATTCCTTCGTTTGCGAACGCAGCCGTCATCATGGCCATCTGAATCGGCGTGGAAACAAAATACCCCTGACCGATCGCGAAGGTGACGGTCTCGCCGTCCCGCCATGGTTGTCCGTACACACGCCGTTTCCACGCGGGAGTGGGAATGAGCCCCGGCAGTTCCTGGGGGAGTCCCAATCCGGTCGGTTTGCCGAATCCGAACATTGACGCGTACCGAGCCATTATGTCAGGCCCAAGCTTGAGACCCAGACGGTAGAAGTAGATGTCGCAGGATTCCGCAATAGCGCGCGTCATCGACACCTTACCGTGACCGTCGGGCTTCCAGCATCGAAACTTACGCCCCCCCAATTCCATGACGCCGTCGCAGGTGAATGTGTCCCGTACGGTTACCGCGTGTTCGGCCAGTCCCGCCGCGGCCACGACAATCTTGAACGCGCTCGCAGGCGAATAGAGCCCCCGAATCGAACGGTTCTCCAAAGGATGCAGCGGATCGCTGTTCAACGTCTTCCATTGCCGTTCGGAGATGCTCGGCGAAAAAAGGTTCAGATCGAAGCCCGGTTTGCTCACCATGGCGAGAATCCGGCCGGAATCGGGATCGACAGCCACCACCGATCCCGCGCGATGGATGAAGATCTCCTCGACAAAACGCTGAAGCGGGGCGTCAACGGTGAGCACGATGTCCGAGCCCCGGGTGGGGGGCCGCAGTGTCACATCGCTCAGTTGTCTTCCCGTCGCGTCGATCCCGATCTGTTCCCATCCCTCAACGCCTTTCAGATACGATTCATATTCTTTTTCGATACCCGACTTCCCAATGAGATCTCCCGGGCGGTACCCCAGTCGGGCGTTCTTTTGGAGTTCCGAAGCGGACACTTCCCCGAGATTCCCGATGACATGGCAGAGCGTTTCTCCGAACGGGTATCGGCGGATCGGCTTGGCTTCCAGCACGACGCCGTTCACGTCCGTGATGCCGGATTTGACGAGCGAGACTTCCTCCAGTGACATGTTCTTTTTAAGAGGAAACGTCATGTAGCGCGGGGAGGCCCTTCCCTTCTCGATGAGCTTGCGGAACCGCTCCGGAGGAATTCCCAACGGAGACGAGCAGGCCTCGATCACTTCGAGCGGATCGTCCAAAGCGCCGGGCGCCATCGCCAAACTAAAGCCGGGAACATTCTCAGCCAAAACCCGACCCGCGGAATCGAGGATTTTGCCCCGCGCAGGGGGGATGCGCACCAGCCGTATCCTGTTCCGCTCGGATTCGGCGGAATAGGCTTCGCCCTCGATCATCTGGAGCTGCCAGAGTCTCCCGGCAAGGATTCCCAACACAGCGAGCATGAGGACGGCGGCGACGCGCAGACGGAACTCCGCGTCTTCTCCGCCTCTCCCGTGTTGACGAACTTCCGCCATGAAGTCAATACCTTCTGTAGCCGTCGAAATCTCGGCTCAGCGCGCTCCGAGCAAACGAAGATATCCGCCCCATGATCGATCGACCAAGGGAAACAGCAGCGCCCCTGCCGCTCCGGTGAACGCGGCTTTCAGCGCAAGGGATCCCACAATATGGGGACCGACCTCCAGGGGTCCGGCGGATCGGCGGGTAAGCAGGGCCACAACGCCCACGAAAATGACCGCGGCGGCGCTCAGGGCGGATCGTCCCAAGGGGCCGTCCACGTGGAACGTCGCGCTCAGGTACCCGCACAGCACGAAGATCATCGTATACAGGACCGCGTACAACCCGGTGGGCGACCCGGAGAGGAGGTCCATGAGCATTCCGGCGGCAAAGGCGAATACGATGCCCGCCATGAAGCTCATCCGCAGCGAAACCCACACCACCATGACGACCATCAGGTCCGGTTTGTACATCGCGGGCGCGGCAAACGCAAAAGACGTTACCTGAGCCGTCGCGATCAGCAGCCCCGCGAGCGCGAGAAAGAACGCTTCCTTCACCGGCCCGCCTCCGGAGATAGTCCGATATCGAAGCCTCCTCGTTTCGACGGCAAGACCAACACCTCCTCGATCTCGGAAAAATCCACCGCGGGGTCCACCAGAGCCTCGAGGAAAAGTCCCTGCGCGTCGCGTCTCACGCGCCGGACCGCTCCCACGCTCAACCCCTTTGGATAGATGCCGTTCAGGCCTGACGTTACCACTTCGTCGCCTTCCTGTATGTCCGATTCGAGAGGGATGTAGCGCAGCACGCATCCCCCTTCCGGGAACCCCGTCAGCACGCCGCGATCCCTGGTTCGCGCGGTCCGACAGTCTACTGACAGATCGGGATCGAGTATGAGAAGAACCTTCGACACGGAACCGCCCACCGCAGTAAGTCTCCCGACGACGCCTTCGGCGACTGTCACCGCCACGCCCTCGGCCAGCCCGTCCGCGGATCCCCTATTAATGAACAGAGTGCGGTGAAAGCCCATCGCGTCCTCTCCGATGACCTGCGCGGCCAGGGACGGAAATTCAAGAGTCTCCTTGAGGTCGAGGAGTTTCTTGAGACGTCTATTCTCCCTGACGGCCGTCATGAGCGCCGCTCGCTCGCCCCGAAGCTCAGATATGCGATCTTTCAGACGGCGATTCTCCTCTCGGACGTTCGTCAGGGCGATGTAGTTCTCCCATGTCCCCTCGACGCTTCGCCGCGCGCTTACCACCGCTTCCTGGATGGGGCGGAGCGTCCGGAACAGCGTCCCCGCTACGGGGCCGGCGTCGTCGCCTCCGGGAGATGAGAGAAGAATGACAAGGCCGCCGCCGATAAGAATCAAAACGACGGCGATTTCGGGGAGGGAACGGGGCATGATGTCGGTCGGTCCGCTATTATGTCGGAGCGGTTCTCTGCTCCGTAGGCGGGCCCCGGCCGTGTCGCGGGCCGTGGACTACCGCAGGAACACGTCTCTCAGGACGTCGAAATTCTCGAACATCTTACCCGACCCCATCACCACCGTCGAGAGAGGATCCTCCGCAAGGAAGACGGGCAGCCGGGTCTCTCGACTTATAACCTGTGTGAGGTTGCGCAGCAATGACCCGCCTCCCGTAAGAACGATTCCGTTGTCAACGATGTCCGCCGCCAGTTCCGGCGGCGTCTGTTCCAGGGCCGTTTTGACGGTCTCGAGGATCCCCCGGATCGGCTCGGATATGGCCTCGACCACTTCCCCCGACCGCAACGCGATCACCTTGGGAATTCCGGCGATGAGGTCCCTTCCCTTGACTTCCATCACCGATTCTTCCTTCTCGTGGCACGCGCTGCCGATGGCCATCTTGACCATTTCCGCGGTCCGCTCGCCGATCAGGAGACTGTATTTCTGCTTCACATACCGGATGATTGCGGTGTCGATTCGGTCGCCTGCGACGCGCAGCGATTTCGAGTACACGATGTCGGACATGGATATGACCGCCACTTCGGTGGTGCCTCCGCCGATGTCCACGATCATGCTGCTTCGAGGTTCGGTTATCGGGAGATTGGCGCCGATAGCGGCCGCGATCGGCTCTTCCACCAAAAAAACTTCCCGAGCGCCGGCCGCCTTGGCCGCGTCCTGCACTGCGCGCATCTCCACCTGGGTAATGCCGGACGGAACACAGACGACGATGCGCGGCTTCACGAGAAATCGTCGGCGATGTATGCGAAAGATGAAGTGCTTCAACATCGCTTCGGTCACTTCGAAGTCCGCGATAACGCCGTCCTTCATTGGCCGTATAGCCTCGATATTGTCGGGGGTGCGGCCGAGCATTTTCTTGGCGTCCATGCCCACCGCGACGATCCGCGGGCCGCGTTTCAGGTCCTTCTTCACCGCGACCACCGACGGTTCGGAAAGGATCACCCCTCGTCCGCGGACATAGACCAGCGTATTGGCCGTCCCCAGGTCGATGGCCATGTCGTTGGAGAACAGGCCGGAAATTGAATCGAACACCATGCTCCCGCGTGCCCCGGTCGCCGCAGACTTCCGATGAACGCCGGGAATCTAACAGAATGCTGCGGATCGTTCAAGCGCCGCGCGCACCCACGACCACAAACTCACAACCCAGCGGCCGGATTCGCGCCACACTGCGCCGATTCGATCCGCCGGGACGACGCTCGGTAACTTCGACTCGGGCGTCGGCCGGAAGCGGCGGACCGCGCATCCCGTCATTGACAACGAGCGCCGCAGTACTTATCATGCCGGATCGATTATCGGAGAGGGTGAAAGGAGACGCTCTTGCTCGATCTGATGCGAAAACACGCCCGCTCGTGGCTCATCAAAGCCGCACTGGGCGGCATCATCATTGTTTTCGTCTTCTGGTACGGCTGGTCCGGTCCGCCCGCGGAAAACGAATACATCGTCGCCGAAGTCAACGGCACGGCCGTGCCCTACGACTATTTTCGAACGCTCTACGACAGCCAAGTTGAACAGATCCGGTTAAGGTTCGGCGGAAGCATGCCCCCGGGACTTACCGAACGGATGGATCTCAAGAAATCCGTCGTCAACAAGCTGGTCAGTCAGCTGCTCCTCAACCAGGAGGCTCAGAAGCTCGGTCTTTTCGTCACCGATGAGGACTTGGTCCGGGACATCCGCACCGACCCGCTTTTCCAGCGCAACGGCCGGTTCGACGAATATGTCTACCAGACGTACCTGCAGAAGATCAGGCTGTCCCCATCCGTATACGAGCGACTGCGTCGAGAGGAGATGCTCCAGGAGCAACTCGCCCGGCTCCTCGTCGACGGGGTGAAGACCGATCCGGACGAACTCAAGCGCTTGTGGCATTTTCAAAACGATAAGCTGATCCTTTCTCTGGCCCTCGTTGTGCCGGACCCGGATTCAGTCCCCAAAGAGGTGGATCAAAAGGAACTCGAAACGTACTTCGGCCGAAACAAAGAGCGGTACGCCATTCCGCCGTCGGTCGATCTGGAGTACGTCGCCTTCTCCTGGCGCGACGTCACCGAAGATGTCTCCGTTACCGACGCGGAAATCGCCGACTATTACCGGATCAACCGCAAAGAATTTACGAAACCGGAGAAGGTTCGAGCACGGATAATCCTTGTGAGGACCGAAACGGACGAAGACGAGGATGTCTCAAAGGAAAAACGCAAGCGGATCGAGGAACTGCGCGCCCGCATCGAAGGCGGCGAATCCTTCGAGGCCGTAGCCAAGGAAGAGTCGGAAGATCCGGTCACGGGACCGAAAGGCGGCGACGTCGGCTATATCGAACGGGGTTCGCTCAATCGCAAGCTCGAGAGGATAGCGTTCGATCTCGAACCCGGCGAAGTGTCCGCGCCGGTCCGGACCGATCAAGGCTTCTATCTCATTAAGGTTGAAGACAAGAAGCCCGAAGAGACATTAACCCTCGAGCAAGCCCGGGAACGCGTCACGAAGGCCTTGATTGAACGAAAAGCGCGACGGAAAGTCGCCGATCTGGCCGATGAATTCTACGAGCAGGTCTATCGATCGGAAGATCTCAACGGACCGGCCGAGCAGTTCGACCTCGAGGTCAAGTCCGCGGAAGGAGTGGTCCGCGAGGTGGGGATTCCCGATGTGGGCAAGGATCCCGCGATCATGGACGAGGCCTTCGAACGAAAGACCGGCGAAGTCTCGAAGCTGATCAGAGCCGGCGACGATTTCATTCTCTTCAAGGTGAAAGACAGGACCGCCGAACGCATCCCCGAATTGTCCGAGGTCCCCGACGAGGTGGTCGCTGACTACCGGAAGGATCAGGCGCGGCTGAAGGCGGTCAAGAAAGCCGAAGAGATCATTGCTGCACTCCAAAAGGAAGAAGCCGAGCCCGCTGACGTGATCGAACAATTCGGCCTGTCCTGGAAAACGCTCGGCGAGGTTTCGCGAACCGCTCCCCTGGTCCCCATGCTGGGCGGCGCCCAGGAAGTGAAGGACATGTTGACCGAAGTCTCACCCGAACAGCGACTTTACCCCAAACCGATCCGGACGAAGGAAGGGGTCGCCGTGGTACGGCTCGTGGAAATCAAGCGAGCTTCGGACAAGCGATATGAAGAGGAAAAGGCGAACTTCAAGCGCTGGATCGTCGAAGTTCGGCGTACGGAGTTCCTGAAGGGCTGGATCGACGCGCTCAAGGAGAAGTCGGAGGTGGTCGTCCACGACCGTCGCCTCTAATCGCGAAGCCCCCCCCCCGGCAGCGTCCGGTTTCCGAGGGAGCGACCAAGCCCGCGCGAATTGAGCGCGCCGGCGACTCCGGACCGCGTCGCGTCGCAAAAAGAGAAGGCCGGCCTGAGCCGCTTCGACAACGGCGTTATTCACTCGACAAAGCGCTACCATAATCGCGGGTCAAAAAAAGTGAAAAACCTCGTTGCCCCTGAGGTTTCAG
>CAYLRL010000067.1:0-26559 GCA_964385875.1 uncultured Syntrophales bacterium
GGACGATGTGCGCACGATTGGATCGCGGTGAAGGACCTGAGTTGACCGGGGCGGTAGGGATGAAGTGAGGGATTGACACGGCGGATGTTTCGGTTCTATTATGAGCGCACTGCACAAACAAGTTTCGCTATGCGTAAACACGGAGCCGCCGTGAAGCAGGATAACGACCGCTACTTCCTGAAATCACTCGCCAAGGGACTCAATGTCTTGCAGACCTTGGCCGAGTCGGAGGAGCCGCCCGCTCTGACCGAACTCTCCCGCAGAGTCGGCGCGGATAACGCCACGGTCACGCGCATCTGCACTACGCTGGCTCAACTGGGATATGTGCGGAGGGACAGCCGAAGACGCTTTCACGTCACGCCCAAGCTCCTTTCCCTCGGCTACGCGTCCATGAGCAGCCTCGGTTGGCGCCAGGTGGCTCGCCATTACCTCGAGCAATTGGCCGAACAAACCGGCGAGACCGTGAATCTATCGGTCCTCCAGGACAAGGAGCTGATGTACCTGGTGCGCATCAACAACACCGGCCGCATCGTGCCCTTCGATCTGCAGTTGGGTTCGCGCCTTCCCCTTCACTGCACATCCATGGGAAAATCGCTCCTTGCGTTTGCCCGTCGCGAGGAACTGGAGCGGATACTGGTCGATTACGAGTTCAGCGCGCTTACGCATCACACCATCACCGACAAGAAGGAATTCCGAGAGGAACTCCGGAGGGTTCGGGATAAGGGCTACTCGGTGAACGACGAGGAACTCTCCTATGGCCTGCGCAGTGTCGCCGCTCCCATAAAGGACCGCGAAGGTCACGCGATCGCCGCGCTCAATATCGCGGTGCCGACCAAGCGAGTGAGTCGCGATGAACTCGAGTCGCGCTTGGCGCCTTTGGCGATGGAGACGGCCCGACGGATAGAGAGGGCGCTCGGTTCGATGGAGGGCGTCTGAGCCCTTTCAGGGAGAAGAAACGATGTCCGATAAGCTGATCATAACGGTTGCGCCTACGGGGTCCAAACCGACAAAGGAGCATACCCCGCATGTTCCGATTACCGCGGAAGAGATCGCCGCGGACGCGATTCGGTGCGAAGAGGCCGGCGCGTCGGTGCTGCACATTCACACGCGCGATCAAGAGCAGAAGCCTTCGGACGATCCGGAACGCTTCCGTGAGGTGGTCGAGGCGCTCGACGGTCGAACTCGGCTGATACTGCAGATTTCCACGGGAGGCCGCGCCGGCGTTGGGTTGGAAAGTCGTCTGCAACGGTTGTCGGTCGGGGGAGAGATGGCGTCGTTGACCACCGGGAGCGTCAATTTCCCCAATTCCGCATATGTGAATCCCCCCGATCTGGTCGAGAGCCTTGCCAAGGAGATGACGCGGCTCTCGATAAAGCCTGAAATCGAAGTCTTCGACCTCTCGATGCTCTTCAACGGAATCTCGCTGACGGAACGGGGCGTGTTGGCCGCGCCGCTGCATTTCAACTTCGTGATGGGCCTTCGCGGCGCGATGCCGGCGCGAATCGAGCATTTGACCCACCTGACGGGCTTCCTCCCTGCGGGGTCAACATGGGGCGTCAGCGGTGTGGGCGCGGCTCAGCTCTCGATCGCTACACATGCGCTCCTCATGGGCGGCCACGTGCGCGTTGGACTCGAAGACAACATCTACTTTCGTAAAGGCGAATTCGCGACCAACGCCATGTTGGTCGAGCGGATCGTGGAAATCAGCCGGATTCTCGGACGCGAGATCGCGACGCCCCATGAGGCGCGGACGATTCTCGGCTTGCCCCCAAAGGCGGGAGGCGCACCATGAGCAGACCGGGACACGTCTTCCACCGAAAACCCACGGGAGAATTGCCCGTTGCGGTCAAAGGGGAGGGTGTCTTCATCGAGGACGAGTCGGGCCGGCGGTATCTCGACGCAAGCGGCGGCGCGGTGGTGGTCAACGTGGGGCACGGCAGACGGGAGATAGCCGAAGCGGTGGCGGGACGACTGAATCGCGGCGCATACTTCCATCCAACCATGTTCACGACGCCGGAGGTTGAAGAGCTTGCTTCGAGGCTGGCCGAGCGAGCGCCCGCGGGTGTGACGCGGTTCTATTTCATGACGAGCGGCTCGGAGGCGGTGGAGACGGCGATCAAGCTGGCTCGCCAGATTCACGTGAACGAAGGACGCAGAACGCGACACAGACTGATTTCGCGACGACGCTCCTATCACGGACTCTCGTTGGGCGCTCTGGCCGCGTCGGGCAGGACCGCGCTTCGAGCGCCGTTTGCTCCGATGATTCTCGATGCGGTTCACATCGAGCCTCCTTACTGCATGCGATGTCCCTTCGGACTGAAACCCGAGGATTGCGGTCTGCGGTGCGCCGCGGCTCTCGAAGACGCAATACTCCACGAGGGGCCCGAGACGGTGTCCGCGTTTATCGCGGAGACGGTGAGCGGCCCCTCGTTGGCCGTCCATCTTCCGCCGCCGGGCTACTGGCCGATGATTCGAGAGATTTGCGACCGGTACGGCGTGCTACTCATACAGGACGAGGTCCTCACGGGTATGGGCCGCGCCGGCAGGTGGTTCGCGTCTGAGTATTACGATGTCGTCCCGGATATGGTGACACTTGGGAAAGGACTCAGCGGCGGGACGCTCCCCTTGTCTGCGGTCGGGGTGAGAGAGGATCTCTATGTCTCGGCTTTCGACCGCGGCGGCTTCGCGCACGGCGGCACATTCTCGCACCATTGCGTGAGCGCCGCGGCGGGTGTGGCCGCGATCGATATTCTTGAGAAAGAGGGATTGGTGGAACGAGCCGAGAGCGTGGGTTCAGCGCTTGGCGAGAAGCTCCGGGATGCGCTTGCCGACTCACCGTACGTGGCCGATATCCGGGGTGTGGGATTGCTGTGGGGAGTGGAGTTCGTCGCGGATACGCACACCTTGAAGCCGTTTCAACGATCGGAAAAGGTGACGGAGCGTCTCTGGGACCATGCGTTTTCCGAGGGAACGATCTTTTACAAAGCGATCGGCATGGCCGGCGCGGACGGTGACGGTCTCGTCATCGCGCCGCCCTTCGTGATTCGTGAGGAGGAAATGGACATGGCGGTGTCGGCCCTCGAGGGGGCCGTCATCCGTGTCTTGGGCCGATAGACGGCAGGGACGGAAGAGGCGTGTGGAGGGCTTATTCTCCCGCGCAATGACGGGCACGAAGACCCACACAAAGGAGGGAACATGAAAAGGTATTGGAAAGCATGCGCTGTTGTGGTCGCGTTGGCTGTGGCGGCTCTGGGCTTGGTCGGAACGAGCTCGGCCGACGAAACGGTCAAGATCGGGGTGGTCGGACCACGCACAGGCGCGGCGGCCGCCACCGGCAAGGCCTTTGAGGAAGGCATCGAACTCGCTCTCGACAAGATCAACGGCGCCGGCGGTGTCTTAGGCAAGAAGGTCGAAGTGGTCTTCGAGGACACCGCCGGCGATCCCGCCAAGGCTGCCAGCGGTATCGAGAAGCTCATAACCAAGGACAAGGTGGTCATGGTGCTTGGCGAGTCTCACAGTTCCGCCGCGCTTGCCGAGATCGACGTGGCCAATCGGTACAAGACTCCCTTGATCATCGCGGAAGCCTGGCATGACGACATCACCAAAAAGAACTACCCGTACGTCTTTCGCGCCGGCCCCTGCAACAGCGGCGTGGTCAACGACAACATTATCGGATTCGTGAAGGATTACGGCTTCAAACGCGTGGCGATCTTCGCCGAGAACACCGACTGGGGTCTCGGCATCAAGGACTTGGCCGAGAAGGGTCTGAAGGAGACCGGCGTCGAGTTCACCACGATCATTACCGAGCGAAAGAGCCAGGATCACTACGCGGAACTGAACAAGGTCAAGAAGTTCAAGCCCGATCTCATCCTTGCCTTTGTGTACGGCTTCGGCGTTCACTACTTGATCGCGCAGGCCGGCGAAGTGGGTATAGTTCCCACGGAAGCGCTTCTCCTCGAGGGCGCGGGACCGCCGTCCCTTTGGCCCGAATTCTGGAAGACGGTCGGAGAGTACGGCAACTTGGAACTCTTTGTTTCCAGGATGCACGAAGACGTCTTGCTCACGTCGGTGGCGAAGGAATTCCAGAAGGCGTACACGGAAAAATTCGGTCAACCGCCGACGGACTACAAGTCCCGCTCGATCTATGACGTCTTGCTGATCGCCGCGGACGCAATAAAGCGCGCGGGGTCCACGGACAGCGACAAGCTGGTGAAAGCGCTCGAAGAGACGAAGTTGGAAGTCTCCTCCGGAACCGTGGAATTCGGGACCGAGAAAGGCACGTACGCCTATCACCAATGGCAGCCCCCAATGCTGATTATCCAATGGCAGGATAAGAAGCAGGTGGTTGTCTATCCAATGGACGCCAAGACCGGCGAACTGAAGAAGAAGTGATACGGAGCGATTGTCGAAAGAAGCGTCGGAATACCCGCCCTTAGGCTGAAAAGAAGCTGATGGGGATAGCTCGAAGGGGGGAGTATTTTCTCCCCCTTCGAATCCGGGCTCAGCGCGGCGCTCCTCAGTCCCGTCCGGCGCGCGGACCTGGAGGGGAATCGGAAAGACCCCCGACGGCGCCCGGCGTCGACTCGCGAAATCCCTCGACGACTTCTCAATTCCGGTCCCGGGACGGCCGCTTTTCCCGGCGATCGGTCCGCCCGAGCAACCGAGCGAAAGGACATCGGACTCCATGGAAGACCTGGTTTTGTATCTGACGAACGGAGTGTTCATGGGAACCACCTATGCGCTCGTCGCCATGGGTGTGACGCTCATTGTCGGGATTATGGGGGTCATAAACTTCGCGCACGGGGAGTTCTATGTTCTCGCCGGCTATTTCAGCGCTCTCTTCGCCCAGGCCGTGGGCCTCGACCCGCTCAGCTCGATGGTCGTCGCGGTTGGGCTGGTTTTCATTCTGGGATTGGCGGTGGAACGAACCCTGATTCGGCCCACGTACGACGACGAGATGTACTCCCTGATCATCACCTTTATCCTCTACATCATCCTGCAGAACGCCTACCTAGTTATATTCGGGCCGTTTCCGAACAAGCCGCCGAATTGGGTGAACGGCGCGACGAACCTCTTCGGCATGTTCTACTACGGCAATCAAAGGCTCGCGTCCTTTGCGGCTGCGGCTTTGTTGATAGCGGTCTTTATGCTGATCATGCACAAGACGTGGATGGGGCGGGTGATCCGGAGCACGGCAATGGACCGGGAGATGGCGGCCATGCTCGGGGTGAACACCGCGCGGGTGAACATGCTCGGCTTTGGGCTCGGTTGTGTCCTGGCCGCGTGCGCCGGGGTGATTCTCACGCCGATTTTCCCGGTCACGCCCACCGTCGGAGTCGGCGTCTCGCTGACCGCGTTCGTCGTGATGATTCTCGGAGGTTTGGGCTCCTTCGGAGGCTGCATCATGGGAGGGCTTCTCTTGGGCGTCGTCGAAAATCTCGGCGTAGCCTACCTTTCCAGCGGATACAAGAGCCTGTTCGGGTTCGTCATCCTCATTTTGGTGTTGTTTTTCCGGCCCACCGGTTTGTTCGGTCGGACGCAGCTCTAGCGAGTGAAACATTATGGAAGCCGCAGCCGTCACAATGGACAAAGAGAAGAGCGGTTTCGGAGAGCTGACGCCGTGGCTCGCGGCGTTGGCGGGTCTCTCGCTCCTACCGTTCGTTTTGGGGCCGTACTGGCTCAACAGCGCGATCGTCGGCCTCTTCTACGTGATGATGGCGAGCTCGTGGAATCTGCTCGCCGGCTTCACCGGTCAGGTGTCGTTCGCCCACGCGGCGTTCGCCGGGATCGGCTGTTACACGTCGGGGATTCTCTCGGCCCAGCTGGGACTGCACCCACTCCTGGCAGTGCCGGTCGGGGTCGGGCTCGCGGCGCTCTTTTCGCTGGCGCTCGGAGCTTTGTGCATCCGCATGGGCGGCATCTACCTGTCGCTGACGACTCTCGCCTTCTCGGAGATCGTCCGAATCATCATCCAGAACGAATATGAGATCACCCGCGGCACGATGGGGCTGAAAGTGCCGTTTATTATCGGACCCTACTCGAAAATGACGGCCTTTTACATTATGCTCGCGGTCGCTGCGGTTATGGTGTGGCTGGTGTGGCGAATCATAACCTCGGACATGGGGCTGCGTTTCCGCGCAGTCCTGAACGACGAGACCGCGGCCGCGTCATTAGGCGTTCCGGTGATCAAAGTTCGAATCACCGCGTTCGTCATCAGCGGCGCTATGGCGGGATTGGCGGGCTCGCTCTACGGCCATTACCTTCTGCTGATTACGCCCCATATCCCGTCGTTGGACATGATGTTCCATGTTCTCGCGATGGCGGTTATCGGAGGTCTGGGAACCCTGGCCGGTCCCGTCATCGGCGCGTTTCTCCTCGAGGTGCTCAGCGAGTTCGTCCGGCACTTCAGCGATAAGTATCACGTGCTCGTCTTTGCGTGCGTCGCGTTGATCTTCGCTCGGTTTGCGCCCCAGGGGCTGGTGGGTTTGGCGTCGAGCCTCTACCGGCGGCTGCGGGGAAAGGGAGGAGTCCGATGAGCCTTCTCGAGGTGCGCAACGCGGCCAAACGTTTCGGCGGGGTCCAGGCCATCGCAGGGGTGAGCTTCACGGTCGAGTCGGGCGAGATACTCGGCCTGATCGGACCGAACGGGGCCGGCAAGACCACCATGTTCAATCTCATCACCGGCGCGCTTGCGCTTGATCACGGGAACATCGTCTTCGAGGATCGGGACATCACCGGCCTCAAGCCCCATCAGATTTGCAGGCTGGGCATTTCCCGCACATTTCAGGTGACCCGGCCCTTCGGCGCGATGAGCTGCCTGGAAAATGTGTATGTTCCGTTGGTGGAGAATCGTCCCGAGCTCACCGGGTTTGCTCGCCGGGAGAAAGCGGAGGAACTGCTCGGCCTGACGGCGCTCGAAGGCAAAGAGGACTGGCCTGCCGACAGCTTGAATCTGATCGACAAGAAACGCCTGGAACTCGCCCGTGCTTTGGCCGCGGATCCGAAGCTGATCCTCCTGGACGAAGTTCTCGGCGGATTGAACAGCGTTGAAATGGACACCGCGTTGGGGCTCATCAAGTCGATTCGTGACCGGTTCAAGATTACCGTGGTGTGGATCGAACACATCATGGGCGCGGTTATGAGCGTGTGTGAGCGGGTGATCGTCCTGGATCAAGGGACGTTGATCAGCCAAGGCGCCCCAGAGGCGGTCTCGGGCGATCGCGCCGTTATCGAGGCCTACCTGGGGGAGCAGAACGATGCTTAAGCTCGAGAAGGTGGAAGCATACATCGGCGAAAACCGCGTCTTACGCGGCGTCTCGCTCGAGGTTCAACGAGGCTCGACGGTGGCGGCGCTCGGCGCGAACGGCGCGGGGAAATCAAGCCTGATCCGAGTCATAACCGGTCTGCTCAAACCATCCGCCGGCAGGGTTCTTCTCGAAGAGCGGGAGATTCAGAGGCTCGAGCCCCACGAAATCGCTCGACTGGGCGTGGCGACCGTACCGGAGGGACGGCGCACTTTCGGCGATATGAGCGTATCGGACAATCTTATGATGGGCGCGTTTCTGCCCCGAGGCCGCACGAAATTGACGCAAACCCTGGACGAAGTGATCACGCTCTTCCCCGCGCTGAAGCCGCGCATGGGCCAGCGAGCCGGAACGCTTTCGGGCGGGGAGCAGCAGATGCTGGCAATCGGCCGCGCGTTGATGAGCCGACCGTCTCTCCTGATCTTGGACGAACTCTCGTTGGGTCTGGCGCCGGTCGTTGTCCAGGAGATTTACCGCGTTCTCGACACGGTGCGGGACCGCACTACAATGCTGCTGGTGGAACAGTCGGTCGAGATGGCCCTGAAGAACTCGACGTACGCCTATATCCTCGAGACGGGAAACATCGCGCGGGAAGGCGCTTCTTCGGATCTTCTGAAAGATCCGAAGATCAAGGAAGCCTACTTGGGCATGTGAGGCGCCGAAGGCGGGCGCCGGAAGGAGTTGACGAGCGATGCACGGACGACGCGGAAAGATGCTCATGGTCAATTTGACCGAAGGCCGCATCGAGGAGAAACCACTCGACCGGCAGATCGCGAGGGACTATATCGGCGGCCGGGGCTTCGGCATTCGGCATCTCCTTGATGAGGTGGATCCCCTGTGCGATCCCCTGGGACCCGACAATGACATGGTTATGGCGGTGGGGCCTCTGACGGGGACGTCCGCTCCCACGGGCGCCCGCTATATGGTGATGACCAAGTCGCCGCTCACCGGCGCGGTCACGTGCTCCAATTCGGGCGGGCAGTTTCCGACGGCCCTCAGGAGAGCGGGATGGGAGGGAATAGTCTTCAAAGGGCGCTCCCCTCGACCCGTCTATCTGTGGGTGCGCGGGGACATGGTCGAACTGAGAGATGCGGCGCATCTGTGGGGCCGGAGTGTGCCGGAAACGGACGAAGCGCTTCGATCGGAGACCGACCGGACAGCTAAGACCGCGGTGATCGGTCGGGCCGGCGAAGCGGGTGTGCTGTTCGCGTCGATCATGAACGACAAACACCGAGCGGCCGGCCGCTCGGGCGTTGGCGCGGTGATGGGCGCCAAGAACCTCAAAGGCGTCGTGGTGAAAGGCGAGGGCAAGGTCGAGATCGCTGATCCTCAGCGGTTCAAAGCGCTCAAGGCCAAGTTCATGGACGGATTTCGCACGTCCTTCGAGGGCGGGCCGATTCCCCTCAAGGAGTGGGGCACCGCGATTACCGCGGTCGGAACCCAGAACTTCGGCGTCTTCCCCACGCGAAACTTCCAGTCCGGCGTATTCGAAGGCATGGAGAAGATCGACGGCCGCGCGTTGACCAACAGTTTCCTCGTGCGCGCGAAAGCCTGTTTTTCCTGCCCCTTGGCGTGCGGACGAGGGACCGAGATCCCAAGCGGGCCGTACGCCGGCGAAGGTGAAGGGCCCGAGTATGAGACGGTCTACTCGCTGGGGAGCGACTGCGGAGTGGACGACTTGGCCGCGGTGACCAAGGCGAACTACCTGTGTAACGAGTTCGGCATGGACACCATCAGCATGGGCGCGACCATCGCCTGCGCCATGGAGATGAGCGAAAAGGGGATCATACCGACCGAAGATATCGGTCTCGGGCGCGAACTCAGGTTCGGCGACGGCGCTGCGGTGGTGGAATTGACCCGCATGACGGGCGAGGGTGAAGGGTTCGGCCGCGTGCTTGCCGAGGGATCGTTGCGTGTTGCCCGTCGATACGGACGGCCGGAATTCGCAATTACGTCCAAAGGCCAGGAGTTCGCGGGGTACGATCCTCGCGGCGAACAGGGAATGGGATTGGCGTACGCCACCAGCCCCATCGGGGCCTCGCACATGCGCGGGGACACCGCATACATCGAATTGCTCGGCGTGCCCAAGCAGATCGATCCGCTCACGAGCCACGACAAGCCCCAAATCGTTAAAGACTGGCAGGACTCGTTTTCGGTAATCGACGCGGCGGGGCTCTGTGTCTTTTTTTCGGTGCGCAATTACGTTCGGCCCGATGAAACGATCAAGCCCGAAGGCATCACCGAGCTGCTCAATGCGGCCACAGGGCTTGACTATTCACTCGACGAAGTGTGCCGGGCCGGCGAACGTATCTTCAACGCGGAGCGGTTGTTCCTGGTTCGGGCGGGCTTTTCCCGTAAGGACGACTCCTTGCCTGAACGGATTGTCTCGGAACCCATGCCCGACGGTCCTGCAAAAGGAATGGTCTGCCGACTGGATGAGATGCTGGACGAGTATTACCGGTTACGGGGCTGGGACGAAAACGGGATCCCCACCGAGGCCAAGCTCAGGGAATTGGGCCTGGCCTGACACGTTCGCGAGCCCCGCTATGGTGATTTCCGTAACCCTTCAGCTCACCTTTGAAAGCAACGCCCCCGACGGTCGAAATCCTTTCGACATCGAGCTTCCGGCCGGTTCCACCGTCGGGCGGGTTCTCGCGATGCTGTCGATTCCGGAGTCCGCGCCCAAGGTGGTCATTGTCAACGGTCGAATGGCCCTCCCCGAACGTGAACTCGCCGACGGGGATCGCATGACGGTTTTTCCCCCGGTTGCGGGAGGTTGACCCTTCATTGAAGCGCAGAGGCTGCAACCGACGGGGCTGAGACGCGCGTCGGACGGGTTGCGCCGAAAAAGGGAGTCGAACACTTTTCTATTCACGGGCGCAGGATGTCTAACGTGCCGTCAATCACGGGCCCTTGATTCTTTGCAGCGCCTTGACTTCGGCGTCACCACGAAAGCCGGGGCGAGCTTGAGAAAATGAAGAAAGAGCCGGGACAAATACCCTTATACCAAGCCTGACCCAGAAACCGCGAAACGGCGGCTTTCCTCAATGGGGCAATGACCGCCGGCGATGTCCCGCAATTCGCTGGAGATCGAAATTCCACGAGATGTCCAGCCCCACCGTCCAGGACCTCCTGTCTACGGTCCACTGTATCTCCCGCACCGGCGCGGGTACCAGGGCGCGCTCGACCGGCGTTATTGCGTGAAAAAGGTTCCACCGACCGAATATCCACGCATCCGCCGCGCCGAAAATTTGTCGACCCCAGGCTGCTTCAATTTCGAGATAATAGCCTCTTGCGAAGTTTTGGCGACTTTCCTGGGAATAGGCGGAAGTCTCGGACCACGTATGAAATGTGATGGTCCCCGGTGCGGCAGGAAATCCGACGACCCTCACGTACGCGGTTCCGGCCCGCCGTTCTTGAGCGAGCTGCAATCCGACGATCGGGATATACCCCCAGACGATGAAGTCATCGTTACCGGGCGAGGGACGAGTCACGCGCAATCGGGCGGCGGTTTTTTCCACGAGTAATCCGGCCAGCAACGAGAGGTCGCCCTCGACGTCGTATCGGACAAGAGACTGAAGCCGGCCCCACTCAAAACCGTCCCCTTCGAAGTCGGCGGTCAAGCCGATGTTGCTTGTGATGAGGCCGTCGGACCCTCGGTCCGCCAGACCCGCGCCGGTGACTTCAAGAGTCAAACCGTCGAAGAGCCCGGCCGACAAGGTCAAGGAACTCCAAATCCCCTGGAGCGATGTCCGCCGAACGTTCACGATCCCGCCGCGCAGCTCCGGCAGGCTGTTGGCGAATGTTAGGCCGGTAGGATGCTCCAACCATCCGACGGAGCCGTTTATCCGCGCGGTTCGTCCCTCGAGGCCTCCAGGGAGGGAAGCCGCACATCCGGAGGGAGCAAACGCAGGCTCTGGGAGCCGTGAACTTAGTAGTCCTCCGAACGCCGCGCACTCGGACGTATGCAATGCGAGGAGAATGACAACCACGAAAGCCGCCGACGCGGAACCAACCCAATGTCGCCCTATGCCCATACCGCCTCCCAAAGGAAAAAGCGCTTCCGAGCCTCACGGATAGCGCGGACAAAGCCCGCCGGCCGATCGGTCCCGGGTGCTCGTCCGCTTCGGAGCTTCCCGGAGCTCGGGATGGACGGCGAATCCCTCTCGATCCCCTCGATCCCGGCGCGGGAGCCCGCCTTTGTTCGAGGCCCGAAGCTTCAGCCGGCAATGCCGCTGTGATAATGAATCGATGTCAAACAACGGAGATTATCGCGGCCGACGATCACCGTCAAGTTCGCAAACGCCCTCATCGGGGCCTCGCACATGCGCGGGGACACCGCATACATCGAATTGCTCGGCGTGCCCAAGCAGATCGATCCGCTCACGAGCCACGACAAGCCCCAAATCGTTAAAGACTGGCAGGACTCGTTTTCGGTAATCGACGCGGCGGGGCTCTGTGTCTTTTTTTCGGTGCGCAATTACGTTCGGCCCGATGAAACGATCAAGCCCGAAGGCATCACCGAGCTGCTCAATGCGGCCACAGGGCTTGACTATTCACTCGACGAAGTGTGCCGGGCCGGCGAACGTATCTTCAACGCGGAGCGGTTGTTCCTGGTTCGGGCGGGCTTTTCCCGTAAGGACGACTCCTTGCCTGAACGGATTGTCTCGGAACCCATGCCCGACGGTCCTGCAAAAGGAATGGTCTGCCGACTGGATGAGATGCTGGACGAGTATTACCGGTTACGGGGCTGGGACGAAAACGGGATCCCCACCGAGGCCAAGCTCAGGGAATTGGGCCTGGCCTGACACGTTCGCGAGCCCCGCTATGGTGATTTCCGTAACCCTTCAGCTCACCTTTGAAAGCAACGCCCCCGACGGTCGAAATCCTTTCGACATCGAGCTTCCGGCCGGTTCCACCGTCGGGCGGGTTCTCGCGATGCTGTCGATTCCGGAGTCCGCGCCCAAGGTGGTCATTGTCAACGGTCGAATGGCCCTCCCCGAACGTGAACTCGCCGACGGGGATCGCATGACGGTTTTTCCCCCGGTTGCGGGAGGTTGACCCTTCATTGAAGCGCAGAGGCTGCAACCGACGGGGCTGAGACGCGCGTCGGACGGGTTGCGCCGAAAAAGGGAGTCGAACACTTTTCTATTCACGGGCGCAGGATGTCTAACGTGCCGTCAATCACGGGCCCTTGATTCTTTGCAGCGCCTTGACTTCGGCGTCACCACGAAAGGCGGCGCGGGAACCCGACGGTAAAGAGGAGTGTGGGGGTCAGGCTTGACATCCCGGTATTTGTGGTAGCAACGTGCTGAGCATGGCACGGAGAGCCTGACCCCGAAACGAAATCGAAATGACCCCGGAATTATATCACGCCGAAATGCGTCCTTGTGCGGCGCCGTCTCTTCGACCGAACCCAGACCCGGGTCAGGCTATTTCAACAACTTATCCCCAAAGCAAACCGTGCCGAATGTTGAAGATGCGCCTGACTTCAGTCTATGGCCAATCTCGAGGCCGTCAAGCCCACGCGCTTCACCATAATATGGCCGCAAGTATCGGCGTACGCGGGTTCCAAACGGAGAAGACATAAGATGCACATCAGGTACTGACTTGCCCCAGCTTAGGCGCCCGATTCCGGCGCCCAGATGACGCCGGTCTCCTCGAGCTCCCGGATCTTCTCGTCCGGGTAGCCCAATTCCCCGAGGATCTCCCGAGTGTGCTCGCCGAACGCGTACGGCGGCCGCAGTACGCTCCCGGGTGTGTGAAAAAACTTCGGCGCGACGCCCGGTTCGGGTATGCCGCCTTCGGAGAAGTGGATCATCCCGCGGGAGCGCAAATGTGGATAATTGGGCAGTTCCGTCACCTTGTTCACCGGCGCTGTGCAGTCGTTGGGTTCGTTGAGGAACTCGGTCCATTCGGTGAGCGTCTTCGAGCGGAAGAGCTTCTCGAAATGATTTGTGATCTCGGCGAGCTTCTCCACATCGTACTGGGCGTCCGCGTATTCCGGGCAGCCCAGCTTTTCGCAGAGGTCCTTCCACAGATGAGGCTCCAACGGCCCGACCGTGTAGTGCCGGCCGTCCTTGGTCTCGTACACCCGGTAGCAGGGGAACCATTCCGGCCCTTCGTTGCTCACCCGGCCCGGCATGAGCGCTCCCGAAAAAGAAAATGAGAGGGCGACCGGTAGAAGCGACACGAGGCCGTCCGTCATCGAGACGTCGATATATTGGCCTTTGCCCGTGCGTTCCCGTGAGATCACAGCCATGAGGATGCCCAGCGCCGCGTATAGGCTCCCCGAGAGGTCGGCCATCTGGAAATTGGGCATGATGGGAAAGCCGTTCTTGTCGCGGTTCAGATCGAGAAGACCGGCCGTGGCCATATAGTTGAGATCGTGTCCGGCTCGATCGACGAGCGGTCCCGTCTGACCGTATCCGGTCAGGGAACAATAGACGATCCGAGGATTGCGCGCCGAGACCGCATCGTAACCGACGCCCAGACGATCCGCCGCGCCGGGCCGGAAGCCTTCGATGAAGCAGTCGGCCTCGTCGCTGAGTTTGAAGAAGATCTCCTTGCCCTCGTCGCTGCGCAGGTCCAGCGCCAGATGACGCTTATTGCGCCGAACCATCGGGACTTCTCCGAGCACCACGTCGTCCTTGAATCGCGGCGCCTCGACCACCGTCACGTCCGCGCCGTGATCCGCCAGCAGCGACGTGCAGAACGGGCCGGGGAGCAGTCGACTGAGATCCAGAACCCTTAATCCGTCCAGTGTACCCATTGGCTCCTCCTCGGCACACTGTGACCCACCGGATGCGGCCGGTCAAGCACGGATTGAGCCTAATTCGCGGTTCGGAGGCGTTGACCGGTCGACCGGCCGCGGGAATCACCGCTCCTCGCTCCGGCGCTCTTCTTGTGATTTTCATTAGATATTGCGGGTTTGCTCGAAATGTGGCATTCTTGGATACAGGAGCGGTCTACGCCATGATTCTGAAAAAGCTCGGAAAACTCCTCGCTCTCCGCGCTTCCCTGGTCTACCTGATCTCGGAGGAAGAAGAGCGCGTCGAGCGCCTCGTGACCGCGGCCGCGCGGAAGGTCTACGGCGAGGAGTGTCGCACGCTGATCTGGTCCTGCCTGGGCGGACTGCGCGAGGGCGATCGGGTCGTGGACGATCAGACCGATCCCGTGGCCGGCGTGCGCCAATTCCTGGCGGTCGACGAGCCGGCGGTCCTCGTCTTCAAGGATCTGCACCTACTCATCGGCGGGTCGGTCCCGCTCCAACGGCAAATCAAGGATGCCGCCCGAACGCTCCGGACCGCGCGAAAGACCATCTTCTTCGTCTGCCCGATCCTCGCGCTGCCGCAGGAGTTGTATTCCATTTTCACCGTCGAGGATGTCCCACTCCCCGACGCGGACGATCTGAACCGCGTCCTCGATATGTGCGTGGACGCGCATCCCAAGGCGCAGTCGCTCAAGGAGTCGCTCACCGCCGACCTGCGAGGCAAACTCATCCGGGCCGCGCAGGGGTTCACGTCCAACGAGGCGTGGAACGCGTTCAGGGGCGCGTTTCTCGGGAGAGCCGCGGCCAACGGCTCATGCGTGGATCACGTGGTCGAGGAAAAGGCCGCGCTCATCCGGAAAAGCGGCGTGCTCGAATTTGTCGGCTCGGGGACCGGAACCTGGGAGATCGGCGGACTCTTCAACCTCAAGAAATGGCTGAAAGAGCGAGGAAAGGCGTTCGATCCCACCGCGGCCGAACAGGGGCTCGCCGCGCCCAGGGGCATCCTCGCGATGGGAATCAGCGGCTGCGGAAAGAGCCTCTGCGTGAAGGCGATCGCGTCGTACTGGAAATTGCCGCTCCTCCGGCTCGATATGGGACTGGTGTACGACGGTGTGGCCGGCCCTCCCGAACAGGCCATGCGCGCGGCAATCAAAACCGCTGAAGCCGTCGCCCCCTGCGTGCTCTGGATCGACGAAATCGAAGCCGGGATCGCCAACCGAGCGCAAAAAGCGTCGGGCGGCCCGGAATCACGAGTGCTCGCGCTCTTCCTCACCTGGATGCAGGAAAAGACCGCTCCGGTTTTCGTCGGCGCCACCGCGAACGAAGTGGAGGCGCTCCCCCCGGAAATACTCCGCAAAGGCCGATTCGACGAACTCTTCTACGTGGGGCTTCCGTCCAAACGCGAACGGATGGAAATCCTCAAAATCCATATGAAAAAACGAAACGTCGACCCCGCAACCTTCGACATGGACTACCTCGCGGAATCGACCAAAGGCTTCAACGGCGCGGAGATCGAACAGGGCCTCATCGCCGCGCTCTTCGAAGCCTCCGCGGCCAACACCCCCCTCACAGAACATGTGCTCGCCAACAGCCTCCGCTCCATCGTCCCCCTCTCCCGAACCATGCGGGAACGCATTGACAAAATCGAATCCTGGGCCCGCGACCGCGCCATGAAAGCCTCACTGTCCTCGTTCGATGGGAGGAATTGAGCGCGGCGGTGAGTTTCTTGGACATTCGGCGCCGGTCCCTGGGAATTACAGAAGACACCTCACGGCTGCGCCGCCCGGACGTATAACGTCCGGGCCGGCCGGTTATTGAGGCGCCTGAGGCATACCGACCGCACTCCAGAGTCGGCCGATCTGAACATAATCCACCCTCCTTTTGGTGAACGGTCGCTGTTACGGTGACGGAGTTGACGATCCTCCTGAGGGGCCGTCGAATCTTTGTTGACGACCCGTTTCAAACGGGCTAGCTTGTGTGAGTGGATGAGGTTTTTTCGCGCACGGCCCGAGGCCTGTTCGCCGTGAATGAGGCGTCCGGGGCCGAGCGCGGATCGATCGAAGCCGGTCCCCTAGAGCGACCCCGCAATCGGAGACGGAACCGTGTATACCGCTCGGGATATCATGGTGAAGAATTTCCACACGCTCCGCCCCACGGACGCTATCCCCCACGCAATCGCAATGTTCAGACAGGCCGGCGAGGAGGAAGGTCGGCGGATCTTCGGGATGATGGTCACCGATGACGACGGTCGGCTGATCGGCATGGTCTCGATGTACGACATTCTGCTGTTCATGCGGCCCAAGCATGTCCATGTGTGGGGAACCATGGAGGACGTCGACACCACGGAGCTGCTCGAGACGATTTGCGAACGCGCCCGGCCCGTGCTGGTCGCGGACATCATGACCGACGACGTGGTGAGCGTCGCGCCGGACGCGCATATCATGCTGATCCTCGATATCATGATCAAGAAGCATATTCGCCGCATACCCGTGCTCGACGGCGACAGGATCGAGGGGATCGTATATATTTCCGATCTCTTCCACTATCTTGCCGATTGCCTGGCGTCGGACGCGTAACCGCGCGGTCTGCGTTCCGCTCCCGGACCGAGGCGTGCCCATGACCGTCATCCGCCGCACAACCGTGCTCCGAGAACTGCTGGTGAAAGACGCGATGCGCCGGCAGGTCATCCGACTTCCCGGATCGGCCTCACTTGAAAAGGCCATCCGCTTCCTCATCAAGTATAAGGTCAATGCGCTGCTCATTACCGACGACGACGATCGCCCGGCGGGCGTGGTCTCCAAGACCGATCTGATGGGCGCGTACTATGCGCAGCTACCCGTCGAGACGCCGGTGAACGGCATTATGGTGGGGCCGCCGCTGATGTGCGGTCCCGATGATTCGCTTGATTCGGCCCTGAACATGATGCGGTCGAGCGGCGTGTATCGGTTGTACGTGGCGGGGCCCGATTCCGGAGAGATTGTCGGGGTCCTCGCCTACCCCGACATCGTGGGGATTCTCTATCAGTATTGCCGGAACTGCGACCAGAGCCTCTTCCGGCGTCGAGCGTCCAATCAAGCGAATCCGCATGGGAAATGGGTGACGGTTCGGGAAGTGATGACCGAAACGGTGACTTCGCTCACCACATCGAGTTCGCTCCTCGAGATCATGGAGGTGCTATCCGCGTATCGCTTCGGGGCCGTCTTGATCGAGGATGAAAACCACGGCCCGAGGGGCGTCATCTCCAAGACCGATCTCATTCTGGCCTACAAACACGGAGTTGCCTCGGAATCGCCGGCCGGCTCACTCCTCACGTCGTTCTCGGTGGTGTCATGCGATGAGTCGGACTACATCGAGGACGCTATCCGGCGTATGGTCGTCTCCGGGGTGCAACGCGTCTTCGTGCATCGTGACGAACCAAGCCGGATCGTCGGAGTCTTTTCGCTCTCGGATGTGGCCCGGCTCCGCTCGGGTTCCTGCCACGCATGTGTGAGCGCGCGAATTACGGTTGAATGACGCGCGCAGGCCGCGTACGTACACCCCTCCTTAATCGAATAAGAACCCATGCGGAACAAAACGGACGCCGACACCCGGAACTGCCGCACCGAGCCGTCTTTACGAACAAATCGTGTTTCGATGGTCCGGACGCCGGCCGCGCGGTCGGCTTTGTCGAGCGCTGACGAATCGTCCAGCGACAAGGCTGCGCGGAGCCGTTTTCCGTTCCCCGTCGACGCCGAGGTTTGTCAAGACCACTTGCAACGTGATCGGCGCGTCATGCAGGCGGTCGATTCGCCCCGAGGTGAACGAGAATCCCTTCGCGTCCAATGCTTGGAACCGGCGCGACGTGAAGCGCTTGGAACGCGCGCAATCCATGGCGTATACTACGATGAAAGAGGCGGGGAGCGTGCCGACGCCTTCGGGAAACCGAGTCGCGCTGCCGCGCGGGACCTGGACGCGGTTTACAATATGAGATCAAGCGGGGAAATCTTGAATCGGCTCCGGGAATTCGTCTCCCGACGGAGACTGAAGAACGCAAAAGCGCGAAACCGATCCGTCGCCGACACTCCCCGCACGAAAGCCAAGCCCGACGAGCGTGGAGAAGCCCTTCTCTTCGCGTCTCGTCACGGACATGACGAGGCGATCGAACAGCTCTTGACGTCCGGAGCGGATATGCGCACTCGCTCTCTCGAGGGAAACACTCCATTGATCGAAGCCGCGGCGGCCGGACAACGACATGTTGTATTGTTGCTTCTCTGCAAGGGCGCAGACCCCGATGAAACCAACGACTCCGGCGACACCGCGCTGACCGCGGCCGCCCGAATGGGACATCTCGACACGGTAACCCTCCTCTTGGGAAACGGCGCTTCCATCAACACGGAAAGTCAGGCTCAGGCATGCTATACCGCCCTAACCGAAGCCTCGATGAGAAGACGCGCAGATGTGGTCGAGATCATTCGAGATCAGCTTATCCGCCAAGGGCTCGAGGCCCCGAGAGTCGGGCGCCCGACTCGCTCGGCGACGGGCGCTGCCGGCCACAAGCGTTCGACGGAGGGATCGAGAGACTCATCTGGTGAGATTGCCGGCTCGACACGCAAGTCCACTGACGGTGTATCCGGCTTGAAAATGTTGATCGACGCGTGCGCGGACGGCCGGCGCGACACGGTGGTAAGCCTGCTCGACAAGGGAGTAGACCCCGACGGCCAGGAACCCCTATTCGGCACGACCCCTCTCATGGCGGCGGCTGCGGCGGGAGATACGGAGATCGCAGCGATCCTACTCGAACGCGGCGCGGAAATGCGCTGCGTGGACCATAACGCGTCAAATCCGCTTATCGAAGCGGCGCGAGGCGGTCATACCGCGCTTATCCAGCTGCTCGTGTTGCGCGGCGCAGACGTCAACGCTCGGGAAGGCATTTTCGGATCGACCGCGTTGATGGAGGCAAGCAAAGGGGGACATGGTGGCGCGGTAAGAGCGCTCCTCGATTGGGGCGCGGATCCCCGCCTTCCCGAGAAGACAGGCATGACGCCGTTAACGGAGGCGTCTCTTCGGGGGCATTCGGTGGTGGTGGAGCTGCTCAAGGCATACGGCGCCGAGTAGGCGCGCCCTCCAGGTGGCCTCGAAGTCGCTGCCGACGGGACTCAAAAACGTCCCCACCGGATGGATGGCCTCCATCGGGTATCAGAGCCAAGAATAGGTTCAGGTTCCCTCCTACGGGCGCAGTGACTTGAGTCGGATGAACGATTCGGCGACTTCGCGCCGTCGGACCCATCCGGGGGCTCGCCTGCGTTCTCTTTTCAGTGTGAGCCCTTGGAAGGTCTACTCAGCGGCCTTCACTGCGTTTTCCTTGATAGAAATCGCCTCAGAGGATACTCTGGATAAGCGGGCGAAGCTCTTCGCCCAAACCGTGAGGGAGGAGTATGATGCGTTTTTTGCTACACGCGGTATGGCCGGCCATGGCCGCCGCTGCCATCGCGCTTCCCGCCCCGGTGCTTGCCGACTACTGGGCGGTCTGCTGTGAACAGTCCAACTACCTTGCGGCGCCGGAACGTGGGGGAGTCGTGAGAAGCTTCCCCTGCAGCACCTGTAGGATGTTCCCGATTAAGGCGAATCAGGCGATCGAGATGGAACGGCTCGGCTGCAAATGGTTCAATCAGCGTAACCCGGCGATTCGATACTTCCGTCAGGCCGACACGTGCCCGTGATCATGCCGTGCATCCGCGGCCGGTAGGTTTCGGTAGTCGATCCGGTAGATCGCTCCAACCGCGTCATCTAATGATCAATCGATCCCAAGCCGCGCCGCACACCGAATTCGCCCCGATCGAACGAGAGACGCTCGCCCACCCGGCGCCGCGTATGTCTCGGCCTCGCTGAGAATTCCGTCAACCCGCGGACCACGGAACAGCACTGCCGAACAGGCGCCGGAAGACGGTTTGACACCAAGGCCTTATCGCTTTCACATCTCGTCCTGCTCATCGAGGTACGATCCGAATTCGAGCGCGTAGATATAGAGCAGGACCGTTCCCAGCCCGACCAGCAGCGGTCCGTACAGAAGCCCGATGAGGCCGAAATAGCTGATTCCGCCCAGAATCGCGAGGAAGACCAGGAGCGAACTCATATCCGCCGAACCCTGCATGAAGATCGGTCGCACGAAATTGTCGATTGACCCCACAACCACGACGCTCCAGACGACCATGAAGATCGCATACCCGGTTTTCCCAGCCACGAAGAGGTAACCCGCGGCCGGAACCCACACGAGCGCGGTCCCCACAACCGGTATGAGCGAAGCGAATCCGATCATCAGCGCCCAGAACGCCGCAGGCAGCCCGACAATCCAGAACGCGATCCCGCCGGCGATCGCTTGGGCCAGCGCAGTCAACAACGTGCCCAAGAGCGCCGATCGCGCGACGGCCTTCACTTTTGCGATGATCTGCTGTTCCTTGCTCATGGAGAGCGGTGACAGATGCAAGACGGCCGCGAGAATCTCGTCCTCATCGCGAACGAGAAAAAAGAAAACGAACAGCATGAGAAGAAAGTTACCGACAAGCATCGTCACGTTGCCGATGATAAAGCCGCTCTGGTTGATGAGAAAGCCCGCGACCTTCGAGGAGACGGAGCTGAGGAGCTCTTTGAGCTTGAGCTCGGGTTTCTCGACGCCTCCCACAAGCGCGTCGATCCGATCGAAGTAGCCGTCCGCAAGCTCAGCGATATGCTTCACTACCGGCACATCCAGGAGCATCTGATGTTTACCAGCTTCCACCCATGCTTGTATCGCACGGAATGAGTCAATCCCTTGTTGAATCACCATAACGAGAACCGTGAAGAGCGGCAATACCACGACCAAGGTGAGCAGCACGCAGGAGAGCAACGCGGCCGCGTTTCGCCGCCCCTTGAGCAGACTCACGATTCTCCTGTTAAGCGGGCCGAACAAAGCGGCCAGAATCCCCGCGAGCACGATTGTGCTCACATACGGCTTCATGATCTCGTAGCATCCCCACAGGACCAACAAGAGAAGGCCGAACAGAAACACAGTGGACAGAATTGAAAATGATAGATGATCCGGGTTTTTCTCCCATTCATTGGACCGATTTCCCATGCGCTTCCCCCTGGACAAAGAGAATTGCAGTTCGCTGAAGGAACGGCGGTATCGAAACTTCGTAATGGTCCACCGGGCTTGAGGCGGCTCTGCGCCCGGTGAGCATGGAGGGGGAGACTCATCTCCCCCTCCATGCCTCCCCCATCGAGATATCAGCGGCTTATCGCTATCCCGCTGAACGGTTACAAAACCTCCAACATATCCCGGATACGAACCCATTCCCGGCGCCATTACATAACGCTGCGTGATTATTAAACTTACCGAACACGCGCAGCACTCACTGGGAACACATGCTCTTCCGGGCCGACGTACTCGACGCGGGGTCGACCGAGCTGCACGGAGATTTGTAAACATCGAGACCGATCGGCCGATCAGGCGCCTTTGACCTTGCCGCCGTTCGAAAACATTTTGACGAAGTTCTTTTCCGCTTCGGTCGTGCCGATCATGATGAGTTCGTTGTCCTTGCGCAAGCGAAGCGCCGGGTCGGGATTGACGATCATGCGACCGTGATCGTGGACTGCGATCACATTGCAGCCGGTCTTTCTTCTGATACGGCTTTCGGCGATGCTCTTGCCGATGAGGGACGGATGCGGCTCGACGCGGAAGACGTTCAGCCCCTCGGCCAACATGACCACTTCGCCGGGCTTGAGAATGTTCACCACAATGTTTGCGGCCATCGACGCGTACGACATGACCAAGTCCGCTCCTGCGGTATGCAATTTGGAAATGTTCGCGGTGTAGTTGGCGCGACAGATGATCTGTATGTCCGGGCGGAGCTTCCGGCAGTAGATGGTAAGGTAGATATTTGTCGCGTCGTCTCGTGTCGTGATGAGAACCGAGGGCGCGTGGTCGATTCCCGCCACCTTGAGCGTCTTGATGTCCGCCGCGCTGCCCTGAACGTACCGATCGCCCGCCACGAGTTCGGGGTCCTTTTCGATAATTCGGTAGTCAATGTCCCGTGCCCGAAGCGCTTGCGCGCACGCCACGCCGACTCGCCCGCCGCCCAAAATCAGGACGGGATCTCGATCTTCCTGATAGTGCCCGTATCGCTCGTCGTACTCGTTCAGCTGGTCCGGGGATCCCGCCAGGAGCAGCACGGTCTCGGGGCTGATCTTCGCTTGAGCGTCAGGCATTCGAAACTTGCCGCGGTCCCATACCCCCACCACGGTGATGCCGATTTGTTCGCGAAGTCGCGCCTGCTCGAGTGTGAGGCCCTCGAGCGGCGTGCGCATGGCGGACGCCTCGGCGATCAGCAGATCCTCGATACTGCCGATGACGTTGGCCCGGGTGCTGGTCCCGAGAACTCGCCTGGCAAGCGACTCCCCGAGCATCTTCATGAACTGAAACACATGGGCGCTGCCCGCCAATTCTAGGATATCGACCGACTCGTCCAGATCAGCGTTCGCGACGATCGGTATGGTTCGTGAAACCTCCCGGACGGTAAAGGCTATGTTGGTGTTGGTCATATCATCCACATTCGCGAAGACGAGCGCCGCCTTGTCCGCTCTGACACGCCGGTACGTTTCCGGGTCCCCGAGATCGCCCACGACAACCCGATGGCCGACATCGTGAAGCTCCGACGCGCCGTGGAAGTCCGGGAGGACGATAACATAACCGTATTCGTATTGTTTGAGTCGTTCAATCAAGTTGACCGAAATCGCGTCATAATTGGTTATAATCACATGTTGTTCGGTGTTCTTCGGTAACTGCCGCGGAGTCCCGGACTTGGTTTGAGATTCAAGCCACGGCATATAGAGAAAGCGAATAAATATGAACGGAAGCATCGTGAGCAGGAAGATAATCCCCGACAGAAGCACCACAATGGAGAAAAGTCTTCCCAGGTCGCTGGTAAAGGTGATGTCGCCGAACCCCAGCGTCGACATCACCGTTAGGGTCCAGTAGAATCCGGTGATCCAGCTATACTCCCGGTTCTCGGAGAGCATCACAAAGTGGAAGCCGATGGTGTAGAAGGTCACCATCGCCACGAGCGCAAGAACGAATTTAATCAGAACCTTGACATTTCGCTCATGCCTCTTTGTCATTGCGCCGGCGAGCACGGCGAACAGGAACTTCATTTCACCAACGGCCCCCTGGAACAGTTAGAATCGCGAGTATTGCCGGAGCCTTTTGCATTTCCATAGGAGAGGAGACCATAGGCGGGTGGAGAATCGCCTCCGATCGTGCGGCGGCAACAAATCGCCGGATCGGTGCTCACTCTTTGAAGCGATATCCTACACCTCTCACGGATTCGATCAGTCCGCGCGATTCGCCCAGTTTTTTCCGAAGGCCCGAAATCTGAACGTCCACCGCGCGCTCGGTGACCGGGTAATCCAGCCCCGAAGCCCGCTCGATGATTTGTTCTCGGGAGAGAATCCAACCGGGACGGCTTGCAAGCGCTTCGAGCACTCTGAATTCCGTGGCCGAGAGATCGATCTTCTCACCGTCCACCGTGACTGCGTGAAGATCGAGGTCGATGACTAATCCGTGCCGGTGCAAGAGCCGCCGCTTTTGCGACGCCGAACCGGATCGGCCTCTCAGAACCGCACGAATCCTCGCCGAGAGGACCTGCTTCCTCACCGGTTTCACCACGTAATCGTCCGCGCCCATCTCCAGACCCGCCGCGATGTCCGCGTCCTCCCGCCGCCCTGAAACGATGATGATCGGAATACCTGCGGTCGCCGGATTGGCCTTGAGTCGTCGACACACGTCGAACCCGTCGATGTCCGGCAGGATCAGATCGAGGAGGATGAGATTGGGAAGCTTTTCCGAAGCCGTCATCAGAGCTTCGTTTCCGTCGGAGGCGAGCAGCGGCTTGTACCCCTCCGCGCACAACAGATCCCGCATCAGAAGGCGAATGTTCTCTTCATCGTCCACCACGAGGACCGTTTGCGTCCACTCCGCTCCCACGGCCGGCGCCGCCTTTTGCGGGGGTTGAACACCTTCACAACCGGTTGACCTTACCATAGACAGTCCTGACGAAGAGCTCGGTATCGAGCATAGTTTTCATGTCGAGTACGTGTCGGCAGCGCGGGGGCGGGACGTGCGTTGACCACTCCTCGACGCGCCGAACGGCCGAATTCATGCATCGGTCATGCTATCGAGCGCGGAACGTACACAACTTCAGAGCGGGATGAGTGAAGGTCCCGTTGGTATTGTCACGCTCCCGTCCGCTTGGTTACCGCCTCTGAAAGCTCTTCCCCGCCTTCTCCGACGTCCCGACACTTCTACCGCGCGCCGGCGGAATAAGTCAAGGCCGTCGAAAAAGTTTGTCGAGTGGCCGCGCGCTGCTACGCGGGGCTCCGCTCCCGGCCGGCAATCGCGGACTCGGTCGAAGCCATTGTTCGGAGTGCGAGTCGGCGAAAAGGCCCGAAAAAACCATAACAATGTTATGATGTGAGTCGGAAAATCAAAACACCTGTCCGGTCCTTCATCTTGACGCCCTCCTATAGTCTCGGCGGGTTCCGATGCAGTCCGACCGCCCATGGCGTTCCGCTTCCCGTTTGTTTTCCCGGAATAGTTCCCCCTCTCGATATATCAAAGGCTTGTCGCTGTCCCGGTGAACGTTTACCTCGAATCCGTGATCGCTCATCGATCTGGGCTGCCTGCTCCGTCACCGGTTCAGCCTTCGTGCTGAACGATTACGATCTGTATGGCTTCCTCCCGAGTCATGAAGCGAGCCCATATCACAACCACTCAGCATTGCAATGGAAAACGAAAAACTATAGCGATATGGCGCGCCTACGCGTATCGGTTGTGGGCGCGACCGGTCCGTTCGATCTGAAAAAAAAAGAACCGTTTCATCTCTCCAAAGAAGTGAGCGCACTTCATGAAAAGACTCCGCGGCGTGCTTGACAGGTACCCCCTGAACGGATACCATTTCTTTAACCGGCGTCCGCTATATCGGCCGTAGCAGACCGGCCAAATTACGAAACTGTAGCAAACTACAGCTCTTTGATATTCTCCTTGAGCTGTCCTATTTGCGTTCCGAGCGACACACATTCCTTGCCCTGCATACACGCGGCGGCGTCTTCAGGCTCCAGGTGCGTCGTAAGTTCGTGTTCGCCGTGTTTCAGATCGACGAGCCAAGCGCCCTTCTCTTCATCGTATCGGACATCCACATTGATGCCGCATTCTCCGATATCAGGGTAGATGTTCAGTATCTTACGGCACAATTCATCTTTATCGTACATTGGGCTTCATCCTTTCAGCAGAGGCCGTACGGCGTTGTATCAATCGATATACATCACTCATAAGATTGTGACGGGTGGGGGACATGTCAACCCGAATGTCAACCCGAAGCGCCGCTTCACCCGAAAGTCTCGATCTTAAGCCGACAATGTTTCTCGGAATTCCGAGCCGGAATAGAGCAGCGAATCGTGGAACGGGTCATCGCCCTATCGATCCGGCGAGTTCCATCAAAAGGCTCTCCGCAGCGCTGTCCCGTTCAAATCCCGCGGCCCCGGCGAGATACCGTCCTTTCCGGAGTACGATCAGACGGCCTTGATACGGATCATTCCCTTTCAGCGTCGGGAATCCCGCCGTTGTCGTCATTTTCGCATCGCCGTTTCCTTTTGCGGAAAGCTCTTCGTAAAAAGCGGACACCGCACGCTCGGCTTCCTTCGGATTATCAAAAAAGGCCAAAAACACATGAGATTCCCGGGCGTCCTCCGGCGTTTTCGTCTGGGCCTTCGCCCCATCCCCTGACGTGTAGGCCGCTTTGAATCCCCTCCCGAGAAACCCGCGCCCCATGAGCCCGTTGGGGTAGTACTCGATGGATCCGGCTTTGAGGCCCTCTTGGGGGAAATACGAAAGCTCCCGAGGCGGAGGTGAATTATCCTCTATGCGTGAGTCGACGCTTTTCGCCAACTGCTCGAGAACTCCGGCATGCGAGCCCGTCGCCTGGAGCACCACGAAGTATCTGCCCTTATAGAAGAGCGCGTACCGATCGCCGAGTCGCGAAGCCGAACCAATGTTCATTGATCGGTCGCCACGCCTGAACCGCGAAAAAATCCCGAATGCCCCGTAAACGTCGCCCATATCGTAAATGTTGAGGTCAATTCTCTGTCGGCTCTCATTCGTACGTTCGTACGCAGTGAAAGCCGACTTTTTAAACCCATATTGCAAGAAAAGATCCGCCTGACCGTTGATGTGCTCGAACAGGGTCTTCTCCGTGAATACTTGCGGCTCGCCGATCGCGAGCAGGCCCGCCGGAGGATCCGCGGGAATGAGAGCCCGCAGATCGGAAGTCTTCGAATAGGCCCGTCCAATCGGGAATACGGTCAGCAGCGCCGCAATGACCGTCAGCCCCGCATATCGCATGGCCGGATTCCTTTTCATGGATCGTAATGGTTCACCGGGCTTGAGGCGGCTCTGCGCCCGGTGAGGATGGAGGG
>CAYLRL010000068.1:0-26329 GCA_964385875.1 uncultured Syntrophales bacterium
TCCCCCTCCATCCTCACCGGGCGCAGAGCCGCCTCAAGCCCGGTGGACCATTACGGATGAATAGCCGCCCGCTAGTCCTTATCCGACTTCTTCAGTTCCCGTTTCATGGTGTTGATCGATTTGGTGACCGGGATTTCCTTGGGGCAGACCCGCGTGCATTCGAAGTGGTTTTCGCAGGCCCAGACGCCGGCAGGGTAGTCGAGTTGTTTGAGGCGCTCGTGGCGCTCTTCGTCGCGCGTGTCGAAGATGCGGCGGAAGGCCTGGACGAGCGGCGCGGGCCCGATGAAGTCCGACCCGCGTTGCTTGACGGGGCACGCGGCGCTGCAGCATGCGCAGAGTATGCAGCGGATGACCTCGTCGATTTTCTTGCGGTCTTCTTGGCTTTGGAGGCGCTCTTCTTCGGGCGGACTCGACGCTTTGAGATACGGCCTGATTTCTTGGACCTTCTCGAAGAACGGCGTCATATCTACGATGAGGTCCTTGATCACCGTGAATGTGGGCAACGGCTCCAGGATGATTTCGTCGTCCGCGTAGTCCTTGACGAGTTTTTGGCAAGCGAGTCCGCAGACCCCGTTGATACGCATGGCGTCCGAGCCGCACACGCCGTGCGCGCAGGAGTGACGATAGCTGAGGGTTCCGTCCTGCTCCCACTTGATGCGATTGAGGCAATCCAAGAGGCGCTCGGAAGGCTCCGCTTGGACGGTGTATTCCTCGAAGCGCGGCCCTTTGTCCTTGTCCGGGTCGAACCGTTGAATCTTGAATTTCAATTCCATCTCAGTACGTCCTTGCTTTGGGCTCGAACCGCGTAACGGTCACGGGCTTATGCGATATCTGCGGCCCCTCGTCGGTCTTCCGGATGAGCGTGTGTTTCAGCCAGTTTTCGTCGTCTCGCTCCGGGTAATCCTCGCGGAAGTGCGCGCCGCGGCTCTCGGTCCGAGCTTTCGCGCCGATGAGGATCGTCTCGGCCAGTCCGAGGAGAGATCTGAGTTCGAGCGCCTCCAAGACGTCGGTGTTGAACACCGCGCCTTTGTCGTCGATTGAGATGCTTTCGTAACGCTCTTTCAGTTCGGCCAATTTCGAGAGCGCGTCCTCGAGCGCTTCCTCGTGTCGGTACACCGAGCACTCATCCGTCATGAGACGCCGCAATTCGGAGCGAACCGCGTCGGCTCTCTCCCCGTTTGAGCGCTCCTTGAGCGCTTCGATCCTCGAGTTCACCGGATCTGCGGCGTCCGCCGGCGGGGCTTGTCCGTCCAGATCGGGCAGATCTTGGGCGATTGCCTTCCCGGCTCGCCTGCCGAAGACTACGAGATCGACCAGAGAATTGCACCCCAAGCGATTGGCCCCGTGAACCGAAATGCACGCGCATTCTCCCGCGGCGTACAGACCGGGAACAGGATTTGACCGTTCGTCAAGCGCCCGGCCGTCCGTATCGGTTGGGATACCGCCCATCATGTAGTGGCATGTGGGGCTGACGGGTATGGATTCCTTGGCCGCGTCGACGCCCAGGTAAATCTTGACGAAGGACGCGATATCCGAGAGCTTCTCTTTGATTCGTTCCTCGCCGAGATGCGTGAGATCGAGATGAACGAAGTCCTTACCGTCGATGCCCCGTCCTTCGCGGATTTCGGTCATGATCGCTCGGGAGACCATGTCGCGCGGCGCCAGATCTTTGATGGTCGGCGCGTACTTCTCCATGAAGCGGTTTCCGTCATTATTGAGGAGGACACCGCCTTCTCCCCGAGCGGCTTCGCTGATCAGCACGCCGAGACCGTAAATGCCCGTGGGATGGAATTGCACGAATTCCATATCTTCAAGGGGCAAGCCGTGATCATAGACGAAAAAGACGCCGTCGCCCGTGTTCGCATGGCAGTTCGAGGTCACCCGAAAGACCTTGCCGAAGCCGCCGGTGGCGATCAGAACCGCTTTCGCCTTGATAACGGTGATCTCTCCCGAAGCCAATTCATAGACAACAACGCCGGCCGGCCGGCCTTCCCGGAAGACCAGGTCCACCAGTTGGAACTCCGAATAGAGCTTGATCCCCTTTGCAAGCGCCTGACCATACAAGGTATCGAGGATGACTCTGCCCGTCCTGTCCGCCGCGTAGCAGGCTCGTTTGACCGAAGCTTCGCCGTAGTCTCGCGTGTGGCCGCCGAACTGCCGCTGAGCGATCTTCCCCTCGACGGTGCGGTTGAAGGGCACGCCCATATGTTCGAGTTCGTATATGGCTCGAATCGCGTCCCGGGCGAGGACCTCCGCTGCGTCCTGATCGGTAAGGTAATCGCCGCCCTTCACCGTGTCGTACATGTGCCATTCCCACGAGTCCGGCTCCTCGTTGCCGAGTGCCGCGCCGATGCCGCCCTGAGCCGCGCCGGAATGCGACCTGGTGGGATAGACCTTGCTGAGCAGTGCAGTGTCGGCGGATTCGGCGGTTTCCAGGGCCGCCCTGAGTCCGGCCAAACCCGCGCCGATGACTATGATGTCATGTTCCTGAGCCATAACGGACCTTTCTCGGCACAAGATACCGTGGTCGGCGTCGCTCTTATCGAGCTTCTTCGGCCGTATACTCGCAGCCCATCAAACCGCAGTAATTGCCCACGTATTCGGCGGCGGGCCTGTACAACGCCGGCTTTTCCTGAGCTTCGGCGAACTTCTCTTCAATGATGTGGCTACACCAACCGGAGATTCTCGAGATCGCGAAGATATTCGTGAAGAGATCCCGCTCGATGCCCATCATGTGGTACACGGGCGCGCTGAAGAAATCCACATTGGGACGGATTTGGCTCTTGCCCCTTCGATCGAATTCCTCGACCGCCGTCTTCTCGATGAGCTTGGACATGCGGTCCCATCTCTCCATACCTTTGCTCTCACCGAGGCGGGTAGCCATTTTCTTTAGATAGGTCGCCCGGGGATCCATGGTCTTGTACACCGCGTGTCCCATGCCCATGATCCTCTCGCCGGCATCGATCCGATTTCGAACCCAGTCGACCACATCCTGTTCGCTGTCGAGCTTATCCTCCAGTTCCAGCATCATCTCCATGACCCGCGTGTTCGCGCCGCCGTGGAGGCTGCCGGAAAGCGCGCCGATCCCCGCCGCGACCGCCGCGTACATGTGTGCGCGCGTAGAACAGACTTCGCGACACGCAAAGGTGGAGGCGTTGAAGGTGTGGTCCGCGTGGAGGATCAGACAAACATCCAGGTCTCGCGCGGTCTGCTCGTCGGGCTTCTCGCCGGTCAACTGCCAAAGGAAGTTGGCCGCGTGGGTGAGGTTGTTATCAGGCGGGAGAGGCTCTTCGCCGGTTCGGATACGATGAAAGGCCGCCGTCACGGCAGGAACACGAGCGATAAGCCGAATCGCCTTTCGAACGTTGGCCTCACGGGACTCGTCACCAAGATCCGGATCCGCGGGCGCAAGCAGCGGCACGCACCCCTGCAATGCGTCCATGGGATTGGCGTCCTTGGGGAGCGCCTTCAAAGCCGTGATGATGTGGTCCGGCAATTCTCGGGCTCTTACTACGAGGCCCGTGAAATCGTTCAGTTGGGGTTTTGAGGGGAGGTCTCCTTGGAGGAGCAGGTAGCACGTCTCCATAAACGTGGATCGTTCGGCCAACTCCTCGATACGATATCCGCGGTAAATCAGGATGCCTTCCTGTCCGTCTATGAAGCTGATTTTCGTGTCGGCCACGGTAACGCCGCGCAATCCGACGTTTTTCACGGATACTGTTTCGGCCATCTATACCTCCGACCGACGTCGCGCATGGGAAGCTGAAGGCTTGCCCGCGGACGTCTTCATAGGACCAAATCGTCTGTCATTCGGCGCCCGAGCCCGGTCGACGCTTGTTACGGCCTTGGCGAGACGCGCTGTGACTTCCCGCGAAGTTGCCGACGGGGACGCGCTGCCGGCGGCGGCGCCTTCAGCGACGAGGCGCGTGATGGGGAGCAGAACCGCGCGTGCAGCGTCCCCCTCAGTTACGTCGCCGCGGGCGCCTCCTGCTTGCGGTCACAGGGGGCGACCCTAATCCGCTTTGAAGAATTCTTCTTTCTTGGCGCCGCAGACCGGGCATTTATCGGGCGCGGCGTCAGCAATGGTGTATCCGCATTTTGCGCAGACGTAGTAATCTTTTTCCGGGAAGGACTCGCCGGCTTCCACGGCTTTCAGGGCGTTTTGGTAGAGTTCGCCGTGGACCTTTTCCACTTCATTGGCCCAATGGAACGTGCGGGTGGCCTGACCTTCCTTCTCCTCCTTGGACTTCTCGAGGAACTCGGGATACATGCTCGAGAATTCGTAATGCTCACCCTCGAACGCGGCCTTGAGGTTTTCCGGGGTGGATTTGACTCCGCCCATAACCTCGAGATGGTTGTGAGCGTGCACGGTTTCCGCGGCCGCAGCAGCCCTGAAGAGCTTGGCCACGCCGGGCTGTCCGTCCTCGTCCGCCTTCTTCGCGAAGGCCAAATACTTACGATTAGCCTGAGACTCACCGGCGAACGCGGCCGCCAAATTTTGTTCCGTCTGACCCATGTTCGTTCCTCCTCATTCGGTAGTATCTTGGTCGTTTACCAAGTAGAAGTCGTTGGAAGCTTCTGAATTACGCGCGGTGGTTTCCCGCATCGGACATAACTATCACGTTATCATTCAATTGTCGCCGGGCAAGTCTTCTCGCGGGTGAAAAGGGCGGGGAGCGGTCGAAAGTACGCGGGAACATCCCCGGAAGGGCGGACCGGGAGCGGCCGCCCGACCGGAACCCGACGGATCGATCATCCTCGGTGTCCCGGGGGAGGCCGCTCGAGCGCTGTTCCTGAGAGAATCGCCGGGGGAGGAGCGCAGCGGCGGCGCGCTTAACCTCGAATTATCCTCGGCAGCATCATTTGATGCCACGGGCAGATAGAATCGGGATTCTGATACGCCGCGCCGGCGAACGCTTTCATGTAGTCGCGCATCCGCGTGAAGGAGACCACTTCGTCAACAAATCCGCGCTTCGCGCAATAGAGGGGTCGAGATTGCTCGTGATACTGCTGAGCCAAGGCGTTCATCTTCTCGATCACCGGTTCGAGATCCCGGTCCGCGTCCTTCTCTTTGACGAGCCGCCGCGCGAAACTCGCCGCGGCCGCGGTCTCGCCGTGCATGACGTAGATCTCAGTGGTGGGAGTTCCCAGGGTGAAAGTGCAATGGTTGTTCGCGGTGGGACCGCCCATGATGTAATGGGCCGCGGCGGTGCCCTTCCTGAGCACGAAGAGCATCATGGGCACGCCGGTCTGCTCGATCGAGTAGATCAGGGACTGACCGAGACCGAGCAGTTCGGCCTTTTCCGCGATGTCGCCGACGTCGATACCGGAGGTGTCCTGGAACCATATGATGGGTATACGATCCCTGCCGCAGAGCGAGACGAACTCGTTCATCTTGATCAGGCCCTGCCGGTAGAGCTTGCCTCCGATGCCGGGGTACGGCGCGTATTCCGGGTAATCGACGCCGAAGAATCCCTGCTTGTTTCCGATGACGGCCGTCAAATAGCCATCTATCTTGACGAGCCCGGTGTACACCTCGGGGCCGTACGTCGGACGGAACTCCAGATTCTCGCTGTTGTCGACGATCCGGGCGAGAACGTCTTCAAAGCTGTAGACCATCTTCTGGTTGACCGGCACGATGTTGTTGAGTTCCTCGGGGTTCAGTTTGGGCTCGGCCGGTTCCGCGACCCTGAAGAACCGAGGATCGTACGCGGGGGTCATCCCCACATATTCCTTTATAGTGTCGAGGACCGCCTCTTCCTCATCGCGCACCTCTCTGAAGAAGCCGGTCTCGTCATAATGGATCTTGACGCTTCCCGGAGGGACTTCCCTGAAGTGCCGCGTCGCCTCGATGAGCTGTTCCGCGCCTTCCATATCGAAGTATCCCTTGGGCGTCATGCCGCTGACGATGCCGCCGCCGCCGACCGCGATATTGCAGTCCTTGTGCGCGATAAGGATGGTGGGGCTGATGCCGTGATAGCCGCCCCCGGCGGGGTTTGTTCCGTAAATGCCCGCTATGACGGGTATGCCGAGTTTCTCGAGTTCGGCATGCCGAAAAAATGTCGTGCCGCCCCCCCGGCGGTCGGGGTAGACTTCCTGCTGTTCGGTAAGTTTGACGCCGGAACAGTTGACCAGCCACACCAGCGGGACTCGGAGCCGCTTGGCGATATCCGTAACACGCAGGACGTTTTCGGCTTGGCCGGGTACCCACGCGCCGGCCAGGACCTTGTTGTCGAAGCCGATGACAACGCACCACCTGCCGTTGATTTTGGCGAGTCCGTCGACGACGCCGGTGCTGCCTTCAGCGTTGTCGTCGGGATTGAAGACCGAGTGCAACGGATGCCAAGTTCCGGGATCGATCAGGTATTCCAGTCGCTGGAAGACGGTCAGTTGCCCGCGCGCTTTGATTTTCTCCGCCGGCAGCCCGGCGTTTTTCACTTTTTCCCATTCTTCTTCGATGCCGCGCTCGATCTCCTTGATTTGAGCCACATTTTCTTCGGTATCCCGAAGTTTTGCCTCCGGCAGCGGTTTTCCAATGGGATCCATCTGTTGGAAATACGGTCTCATGCCGCGTCCTCCCTCACACATAATTCAAGATGCTGAACTTTGACTTGCAACGCAATAAACTAGCACGTTTGTACCCCCCGGTTCAAGTCGCACGTACGGAGAGCGCGGACACCGACCGCATACGTGGCGACGAACCATTCCTCTCTGAAGGGCCGTCGTGCGTATGCTAGTCGGGCTGTTCCGATTGTTCGGACAGCTCGTCCGGATAGAAGTCCGTTTTGCCCGGAGGAATGCTCCGTAAGGGCGGGAAGAGCCCCTTGAAGCCCGGCGAATGCTGTTCCATCTGATCGGGCGAGTGATAACTCCAGTACGGGGTGGAGTCCTCTTCTTCAACGAGGACGGTCAACAGGAGGGCCGGATAGCGATATCGGGGATTGTTGCCGAGGAACGTGAGCATCTCTCGCGCGCGGAAATACTCGCCGCGCCGCCTGTTGACCTCGCCGAGGAGATAGATTACCATCCCCGGGTCGCCTTTGGTGAGTCCGCGTCGCAGGGCGTCGTCCAGGTAGGCGTCGGCGCGCTCGAGGAGTTCCAATTCGGTCTGCATGCTGCACGTTTCGCGTGCGACCCACGATCCCCTGAGACATTCGATGCCGAGATCCCGAGGATTCGACCCTGCGGCCTCAAGGAGACGAACGTGAGCGATCCGGCGCTTGGCGCCTTCGTCCTCATTCGGAAGGGTTCGGAATATTTCGGTATACTCGTCGGCCTGCACGATTTCCCGCACCGCGCCCGAGACTGCGTTCTCAAAAAATTCGGCAAGGGCGGTGAACCGACATTCGGGACACGCAATTACATCGGACGAGCGGTTACAATCCCTCGGAACCAAACGAAAATCCAAACCATAACCGAATACCGCCTTGCTCCCGTGATCGTCGTCGTGCGAATGGAAGAAATGTTGGAAACAGACGGGGCAAGCATAAACCCTTGACGAGTTGTTCACGCCATCCTCCTTGGAAACGACTCCTAAAATTGTACAACCTCCCCTGCAAAACAGCGACGTGCGTATCATAGCATAAACGATCGCTTATTTTCCAGGGTTTTCTTCATGTTGGTTATGCCGGCTCAGCCGGAACGATAGAAGATGATTAACGTTCAAGGAGGTCACATGGAGAGCGGGTTCGTGAATCGCAGCCTCCCCTATGTTGAAGGACTTAACGCGGCGCAGATGGATGCCGTAACGACGCCCGAGGGACCGGTGCTCGTTATTGCCGGCGCAGGCTCCGGGAAGACTCGAACCATCGTCTCGCGTGTCGCCTGGCTCGTCGAACGAGGCGTTGATCCCGCGTCCATTCTCCTGCTGACCTTCACCAGAAAAGCGGCCGAGGAAATGCTCAACCGCGCGGCCGCGCTTCTTGACGCCGGCGTGCTTCGTGTGTCCGGCGGGACCTTTCACTCGACCGGCAATCTCCTGCTCAGGAAATACGGACATTTGTGCGGATTCACTTCGTCCTTTTCGATCATGGATCAAGGAGACAGCCTCGAGGCCGTGGAGCATGCGCGAAAATCGCTCGATCCTCAACCGACGAACCTCAAGGGATTTCCTAAAGCTCGAACCATCGCGGAACTGGGCAGTCGGAGCCGCGGAACGGGAAAACCCCTCCCGCTCTGCGTCGAAGAGCGGTATCCGCATCTGGTGGAATTCACCCCGGATATGGAGCGGGTCTTGGCTCACTATACCGAGCATAAGCGAGCCCATAATCTCATGGATTACGACGACCTCCTGGCGTACGCGGTCCGGGCGCTTCGTGAGCATGAAGCCGTCCGCCGAGCGGTCGCCCGGGAATGGCGATTTATCCTGGTCGACGAGTATCAGGATACCAATCAGCTGCAAGCGGAAATGCTCCGCTTCTTGGCTTCGGAACACGACAACGTGATGGTTGTCGGGGACGATTCCCAGAGCATTTACTCGTTTCGCGGCGCGGACTTCCGGAATATCATGGAGTTTCCGACCTTGTTCCCCGACGCCAAGGTGGTCAAGCTCGAGGAGAACTATCGAAGCACCGCTCCCATTCTCGCGCTCACCAATCAGATCATCTCCGGCGCGTCGCAGGGATATCCCAAACGGCTCTTCACGCACAAAGAATCCGGACCGCTGCCTCTCTTGGCTCGGCCCGAGACGGAACGGGAACAGAGCCGCTTCGTGGCGCAATGCGTCACCGAGCTTCGCGATCACGATATCCCGCTCAGCGACGTCGCGGTTCTGTTTCGCGCGGGCTTTCATTCGTTCGACCTGGAAGGCGAATTGACGCGCAGCAATATTCCCTTCGTCAAATACGGCGGATTTAAGTTCCTCGAGAGCCTGCACATCAAGGACGCGCTTGCTCATCTCAAGGTGGTCCGCAATCCCGGGGATCGACTCTCGTGGATGCGCTGCCTCAGACTCCTCGATGGTGTCGGACCGAAGACCGCGGCGCAATTGGCGGCTCGTCTCGCCGAAGAGGGTCTTCAGGCGGATGCCTACACGATTGTTCCCAAGAAACGCAAATACGCGGAAGGATTTGCCGAGCTGATCGGGCTTCTACGGGAGATCCAAGGCCGCACGGAATCGATCGGGGACAAGGTCGAAAAGGTCAACCGCTACTATTTCCCATTCCTGAAACAGAACTACGACAATTATCCGAAGCGGATGAGAGATCTCGATCACCTCGCCGACCTCACCGCGTCGTATCGGAGCCTCAATCGATTCCTCAACGATATGGCCTTGGAGCCGCCCGACGACGACGGCGGTCGCACGGTCCCGGACAGGGACACGCTCGTCCTTTCGACGATTCATTCGGCCAAGGGTCTGGAATGGCATACTGTCATACTTCTCTGGGCCGCGGAGGGACGTCTGCCGTCGTCCATGTCGGTCGAGGACCCGGATGAATTGGAAGAGGAGCGCCGATTGGTCTACGTCGCGGCCACACGGGCTCGCCGCAACCTCGTCGTCACTGCGCCGAAGTACGTTATGGATCGCCGGAACGGACTCACGCCGGTGAAGCTTTCGCGCTTCTTCGAGGAAGCGCCGATCGAGCTGTTCAGGACGTTCGCGTTCGGTCGATGATCCTGAAACTCCTTGACAACCGGTCGGCCGAGCCCTTAATCTGATAGATGGACATTCGGCGGAGAGATGACCGAGTGGCTGAAGGTGCTCGCCTGCTAAGCGAGTGTAGGGTGTTGAGCCTTACCGAGGGTTCGAATCCCTCTCTCTCCGCCACCTTCCAGACCCGATAATCCACTCAGAAGAAGATCAAACAGACTGCGACCGCCGCTGCGCCTACGATGGGAGCAGGCCAGAGGACGTTCAACACGAGTACACACTTCCACATCGCGGCCGAGGCCTTCGCGGCCCGATCGCCATGAAGCCCGAATGGACTCAGATGGTTCTGCTCTTGATAAAGGAGACGCTGGAGAGCGGGATCGTGTACAGATCCCCGCCGGACTCGACGCCGATGAGCCCGTTTTCGTTCCATTTCAGCGTGCCGTTGATCACGTGGTCAGAACCGACCAGGGATATCTCCACCGTGGTCTGCATGGACGACAGCTTCCTCAGCACGCTCCCCGCCGCGACGCCCGGCGTTACGGTTGTCGATGTGGGCGCCCGAACCGAATCGGTCTCAGGGTAGACGCCCGATTCGGGCTCCGCCATCACTTCGGAGTCATCTTCTGCGTACACGTCCGAATCCGGCGCGGCAACCTCGTCCGATTCGTCTTCGTCCGGAGGAAGCGGCGCGGTGTCCGACGTGGTCATAGGATCGCTGACAACGCTGCCGGTCATCGAGATATCATCGATAAGCTCGTCGATGATTGTTTCGTCGAGCACCAGGCTGTCGTCGATACCCTGCTCGGAAGCCTCCGGATAAGCTCCTTCGTTTCCGATGGCGGCGTCGACGCTTTCGCCGCGCGCAGGCGCCGCAGATTCTTCGGATTCACCGCCGATCGCGATGGGCGGCCCGAGGTTCTCGAAGTCCTCCAAGTCGTATCGGAAATTGGTATTGACGAATTTCACGTCGCAGAACACCGGTTTTCCGGCGATCTTCGTGTTGACCGTCTCGGGCAGCCTCAGCACGGTGTCCAGGCTGCAATCGGTGTCGCATTGGAGGTGTTCGCTGATGTCATGGAGAAGAGACTCGATCTTCTCCACGTCGGTCACTTCATGGACCTTCTTAAGCAGCCAATACAGGTGAGCCCCGCGACCCGATTCCACGATGAGCGACGGCGCGCGCGGGAAACTGCGGATGGCTCTGGCCGCTTGCTGCGGCCCTTCGTAATAGGTCTTTTTGTCGCCGTGTCCCTCGGCGCCGATATCAAGATCCGCCCAGAGCGCAACCAGATAATGGATGTGCTCCTTTTCGGCTTTCATCCGCTCTCGTGGACACACGCCGAAATAGACGTCACGCTCTTCGCCGTAATGTTCTTTCGCAAGGATTTCGATGTTGGGGAAATAACGGGTGCTCATCTTCGGATCGCCCCGCCTGATGCTCTTTACCAATATGAATCCCCGATGCTCCTTATAGTAATCGGCAAAGAGAGCCTCCAACAAATCCTTTCGGGAGAATTTGGCTATCATGAAAAGACCTTGGAATTAGGATCTAGGAAACATCTTTGGGAACTATTGTATTCCCGGCGCTCCAAAATGTCAATGACCGGTACGGGTCCCCCCAGGGTTTCAATCACCGGCTAACAAAGCATGGCCACAGAGAGAGAATTTACACGCGGGAATGAGGACAACATATCGTGATGGCTGCGCCGGCCGCACTACCGGAAACTCAAATAAATCGACCAACCACCCGCGGGCCGTCCTCCGGCGCGGGATTCACGTCGGGTTCGGCTGTCCCGAACGCACGCGACCCGTAAAACCAGGCGACTCGGATGAGCAAACTATAGGGTTTTTGTGTTTTGTTTGTTTTTCCGTGACTTCTTCTCCGCCTTTTTCCCTTTCGGCCCGCTCCGCTCCTTGGCTCTCGCCAGATTCTCCTTGATGATCTTGTTGTCGGGCGCTAGTTTCACCGCCTTGATGAGAAGCCTGACCTCGCCGCGCGAGTCTCCGCGTTTGCCGAGTGCGATGGCGTAGTCGTTGTACGCCATGGCGAGATCGACCTTGACTTCGTTGTTCGACGGCATGAGCTCATGAGCCTTACGGAGATAGCGAATCTCGGACCGGTGTTTGCCCTTTTCCCCGAATCTGATCCCCCGGTTGTGGTAGACCGCTGCCAGATTCCGTCGCGCGGCGGCGTTGTCCGAATCGATCTTGAGGGCATTCTCGAGAAGTTCCACCGCTTTCTCGGCATCGCCTTTGTTGTAGAGATCTATTGCGTGGCGGGTCATGAGGCCGGCCAGATTGGCCGCGGTCGTCTTGCTCTTTGGATCGAGCTTCAAGGCGTCCCGGAGCAGCGCTATACGCTTTCCGAGCTTCATGGACGTATTCTCGGACACCGCGACGTTGTTGTACGCCGCGCTCAGGTTTTGCCGCGTCACGCTGTCCGAAGGGAAGATATCGAGCGCCTCTTTGAGCAGAGAAATTTGCGCCTCGAGGTCGCCGGCCTTGCCCTTCCGAAGAGCCAGTGAGGAGAGCGCTCGACCGAGACGGCGTGCGATCGCCTCGTCTTTGGGAGCGAGTTCGTGAGCCTTCCTCAGGAGGGCCGTCTCTTCGTCGACCGCTCCCGCTTTTCCCCGCTCCGCGGCCAGGTTGAACCAGCCGACGGCCAGATTCCGTTCAATCTTCTCGTTCTTGGGCTCCAGTCGGACCGCCTCCTCCAGGTATTTCACTTCCTGCTCGTGCCGTCCGGCCTTTCCCGCCCTGACGGCCATGTTGTTGAGCAGGGCGGCCAGCGATTTCCGCGCGGTGGCGTTGTTGGGTTCGATTTCGAGAACCCGGCGGAGGTATCCAACCTTCCGCTCGTCCGAGAGCGCCTTGTCGGGGAGCTTGAGAGACTGGAGAACGGCTCCGACGAAGTTGGTTGCGATGTCCTTATCGTCCGGCGCGATGTCATGAGCCTTGGCAAGCAATTCCAGAGCCCTATCGTATTTCTTCCCCCGAGCCTGCCGCAAACCGAGGTTGTTGTACGCCACGGCGAGCACGTTCCTATACCGGCTATTATCGGGATCCAGCCTCACCGCTTCTTCGAGCGTCCTCACCGCTTCGATCGTTTGATTTCGTGAGAGGAGATGGCTGCCCTCGAAGAAGAGATTCTCAGCCTTTGCCGCCGAGGCGACATCGGCTGCCAAAGCTGCGCCCGACGCGGCCGCGAGGGTCAGGATGACTCCGAGGCCGCAGACAAGGATCGATCTGCTCAAACCGTTGCGCATTGATTGACACTCCATTGAATCCCGAAGAGATGTGGCGTTCCCGGCGCCCTACGGGCGTTAACGCATACCATCGGTGCTGAAAAAAATCAATAGTGTAGAGGAGTCTGCCTTGGATCTTCGAGCTTTTTCGCACACGCGTTTCTCTGAATCCGCTGTTGAAGCCTAAAGCCCTCATTTTCAGGACCGCCGGACCCTGCGAAAGTTCCTCACGCCGTTCCATCTTCGCGCCCGCTCTGCAAAGCCGCTCTTGACAACGTTTCCAATAGTGACTAAAGGGAAATGTTTGAAAGACAGACCTCTAGGAGGAGATTCCATGATCGAAGTGGAAGGGCTGACCAAATACTATGGTCGCTTACCCGCTGTCAAGAACGTGAGTTTTCGCGTGGAATCCGGCGAGATCGTAGGCTTCCTCGGGCCGAACGGCGCAGGGAAGAGCACAACCATGAAGATTCTCACGTGCTTTACTCCCGCCACCTCCGGCGAAGCCCGCATATTAGGTATGAACGTCAGCGACAGTTCGCGCCGAATACGTGAGAAGCTGGGCTATCTTCCCGAAAACGTGCCGCTCTATCCGTGGATGCGCGTCGACGGATATCTGGACTTCGTCGCGCGGGCCAAAGGAATCGCTTCCTCCGATCGGGAACGGGAAATAGCCCGCGTAGCGGAATCAACCGGCCTCACTGAGGTGCGGCGCCGGCTCATCCAAGGGCTCTCCAAGGGCTACCGCCAGCGTGTGGGCCTCGCTCAAGCCCTCATCGGCGATCCTCCCATTCTCATCCTGGACGAACCGACCATCGGTCTCGATCCGCGTCAGATTCGTGAGATCCGAGAGCTGATCAGGGGCTTCTCCCGCAACCGGACGGTCATTCTTTCCACACACATCCTTCCGGAAGTGAGTCAGGTGTGCGATCGGGTGATCATTATCAACAAAGGGACGACAGTAGCGGAAGATACTCCGGCGAACTTGGCGAGACGGCACCGTCAGTCGTCGCTGACCCGTCTGGTCGTGCGCGCGCCGGTGGAGGAAGCGTTGACTCTCTTCCGAACGGTGGACGACGTGGTCTCCGTGGACAAGTCGGACAAGAGCGAGGGAGAGTTCGCCCAGCTGCTCGTCGAATCCGCGCCCGACCGCGATGTTCGTCCGGAAATCGCCCGAGCCGCAGTGGAAGCCGGATGGGATCTCCAGGAGCTCACGCCGATAGATGTGAGCCTCGAGGATGTATTCATCGACCTCGTCACCGAAGAGACGGTTGTTCGGGAGGAATCCCACGAGCCGGATCGGGAGGTGGCCTGATGAACGGCTGGTATCCCGTATTTCGCAAGGAACTCGCCAACTTTTTCGTCTCGCCCATCGCGTACCTGGTGATAGCCGGATTCGCCTTGGTCTCCGGGTTTTTCTTCTGGGCCAACGTTTCATTCTTCAGTCTTATCAGTTTGCAGGCCGCAAATCAGCCTATGGTCATGGAGCAGCTGAATCTCACGGACATGGTCATCAGACCGCTGGTTCAGAACATGAGTATCATGCTGCTCATACTCATGCCGCTGCTCAGCATGCGGCTTTTCTCCGAGGAAAAACGCTCCGGCACGATCGAACTGCTCTTGACGTACCCGTTGAGCGACGGGGGCATCATCGCAGGCAAATTTCTCGCGTCGTGGCTTTTCCTGCTTATTATGCTCGCAAGCACGGTTCCGTTCACCGCCCTGACCTTCCGGCTCGGCGACCCGGATATCGGGCCGTATGTCTGCGGCTATCTCGGGCTTCTTCTCATGGGCGGGGCGTTCATGTCGCTGGGCATGACCGTTTCGTCGCTTACGGAGAACCAGATTGTCTCGGCCGCGCTTACCTTCACCGCGGCCATTCTCTTTTGGGTGCTCAGTTGGACGGCGTCCTTTACAGGGCCGAGCATGGGCGCGGTTATCCGGCAACTCTCGATCCTCGAGCATCTCGATTCATTCAATAAAGGAATTGTCTCGCTGAGCGACGTCTCGTTCTTCATCTTTTTCATGGCGTTTTTTCTCTTCCTGACCGCGCGCTCGCTCGAATCCAACAGATGGAGGGGCTAACCGAATGAGTGTCACAACCTCCAGGAGCAAGTTCTTTCTCGGCGGCGGCGCCGCTCTGGGGACCGTCGTGTTCCTGGCGATTCTCGTCGCGCTGCAATACATCATCCTTCAACACCCCCAGCGATGGGACTTCACCCGGATGGGCAAATTCACCCTTGCGCCGCAAAGCAAGAAGATCCTCGCCAGCTTCAAGGAAAAAGACATCCCCATCGAGGTTGTCGCGTTTTACGAGATTTCCGACATGAGAGGCCGAGAGCTCGTGAGGGATCTGCTCGAACAGTATCGCGCCGCGTATAACGATTTCAGCTATACCTTTGTGGATCCGGATAAGGAGCGGGCTCTCGCGCTCACGTACAACATCGACACCTACCCCACCATCGTGATCAAGGCCGCGGACAAGGACGAACGGATCTCGACCGCGGACGAGGAAACCTTTACCAACGCGTTGCTCAAGCTGCTCAGGACCGAGGTGAAGAAGGTCTATTTCGTCAAGGGTCACGGGGAGCTCTCTCCCGAGTCGACAGCCGGTGAGAGCATGAGCGCCGCACGACAGCAGATCGAGAAACAGAATTACCAGACGGAGGAAATCGTCCTGCTCCGAAAAGATAAGGTTCCCGAGGACGCGTCAATGTTGATCGTGGCCGGCCCGAAGACCGATCCCACCGAACACGAACTGAAAATCCTGAAAGCTTATCTGGACGGCGGCGGCAAGCTGCTCGTGCTCCTCAATCCGTTTCAAACGCCGAAATTTGCGGACTTCCTCGCTCAATACGGCTTTTTGCTCACCGACGACATCGTCGTGGATAAACTGAGCCGCGCGTTGGGCGGCGATTACCTCATGCCGGTGATCACCAGTTACAACGAGTTTCCCATCACGAAAAATTTCGGCGTGGCCTCGATGTTTCCGGAGACACGATCCGTGCGGAAGGCCAAAGAGCCCGTGCCGAACGTGATCGTGAAAGAGCTCGCGCTGACGAGCCCGGTCTCCTGGACCATCAGCGAGGAGCAGCTCAAGTCGGGCAACGCAACCTTTGACGAGAAGCAGGGCTTCAAAGGACCTGTGCCCGTCATGGCCGTCTCCACGTACACCAATTTGGCTTCTCTCAACGAGTTCACCGAAGAAGCGGGCGAGGCTAAGGAAGGCAAAAAGGGAAAAGAGGCCGAGAAGGCCGGCGAAGAACAGACGAATCGAAAAATACCCGAGGATATCGCGACGAAAAAGCCGACCAAGGCGCGCATCGTCGTCTTCGGCAGTTCCATGTTCGCTTCGGACAAATTCTTCCCGCAGGTCGGCAATCGGGACCTCTTCATGAATACGGTCTCGTGGCTCGCCGAAGAAGAGGACCTCATCTCGATTCGGGCCAAGTCCTCCAAGGCGGAGCCTCTCACGCTGACGTCGAATCAGTCGGCCGTGATCTTTTTCGTGCCGATCATTCTCATTCCGGCGATTTGGTTCGCCGCGGGCGTCGCGGTGTTCTACTACCGGAGGCGGACCGCGACGTCCGGAGCGGTATGACGCGAATCGCTCCGAAGAATTTGGCCGGTTATGTTCCCATGCGCTGGAGACCTGAGCGATGAAACCACCTAAGCTATTGATATATTTGCTTGTTTTTGTCGCGCTTGCGGCATATGTTTACTTCGGTGAGATCAAACAGAAAGAAAAGGAAGAAGCGCGCAAGGAAAAGGAGGAGTCGCTCGTCCACTTGGACCGGGCCGACATCACCTCGGTGGAGCTTGCCTCACGCGACGGCAAAACCATCGCGCTTCAAAAGATTAAGGACCGGTGGGTGCTCACCGAGCCCATGAAGGTCGCCGCGGACTCCGTCGCCGTATCGACCCTGCTCTATTCCGCAGTCGACGCCAAACGGGAAAAGCTCATCAAAGAGAAGGACGTCGACTGGAAGGAGTACGGTCTCGACAATCCCCGCTTCCGGTTCACTTTAAAAACAAAGGACGGAAAGACGACGAACCTGCTCTTCGGTGAGCAGAATCCCGCCGGCGGTTCGTACTATCTCCGGGTCAAGGACGATCCGGAACTCGTCCTCGTCGCGGACACGCTCAAGAACAGCCTTGACAAGAGCTTCCTGACCCTCCGCGATAAGACCGTCGTCGGCATTGCCCCGGCGGACGTGGACACGGTCGTCGTTTCCAAGGGCGACACGGGCATCCGCATCGATCGCGCCGGCGCGGATGAGTGGAAGATGACCGAACCGGAGGAGATGAAGGTGAAGAGCGACCTCATGGACAGGACGCTCAGGCAACTTACCAATCTCATTGCGGACGACATTATCGACGAGCCCAAAGAGGGGGAGGAGTATGGTCTCGCGGACCCCGAACTCTCCGTCGCGCTCGAGGGCAAGAAGCTTTCCCAGACGCTCCTGATCGGCAAACAGAGACCGAAGAAGGAAGGGTCGCCGCTTCCGCCGGGACGCTATGCGCGGATCAAAGGGAAACCGACGGTGTACGTGATTCCCGAGCGTATCATGACCGTGATCAAAACGGACGTCGAGGAGCTGCGGGATCGGTCGTTGGTGTTCTTCGATGTCCCGAAAGCGAACAAGCTCGAAATCACGCTCGACAGCGAGACCCGCAAAATGGTCAAAGGCGAAGACGGCAAGTGGTCCCTCGAGAAGCCGAAGAAGAAGGACGCGGCCTCATGGTTGGTCAGCAGTATTCTCTGGTCGCTGAAGGATTTGCAGTGGACGAAGAGAGAAACCGCGGAACAGAACCCGGAGGCGGCTAAACTCCTCGATGCGCCCACGCTGACCGTTCGCCTGAGCGTCGAGGATCGGGAGAAACCGCTCGTAATTCAGGCGGCTTGGCCGGTGATCGAGCCGCCGAAGGCCGAAGACCCGGATACGAAGAAGGAACCGGAGGCGTCCGAATCGGAGTCTGCTGAAAAGGCGGATCAAAGCGCGGACGACGCGCTCGCCGCCGAGCCCGCCGCGCCGGACAAGATCTACGCTGTGACGGTCGATCGAGTCGAGTCGACAACCACTGTCTACACGATCGACGGCGAGTTCATTCCACGCCTTCGCGAGAATCTCGATCGCCTGATCGAGGACAAAGATTAATCGCGGGCGCGGGGCGAGTCCCCATCGCCTCGGACGGGCAGGCAGCGATCAAGCGAGGGAAATTTCACGGGGACCGCATAGGCCGGAGGATTCGGTCGACGGTCCCCGATCTCGTTCTTGGGAATGCCGTTTGCGACTTGATTCCCTTCGCTCCACGCAGTACATTGATGAGAGGTCTCGCGCCGCGCGCGCAGCCCGCCGGATGTGCGCGAAACATCCGGACGGACGCGACGATCGCGCAGCGGGAGCTTCGCTAAGCCGTCGCCAATTTGTCCGCTGAAAGGATCTGCGCCGTGCTGGCCCCCTATATCTTGCCCGCTCTCGCCATAGCCGGTCTCTCGAGCGTTTTGGCCGTGCTCATTCTCATCGCCGAACGCTACTTGATGGACTACGGCGACGTCGACATCACCATCAACGACGAGAAACGACTCACGGTGAAGGGCGGCGGAACGCTGTTGAACACCCTCAAGGGAGAGAAGATCTTCATCCCGAGCGCGTGCGGCGGCCGGGCCACGTGCGCGTATTGCAAAGTCAAGGCGGTCGAAGGCTTCGGCGACGTTCTCCCCACGGAGACGCCGCTCCTCACCAAGGAGGAGATCGCCGAAGGAGTGCGCCTCTCCTGCCAATGCAAGGTGAAGAACGACGTCAAGATCGAAATCCCCGAAGAACTCTTCTATATCAAGGAATTCACGGCAAAGGTGGATCTCATTCAAGACCTCACCTACGATATCAAGCTCTTCCGCTTCAAGCTCGTCGATCCGCCGAAAATTCAGTATAAGGCCGGCCAGTACATTCAGTTCCAGGCGCCCGAGTACGGCGATATTGCGGAATCGGTCTATCGCGCCTACTCGATGTGCGGCGTGCCCACGGACGACGATCGTGTCGAGCTGATGGTCCGCCTCGTACCGGAAGGTATCGCGACGACGTACATGTTCAATTACCTCAAAGAAGGCGACAAGGTCACCCTCACCGGGCCGTACGGCGATTTCTACCTCCGCCGAAACGACAGCCGGATGATCTGCATCGCGGGAGGATCCGGCATGGCGCCCATCAGGTCCATCCTCTTCGACATGACCGACGAGGAAATCGAGCAGCGAAGGCCCGTCTTCTTCTTCGGCGCACGCGCCAAGAAAGACCTCTTCATGGTCGATGAGTGGACGGAGTTCGAGAAGAAGCATCCGAACTTCAAGTTCGTGCCCGCGCTCTCCCAGCCGGACCCGGAAGACGACTGGGACGGCGAAGTCGGTCGCGTGACGGATGTGCTCGACACGTACATCGACGATTATTCCAACTCCGAGGGCTACCTCTGCGGCAGTCCCGGCATGTTGGACGCATGCGTGCAATGCCTCACCGAGAGGGGTATCCCCGAAGATCGGATCTACTATGACAAATTCGCCTGATGAAGCAGTCAATCGACATACGGGCGACCCGGAACTCGTCGCCATCGAGAAACGACTGAGGAAAGGCACGTATCTCAAGGACGACGAGCGGCCGCTCGCCCGAATCCTTGAGGATGACGCGGCGGAGGCGAACCGCCTGGGTCTGGACGTCGAGGCCGCGGGGCGGCTTTTAAGACGCCTGTACGAAGAGGGCCGAAAGGGATTCGGCGATCCGGTGATTGTGGACGACGAGTTCGAGGTGTCGGTTCGCGAAGACCGCGGCTTCCTTGCCTGCCCCTTCGGAGACCGTTACCCCGGCCGCAAGGCGATCATTTACGCCAAAAACCTCACCAACGGCCGCACGATCACCTACAGCGTCCTGGCATGTCACCTCATCGAGGCCCACGGCTTCTTCCAGGGACAGGGCAGCCCCTGGCGGGTCGAACCGAAAGACGTCCACGAGTTCATGGGCGACCGGACGGATGATTCGGAAATCGGGTAATAACGGAAAGCTAACGGCAAACAGAAGAGTTCCCAATCCTTTATCTGCCTAATAGGCTCGGAAGAAGAGGCCCGACCGCAACGCCGTCAACCGTAATTATTATTCATCCGCTCCCCCGTACGGGGAGGCGCCGCGTCCAAGGGGGATTACCATGACCTCGGGCGACGAACTGCAAGAACTTATCCGAGCGGCTCGGCGGGTAATCGAAAGCGATTTCAGCCAAGCCGAACTGGACGCGTGGCGCTCAAAGGCGTCCCATATTCTTGCCGGTTTGGACCAAGCGGATTCCACCGCCGCCGACAATCCGGCAGGGCGCTTGATTCCCGGAAATTATCTCAAACAGGGCGTCCCGCACGACTGATCGCGCCGTCGACATCTGAGAGAATCATCGGCCCGTCAGACGAGGATAAGCTTCCGCAACGCCTGCTCGTCGAATTTGGATATACCGGTGATCTCGAAACCCGCAAGCGCTTCGCCCGGGTTCGCCGCGTTCTCCCGGACCCACCTGCAACGAGCGTCAAAGACAAACGGCTTTGCCGACGAACCGCTCTTGAAGCGAACGATGAACGTGCGCGCATCGCCGACGAATGTCTTGATCCCCTTGACGCCAATGCCCCTTTGGGAAACGTCGGTCACCGGAAAGCCCTTCAGCTGGTCAACTCCGTCATAGACCCAGATCGGGGTGTTCGGAGACGTGCGCCTGTGACGCCGCAACGTGATGTCTTCATCGTGCGCGTAGAGCCCGTCGGATCCTTCCAGTTCCACCTTCTCCATGGCCGAGGAATGGAGCAGAATACGGAAGATCTTGCGCAGACCGTCCGCGGTAAGGCCGTACTTCTCCAGGATATCGGCCGTGGTCATACCCGCCCGGATATCCTCGATGAATTCCTTGCCCTTGATTTGCCGCTTCGGAGACACTCTCCTCCACTCCTTCCCGCATGACGCGCAATCGGCATGCCGGCCCCCCGGCGGACTTCGGCAGTCGGCGGTCGCTTTCATCTCTCCATTGACACGCCGGCGGCGGCGGGCCCCGTCCTTGGGCGAGACTGTAACATGAGAGGACTTACGGCGGCCATTGGTTTCTCGGCGCCGCGTTCGGTCAACCGCGCGAACCGGCAGGCCTCGCGATCGGAACGCAATAGGACACCGTATACCGTGCGATGCTCCGGGCGTTCATGTCGTTGAACTCGACGACGAGGTCGATACGATCGTCGATGGATCCGTCGGGGCCGGCCTGCTCTTCGATTTCCGCTATCGACAGCGCTGCGGTAAGTTCCTCGTCGATCAGGGGCGTGCGCTCAAAGAGAAACTCCTCACGGACGAGCCGAACCCTTTGTGGGTCGGTTCCGAGATCGTCCCGGAGCGTCAACAGGCAGGCGGTTCCGTGGAAGAGGAGTATCTTCGGCCGGATAAGAAGAGGAGTTTCCTCGCCGGACCGCGGGGGAGATCCCCTGAGAGCGCCCGGTAAGCGCTCGTGACCCGGCACAAGATCCCGCCGGAATCTGACCCGAAAGGGCGGATAGACGCGCCCAACAAGCGATCGGTCAAACACGGAGCCTATCCCGCTGCCGCGTACGTTCGGCCTGCGACGGGCCCCCGAGCGACCGGGACTTCAAACAGCCGCTTCATCTCCTCGAGCCGCGTAAGGGAAAACTCTTCGGAGGTCGAATACGCCTCATTCAGCGTGTTCCCGTTCCGGAAGCCCTGGATGATGTACCGTTCGACGCTGCCCAGCGCTCGCCGAATACGCGCCAGTTCCGGCTCTTCGACCAGACGAGGAATCACGGTGGTGCGGAAGACCGTCTCGATCGCCGAACATCGCAGTATCTCGATGCTGCGGCGGATTGCCTCCACATCGGTGGAAACTCCCGCCACGCGACTGTATTCCTCGTCCGTCAAGGGGGCCTTCACGTCCATGGACACGCCGTCGACCAGCCCCTCGGCAACGAGCCTCTCCAGCATCTCCGGGTTGGACCCGTTCGTATCGAGTTTGACGCGCGTCCCCCTCCCCTTGAAGATCCGCAGCAGGTCGGGAAGGCTCGGCCTGATCGTGGGTTCGCCGCCGGTGACCGTTATCCCGTCGATCCAGCCTTTGCGCTTATCCAGGTAGCCGAGAACTCGATCGATGGAGAGGTCCGGCATGGCCGGATGCTTCAAAACAAGGTCCGGATTGTGACACGCATGACAGCGAAAATTGCATCCGCCGAGGAAGATCACCGAACAGACATTCCCCGGCCAATCAAGGAATGAGACGGGTATGAAGCCTTTGATACCAAATCGTGCGCTCATGGGGTCATCCATCGAGGCGCGTGCGCAGAGCGCAGCCCTGGGGAGTTGTGTGGAACGATGGAACCGGCGAACCCCGGCTCGCGCCGAAGCTCGCCCCATATCCGTACGGAGGCTCAACCGCACATCCGCTTCAAATGATTGCGAATCTGAATCGCGCCGATCACCACGCCTCCACCGGATTCCACGAGGATCGGAAGGTTTTTCTCCGCAAGGCTCACGCACTCGTAGTACGCCAACAGCGCCAGTCCCTCGCCTTCCTCATCGTCCAGATTCAAGACCTCGAGATCGCTCAATTCAGACAACTTCACGTGACTCTTCACCCAGTCACACTTATCGCAGCCCGTCTTGGTGAATAAGTAGGTCATTTCACTCCTCCAATCGAATTGAACCAAATCTAATCCAGAAGACCTGACGGAAAACCGTCTAACCCGGTACGGCTGTTTACGGCGGCAATCGTTCCGATAGCCAAGTCACCTACCAAGGAAATCTCGGTGACCGGAAGGGCTTGAACCGCCACCTGTCTGAAAGGATAGCACTTGGCATAGAGTCAAGAAGCGACGATACTGGCAGCCTTCTTGAGGGTATCTCATTAGGCAACGACGGAGATATTGCCCGCCTGGGCCGGGGATATGGTTGACGACGAACGTTGGCCATCCAATGCAATGGCCGTAAATTCCAAAGTTCCGTCGGACCACCTAAGGACTCGTACAAGATATGGTCTATGTGCCAACCGTAAAGTGAATTTTGGTTGCCGTAATGGAAATACTTGATAAGATAACCATAGTCGTCTTTTCGTGTCAAAAGTCCGGTCGGGTCGGCGGAAGTTATGTGTCCCTTTTCCCAAACTCGGACTTTTAAATATCGGCCGTAAAATGCTTTCATCCTCTTTTACTCCCCCCGGCGCCGTCGTTCACGGACGGCGCCGCATAAGATTCATGTCTTTTTCAGGCGAAATCGCCCATCATCTGCTGTCGGTATCTGTCTTTGAGCTCGCCGCGTTTGCCCTTGTTCCAGCTGGAGACCTTGGTGAAATACCCGGTGATGCGCGTGATCTGCTCGACTTCGCCGGAATTGCAGTACAGGCAGGCGTCGTGAAGACCGCGGCTGGTTCGGCCGCAGTTGACGCAGGTGGTCAGTTCCGGTGAAAACGCGACCTGATCGTTCTGGGTGTTTTGGAAGGTCTTGATCACGAAGTTGGCGAGCGATTCCGGGCTCGGGCGGCTCTCTCCCAGCCAGATATGCGTCAATGCGCCGGCCTCGATGAGCGGATGGAAGAGCCCTTCCTTCTTGACGCGGTCGATCGCGTCCACGGGCGCGCCCACGTTGAAGAGCGTCGAATTGGTGTAGTAGATCTCGTCTTCGGTCAGGTTCCCCTTCACCACCCGTTGCGCCTCCGGGTAACGCTTCATGTCGAGTCGAGCGAACCGGTACGCGGTGCTTTCCGCCGGCGTCTGTTCGAGCACGAAACGCATATTGTGCTTCCGGGCCAGTCTCGATGCGATAAGATTCATCTTGGCGGTCACCTTGAGCCCGAACTTGATCGCGTCCTCGCTCTCGTGGAGTTCCTCGCCGGTGTGGTGCTGGACCATCTCGTTGAGTCCGACCATTCCGATGAGATACGTCACGCGATGCATCCTGAAGTAGGCCTCGCCGTCACGATCCATGGTGAGCAGCGCCAGCGGTCCCCGTTCGCCGATCGAGAGCAATCGCTGGATGAACTCCTTCTTCTGCAGATGCGCCTGCGCGGCTATCTCGATACGTTCGGCCAGGAGCGAGAAGAGCTTGGCGTCGTCGCCTCGGGCTTCGTACGCGATCCGCGGGAGGTTGATGGTGACGTTCTGCATAGCGGAATAGCGCATTTTCCAGGGCTGATTGGCGTCGTTCAGGTCGCTCTGATCGAGCTTGAAGGAAAGACGACAACACTCTGATATCTTGGCTGTTTCTCCGCGATCAAACACGAAGTAGCTGTTCCCCTTCTCAGACGCGATATCGCACACGTGCATGAGGAACTTCTCATGATTCGGCGTCCGGAAGAACTTCTCCGTGATATGGATGAGCGGCTTGGGGAAGAAGAACGGACGGCCCGCGCCGTCGCCTTCACGATAGATGTCGAAGAGCGTCCACACGAAGTTCTGCGCCTCGGGGAGGTAATCCGCGTACGTGTGACCGGTGAATTCACCGCCCGGCCCGATCGCGGGGACGTGCTCGAAGTGCTTGGGGATCTCCCAATAGAGGTTGATATCCGTGAAGATGGCCTGGCCGCCCCTGGCCACCGCCTGCTGGCTGAACTCGAAGATGAGCATCTGCGCAAGCTGTCTGACTTCACGCTGCGGCAGGCCCCTCAGATACGGCGCGAAGAAAAGGTTCACCGCGTCCCAGCCGATCGCCCCCGCGAAGTGGCTCTGTAACGCGGCCGCGAACTTGACCATATGCGCCAGCAGCACTTCCGGGTGCTTCGCCGGCTTGGCCATGGCCAAGGAATTGGGGAGGTTCAAGCCGTACTTCTTGATGTACTCCAGCGACTGACCCGAGCAATACGGACGATCCACAAACCCCAGATCGTGCAGGTGGATGTCTCCGCGCATATGCGCGTCGCCCACGTTCTGATCGAAGATGTTGAGGAGCGCGTATTCCTTTTTGATGTTCTCCGCCAGGGTCAGGTTCGTGGCCTCCGGGCCGTGGGGAACGTTCGCGTTCTCCTTGTTCGGGTGGGTGATCAGCTGATCCACGTCATAGAGCGGAACGCCCAGTCTGGTGTGCCGGCGGCGCTCCCCCTCGAGGCCCCGTTCCAGCAGCTTGGCGTTGACAACTTCCCGAATGAGCGGCGCGGTCACCATCTTAATGCCGCTGCGCTTGATCTCGTTTTCCACTTCCAGGCTGATATCTTCCGCCGCGCCTTCGTCGATGAACGTCTCTCGGAGGAGCGCGTCCACGATTTTGCTCCGGTCCCACCCATCCATCGCCTCGCTGGATGTGCGAACAAAGAGCGTCATATCGGTGGTTTCCATGTAACTTGGGGGCCGTTCCTTGTAATTGTCGATCTTTGTTACGGTAGCCATAGCAATCCCTTCCGGTTTGTTCATGACGTTTTCCCTCACGAACCAGGTATCCTTTCCCCTGATACGAGCCCCCCGGCCGCACCGACCGTGAAAGCTCGAATCACCTATAACAATGTAATCAAAAACCCCGGATTATGTGCGTGAATGACAAGACGACCTTTCAAACTCGGATCATCTTGTGGGATGCATCCTTATCGCCACTAGATATAGTGTGTCAAGGAGAAAGTGTGACGTGGGAAATTCACGGCGCATAGGGAGGCGGAATTGCGGGCAATATTTTTTTGTTGCATTATTTCAGCACCTTAAGAATAACCCCTCGACAAGAGAGGCAGCGCCTCAGACCTGTCGACGCGGACTGCGCCCCCCCACCCGCAGCCGGGCCGCAGGCGGGGGAAAGGGCCGGCCCAAACCGGCGAATACTCAATGCCGCACGAGAATATTATCCGAATTGACCAGCAGCATGTAGAGGAATTCCTCGGCCGAATAGGGACTCAGCGGAAGGCTTCTGTTCCACAATTTGACGGCCTCCGCGGCGAGATCCGAGAGCGGGACCTCGTCGTTTCGATCGGCTAGAATCGCCAGAATAACCGTCATCAAGGGAGTGCGGGCCTCACTCTGGTCCGTTCCGTTGGCCCGTTCCACGTCCGTGAGGCTCGGGTAGCCCGTGAAGTCGCCGGCGAGCGACACCTTGAAGTTTCCCACCTGCCCTCCGGTCCGAACAGGCAGATTCGTAGCAGGTCGCGCCACATCCCTGGCAGAAACATGCGGGGCCTTCTTTTCGGGCGTTCCCTCCTCCCCGGTCGGATCGGCGCCTTCCGCCTCGAGATCGGACTCCTCTTCCTCCAGACCTTCCTTCAACTCTTCATCCGTCATGGTTATCTCCCTTATTGCCGTGTGACGGTCTCACTCCGGACCGCCGCCGCCGCGGTTCGTATCTCCGTCCGACGGCGGTCGAATCCATCGTGCGGACCGGCGTGAAACGCCGAACTTCGCTCAACCCGGGACGGCCGGGACGCCGGCCGCCGCGTGCTCGGGAGCGAAGGGTATTTTACGAAATAGGATAGTGTATGGAAAGGCCGAATTTTTGTCAATTCGACGAGCGCG
>CAYLRL010000069.1:0-26193 GCA_964385875.1 uncultured Syntrophales bacterium
TCTACATCAACAAGGTCGGCTTTTCCACCTTAATCCCCTGTCCAGATTCTGGGGTACATTATAAACGGGCTGCCGGCGCCAAACGAAATCCGGACTGATCAAGGGACTCTAGATGCACCAGATCACGATAGCCAAAACGTTTCTCAACTCTTAGAAGAGCCTTTCGACTGCGGAGAGGTCCGCCGTCTTGGATTTCATGACCAAGTTTCACAGCAATCCCGCGAGTCCGGGACTCAATCTTGAGGGAGTGAAGACCGCGATCGATACCAATGTTAAATCCGCCAGAATTACACAGGCAGTTCGGGCCATCATTCACCAAAACGGCGAGCGCTTCACGCTGTTGTTCGCCGGTCGGCACGATGAAGCATACGACTGGGCCTCCCGGAGAACCTTGAAGCAGAATCCCTCGACGGGAGTGCTCCAAATCGTGGAGACACCGAGTGAGCTGAAGACGACTTTCGAATCCGGATGGGAAGTCGAACAATCGCGACCGGTCTTTGAGATGCGAACTTGTATGCTGACCGCACAGAATGTGAGGTACGCACTTACGCGATGAACCTGAAATACCAAGGGTTGTTAGGGCCGTGGGGCCGCCGCCCGGGGCTTCAGCCCGGTCCATAGCGCTCAGAATCGTTCCGCCGGCGCACTGAGATTCAGAGGGACTTCAGATAAGCCAAGAGCGCCTCCACTTGATCGTCGGTCAGACCTGGAAATGCAGGCATTGAGCCGACGGGCGTCTTCAGTTGGGCTGCAACGTTGGAGTCCGTGACCGGTTTGCCGCTCAGCGGGAGCTTCTCCCGCTTGAACAATCCTTTGAAGCCCGGCCCCATCTTAGTCCCGATTTTATCATGATAATGGCAGTCTGCGCAACGCTCCCGAAATATCAGCGCCCCTGACGCGGCGGAACGCGCCGAGCCTGAAGTGTCCGCCGCCGGAGGCATCCTGAAGGCTCTTACCGCAAAGTAGTATCCGGCGGACACAGCGGTCGTACCAAGCGTTAGAATTACGACCGCGATGCCGAGAACCGCTACACCGGAGTAATATTTTCGGTACACCCTTACAAATGATAGCTTTAGAACGAGCAAAAGCAGCGCCGCAATCGAGAGGATTCCGTGCAGAGAGCCTCTCGGTGACAACTCCTGCCCTGAAGCCGCCATGATCCTGATACAGTAGTACGACAGCACGATAAAGACAGCGATAAAACACAGTCCGCTGATTCTGTGAACGCCTTTTAGCAATTTGGGGCTGATTGTTTTCTCGGTCCTTCCCAGTAACTCCATCATGGTGAGGAAGTTCAGGAGCGCGAATCCTACCAAAGGTAGGGCCAACACGGACTTGGTAAAAAACGTCAATTGCAACCTCCCTGCGGTCCGCGGAGAAGAGCAGGCCGGGCTTTGGTCCGTTCCAAACCTCCTCCGCCCCGGCATTGGCAGCCGAGGGTCGATGTGCGTTATGATTCTCCGGGCTTGAGGCGGCTCTGCGCCCGGTGAGGATGGAGAGGGAGACTCATCTCCCCCTCCAAGCCTGCCCCCCATCGAGACATCAAGGCCTTCTCGCGGTCCCGGCGAACGGTTACCTATTTTTTCAGGAAGAGCCAGTCTTTATCCTTGACCATGGAGTGACATTTGATGCAGCCGTCCACCTTCCCCGCCGCCATGATCTTACCGTCCGGTCCGTACTTGCCCCAAAACCAATCACCGGCCTCGGGGTTGTACCCCTTTGACCTGTACATGGGCGTAACCGCCATCAGGGTTTTCTTGTCTTTGCCGTAGTTCTCTTTCACGATAATGGATCCATTCGGCATGGGTCTCTTCTGCTTGATAGCCGCATGAGCTATGTCATTCACGTAGACCTTCAGGAAAGCTCCATGGGGGCTCTTCCCCGGATACATGCCTTCATGTCCCGGCCACATTTTCCATTTTGTGTAAGGATCAAAGTTGCTTATGTACTTCCAAAATTGTTTGCCGTCAGGTTCCGGCATCTTCGTGACCGACGCAATAGCCGCCGTCACCGCAGCAATTACACCAACCAAAATCAGCAACGTCTTAATTCTCATTCCTTAACTCCTTTGCTTGGGGCCGCTATGCGGCCGGTTTCCATTGCGTCGCAACCATCTCGATATCCTCGTCCGGCTCTAAGGACGACCGATCGAAGACCGCCCTTTTTTTGAACAGGAGAGGGAATCTCAAAATGATCGCTCCTTCGCGTCGGATAGGCCGCCTACCAGCCCTCGGCAGCCCGGTTCGGCAATTGAAGGCCCAGGCCGAGCAGAGCCCGACAAGTCGTCGCATAATCCGTATGATGAACGGCCCTGATTCCCAGAGCGTTCGCGACATCTACGAACATGGCGCGATCATCTATGTACGCCGTTTGTTCGGGCTCAATCTGAGAAATATCCAAAGCGATCCTGTATATTTCCTCGTCCGGCTTCCTGACATGAACGAATGACGAACACACGAAGGCGTCGATATACTCACGCATGTTAAACTGCTTGAAGCGGCGCGTCGCAAGCTCTCGCCCTTCGTTACTGACCACTACCGTCTTCAGTCGATTTCGGCTCTTTATTTCGCGAATCATCTGAATCATGTCTGGAAAAGGCTGCGAAACCGAAAACATGAACATCTTGAACTCATCAACGGAAAAAGGCCGATCTTGGTAGAAGACGACTCTGTTCAGGTACTCATCGAGATCAAGCTTGCCCTCCTCATACGTGTCGAAGGTAAGGTGATGCCGTTCATCAAATTCTTCATAATCGAGGTGAAACTTCTCCGCCGCGATTCGGCGGGATTCGCGCCCCCAGCCGTTGGTAAGCAATACTCCCCCGACGTCCAAAAACAGTGCCTTGACTTGCCCAAATTCAGTCATACCACGGTCCTTTGATGAAATTAACGGAGAGGGCCCGCCGTTGCTCACGTCGCCCCCGCTCTCGCCCGCAATGCAATCGAGCGTGAGTCTTCCGAGGCGCTCTTTAAATCCAACTCATACTAATTCCCGTACGCTATCGGTGCTTTTGCGGAACGCAGCGCCTTCAAACCTTGCGGCTTCTTGCCTTTTTTGTTCCAGTGAGGCCATCAGTCGGTGAAAAGGAGTCGAGAACTTCTCGATACCTTCGTCCTCAAGCCGCTGCGCGATTTCCCGCAAATCCACACCCACTTCCACCATGGTTCTCAATACGTCGCCGGCTTTGTCCACGTCGTCGCTGAGACGATCTGCAGGATTTCCATGATCCCGATACGCATTGAGGGCCTCCAGAGGAAGTGTGTTGACCGTTTCGGGACCGATCAGCGGTTCTATGTACTTGACGTCGGAATATGCCGGATTCTTTGTACTTGTGCTTGCCCAGAGCAATTTTTGGGGTCGTGCTCCCATGTCGGCGAGTCTGGTCCAGCGTTCGCCGGAAAAAATCCGTTTGTACATCCCGTAGGCGGTCTTCGCGCTTGCAATCGCTGTTTCGCCCACCAACACTTTTGCCGTCTCACCCTTTTCCCCGCCGCGATCTATTATTCCTCGAAGAATGTCGTCCACCAGAGAATCTATCCTGCTGAGGAAGAAACTGGCAACCGAAGTTATGGGGGCGAGGGGTCGCTTGTTCGCCGTTGCGGTTTCCAGGCCCGAAATGTAGGCTTCGGCCACCTCCCGATGACGTTCAAGGCCGAACAGAAGCGTTACGTTTACGTTGATTCCCTCGCTAATAAGCTGTCTTATGGCCGGGATCCCCTCTTTGGTCGCCGGCGCCTTTATGAGAACGTTGGGTCTACTCAGAAGGGTCCACAAGCGCCGAGCCTCCAGAATGGTTCCTTCAGTGTCCCGAGCCAATAACGGAGAAACTTCGAGGCTGACAAAACCGTCTCGGCCGTGCAATTGGTCGTACACGGGTCGAAATTCGTCGGCGGCCCGTTGGATATCCTCCACGACCAGGGTCTGGTAAATCTCCGAGGCGGATTTTCCGGCGTGCGCCAAAGAACGAACTGCGGCATCGTAATCACCGCTTCCATTGATCGCCTTTTCAAAGATCGCGGGATTCGAGGTAACTCCGCGAATGCCGTCTTCCGTTATCAATTTGGTTAATTGTCCCGAAGAGATCATCCCTCTTTGGATGAAATCGAGCCAAATGCTTTGACCATAATTCTGTAATTCGAGCAAAGGGTTAGGTGTCATTTCCAACATCCTCTCCTTCCAAGGCCGCCACCTTGCTTAGGCGCCTTACGTGACGTTCCGTTCCGCTGAAGCGAGCTCCCAGGAAGCTTTGGATGAGCTCCCACGCCAACGACAATCCTATGACTCGCCCCCCAATGCACAGTAGGTTGAGGTCGTCGTCTTCGACGCCCTGGTGGGCTGAAAATGTGTCGTGGATCAATGCGGCTCTCACGCCGGGAACCTTGTTGGCTGCGATGCATGCGCCTACGCCGCTCCCGCAAATTGCCACCCCTCGTTCAACCTTCCCCATTGCAACGGCGCGGGCCAGAGGCACAACGAAATCCGGATAGTCATCATTTTCGTCCAGTGTGTGGGCTCCGAAATCCGTTGTCGAGTTCCCGTGGGATGTCAGCAATTCAAGGACGGCAGCTTTCAACAAAAAGCCTCCATGATCCGCAGCTACACCAACTTTCGCCATTTCAGCGTTCCTTTCCGTTCAGAGCCCGAACGACTCGACTGCAAGTGTTTTCCACGGTGAAACCGTACTCGCTCATGACCCGATCTCCGGAGGTGGACGCTCCAAATCGATCCACGCCCGCCACTTCTTCAGCGGGACCGATATAGGGCTTCCATCCGACAGAAACACCGGCCTCTATGGCCACGATTGGAATGCCGTCCGGAAATACTTCTTTACGATAGGCGTCAGGTTGTTCCGAAAAGAGATTGCAGCTCGGGAGGCTTACCACCCGATCCGGATGCTTCTCCCCATAATCTCGGAAAAGGGCCTCCCACGCATCTTGGTGTGCTGCGGCGCGACTCAATGACCGGCGGAAATGTTCGAGCGCTTGCTCTGGGACGTGGAAGGCCGGCTCAAGCGGCCATCCGGGGGTCTTTTTGGTTAATTCCACTTCAGCTTCCCCCGGCGGTAACCCCGGATGGCCCGACTCGGCCTTGTGTACGGCGTCTACCGGGAGGAAACGCAGAGTGTAGATGCAGAGTTCATCGAGGTCTTTTTCGTTCATTGCGCCTCCGGTCAATTTTCTCAAATCAATTCAAGGACATTCGACGAATCGGAACCGTTTCGCACCCACGTGGTCGCGGCGGCCCGGTCAACCAACCACAGCGCCCGACCATTCGGCGGGTCTATCATGGCGGCCGGCAAACGCTTCTCTTCACCGGTGTTGTGAAATATGGATCGCAGGGCTGCGGCTTTGCTCTCTCCTGCAACGAGGAACATCACCAAGGCGGCATTGTTCAACACGGGGAGCGTCAGGGTCAGACGATTAACCTTTAGAGCGGGTACATAATTAGGTATCACCAAGCGTCGTCTCTCCTCCAGGGCGGCCGTTCCGGGAAATAGCGATGCGGTATGCCCGTCAGCGCCCATTCCGAGCAAAATAAGATCGAAGCGCGGTTTCTCGTGCGCTTTCAGTTGGAAAAATTCCCTGAGCATTTCTTCATACTCGGCCGCCGCATCGGCCGGGTTATTCGCTTCACCCCTCATTCGGCGCACGTTATCAGGAGGTATCGGCGCCTTGGAGAGCATCAGTTTCCGAACCATGCCGTAGAGACTGTCCGGGTGATTCGTCGGCACACAGCGTTCGTCACCCCAGAAGAAATGGACATCCTGCCAGGGTATGCGGCTTCGAAACCGGCGGCCGGACAACAGGGCGTACGTTTGCCCGGGAGTCGAACCGCCGGAAAGGCAAACGCAGAAACTGCCGCGCTCTTCCACCGCTCTCGTGGCAGTGGCGGCGAAGACCTCCGCAGCGTATTCGCTCAGAGCTGACAAATCCGCCAAGACCTTTATCTCGGGACGATTCTCGGTCAACGGTCAAACCTCCACGGATAGGCTCATTTCATGAAACCACGGCATGTCCGTCATCATTTCAGGGCCTCCCCGTCCTCCGGACCCCAAGTTCCCGCTTCATAGAACTGCAGTTCCGGGCCATTGTCGAAGCAGTCGCCGCAAGCCTCCAAGATCGGTTCAAGAAAAGACCAGGACAACTCGACGCCGTCCTGACGCCAGAAGAGCATCTGGTCACCCTGGATGCAGTCGACTATGGCCTTCTCGTATGCGTCCGGAACCGGGCCCGTGTAATCTTGCCGGTAATCGAAGTCCATCCTTACCGATCGGAGGCAAACCTGCGCCCCCGGATTCTTGGTCTGGAAGCTCAGGTGAATCCTTTCATCGGGATAGATCCCCAACGTCAGGCGGTTCGAGCCTATGTCGTCTCGAACCAGCCCGCCGAACATCGAATGAGGGGCATCCTTGAAGTCGATGACGATTTCCGTGCTCTTTTCGGGGAGTCTCTTTCCCGAGGTCAAGTAGAACGGCACGCCCTGCCATCGCCAGTTATCCACGAACACTCTCAGGGTGGCAAAGGTAGGAGTGACAGAATTAGGATCAATACCACGCTCTTGTCGGTAAGCCGGAACGGGCTTTCCTTCAATGGTCCCGCCGGTGTACTGCCCCAAGACGACATGTCTTGTGGCATCGGCTGGAGAAAGGAATCTCAGCGATCTGAAAACCTTACATTTCTCGTCTCGGACATAATCGGCTTCCATGCGCGACGGCGGTTCCATCGCAACCAACGCCAAAAGTTGCATCATGTGATTCTGAAACATGTCACGCAATACCCCGGACTCCTCATAATAGCCGGCCCGATTTTCGACTCCGAGCGATTCCGCAGCGGTAATGGTCACCCGGTCCACGAACATACGATTCCACAGCGGCTCGAAAATTGCGTTGGCAAATCGAAACATGAGCACATTCTGGACCGTCTCTTTGGCAAGGTAATGATCGATTCTGAAGATTTGACGCTCCGTGAAATGTTTGTGGAGCGTTCGATTAAGATCTTTCGCAGTCCGGAGATCTCGACCAAAGGGCTTTTCGACTACCAGCCGAACCCAACCATTTCCCTCTTCGCCCTCTCCGGAAAGCCCCGAGGCGCCTAAGAACTCGGCCGTCTTTTCGTAAAGCGAGGGAGGAAGGGCAAAGTAGAAGATTCGGTTACCATGAGGATTACGCCCATTGTCGAGGGCGGATAATGTCGAGGACAACCGAGTGAAAGAATCCGGAGAGTCGAGCCCGATGCTTTGATAATAGAGCCGAGAGGCAAAGCCGTCCCACTGTGACGGATCCATTCCGCCGGCGGCGTCTCTTACTTTCTCTCTGAACTGCTCGTGACTCATCTGCGCTCGCGCAACCCCCACCACGGCTATCGAATCAGGTAAGGCGCCCATCAAATGGAGGTTGTAAAGCGCCGGCGCAAGCTTACGAATCGTGAGATCCCCGGTCGCGCCGAAAATCACTATTGTGCAAGACTCCAACCGTCCTTCGACAGGGCACGCTTCCCTCGAGATTCCAAGGTCCGAAGTTTGGCCCTTGACTACTGTATCAATATGCGTGTCGATTCCTTTTCGGGAATATTCCATGTTGCATTTCTCCGATTGCCGTTGTCCCTCCACCCGGCCTCGCCCGTGGCCGGGGCGGTCAGAGCCGGATTGCCCGCTACAGAGCCGAGGATTGCCGTGAAAATGTCGGGCGCTTCTACACAAATGGGATCTTCCTCCGCCATGGCGACTTCCGAGATAACCTGCGACGCGTCTTTCAGGTTAAATAGGTCTATAAGCCACTCCGGCTCGGTGCGACGGCGATACTTCTTGAGCCGCGAGCAGATGCTGAAAAGGCCGGGAGCTGAAACCAAACGCTCTACGCTCACGAGAGGCATCTTTGACAAAACAAGCTTTAGCAGCTCAATTTCTGTCGTGTCGCGAGGCGCAGAGTCGACGTGTCCTCCCTCAGACGCCCGCGGGAAAGGCTTGCCGTTCACGATTGGGCGGGCTATTCCGAAGCACGCAGCGCAAACTGTCGCCGGATGACACTTCAAGAATTCGTAATGGTCCACCGGGCTTGAGGCGGCTCTGCGCCCGGTGAGGATGGAGGGGGAGACTCATCTCCCCCTCCAAGCCTCCCCCATCGAGATATCAATGGCTTGGCGCTATCCCGGTGAACGGTTACAAGAATTCTTCGATGATCTCCTCCAATGACGAAAACTCTCGACCGGGATAGGATGCCATAACCTGCATGACAGGTCGCGAAGCGTGGTCCTCGAACAACCCGAGGTTTGTTTTCGTCCCGCCGATGTCTCCGGCAAGCATCGAGCCCTCATTCGTATTCAATTTCATTGGATCCTCGTCCGCTTTGTCTCTTGGCTTCACAATGCGCTACGAATCTTTCTCCGCCCGAACCACGGAGTGTCCGCCAAACTCTCTTCTCAGGGCTGCCAAAACTCTGTCTGCAAAGGAGTTATCCTCTCGCGATCGGAACCGAGCAAAAAGCGAAAGAGCCGTTACGTACGCCGGAACGCCGGTCTCCACCGCCTGCTCCACCGACCAGCGGCCTTCTCCGGAATCTTCCACATAACCTTGGAGCGCCGAAAGCGCCGGATCTTTTGCGAATGCGGTCTCAGCCAGCTCCAGCAACCACGATCGGATGACGCTTCCCCGGTTCCAGAGATGACAGAGACTGCTATAGTCCAGCGCCTCGCCATATGGGGATTTGTCCAGAATATCGAACCCCTCGGCATAAGCCTGCATCATACCGTATTCAATGGCGTTATGAACCATCTTTACAAAATGACCTGCGCCTGCGCCGCCGCAGTAAAGATACCCTTCGTCGGGAGCGAGGGCCTTGAACACCGGCTCCAGACGTTTGTAAATCTCAGGATCGCCCCCTATCATCAGGCAATACCCCTCATCGAGGCCCCAGACGCCTCCACTCACCCCCACATCCATGTAGTGGACACCCTTCTCGGACAGTGACGTTTGTCTGCGAACATCGTCTTTGAAGTGCGAGTTGCCGCCGTCAATCACGACGTCCCCAGGCGAAAGAAAGCTGATGAGCCGGCCCAAATGCTCGTCGACGGGACCGCCCGCGGGAAGCATCAACCACACCGTGCGCGGCGGACTTAGATGTTCGGCAAGATCAGCAAGCGCATACGCCCCAAGGGCGCCTTCTTTCACAATTTCATCAGTTTTTGTGCGAGTGCGATTGTATGCGACTACCTCATGGCCGTTCCGGATCAGCCTCCGAGCCATGTTCATTCCCATTCTTCCAAGGCCTACCATCGCGAGTTTCATTTCGTCTCTCCTTTTCTTGCGTAATCACAAAATTCCGGCTGCCCGCCGTCTCACTCCACCGCGCACCTGCCGTAGATATCACTGCAGGCCTCGGAATACAGGCGCCGTATCCAATCCTCCCTCCTTTCACGGTCCTTCAGGGGCGAACCGCACTCCGGGCAGGCCTTGACGGCTCCCAGCCGCCGAAGTATGCGATGAGTCGTGGCGACAAAAGCGGCGTGGCTCCACGTGAGAGGCGCCACGGACAAAGGTTCGCCGGTCATTGGATGAACCTGTTCGGCGAGAACTCCGGACGGCAGAGCGTGATTGGTTACCCATTCGAGCAGATCCACAGCTTCCGAAATATCGTTTTCGTCGGCTGCTTTTTCGACCAGGTAGTCGGCAAGCCACAGCGTGCAGACAAACCACGGATTGCCCGGCGCATCCGCGCTGACCCTATGATAATAATCGTTTTCATAGCGAGCCATTCCGCCCACCCCCTGCCCGATCCACAGCGCGTTCTTCAGGTCGGACATAGTCGCTTCCATCCGTGGATCGTCGGCATAATACAGGCCGAACGCAAAGAGGCCCCAAATGCTCGAATCTCGGGTAACATCGGCCTCCAGCGAGCCCTGCGCGGTGCGGTATACCATTCTGCAAAAGCGATTCAGTTCCGGTTTCCAGAGATGAGCCGAAGCGGCGTCCCGTATTTCGGCAGCCGCCTTTCGATACCTTTCAGCCGGCCCGGTCTCCCCGAACACCGTGCAGAAAAGGGAGGCCGCGGTAAGGCCTCCGAAAACCGCGCCGACGGTAAAGCTCCAAATCCCGCGGCGCTCTTCCCAAAGATCATACGAAGGGGCCGGCAAGCCTGTCTCTTTATCTCTGAACGAACACATAAAATCTGCGGCGTTCTTTATCAGCGGCTTGTACAAGGGCTTGATGAACTCGATGTCTCGATACTCAACGAAGTGACTCCACAACGCCCACACAACAAGGGCCGTCTCATCCTCCTGAATCGGTAATTGCGGCGCCCCATTGATGAACCACGGATGCCACGATGAAGCAAGCGTACGGTCCGGATTGAACTTGTGAAGCAGGTATCCCTCTCGTTCAATAACGTCCGCGGCAAATTCGTAGAACGCTTGGGCGGGCATCACGTACCCCGCCTGATCCAGAGCATTCGCGACAAGGGCCCCGTCTCGAGGCCAGACATACGAATACGTGTCCCTATTGAAGTGGATTATGTCCGAATCATTGGCGGCGACGATCCCGCCTTCCGAGTCCATCTGGGTCCGGAGGATCAGCAAACTTCTTCGATAAAGCTCGGCTGCCCCTGATGGAAGCAAATCAAGGCGCGGGGTTTCCTTTTGTACCCACAAACGCCAGTAGTCCGCTGTTCGAGCGAGCAGCCTGTCCGGTCCCTTATCCTTGACAATCGCATCGAGATCACGGACTGCTTGCCAGGACTCTCCCGCGGCCAGCCAATAGTGGGCTCCTCCTTTCGCAAGGCCCTCCAATTCAAGGCTAAGGCCGACGACGGAATCAACGGCGCCCTGAGCGATCGGGTTGCCCGACAGAGTCCCGTCCTCCGCGTCCCGATAAGCCCCTTCCAATCCGCGAATGCCTTTCTGGCCGGTCGCAAAGCCGTGAAGGCCCGGATGGGTGTCCGTGGTTCCGTTCATCAGGAAATAACGGGCCGCCTTGTAGTGGAACACCCCGGCTGTGCGAGGATCGTAGGCCGCCGTGTCTCCCACATTGTTTCCGTATATGCTGAAGTCATGGCTGAAAAAGATGCGCACTTCCCTGAATCGGGGCATGAGATTCTCGATTTGAATAGCCCGGACAAATATGTCCTCGTGGAAATCTACGGCGTCTCGAATTGAAAGTAGCAAACCGAGCTCGGCGTTGCGAAGGTTTACGTCCGTGACCAAGGTGTCGGTGTCATAGCGGAGACTGATTTCCCAGTCCGGCCCTACCCAGGAGAATATCCCTTCACACCATATACCGAGTCTGCAATAATTGCCGTTGACGTGGTTCTCCTGGCCGACGTGAGGGTAGTAGAGATCCCGGATTCGGTATTGACCGTCAAAGCAGACGAGAAGCCGTCCGTTTCCTAAGGGGATGTCTCTGGGCATTAAGCGCGTCCTTTCGGTCGGTCGATCCGTCTTTCGGTATCGACAGAGGTTTCCTCAGTAGATGGGCGGGGGATGAGCCCACGTCAATAGGTCCGTCTCTCAAGGACCCTCCCGGGCTCCAATGGACCCGCCTCAGGTGAATCCCGAGCCGGCCGTGCACGCATAGCAGTGACTGCCGGTTGGTATCGGGGTCCCAGGGGCAGGCGCTCTGCGCATCTCGGATACGTGTCGCTTACGACCAGCTAGGTAGACCCCCTTTGCAAGATTGAAATCACAGTCGTACAAATAGCCCTCCCAGTCTACCGACACTAATGTTCGACACATCAAGCTCTCAACCGTACACGGATTGAAGCTTGCCGAGAGCTTCTGCATGTATGAATCCAGGTTTCCCGAGTCTGCGAGCCAGGTACGGAACCTTCCCAAGGGTGAATTCGCAAAAGTGAACATATTGTTGAAGCGGAGCCCCCATTTTCGTTCAAGGTCTCTCCTAAACCTCTTCTCCGCCTGAGCCTGCGACGCCGGAAGAAACGCTCCTGTGGGATTGGAAACAAGGTTGAGTTCCGGACCGGCTCCATCCATGCCATAACCCAAGCCGTTGAGCCTTCTCAACATAGCCACACTCCGGTCCAGAACACCTCTTCCTCTTTGGGCGTCAGTCTGCGAAGCGCTCACAGCCGGAAACGACGCCACAATGACCACTCGATGAGCTACGCACAGACCAAGCAAGTGGTCCGTGTTCCCCTCGGCCAGAGCCGTAAGATTTGCTCGAAGCATAAGTCTGGGAGCAACGGGAGCGATATTTTCAATGAGATAGTCCAGGTCGGGGTTCATTTCAGGAGCGCCGCCGGTGATGTCTACAACGGGGAAGCTTGCCCTCTCGGCGTAAGCAACGACCTCGTCCATCGTTTTCTTGCTCATGATTTCCGAACGATTGGGGCCTGCTTCCAGGTGACAGTGGCGGCATGTTTGATTGCATACCAGCCCGACGTTGATTTGCAGCGTATTGGTTTGGTCTTTCCTCAACTTAAGCCCATGCCCGGCCATGCGCGCTGCAAAAGGCTCCAGCTCATGGGTTGAGTAACTATCAGCGTTTGACGGCTTGGCTGCCGGCGTGAGATCCTGATCCATGACGCCCTCCGCAGTCACATGGAAAGTTTCTTGGCGATCTTTCTCATCTGGACGGCGTGAATGAGGGAAGCGCCTCCCCTGATCGCAGTCGTTACGTGAACGGCCTCGGTCATTTCACCAAGATTGGCGCCCTTTTCCAGACAGGCTCGGGTATAGGCGTCAATGCAGTACGGACATTGGATCGCGTGCGCCACGGCAAGGGCAATCAAAGCCTTCTCCCTCTCCGTGAGATCACCTTCAGCGAATACTGATCCGTAGTAGTCGAAGAACTTCTTTGCCTGTTCAGGCGCCTCTTCGCCGACGTCGGCGAATTCCGGCAGATCCTTGGGATCATAGTAGGTATCCATGAGTTTCCTCCAAAAGAAATATCGAATGCAGGATCTCGCCTCAGCGAATCCAGGAAAGCCATTTGGTAACAAGCTTCTTGAAGAACGGGGTCAAACGAGGCGGAGACTCATCTCCTCTCCAAGCCTCCCCTATCGAGATATCAACGGCTTATCGCCGGCCCGCTGAACGGTTACCTTCTCTGCATTCAACGTCGATGGGCACGAAGAGAGCAAAGACTAAAATGCCGCTCAGCAGAGCGACACTACGAAACAGCTGGGGTCTCATAAAGATTACCGCCACTTCAGATTGGAGGAATACGACATCTTTAGTGTTGCGCTCGTCGGTGCACGGAGATTCGGCCTCAGACCCTCAGGCGCCCTTCATGACGAACGATCCATGGGAACAATAAGTTTTGCGCCGGCGATTTGCAGCATTTGGTCATCGCTGCGTTGACAAGATTGCCTCACAGCCCGCAATACCCGAGCGGCCACGGTTTTATTCCAAAACCAGTTTGCCAATTCCGCGCTGCCTGGGATGTGCTTCCCCGGCTCACCCTCAGCCGCCTCGAAGTAATAGCTTTTGAGATCATCCACAGCGAGTTTTAGGGCGAAGGCGACAGAGAGATCCTCTCTTGGACTCTCCGGAACAGCCCCGTCAAGAAATCCGCCGATAAAACCGGCAACTGCTTCAGGAGGCATTCCACTCAAACCGAACGTCGTCCTCCCACGGGCTTTGAGCGCGAGATCGTACCATGAACGCATCCGGCTCACCTCTCGCTCGAAAGCAGCGAGGAGCCGTTGGTTGTCGGTAAGATCCGGGGACTCGTCCGACAGATTGATCGGACACGACCAGCCCGTCATGGAATCTTCACGAACCGGAACTTCTTCGGGAAAGTCACTCAGTATCGGACCCGAAGGAGACTCGAGAAGTTGAAGCGCCGCCACCAGTACTTTCGTCTGAAACACCGCATCATTAGGCACTCCCAAAGGACGACCCAGCTCGAAAGGAACCCACAGGGCCCTCGAAGGCGCTATCTTCTCAGTGTGCTCTCGAATCAGGCTGATCTGGGTGGTGGCCACTCCCTCCTGTTCGAAATAATGACCCAGCGCGCCAACTGCACGCGTGCAGAAGGGTCATACCGGTACGAGCAACACACCGTTGACGTTATCCTTCTTGAGTACACCCGCCAAATCACGGGCAGCGGATTCCATGCTCGTCGGATCAGCGGCGCCCATGAATGAGTAGTGAAAATCCGCCACTGACCCTATGACGGCTCGTTCCGCCAATCCTCGGAGTCGGTCCAAAGGAAAGACGAGATTGAGGTCTTGTTGGAAGCCGGTGCGGTCAAAATTGGTGGAGGTGTGACTCATCACCAGATCACTCGTGGGAGTTTCACCCGGAATAATTCGGTACTCGCCGGACATGAGCTGAAAAGGCCGGTCATCGCGACGGTGAAGACCTGCGGTGGAGACGATAGCCACCCTCCTCATACTCAACGGTGGGCCTTCAACCCACGGGTTGGTTGTAAAGGTCGGGCATTCAAGTCCGGCCACCACGGTCCGCAGCGCTTCCGGGAAGCGATCGAGACGTGCCATGTTTACGCACCCTCCTGTCTAACAATTCAGGGTTAGAGCAAATGTTTTACAATTGAAGTCCCCGTCTCGGAGGGCGGACTCCCTACTTTGGCTCTATTTCCAACACTATTCGAAGTGAGTTCAGACAATCACGAAGGTGATCTTCATTCTTGCTGAGCCGCGACATCATGATGCCTCCCTCTATGGTCGCGACAATGTGCTTCGCCAGTACTTCCGGCTGAACCTGGGTTTTGATCTCTCCAGCCTCTCGAGCTTCTCTCAAGACCGCGCCCACGAGGTTCGTCCAATCGCGAAAGACTTCTCTTATTAGTCGCGCTACTCGGTCATTCGAATCGCTCAATTCCAGAGCGGTATTTCCAAATATTCAGCCGCCTACGAACTTTGCTTTCCGCTGTTTCTCGAATATCGCGTCGAGCAGGCTTGACAAGCGATCTCGGGGACGTTCCCCCTTCAAGCTCTCCGAAAGAAACGTCAGGAACTCCCTTCGGGCCTGTTCGAGAACGGCCAAGCCCAACTCCTCCTTTCCGGCGAAATGAAAGTACAAATTCCCTTTCCTCACGCCGGTGGCTTCGATTATGTCGTTCAGACTCGTGCTGCGGAAGCCCTTCTGATTAATCAGTTCCCTGGTGACCGCGAGCACTTTGGCACGAGTCTTCTCGCCTTTTGAGGTAGCTGCCATTTTTCCTCTACAGTACCAACCGTTCGGTACAGAGATGGCCATAAAAAATAACGAAGTCAAGAGCCACCCCGCGTAAATTTCTTCTTGTGATTTCCATAGCTCATTGAGGAGGGCGTGAGCGCAGGTGCTCGGGCGCCTGGGATTCAGCCTGTTAAAAGGTGATTCTCATGGTCCACTCCATGAGCCCCGGATCAGCAACGGGAACACGAGTGTCGGACCGACGACCTCAATGCGATGAGGCGACTTGAGGAAGGGCGCATTGACAAAGACCGGATCCCTTAAGAAGCTGGACTGGTTCACCGTGAATTGGACAAATCCGTTTTTGGTTTAAGCTACTCTCGGGCCCCTGTGGTCCGAGAGATGTCGGGTGAAGAGATCCTGGGGCTCCGCCCCAGACCCCGGAGTTTTCTGAGGCGTAGCAGGGTCTATCGTCCGATGGATGGACGTGAGGATGGGTGTGGAAATCGTTTCCCAGCGCCGGACCATCGGCTCGATGAGCCCCGGCCGAGCTATCCCTCGACGGGTTGCCCTCCGGCAGAGCCCGTCTCCGTTTCACTCGGCACGGTCATTTCATCACGGTTGAGGGTCAGTTGTCAACCTTTGGCGGCGACGCCGCTTTCTCGCTTCCCGGGCGGCTTCGAGTTTCCGGTCCCGAGCCTGAAGGATCTCCCGGGCCCGTCCTTCAAGCTTATCCTTCGGCGTCACGTAGCCTATTGCGCTGTGCAGGCGTACGGTATTGTACCGTCCGACGTAACCCGATACCAACCGCCGCGCATTCGCCGGCGAAAGGGGTGTGCCGGGCGGATGCACTCGCGCTTGAGCGTCCCATGCCGGCGCTCGATCTTGCCGTTGCTCTGCGGATGGTATGGTGAAGTCCGAACGTGGGTCATGCCGCAGATACGGATGAAATCCGGTTCATCGCGTAAGTGCGTACCTCACATTCTGTGCGGTCGGCAGCAGGATATGACGAAATTCGACTTCGCGCGCTCGACGCGCCGACCGGATTGCCGCCAAAGGGCGAAACTATAGTCGAATACGAGGAAGCAAAAATGGGGAGAACGTTCGGCCATGCCTGGGAGCGCTATGCCGCTCACGTTCGACGGTGGGTGTAGGAGTCTGCGGCGGCGCACGCAGGCGAATCGGGCCCGACTGGAGACCGGCGGGCAAGATCCGACGGGTGACCGTATCCTGCCTGTCCAGAATCTCTCTACCAGAAACCGTGAGCCCTTCGAACGACATTTCGCATCTTCCGGTCGGTTTCGTTGACGCCGGCAGCCTTCATGGGCCCTTCGCGGAGCAAACCGGCCGCGCTCGGTTACATGCATGCGTTCCAGGCCTTTCCCTTAACGCCGAGAAGTTATTGAACTGGCGCCGGTCGGCCTTTTCCTGATTTGAGCGCATGCGGTGAAGGCGCTTTTGCGGACTAATGCGAAACGCGCTTGACAGACGGTGGTTCCTAGATTAGGCTCTTCTACGTTTGCTAGAGGTGGCTAGTCGCCCGCCCGGGCGCTCAATTCCATTGCCGCAGGAGGGCCTCGTCGTGCATACCAAGAAGAGAATTTGGCAGATCCAAGGGTCCACAGTCTGTAAGGTGGTCGGCATGGCGCTGACTATCGGCGATCTCCGCAAGATCGCTCGAAAATTCGGCTTGGCCAAGAACGATCCCCTGATGGATGAGGAGTTCGCTCTGCATACTGCGGTGGTGCAATTCTGCAGCACGGAAAACGCCGTATCCAAGCATTTGGAAAAGCTTGTGGAGAAGCGATTCGCGGTCAGGGGAAAGAAGCTTCGTTTTGACAATCCCCCTGAGTTGATCGAGACAGTCCGTTGCGAACCGGAATCGCTGAAAGCCCCGCTCTGGGCGGTGCTTTGGGGTCTTGCCACGCGCGGCGATCTGAACGGCGCGGCGGTGGAGACCGCGCTTTTCGGTCACATTCACATGCTTGAGCATCGCCTAGTGCGGGAATTCTGGGACGACCTTCAGGGTTCGGCGCTCCGAGGGGCGGAGGAAGCGGACAGCGACGCAAAAATCACGCAGCTGAAACGAGAGCTTCTCGATATGCAAACAGCCAACAAGAAATTGGAAAAGATGATCGAGAAAATGAGGATCCGCCTCGTTGAGTCGGAATCTGTCGCGGAGGCGTCGAGTGGCCACTCGGAGGTCGCCTCGAAGCGCTCCGTTGAATGCGCAAACAAACGGAAGGCTCGTGATTTGAAGATGCTTCTCGCGGAGGCGAAGCAGGTGAACGACGAACTCACGCACGAAAACGAACTGCTCAAGCGCGAGATTGAAGCTTTGTCACGCGATCTCTATCACAGAGACAACATTACGGAAGACGCGCCGTGCGCCGTTGCCGAAAGAGTGTGTCCATGCCCTCGTAAGCTCGCCGGCAAGACAATCGCGCTGGTCGGCGGCATAGAAAGCCTCGAGCCGCATTATCGGGACGTGGTGGAATCGCTGGGCGGCGCGTTCTGTCGACACGACGGTGCGTGCGCCAACGGCGATAGAGCGCTTCAGGATTGCATCAACGGTTCCGACCTTGTCGTCTGCCCGATCGAGGTCAACAGCCACAATGCGGCAAAGTCGGTCAAACGGATCTGTAAGGCGCGCGGCGTGCCGTGCGTGTTTCCGAAGACCGCAAGCATCGCGGGGCTGAAACGGGCGTTGGACGAGCATTCGGCAAACGAAAACATCGCGTGAAGGCCGGTCCATGCCGGGGTGACACACGAGACGGCGTCTTCGATCCTATGACGTCGCCGTCTCGACCGGGTCGAGCAGCAAGAAGACGGGACTCGCCCATCCCACGTGTCCGTTTTTCAGTTCGACACGAAGGTAGTAGTACGTGCTCGGCTCGCCGGTCAGCTCACGTACCGGGGATATACCCACCAAGTCGTCTTCATCGACAATCTCGGTTCGCCAGTCCGCTCGACCGGGGTTGCGCTCGAAAAAGACCTTGCCGTTTCGAATGATCTGTACCCTCTCGATCGGCGCCGGCGCGTGGACTTCCAAGAATAGGTCGCGCCTTGACATCAGGGCATCGTCGGCTGTGATTCTCCGCTCTTGTCCCAGTTCCAGGTCCGAGACGCTGAAATCCATGAGCATCCGTGCGCCGGTGTCTGCGTACGTGCGGCGTGCGAGCAGCGCGTCGAAAATTGCGTCCCGGGTGTTCTTCTCCGCCTTCACCGCCGTGAGCCCCAGCTGCCCGGTTATTCCGTGATCGCTCGATGCGCTCACTCCCAAACGCAAACCCTTGTCCAGCAGTTCCCGATAAAAAGGACCCCGCTTGCGCACGTCGTGTTTCATCCAGGGTTTAACCCGACGAGGGATCTTCGGTTCCGGATTCTTGTAATACTCACACATGCCGTGAACCGAATGCAGTTCCGCAAGCTGCTCGTGCAGCGAGGCCTTATCGAACTTATCTTCGCCGAAGAGCGGGTGAAAATGCGGAATGGTGAGGATCTCGCCGGGCTTGTGGCGTTCCCACATATCCTCGATGAAGAAACGGCGTCCGTCCTCGATGAAATACGTAGCTCGATTTCGGAAGATGACGCAGGTGTCCCCGCGGAGGTCTCGGTGCTCGTATCCGACAAACGCGATGATGCCGGGATGATCCGCGGAGGCCAACTCTTCGTCGTAGCTTTCCCACTCATCCCGAGGCATGTCGACCACCGGAACTCGCCAGTTCTGCTGATAGTCGGTCATCCACATATGCTGACCGTGATCCGTAACGGCCACGTAATCGAGCAGCATGCGATCGCGAGCAACGCGGACCATGTCAAGCGGCCCGATATTAATGATTGACAGATTGCGGGAATCCCACGAATAGGTCGTGTGGTTGTGCATGTCGCCCCAGAAGACCGAGGGGCGGCTCTCGTCACCCACGCGGATAGGATTACCGGCCGCGGAAAAGCCGAGGTCCGATTCCGCTCGTATCGTGAAGACCCCCGGCATGGAGAACGTAATGGGCACGCGCTTGGCCCCCCGATTCTCGGGTCCGAAGCGTATCAACCGCTCCGGGGCCGTCGCGGATTCCGGCAGCGTCAGACGCACATCACTCTCCACGTTATCCACGGGTCGACCGAACAAGCCCCCGAAAACCACCAACGCCTCGACTTCTTCTCCCACCCGGGCTTGAGACGGAACATGCACGCGAAGCTCACGCGCAGGGTCCGTCGCCGTCTTCCATTTCGGCGTCTCGAAAGAGGTCAGGATCTCTTCGTCCGAGTTTCTGAGATTCAGATGAAACGCGGCTTCTCCGCCGCCGTCGACCCCGTAGCAGAAGGGTATCAGGTCCTTGTTGGGGATCGTATACCTGAGCCGGATCGCTTCCCCTTCTTCGAGACCGTCATCGAACGTGACGAAAAACCGAGCCGGCGAGCCCGGTTCCGAGCGTCGCATCGAGGTATAGAAATGATCCACAACGATTCGCAATTTCTTGGCTTGCTTGTTGGTCCACAGCGACACCCTCGGGAGGCCGTAGTTCAGGACGGGAAAAGGTATCATCTCGAGGTACGCGCCCGGAGGAACTCCTTCCGGTCCCGCGAAATACTCGAACGTGAAGTGGAACGGCCGATTCCAGTGAACTACGTGGTCGGCGCCGGGCGCGACAAAAGCTTCGCCGAACCCCGTCGCGGTCGCGACCGGAGCCGCGCCGGCCGACGCGCGCGGCCTTGCCGCCAACGCGGCGATAGGGGTCGATACCACAAGGGCGACCGCGGACGCGGAAATTCGGAGGAATTCCGCCCGGTCGCACATGAACAGCCGTTCCTTTTCGCCTGATTCGGATCGCATGATTCGTCGCCTCCTCTCTGCGCGGAGCGCCCCGATTTACGGCTGGATCGTCATTGCTTCGACCCCCGCAGGCCGTATACCATGAGACTACCATATTCTTCGGGGTCGATCAAATGTCCCGTCCCGCCTCGTCGCCTTTTTCGTCGACAGCTCGGAGATCCTCTCGAATCCGTTTTGGGCGTCGATTGCATCGGGCAAGCAATCCGCCGGTCCCATTCTCGATCGTAAGTCAAGTATATCCTGGATATTGTCCAGAAATGCCTCGACAAGCCGAGGATCGAACTGCCTCCCTTTTTCTTCTTCGATGATTGCGCAGGTTTCCTCAAATGACTTGGCGGTTCGATATGAGCGGGTGGAGGTCATGGCGTCGAATGCGTCGATAAGACCGACGATTCTTCCCGGGAGCGGTATATCCTCACCTGAAAGACCAATTGGATAACCGCGCCCGTCCCATCGCTCATGGTGCGAGAGAGCGATCTCACGGGCCGTACAAAGAATGACGTTTTGTGAATTCTCCAGGATCTTGGCCCCTATCGTAGTATGCGTCTTCATGACCTCGAATTCCTTCGGAGTCAACGCGGTCGGCTTTCGGAGAATGCTGTCCGGGATGCCGATCTTGCCCAGATCGTGCATCGGCGCTGCATGCCGCAGTTTCTCGACGACTCGGTTCGGCAGACCGATTTGTGCGCCGAGAAATGCGCTCAATGCGCCGGTTCGCACCATGTGCGCGCCGGTGTGACTGTCTCTGCATTCAGCTGCGAGTGCCAGCCTCCGCAGCGTGTCGATATCGGAATTGCTTAATGTATTCTCCATTTCTTATCGCTTCCCTCTCTGACATTCGGCGACGCCGAGTGACAAATGCTTTGAATGCGCGCACAGAGAGAAGGCGCGCGGTGATTTGCGACCAGACCTCCATGATCGAAGCGCAAAAGATTAGGCAACGCTGGGGCTCCGACGGAGCGGTGTCCGGCTTTTGGGCTTTCTTTCAAGCCTGGGTTCAGACGTTTCACGATGCGCTCAGCGCATTCACAGAATTCGAGCTTTCTGCCGGTCGGTCCCGGCGCTGTGGGAGTCCGCGCGGTTCCGGCCCTTTCTCTTGGCCTCGTAAAGAGCGGCGTCCGCAGCGTGCAGCATATGGGCCGATTCAACGTGTTCGAATTCGGAGAGAGCCGTCACACCAAGGCTTATCGTGCATGCAAACGACCGCTCCGACAATCGATACGACGTCGAACGCACGGTCCGGCGAATCCGTTCCGCAAGACTCAAAGTCTCTTCCTGTCCGCAGTTTGGAAGGACCACCAAGAATTCGTCGCCTCCATAACGCCCGACCGAATCATAGATCCGAACGCCCTGCTTCAGGACCGTAGCGACGCTCTTCAGGATTCGATCGCCGGTTAGGTGTCCGTAGGAGTCGTTGACTTTCTTGAAATGATCCACATCAGCCATGATTACTCCAAGGGGAGTCCGGAGACGTTTTGATCGCTCCACTTCCTTTTCGAGGACCTCAAGGATGGCGGAGCGATTCAGGATTTGTGTCAATTCATCATGCCTGGCTCGGGCCTCGGCTCGATGAAGCGCCGTCTGCAGTTTCTCCTGAAGTTCAACGATCCGGGTGGCCGCGCGCAGGCGAACCTCCAGTTCAAAAGGATTGAACGGTTTGACGATGTAATCGTCGGCGCCGGACTTCAAACCTTCCACAATGTCCAGCTTACGGCTCTTGGCCGTCAGCAGGATAACATATACATAGTGATGGTCCTTCATCGCACGCAGGGTTCTGCAAACATCAACCCCTTGTATCTTGGGCATTTCCCAATCGAGCACGGCCACCCGCGGACCGGTTGCCAGTCTTAGGTGTGCCAGGGCCTGATCTCCGTCTTCACAACTCACGGCGTCATGACCCCAACGGGCGAGATGGGACTCGAGCATGCGACGAAAAAATCTGTTGTCCTCAGCTACCAGTATTTTCATTCACACCATCCTCTTTTCTTGTGTCCAGGGCCGCCAACACACGTTCAACATCTCGTTCCAGCGTCGGCAGAATTTCGCGCGGATTGACTGTCTCGTCTCCCCGGCCGGCGTTCTCCATCTTGAGCGCCGTTTGGAAGGCGGCGTCGGCGCCGATTCCCCCGAGCATGCCCTTGATGGAATGGGCGGCTTTCCGCAGGGCTTCTGCGTCATCGCCGGCGACAGCGCTCTTGATCTCTTCGACAAGCCTGGGACAATCTTCCCTGAAAATGCCGAGCATCTCGTTCAGTAATTCTACGTCGCCCCCTACTTCTTCCAGCAATGTCGGCACATCAACAATGCAATCGGTCTGAGGAATCTCCCGCGCTTCCGGCCCGCGTGCAGCAAAATTCGCCGCAACGTTTTCAATGGTAGTGAATAGTTCTGCGCCTCGAATAGGTTTTGATATGTATGCGTCCATCCCTGCGGCGAGGCACTTTTCCCGATCGCCCTTCATGGCGTATGCGGTCATGGCGATAATGGGGGTTCGATACTTCAGGTTTCGCTCGATGGCTCTTATGGCTTTCGTCGCCTGAAATCCGTCCATGTGCGGCATCTGAACATCCATGAGAATCAGATCGAAGCGATCATTCTCCACCGCGTTGACTCCTTCCTCACCGTTGGAGACGACGAAAACATCGTGCCCCATGCCCCGCAGCATGCCCACAGCCACTTTCTGGTTGAACGCATTGTCTTCAACCACCAGAATTCTCTTCGGGGCGGGGCTCTCAGGCGCTTTGGAGCCGATCGCATCGATGGCCACGCGCTCCGGCTCCTCTCCCAGAACAAGCGAAGTCACCGCATTATACAGATGCGATTGGTGAATAGGTTTGAGGAGGCAGCTTTCGATCCCGACCTCTCGGCAGCGCTCCGCCGAGTATTCAGGAACGGCGGACGTGAGCATCAGCAAGCGCGTGTCTTTGAGATCGGGATGACGCTTGATTTGGCGGGCAAGTTCGAATCCGTCCATCTGAGGCATCATGCAATCTACAAGGGCCACGACAAAGGGAGCGCCTTCGCTGTGCGCTCGCTCCATTACGGAAAGCGCTTCGGTACCGCTCTCGGTCATCACAGGCGCCATTCCCCAACGGCGCAACATTTCTCCGACGAGACTCCGGTTGGTTGCGTTGTCGTCGACAACCAAAACCGGTAAGCCGCGCAGCTCTTCGATTCTTTCAAACCCTTCCCCAAGGCGGGGCTTCTTCTGCATCTCAAGCGGCAGCGTGAAGTGAAAAGCGCTGCCTCGCCCGAGCAAACTCTCAACCCAAATCTTGCCGCCCATAAGCTCAAGGAGTTGTGACGTGATAGCCAAACCCAGACCGGTACCGCCGTACTCTCGTGAAGTCGAGCCGTCTGCCTGCTGAAAGGCGCTGAAGATAACCTGCTGCTTCTCGTACGGAATGCCGATTCCCGTGTCCGAAACGGAGACCCTCAGCCGAACCCGGTCCTCGGCGCGGGAGTCGAGTTTGACATCGACGAGGACTTCTCCCTTCGACGTGAACTTCACTGCGTTCCCTATCAGATTAAGCATAATCTGCCGGATCCGTTCAGGATCTCCGATAACTGAATCGGGTACGTCGGAATCTATTCGGCAGGCGAGTTCCGCGCCTTTCGTATGGGCCTGTGCGGCGAGGGTTCGGACCGCTCCGTATATGATGTCGCTCAGATTCATATCGGTTCGGTCGATTTCAAGACGACCGGCCTCTATCTTCGAGAAATCGAGTATGTCGTTTATCAGCGCCAGCAAAGCATGTCCGGACATCTCGATCGTGCGCAGGTAATCGGTCTGAACCTCCGTGAGCTCCGTTGCCATCGCCAATTCGGACATACCGATGATCGCGTTCATCGGAGTTCTGATTTCATGGCTCATATTCGCCAGAAATTCGCTTTTCGTTCGATCCGCCTGCTCAGCTTTTCGCCGCGCTTCGACCAATTCGCTGACGTCAATCAGGCTCACGATGACGCCACGATAACGCTTCATGCCGAAGATGGGTTGAAGCCTTATAGACAGGTGCCGGCCCCATCGTTCGGCGCTCAACTCGAGCGGGTCCTCGCTGAGGCCCTCCCGATATCGATCGATCTGCCGCTGAAGCGTGATAGACACAGAATCACCGAAGTCGATCTCCAGCAAGGGGCGATTGATTACACACTCCCGATTTAAGCCGGTCACTTGGAGCAACCAACTGTTGGCTTCAGTGACCACATTGTCCGAACCCGAGAAAATGACACCCTGGGCCATTCCTTCGATAAGCGAGCGAAGCTTTCGAGCCTCCGCGGCCGCGTATTCATGGGCCTCCAGCAACTCGATTTCCGCTTTCCTGCGCGGGGTGAAATCCTCCACCAGAGCTTGGACGCCCTCAACAATGTCCCCGTCGTTACGATACGGCGTAAGGATAAATCGAAGATATTTATGAGAGCCGTCCTCGCTCGAATACGGATGCTCACTGACGCTTCCGTCGCCGCTCTCCAGGCACTTCCGAATCGAGTCAGCGACCCCCTCTCTGCGCAACGCCGGCGCTTGGAACGCATTGTAGCCCCGAAGTGGAGTATCGGTGGGCAGCGATAACAACGACTTCAGCTTCGAATTGGATTGCCGGATTGTGCCGCTCACATCGCAGAGAAATATGCCGAGAGGGGCGTTCTCAACGAGATGACGGTATCGATATTCGCTGAGCCGAAGCTCTCCCAGCGCTTTGGTTTCAGTGGACTTGTCCTGGTAAATGACAATCATCTCTCCTTTGTCGACAGCCACCGCTTGGAAGCTCACGATACGTTCCGCGCCGTCTTTTGGCGTGCATCGGAAAATCCGCGTGTGAACTCCGCTTTTCTCCAGGCCGTAGGTGGTGGCGTCATGCCATTCGGAGATTGCGATTTCCCCGTCCTCGGTCCGAGGCAAGGTTCGCAAAAAGAGCGTGGACTCGTCAGGTGTTTCGTCCCGGCGGTAACCGAATATTTCCGTGAAAGCGGGATTGACGTAGTGAAAGCTCTTGTCTTTGTCCATTAAGGCAAGACCGAGCGGAGCGCCCTCGATGAGACGCTCGAAACGAGCTTCCGTTTCTCGGGCCTCACGTTTGCGGCGTACGAGTTCCCCGAGGCCGATCAACCCTGCAACCCATATTACGGCATGAGAGAGGAAGGTGATCGCCCATCCGTAATGCGCTTCGCCCGGCTCATACGATGTCTCAAGGGCGCCGAGACCAAAAACAAGGGCGCTCCAGCCTACGAGAACACCGATGAAGAGCGCTAAAGACCAGCGCGTACGATCGGCGGAACCATGTTGATCGTTCATAGAATGCTCCCATCCCACTAATGCGCTCTGCCCAAAGCGGACACGGTTCGTCCGGCAGTCTCTCTCAATTCTAAGGAACGGCCCTCAGGGAGTCGCCTGCGTCGGATCGGCTCGCCGTAAGGTCCGGGGAGCCGCTGATCGGCCCGCACAACCGCGGTAACAAGACTTCATCGCGGAAGGAGCTAGATGTGTCTTACAACATGAGACGATGCTAATCCTCGCCCGCGCGGTATGTCAAGCCAAACTTTCCGCAAGCGCCGACCGAACGGCAACCGCCCTTTCGTCCGACCCCCATCCACAAGCCGTCCTCCGACGGAGCGCACAACGCGACATTGGGGTAATAGGGTCGGAGTCCGGGGACGCTCTGCCGCCGGGAGACAATCACGCGGTGGGAAAATCCTTGAATCTATAGCCAACCCCCCTGACGGTCTCGATTACATGCCGGGATTCGCCCAATTTACTGCGGAGGGAGTGGATTTGAACGTCTACGGAACGCTCCGTCACCAAATGATGTGGTCCCGCAACCCTCGCGATTATCTGTTCACGAGAGAGAACCGAACCGGGATTTGTCGCCGGCGCTTCCAACAGTCTGAACTCATAGACGCTGAGATCGATCGTCTCCGTATCCGTTATCACCCGGCGGGAATCCCGATCGATCGAAAGCCCGTGGCAATGCACGACGCGTCGCTTCTTCGGAAGGTGGGCCGATCGTCGTCTCATGAGCGCTCTGATGCGGGCAACAAGAATCCGTTGTTTGATCGGCTTCACGACATATAGCGATTGCCAAAAAAATGTCCGTAATTCGTCATTTTGTACTTGTACTTTGTCGAGATATATGCTCTTTTCGGGGGCATGACCCGTCACCCGAACATGCCCGACACGGAGAACGTCTCTCCGGCGGATGTGGAGGCGGCCATGAAAGCCTCCTCGTCTCAGCGTGGGGGTTTGTGCGGATGAGCGCCATCAAGGCCCTGTGTCCGGGC
>CAYLRL010000070.1:0-10825 GCA_964385875.1 uncultured Syntrophales bacterium
CAAGCTATTCTGAAAAATTCACTCGATTTCAGACAGGACAATTTGAAATCCTACACCCACGCGCTGAGATTGCTTCGCTTCGCTCGCAAAGACGTCCTTTGGCGCGCTCGGATCTTAGGAACGTCCACGGCCTACCCTTGTCATTGCGAGGAGCAGAGCGACGAAGCAATCTCAAAAGCCTGACCAACCCCACGCGCTGAGTTTGCTTCGCTGCGCTCGCAAAGACAGCCTTCGAGCTCGGGGCCGCGCGCTGAGTTTGTTTCGCTGCCCCGGCAAAGACATCCTTTAGGCGCCCCGGGTCGCACGCCGGGATTGCGTCGCTCCCCTCGAAAGGACGTGCCTTTGGCGCGGTCGGATCTTGGAAACGTCCACGGCCTACCCTTGTCATTGCGAGGAGCACGGCGACGAAGCAATCTCAAAAGCCTGAGCAACCCCCCGCGCTGAGATTGCCTCGCTTCGCTCGCAAAGACAACCTTTGGGCGCCGGGCCACGCGCTGAGATTGCTTCGCTCCCCTCCCTCGGATGTACCTTTGGCGCGCTCGGATCTTAGGAACGTCCACGGCCTACCCTTGTCATTGCGAGGAGCACGGCGACGAAGCAATCTCGAAAGCCTCGGCAACCCTGCGCGCTGAGTTTGCTTCGCTGCGCTCGCAAAGACATCCTTTGGGCGCCGGGCCGCACTGCGGGATTGCTTCGCTTCGCTCGCAAAGACAACCTTTGGGCTCAGTGGGGACCGAAAAAGGCCCTGTCGCCCCGAACCTTCGGCCGCCAACCGAGAAGGGCGCCGCACCCTGCCGGTCGATTGAGAACCAATCCCGTGTTTGCCGCTGCCTTGTGGACGGTCCGGGCCTATCCCATCCGGCCGGGCGCAGGTCTGATTCGGCGCCTGCCGGGTTCCGCAGTGACGATACCCCCCTTAAGCAATTCAGATCCGTAATCGGCACGCGCGCTCAAGCAAACGCCGGCCTGCCGGCGGGCGGCAAGGTTGACCAATCGCACGATACCCGAGTGCGGCCTGTTCCGCACGATCGCCAACTCTCCGAAGTCCTTGTCGAGGGTGACGAGCACTCTTCCTTCTTCGTGAGCGTAGTGGAGGATCTCTTCATCGCCGGGGTCCTCAGACCAGTCTCCGACCCATTCGACGTCGTGACCAGCGGCCTTCAACTCGGTCGGCGCTCCTCCCCATACGCAGGTATCGAGCAAAAGCTTCACGTCCCGGTCTCGCCGAAGGCGGGCTCGACGCGTTCACGGCCGACAAGCCGGCGGGCGTACACGAGGCATGCGAGAACGTCTTCCCGTTCCAGCCACGGGTATCCTTCGAGGATAGTTTCGATGGAATCGCCGGCCGCGAGCATTCCGAGGACATGTTCCACTGCGAGCCTTCTGCCCCGGATGATAGGCTTGCCGTGGAAGATCCGTGGATTGACGGTTATTCGTTTGAGCAGTTCGTCTTCATTCATGGCCGCGCTCCTTGGCGAGGGAATCGTCCCGGCGTCCAATCGGCGATCGTGCAGTCGCTCACTCACCGACGGGAAGCATGCCATATGTGAAGGCCGTCTTCCACTCCCTTTCATGCCGGTAGTAGGGTGCGCTTCCCTCCGGGGAGCACATCGTACGCCGGCTAATCGCAGCAATTTCTGTGTGTGTGTGCGCACTAAGCCCTCGGTTATTCGGGGCAAGAATATCGTAACTTGGTGAAATCACGCGCTGCGCGTAACTGAGGGGTTATGTTCGCGGTGACGCATGAGTTTGCCTCCATGCCCTATCTTTGATACCCTTGAAACGATTTGGCAAGCGATCCGGCCGTCTCCGATCAAATCGTTCCGCTGCGCCGGAACCGAAGCAGGCGCGGCGTCGGGCTCGGATCGGCGATTGAACGAACCGCAGCGCGGGAGGTTATCGCGTGTTTAATTTGAAAGACTTGCTTCAACAAGCGCAGGGCCTGCAATCCAAGGTAGCGGAATTACAGGAAGAGCTGGCCGCCAAGACCGTCACGGGCAGCGCCGGCGGCGACATGGTCACCGTCGAAGCCAACGGCGCGCAGGAGATCCTCGCTGTGCGCATCGAACGCGGCCTGTTCGAGGAGAACGACCCGGAGATGATCGAAGACCTCGTCACTGCTGCGGTCAATGACGCTCTGGCGAAGTCCAGACAGATGATGACCGAAGAAGTGGGCAAACTCACCGGCGGTCTCCGAATCCCCGGACTCACCTGAACCCGAAGGGAGCACGAAGGCCGTGATCGGTCCCCTCGAGAAGCTCATCAAAGCCCTCAAGCGACTCCCCGGCGTCGGTGAAAAGACCGCGACGCGTTACGCGTTCTATATCCTCAACGCGCAGTACGACGATATCCGCGACCTCATCGATGTCATTCAAGATGTGAAAGCGCGATTGCAGCTCTGCTCCACATGCTTTCACCTCACTGAAAGTGACCCGTGCGCGATATGCTCCGACCCGAGACGCGATGCCTCGCGCATCTGCGTGGTCGAAACGCCCCTCGACCTCCTCGCGGTCGAAAAAGGCGGCCATTTTCGAGGTCTCTACCACGTGCTCCACGGCGTGCTCGTCCCCCTGGACGGCATCGGTCCCGACGACATCCGCATCCGGGAACTCGTCGACCGAGCTCGACCCAAAGAGGTCCACGAAATCATCCTCGCGCTCAACCCCACCGTCGAAGGAGAATCCACCGGCACATTCATCCGCGACCAACTCGCCGGCGCCGGCGTGACCGTCACGCGCATCGCATACGGCATCCCCGTCGGCGGCTCTTTGGAATACGCCGACCCCCTGACGCTCACGAGGGCTATGGAGAATCGGCGGGAGCTGTAAGACGCCGGGGGCCTCCCCCATCGAGCTTATGAGAGGTAGTCCGCCATGGTGTCGAACATCCTCGCCAAGTTTGGGCACTTCTCGTACGCGATATCCACATCGAGCTTTTCGAGCAGAGCCGGGCCGTTGATCGTCTTGAGATACGACTGCTTAAACGCTCGTGAATATGCGGTATGCAGGACCTTGGACGGAGGGTTGTCGAAATTGATCGCTTCCGGAGTGTCCACATTTCTTCCCAGATACTTGTCCGCCGGCGCAAGAATCTCAGGCTGACTGAGCATCCACGCCTCAATTTCGTGGACAGCGAAGAACATGTGGAAGCGCTCCAGGCCAACAAGTCGCTCCATCTTTTCCGTTCCGAATCGGACACGGCTTTCGACCGAGGGCAGACCCGATTGCGCAGCCTTGGGCGCGCCGTCGAAGAAGTCCCCATGCTGAAGGCCGTGCAAGTCGAGCAAACCGAACGCGGCCACAGTCTTACCGCTCATCTTGCCGGTGAGATATTCTTCCGCACGTCGCTTGATCTTCGTCTGAAAAACACCCAAGCCTCGCAGCGTAACCACTTTCATTCCGACCTTGGCGCCCGCAGCGCTGCGCCGGTCCAACCATCGTCCGAAAAATGAAGGGAGACCAAGACGTTCCGTGTCGCCTTCAACAAAAAGAACGAACCTCATACTTCCGCCCCCGACGGAGACGGTTCGGATTCCTTGATGAGGTCTTCCAGCTCTCTTGTGCGCTGCAACTCACCCAGGCCGTACTCTCGCACCCAATATTCGAGCGATTTCCCCGAGAGCACGGCAAGCTTGGTTTCGCCGTCTACCCACTGGAACGCGGTTACCGTGGGAGCGGTTCTCTGAAACGCGTCGAGGAAATCCGTCGAATGCGTGGTAAGGATCACCTGACTTCGCGTCGACGCGTCCTGAGCCAATTCCGCGATTATTGGGAGCATCGAAGGGTGCAGCCCGACCTCCGGCTCTTCGATCGCAATGAGCGGAGGCGGCTTGGGCTGGGCTAGCGCACAGACTAGAAAGAGAAAGCGGAGGGTGCCGTCAGAGAGATCCGCGGCGGGAATGGGATTAGAAAGACTCTTCCACCACACCTCTAAACGAACGCGGCGATCTGCTATTGGTGGAAACATGAGCTTCTCAAACTCGCTCCCATAAGCGGCATGCAGAGCGCTGTTGATTCGCTTCTGAAAGGATCGATCGCCTGAATACCAAGTATGCAGAAACGTCACAAGGTTGCTTCCATCCGGCGCCAATTCGTTCTCGAACCGGGCCCATGTCGGACGCAGCGTCGGGGAAGCTCCGTGCGTTTGGAAATCTCTGAAACAGCTCCAGGCCGCAATCCATTCCCGAGCGCCTCGAACGTTGTATACGCCAAACAGTAAACGCCCCAAGGAAAGAAGCGTTTCATCTCTTGTAGCTTCACTGCTCACATCGACGAAGGAGTCGGCGATCTCATCGAACACGGCCGATTCACTCAAGTGCCAAGTTCTCTTGATCAACTGCTTCTCACTTCTGATTGACGTGAGTGTCTCCGGATATATCCAGTACCATCCTGAGTTGGCAATAAGCTGGAGGCCAAGTTCATAATGCAGTCCGGGGCCTTGAGAGAAGCCTCTTGCCGGTCCGCTTCCAGGAGACTCCTCACTACCGGAAACCAGTTCATCTAATGGATGGGGGGCAGGTGTCATCTCGATCGTGAACGTAATGGAGTCGCCGTGCCGATCCCAAAGCATCGGCTCCATTCCCCCCTCACTCTTGACGAAATGCTGCAGTCTCCCGTCCGCGGACGCGGCCAACAATTCCAGCGCCTTGATAAGATTCGTTTTGCCGCTTGCGTTGGGGCCGATGAAAACGTTGAGATCGCCCGGCTCCCACACAATATTCTTGAGCGACCGGTATCCCGAGACTTCCAGTTTGAGCAGTTTCATGGGTCTTCTCCGTGGAACGGAGTCCGGGGAACGACCCCCGGACGCGAATCCGCCGGCGGCCGGCTTTCCGCAGCTCACTATAGGACAAGTCCGCGCGTCGGGCAAAGCTTTGTCTCACCCGCGTCGAATTGGGATCACTCGTCGTCGTCTCGGTCGGCGGGACGGATTCCGCAGAGTTTGATCTTGGTGTGGACGGTCTTGTAGAGCGTTTGCCGGAAATAATGTCCGGAATTCGTCATGTTGTACTTGTACTTTGTCAAGAAATATGCTCTTTTCGGGGGCATGGCCCGTCACCCGAACAGACCCAAAACAGAGAACGTCTCTGCGGCGGATGTGGAGGCAGCCACGAAGGCCTCCCCGTCTCAGCGTGGGTTTGTACGGATGAGCGCCGTGAAGGCCTTGTGTCCGGGCTTTCCACACAACAAAACGGCCCGGTTGTACGACGTTTCCACGCGCACGCTCTCCCGTTGGGTTAGGTGGTTCAACGACCGGGGGATTGACGGACGTATCGATCGCCCAAAGCCGGGTCGGGCGAAGAAGATCGGTCCTGAGAAGGCCGATCCCGACACAGACCATTGGTTCCTCGACCGGACCGGCGTAGAGGAACATCCTCATCTGCGACAACGCTTCGTGGCGCAGGAGCTCTTCCCTGAACCCGGGGAATTTCGAGCGCGTCTTCTTGCCTCCATATTCACCGGATCTGAATCCCATCGAGAGGCTCCGGCCGCTTATGAAAGCAGAGTGGTTCTCGGATTTCATTGCCAAAGACAGGGACCACCTCATAGACCGGCCGGCACGCGCCCTGAATTGGGTTGTTGACCGTGGAACTAAGAATAGCCAAACCTGCTCCATTAAGACCAAATCATAGACAGTTGCTCTAAGCGCGGAAACCTCGGCCGAACGAGGCATGCTCTTCACAGTGACGCTTCCGCGGGTCTCGGCTGATGCGATGTCCGGTCAGATCGCCCGATAGCGCCTCTTCCGAGACGGCCTCGGCCCTGAGGGCGCAGGTAGGCGGACCCGGGAAGCGGGCTCATTCGAATTTCATCGCTTCCATGGGATCAAGACGCCCCGCGCGCACGGCCGGCAAAACGCCCGAGGTGACGCCTATGAGGAGGGAAATCACGGCCGACGCGAGAATCGCGGACATGAATACATTGTATTCGGGCTGGATTTGGAGCACATCGCTGAGGATCTTCACCGACGCGATTCCCGCCCCGATGCCGATGGCCGAACCGATGACGCTCACGGACAGCGCCTCGCAGAGGAACTGATAGATAATGAGGTAATGTGTGGCGCCTACGGCCTTGCGGAGGCCGATTTCCGTGGTCCGCTCCCGCACCACGGAGAGCATGACGTTGGTTATGCCGGCCGCTCCAAGCAGCAGGGTAACCACGATAGCGGCGTACAGAAAGAATTTGAAGGTAAAGACGATCGCCTGGATGGCCGCAATCCGCTCCTTATAATAGGTGACGGACATCGAAGTCTCGTACCCCTCGTGATTGCGCTCGAGAACCTGCCCGACCATTGACTGGAGTTCCTCGACCACGTCCCAGTTGGCGGCTCGAACGTAGATGTCCTTGATTTTGCCCATCCGCGGGATCTTTGCAGCCGCCACCGTGATCGGTATGAGCACGGAGTCGCGGTAGTCGGGGTCTTCCGCCCCCTCCGTCAGTCCGACGATCTCGAAGGACAGCCCGCTGAGCACGATACTCTCTCCGACGGGGTTCGCATCCTCGCCGAAGAGATAGTCCCGAATATTCAACCCGATAACACAAACACTGCGATGTTTTTCGTTGTCTTCAGCCGTGAGCGGACGTCCGCGGCTCACCGGCAGGTGAATGGTCTTGAAAAAGTCGCCGCCCGCGCCGACGAGAAAGACCTCTTTCTTCTTTTTTCGATACGAGATCCGCCCCTGGCTCCAGATGGCCGGAGCCGCGGAAAGGACGTACGGAAGCTTGCGCAAGTCCTCGACATCGGAGAAGCGGTATTGCCCCCGGTGCCAGCGCTGGGTTCTCCCGTAGTCCCACTTTGCCTTGACGATCGTGGCGCTCCCGAGCATCTCGAGATTCTCACCGAGCGCGGTCTCCACCGAATCGCCGATGGTGAGAACCGTCAACAACCCGGCTATACCGAGCGATGTGCCGATGATGGCGCTCCGGTAACGCCGCCGATTGCGGTAGATTTGTCGAAGGGAAATTCGTATGAGGTCGCTCAGCACGATATAGCTCGCCTCTCGAAACCCGTATCTGGAACGCGGCGCGGAAACGCCGTCGGCTTCGGTCCGCCCGGGGAGCGCCGGCTTGATCGCCGGGCTTCGCCGCATGAAACTTCATAGCAACTTGAGCGGCCGGAGTCAAAGCCCATCCGGCTGTAACGTCACGACCCGAGATTGAGCCGCGTCGGCCTCTCCCTCCCAATCGCGAGCCTAACAAATTGAAAAACCCCGTTACCTTGCAGGTTACGGGGAGATAGAATTCGTGTCCGCGTTCACCGGGCCGGCGATGTCAATGAGGCAGTTGGCGACGGACTCATGGCCATATTTCAGGGAGACGACCGCGGGCATGCGTTGAAAGCAGCTTCAGCCGCCCTCCGGATACGCAAGAAGACCGCCGATATCAATCGGGAGTTGCAAGGAATGTTCCCTCCCGTCGTTGTAAATATAGGGATCAGTTCGGGTGAAGCCCTCGTCGGCGTGAGCCGATTTAAGGGAGCTTCCCATACAAGGACGACCTTTACGGCATCAGGCTCGGTAACCAACCTGGCCGCTCGGCTATCAGGCGCTTGCAAGGAGGGAGAGATTCTCGTGGGATCGGAGACGGCTCAGCGGATCAAAGACGCCATGGTCCTTTGGGATCGTGGCTGGATGAGTTTCAGGAATTTCAGAGAGCCGATCCGCGTTTTCAGTTTAGTGCCCCCCTCGTGAGGTCAGGATACGCAGAGATCTGCCCATTATACGTCAGCAACGATTATTCCTTTGCTGTTCGCTGCCATCCCGGCAAGGATTGGTTGAACGGGGGAGCGTCGGAGTCAGGCGCCGGCGTGTGCGCAAAACCTCACGGAGCTTGCGGTCGAAGCCCAAAGAAGCTTGTCGCAATGCGCCCAATGAAGGCTTTGAGCCACTTCCGACTTTGGCGGGTTCGCTGTTTCGTGCCATGACGTGGGTACCGCTCCGTAGGGCCGGCGGTCGTGCGAAATCGCTGCGCTTGCTATGTGCCTCTCGATCTATCACGCCGGGACCGAAGGAGAAAGTTCGAGTTCGCCCTGCTTCCCGGAACGGAATTCGCCGACCGTCACACTCGGCAGACACGCGCGGCGAAAACTATTTAACTTGAACAAGTTGCGCTAATATACTATAATCGTGTGATTCCTCGTGGTGTCACCCACATTCCGGCGGTCGTACAAACACCCGTCGGCGGAATCGAGCGGACCGGTAAGGGTGAGACGATCGAGAATCCACGTCACCCATTTCCTCGGAGCGGATCATGCAAATGCTTCGGCTGCCGGCCCTCATCACACTCATTATCATGGCGGCCTGCTCCTCCACGCCGGCGCAAGGCTTTCGGACTTCTCCGTACGCGGCTCCGTCCACACTCAGGCGAGCCGATCTCACTCCGCCGCAGTCTTCGTCATCGACGCGGCCGTCCCTCGGCGCTGCGTTCTGCGCCGGATCGAAGGATCGGCCGTGCGGGAGTTCCAACACGAAGAATATCCCGAACCTGCAGGGCGGGTACATTTTGCGTTCAGGCGTTAACCGACGGGAAGGCTTTTTGACGCTCGACTACCTCGTTCCGATTCCGGCGGGAAAGACCGGCGTCGTGTTCGGCGAAGCGCACTTCGAAGCCCAGGTCGACTCGAGCGGGTCGGATCGGGATGAAACAGACATCCTTTATCTGTCGGGCGGTGGAGGCTATCGGAGACTCGTGCGCAAAAACACTCTGATCGGCGTAAATTTCTTTCTGGACAGGGCTCGATTTTCGGATCGATGGCTGTCGTCGGGCGGACTGGGAATCGAGACGGCGTTGCTGATGAACGGCCACGACGCGCTGGACGTTAATTTCAACTGGTATGGAGACCTTTCCCAAAGCGATTTCATCATCAATGAATATCGTGACGGACCGTATAATTTCGATCTCGAGATCGGCTACTCACATCAGCTCTTCCACGGCGGTCCGGATTTACGGCTATACGGCGCCGCGTACGAATTCAACGACGCAAGCAACGTCTACGGAAGGTTGGCGGGCTTCGAACTGACGACCGCCGACGGGGTCGCGTCCGTAAAATGTGAGACCGCGCATGACCCCGTTAACGGTTCGTATCAAATCCTGAGCGCGTCTCTTAACGTGGGGTTCAACCTCGGGAACCTGCTCTCCGGTCGCAATCCGTTCAGCATGCCGGAACGGCTGTTCAACAGCCCGCGGAACTTCGACCGCTTCACGGAAAAGGTGAGGCGGCGCTGGCGACATACGACTCACGGGCTCATGACGGCGTCAGGCCCTCAGACGATAACGGTTGTGAATAATCGATCCAATCCGATAACTTTGTATATGGGGTTCATAGGACCAATCGGTTGGGGTAAATATACGGCCAAGGACTTCTCGGGATTTGCGGTCGCGCCGGCCTCATGCAACGGGGCAGGCAACGTCCTCCATCGCACGTTGAAGCCGAAGGAGCGGGTGGTCATCACCTTCGATCCGAGCAAGGGTCAAGTGAGTCCGGCCTTTTCCGCGGACCGCTGTTTGTGGAATTGCACCCCCACCACCCAACAGACTATCGCCGAGTTCACGCTACAGGGCTGGAAAGGGGACTGGATGGATATCAGTCTCGTCAACGGCTTCAACTACCCGATGGAAATCTCATACGTCACTACCAAAAAAACCGACACGCAGATCATTCAAGTCCTGAAAGCGACCGGGAATACAAACGTCCCCGGTGTCTACCCCCTGAAGTGCGATCTCTGTAACAGCTCCAGCGCGCCCGGCTGCAACATGGCGCCGGACCAGTCCGAATGCAGTCCCGACAATCAGTGTCAACTCCTGCGACCGTACGGAGCGGACTACGTATTGTCGATTCTGCCCAATTAGCGGGGAGGTGAAGGAGCACTCCGCCGTTTTCCGGGTGCTTCCTCGATCCGACGCGATGCCAAGATTCTCGATTGAGGAAGAGTTAAGATCGAGCGGTCGGGCCGTTCGCGGAAATGCTCTCCGGGGAGCGTCCGACGCGCATCAGGCTCGTTCACAAGATTTTCGGTAATGGCCGCCCCCATCGAGATACCAATGGCTTATCGCCGGCCCGGTGAACGGCTACGTTTAACATTCGTGCTGAACGATTACGGCGCAAGAGTGTGGATGTCCGTTCATGCATGATGTATGGTGCGCAATAAAAAACACGTCCCCGGAGAGAGAGCCATGAAAGAGTCGGGAAAGTTCCTTTGGTTCATTATAGCGGCGGTAGGGCTTCTGCTGCTGACCGCCTCGTTTGCGCCGGCGCAGGATTCTCAGAGAGGATTGCAGCGGATCGAGAAGGAAGTGGATACGCTCAAGAGTGAAGTGAACGAACTCAGGGCGCTCGTCTACGAGATGCGGGAGGCGCTCTTGCGCGCCCTACCGAAAACGACCGAACATCGAACCGGAGACGGGAGGGCCTCGGCGAAAAAGAAAGCCCCGACTCAAGAAGAGTTGACGCGCGTCATCTGTGAAGCGGTCGGACGGTTTTTCTCCAAAACCGAAACCATCATGAGGACCGCGGACCCGGTCGAGGCCGAAGATCGAATGGAGAAGGCCTTCGAAGAATTACGATCTGCGCTTGATGAATATTCCGGGACACATCGCGTGTCCAAACTGCTCGGCATCTATCAGGGGCTCACGTGGGACGCGTATGTGGCGGTGCGGCTGCGGGGAAGTCTCCAGGGAAATCAAAGGTTCGTCGAAGTATTGAACAAACACCGTCAAAAATATCGGGACACGTGCCCGCAGGAATGACGTTGGAAGGGAGTCCTATTCGGACGGCTCGAGCGCCTTCCCTTTCATGTTGGGCGGCCGGTCCAAACCCAGCGATCGCA
>CAYLRL010000070.1:10925-26001 GCA_964385875.1 uncultured Syntrophales bacterium
TTGATCGCAAACGCCCCGCGCATCGGTCGAGCGCCGTGGTCGGAGACCACCAGCACAAGAGTATCCTCCGGGATACGCTCGAGAAGACCTCCCATCAGCTCGTCCAGTTCGACATGGTAATCGAGGATCCCGTTTTCGTATGGATTGCCCGGTTCGTACAGGAAGTGGCTTTTGTCGAAATAGCGCCAGAAGCCGTGATAGAGCCTGTCGACACCCATTTCGACCATCATGAAGAAGTCCCAGTCCTCCTCGAGCATCCGAGAGGCGAGCCGGAATCCGGCGCGCGTCATCTCATGAATCTGCTTGAGCAGCCACGCTTTGTCGTTTGTCCGAAAGCCTTTGACGTCGATAATATACTCGCCGCCGGCCCAGCGGTCGATCTTGGCCCGAAGTCGACGAGGATAGGTGAAGTCCGCATTCTTCTCCGGCGCAAGGAAGCAACCGACCGAAAGCCCGTTAATCGGCCGCGCGGGATATGTCTGGGGAACTCCGAGGAGCACGCTTCGTAAACCGGCCTCGCCTAAGTAGTCCCAGACCCGCTTCTCGTGAACGTCGAGAGAATCGGCCACGGAGAGGTCGGCATATGAATAGTCCCGGCGATTTCGAAATCCGTAAATGCCCAACTCGCCGGGGTCTTTCCCCGACATCATGCATGCCCACGCCGGCACGGTGATCGGAGGGATAATGGACGTTAACTCGCCGTAGATTCCCGATCGGCACAACGAGGCCAACGCGGGCAATCGATCCAACCAGCGGTCGAAGAGCAACCGGGGAGATGCGCAATCCAATCCGATAACCGCGACGCGCGATGCGCGGAACGCATAGGATTCCGTATCGGCGGAGACTTGGTTCTGCTTCATGCCGCGGGTCCGCCTTCAGATGTCTCGGGGATCTCGATTCCGAGCAGCGAGAGCGCGGTGGGGCCGATGTCGAGGATCGTGAGTCGATCCTTCGTGACGCAAAAGCTCGTAAACAAAGACGCGGTAACCGCGGCGGCATCAACCGGATGATCGCCGGTCCACTTCTTGAGGTTGGGCGCACACAACGGTCCGCCCGGCGCTCCGCCCACCGCGCTCTGCCACGAAGCCCGAAAACCGGGATGAAACCCCAAGACCAAGTCCGGCGCGTCATTCATCATCGAGCCGTGATACACCTCGTTGCCGAGGAAGACTTCGGAAAAGATCGGCGTTCCCGCGTTATCCCGCAGCAGGACCGGCCTCCATCATCGTCCCACAAATTCTCGGATCCGGGCCGTCAGCCCCCAGCGCGACAACTCTCGTCACCGATCTTTCCATCCCATAAAAGCCTGTTCTACCGTCTTCGGCGTTGGCGCCTGTTCTCTCACTCAATCGACAATGGCCCATGTGCGGGCGGCGGTGTCAGATGTAGCCCAATTCTTCCAAACGCTTCAAAACCGTTGATTCGTCGTCCGGACGCGCCGGCGGTTGATCCTCGGGTGACAGGTACCCCATCTCGTTCAACCAGGTCAGAGCAATCCGAGCCGATTCCCGGATCGATTGCCCGCCCGCGTCGAGCGTCACGTCGGGTTCCACGGGTTCTTCGAATCGCAGACCGGCCGAGTCGTTCGGACTTCCCGGCTCCGCCGCGGATTGACCGACCGAACAATAGATCTCCACATATTCGCCCAGATCTCGCTGGATATCACGACGAAGATCGGCCGACGGAGATCGCGAAGCGACAATGGCGGACAGTCCGGCCTCGGCCGTCAGTCTGCACAACTTCGCGGCTCGACGAACGGATTCGAGTTCCGAATCGCTCGTCTCTTTCACTTCGGGCCAGAGCTCGGCCCGGCACACGTTTTCGTCAAGAAATAGCCGCCCGATTCCGAGGTCCCGCAGCGCTTCCGCGACGAGACTTCCCACCTGCGCATTGAGCGGATTTGAAGGCCCGATGAACCAAGCGGAAAACGGTCGGATAGCAAGATGCTGAGTCATCCTTCGACGCCTTTGGTTTCGTAGGAAAACAAGGCTATCACATCGGTTGATTTAAGAGAAGCGCGCGCGATCCGGCAATCGCACTCCGATGTCATGCGGATCGGCGGCGGCGCCCAAGGCGCCTCTTGTCCCAAATCGCGGTGAACGACACCTCACGGCCCGGCTTCTCTCGGCCGCTTTACATGATCCTGTCTTCCCCGTGCGCCGCATAATCCGCGCCGATACGGAGCTTTTTCATTTTCTTCCACAAGGCTTGCCGGGAAACGCCCAAAATCCTGGCGGCCTCGGTTTTCTTGCCTCCGGCCCGTCTTAAGGCGTCCAGGACCTGTGCGGTCTCATCCCGCGGCGCGGGCCTCCGAGGCGTGACCGCAAACGGCCGCGGTCCGGCGCCGGCCGCCACGTTTTCAGGTAAGTGCGCAGCGGCTAGGTAGTCGCCGCGGCAGACTACGAACGCATACTCCAGCGCATTGACCAACTCTCGGATATTGCCCGGCCAATGGTAGCTCAGAAGGCGATCCATCGCCTCATGGGAGACGCCGACGATGTTCTTGCCCGACTTGAGCCGGTTCTCCTCGAGGAAGTGCTCGACAAGCAGCAAGAGGTCCTCGCCCCGTTCACGCAGCGGCGGCAACCGAACAGGAATCACATTGAGACGGTAGAAGAGGTCTTCCCTGAATTGATCCCGCCGACTCATGGCCTCGAGGTCGCGATGGGTGGCGGAGATGATCCGCACGTCCACCGCGATCGGCGTGCTGTCCCCGACCCGTTCGAATTCCTTTTCCTGGAGCACACGCAAGATTTTCACCTGCATGGAGGGCGGAATGTCGCCGATTTCGTCAAGAAAAATGTCGCCGCCGTGCGCGAGCTCGAATCGTCCTTTTCTCGTTCTGTCCGCTCCCGTGTATGCGCCCTTCACGTGGCCGAAGAGTTCGCTCTCCAGCAGCGATTCACTGAGCGCCGCGCAGTTCACCTTGACGAACGGGCCCGCGCTCCGTTTGCCGAGCGCGTGGATCGCCGCGGCCACCAGTTCCTTGCCGGTTCCGCTTTCCCCGTAGATGATGATCGGCGCGTCCGACTGGGCCGCGTCGGTGATCAGGTCGAAAACGTCGCGCATCACGCGACTCTTGCCGATGATCCCGTGGAATTGGTCCTTGCCTTTGAGGATCGAACTCAGCCGCTCGATCTGCCGGTCCCTCGAGATGATTTCAGTGAGGTCCGTCAGTGTCTCGACCCCGCCCGTCACTCTGCCGTCCTTGCCGACGAGAATCGAGGCGTTTTTCATGATCGGCAGAACCGTCCCGTCCTTTCTGGTGAGCGCGCACCTGCGCCGCTCGAATTTCCTCCCCTTGAACAGATTGCACGTGAATCCTTGACCCGGAATCTCTTCCGCGGAGCAGCTGTCGCAGTTGAGAATGGTGCAGAGGCTGCCGATGAGCTCTTCCCGCGTATATCCGGTGAGTCGTTCCGTGGCCTTGTTTACCGCTACGATCATCCCGTCTTCGTCAACGACCATGAGCCCGTCCATCATGGTGTCGACGATGGTCTTCCAGAATCCGACCATTTCCCGGTGGTCCATTATCGGGTCTCCTTTGGGGGGCGTAAACGTCAACCGTTGATTTTGAATTAACACACGTTAACCGCTTTCGCAAACGAAGGTTACGTTTCCGGCCGGATTCTCCATTGCTGCCCCCAGTCCATCGTCGATCTAGTGTTCAGTTTCCCATGTTCTTCCAGACCCTTGTCGTTTTCACCTCACACAATTCAAACAGCCGGCACGACCTTTGCCTATACTCGGACAACCAAACCAATTACCCCAGGAGGAACAATCATGAGCGACATCGATCTGGCCGGTCTGAATGTATCGAAGGTGGTTGACGCGCGCGGCAGCGCCTGCCCCGGTCCGCTTTTGGAAGCCAAGAAGGGCATCGGGGGCGTCAAAGTCGGCGAAATCCTCGAGATCAAGTCGAGCGATCCCGGAACCCGCAACGATATCCCTGCGTGGGCGAAGAAGGTGGGCCACGATTATTTGGGAATGCTTGAGTCCGACGGACACGATCGCCTCTTCGTCACCCGCAAGAAGTAGCGAGCAGCGCTATGGCGACCCCTGTTGAAGCGGCCAACGAGAAGATCCTCATCCTGGCGACCATATCGTGCGCGTATCCCGGAGCGGACACGGTGGGACAAAGCCACTTGGCCTATCCGGCAAATACCTATGTTCTTCGCATACCCGCGCCGGTGATGCTGCCCGAGGAATTTTACTTCAGGACTTTGGAAAAGGGCATCGGCGGGATCATCCTGATGTCCTGCGGCGAAGAGTGTCCGTACGAGGGAGCGTATCACCGTTTTGCGGCGCGGATGGACAAGGTCTCTGCGAGGATGAAGGAGGAGGGGTACAACCCTCGACGTATCAAACTCACCGCAATCTGTACCGTTTGCACGAAGGCGTTTCTCAAGGAAGTCAACGAGATGAACGATCTTCTCAAAAAGATCGGACCTCCACGCAAAGGGGAGGTGGAGAACTAGATCGTCATGAAAACACAGGCCCAAAACTATGACGCCCTCGTCGTGGGCGGCGGCATCGGCGGACTCACTTCAGCGCTCGACCTGGCCGATCAGGGATTCAAGGTCGTGGTTGCGGAGCGGGAATCGAGTATCGGCGGCGTGATGATAGCCTTGAGCAAGGTCTTCCCTACCCTGGACTGCGCGAGCTGCATCACGACGCCGAGAATGGCCGCCGCGGCCCATCACCCGAACATCGACATCCTGACGTACACCGACGTGAAGTCCATTACCCGGGACGGCGGTCGATTCAGCGCGAAGCTCATTCGGAAGCCCCGCTACGTCGATGAGAAGCTCTGCATCGGCTGCCGTCAGTGCGAATACGTCTGCCCGGCGGACGTTCCGCACGAATTCGAGGGCGGACTGGGCGCGAGAAAGGCCATTTGCGTGCCCTTCGCCACCGCGATTCCCCAGAAGGCCGTCTTGGACCCGGACAATTGCATGCTCTGCGGATCGTGCGAGAAAGTCTGCCCTACTCAAGCGGTCGATTACTTTCAGCAGCCCGAGGAAGCCAAGGTAGAAGCGGCTACGGTCATTCTGGCGACGGGTTTTCAGCTCATCTCCAAGGAGACAAAAAAGGAGTATGCGCCCGAAGGGGGAACGAACGTCCTGAGTTCGCTGCAGATGGAGCGTCTGCTGTCTCCCCACGGGCCGTACGGCCGGGTGATCCGCCCGTCGGACGGCAAGGTCCCGGATTCCATAGCGTACGTTCAGTGTGCGGGCTCCCGAGATCAGAGTCTGGGGATTTCCTACTGTTCGCGGGTCTGCTGCATGTATGCGATCAAGCAGGCGATGCTGCTGTCCGGCGCTCTCCCGCTTGCCGATGTGACCATCTATTACATGGACATTCGAGCGTTCGGGAAAGGCTACGAAGAATTCTACCAGAACGCCAAGGCAATGGGCATCGAGTTCGTAAAAGCCAAAGTGGCCACAATCTCGGAAGCCGACAATCAGAATCTGTCCCTGCGGGTGGAACTCATGGAAGAGGACGGTCGCGTGGAAGAGCGGACCCATGACCTGGTCGTCCTTTCCCTCGGTATGGTTCCGGGGTGTACTCCGCAGGATTTTGTGTCGGTCGAGAACGACGCGGACGGGTTCGTCAAGTGCGTCCAACCCAAGACCGCGCCGGCGCTGACCACTCAGGAAGGCGTCTTTACTGCCGGAACGGCTTCCGGTCCCAAGGATATCGTCGACACCATCGCCAAGGCGGGGTCCGCAGCCGCGGAAGCCGCGGCGTACCTGCGCGCGGCCGCTCCCGAAGCAATCCGGAAGATCGAACCCGCCGAGAGGGCCGCAGGTTGAGCCGCGGCCGGCACGGTTTTCATACATCATCGAGAGGTAACCGCATGCCCGAGGAAGTCCACAACACGAAGCAATCGGAAGACCGTGAGTCCGAGGCGCCGAAAATCGGAGTATACATCTGCCACTGCGGAGGCAACATTTCCGACGTGGTCGATGTGGAGAAAGTGGCCGAAGACGTCACGGAATTGCCGGGAGTCAAAGTAGCTCGAACCAATGTGTTCATGTGTTCGGATCCCGGCCAGGAAATGATCCTCGAGGACCTGGAAAAGGAAGGTCTGGACGGGATAGTCGTCGCGTCGTGCTCGCCGAAGCTCCATGAGCTGACCTTTCGCAATACCCTCAAACGCGGCGATCACAATCCGTTCCTGTACGAGCACGCGAACATCAGGGAGCAGGTCAGCTGGGTCCATCACGGGAATCCCGGTGAGGCGACCGACAAGGCGGTCCGCCTGGTTGCGGCAGCTGTCGCCAAAGCGGTCAACCTCGAGCCGTTGGAGCCGATCCGCGTGGACGCGCTGCCCCACGCGGTAGTTGTGGGCGGCGGCGTAAGCGGCCTCACCGCGGCTCAAAAGCTCTCGAAACAGGGTATCGGAGTAACCCTGATCGAGAAATCCCCGTATCTCGGCGGACAAACCGCACAGCTCGATCGGGTCTATCCCACGGACGACAAGGCCCGCGACATTATCATGTCGCTCGCGCAGGCCGTGGTGGACGATCCCAACATCACCGTGCACACCGACGCGGAAGTGGTCGGCGGAAAAGGGACCATCGGAGATTTCGTCGTCCGGGTTCGTCGGAACAACTCGCAGAAGACGACGACCGATATCGGCGCCCCGGACAAGACGACTGTTTATCGTGCGTTTCGAGGGTGCGCGGTCCGGTCGGACGCAGTCTCGGCGGAGGACGAATTCGAGGTCAAAGCCGGCGTCATCGTCATGGCGACCGGTTTCAAGCATTACGAGCCCCGCAGCGGAGAATACGCATACGGCGAGTCTTCACGGGTCATTACGTTGCCCGACCTCATCCGGATGCTTTCCGCGGACGGCCCGACGGGCGGCAAGCTCGAGGTTGAGGGCCGTCCGGTGCGGGATATCGCGTTGATTCACTGTGTAGGGAGCAGGCAAGTGGACGGGATCCACGAGCCTCAGCCGGACGGTAGGGTGAACAATTACTGTTCGAGAGTTTGCTGTACCGCGACGCTTCAAGCGGCAAACGAAATCAAGGATCGCTTCCCGGATGTGAATGTGTACGAGTTCTATCAAGATATCCGGGCCTACGGACGAGGACACGAAGACTACTACGACAACGCGTCGCGCAAGGGGGTGCTCTTTTTCCGGTTTACCCCCGATTCCCCACCCGTCGTCGAAAAGGCAGGGCCTACCTCCGGCCGCCCTCTGAAGGTGAGAGTCCAAGACACTCTCACCTTCGGAGAGGACCTGGAAGCGCCCGTCGATCTGGTGGTTCTGTCGGTGGGTATGATGCCCAACGACATCTCCGACCTGGTCGACATATTCAAACTTCCCGTGGGAATTGACCGCTTTCTGCAGGAAGTTCACCCCAAGCTCCGACCGGTTGAAATGGCGGTCAACGGCATGCTCCTTGCCGGGACATCCCAAGGACCTCGGGATATAACCGAAAGTTGCGCGTCCGCGGCGGCCGCGGCGTCCAAGGCTGCGTCTGCGCTGGGCAAAGGATATGTGGAACTTGAACCCTTCGTGGCGCAGGCCGATCCTGCTCTGTGCGACGGATGCGGACTGTGTCTGCCGGAATGCGGGTATGAAGGGGCGTTGACCCTGACGGAAATCGAGACGGAGGGCGACGTGGAAAAGAAGGCCTTGGTCAATCCCGCGCTCTGCATGGGATGCGGGGCCTGCACGGCGGTCTGTCCCCATCGGGCGATCAATGTTAGTGGTTGGACCCTCGATCAGTTCGACGCCATGGTCGACGCAATCGCAGCTCTGTAAGAGCGCAGGGAGGCGCACAATGACGGACGACGCCAAAAAGGAAGCGATGAAAAAGTTGAGGGAGTCCCGGAAGAGAACAATCGAATCCGTGAGACAAAAAGTGAAAGAGACCCGAGCGATCAGGAAGAAGCTCTCCGACGCGCTCGCCGAAGGACCCAAGACCGTGCCGGAGCTCGCGGAGGCGGCCGGGTTGCCGTCCGATCAGACGCTTTGGCATCTGACGTCCATGAAGAAATACGGCAAAGCGGCCGAGGGCGATCAAAGCGGCGACTACTTCCAGTACGTCCTGGTCAAGGAGTAAGAGATGGCTCACACGGTAGATCCCACGTTCGTGAACGAATTGGCCCAATACGGCGCCGCGGATGTGAAGGCGTGCTTCAATTGCGGCAACTGCACCGCGGTCTGTTCCCTGACCGAAGAGGGCGCGGTCTTCCCGAGAAAGTTCATCCGCTACGCTCAATTGGGAATGAAGGACAAATTGGCCGCAAGTCGCGAGATGTGGCTGTGCTACTATTGCGGCGACTGTTCCGCGACCTGTCCGAGACAGGCCGAGCCCGGCGAATTCGTTGCGGCCGTTCGACGATATGTCATATCCCAGTACGATCCCACGACCTTGGCGCGACGCCTGTACACATCGAACACGTTCACCGTGATCTTTTTCGCGGCGGTCGCGGCGATCCTCACCGTCATTCTGCTTGCGGGGTACGGGTCCATGCCCGAGGACCGACTGCAGTTGGGCACTTTCATAGACGTGGGGTTCATTCATTACACCGGTCAGGCGGTGATGATTATAGCCGGGATTATCGCCTTGTTGAGCCTCATCACTATGGTGACGCGTCTCAACAAAACTCTGAACCGCGCGGCGGGCGAATCGGACGACGACGCGAAACCCGATTTCTTTACTGCGCTCAAGGACGCCTTGTATGAAGCGGCTGCGCAGACGCGGTTCGATAAATGCGACGTCGATCCCGCGCCGTGGTATCTCCGGCGGCGTTTTATTCATATGTCGATCATGTGGGGATTCCTCGGACTCCTCGCCGCGACCGGTCTGGATCTGCTCTTCAAGGAGCCGTTCTCCGAGGTCCCCATCTACTACCCGATGCGTCTGCTCGGAACCGTCGCAGGATTGTTCGTCCTGTACGGAACGAGCGTTGCGCTCATCAACAGGATTCAACAACCGGACAAGTACGCGTCGCATTCGCTCCTCTCGGATTGGCTCTTTCTCGGCCTGCTCTGGGGTGTGACGTTAACGGGATTCATCGTCGAGATCACCGTGTATCTCCCGTCGGCTTCGCCCCCGGCGTATGCGATCTTTCTCGTGCATATGGTGGGAGCGATGACGCTGGTGCTGTCGCTGCCTTTCACGAAGTTCGCTCACGCTGTGCTCAGGCCGGTCGCTCTCTTCATCCATGAATTCAAGGCGCGACGGTGACGCGGTAAAGAAAGAGAAAGAAGCCCCGCCGGGGAGCATATCTAACGCGATGAGAGATAGCGATCGACATGCGGAATTCAAAGATCCCTAACCGTATGAATGTTCAGACCCGATCGTGGGAAACCAATTGATGAACAGCTTTTCGGACAACACGGACAGGGCCGAACAGATCGCCGAACTGCTCAGAGCGTTGGCTCACCCGCTTCGGCTTCGGATCATCGCGGTCCTGTCCGCGGGCGTCAACGACAATGTCACCGGTTTGGCGCAGCGGCTGGGGGTGTCTCAATCCTTCGTCTCTCATCACCTGCGGATTCTCCATTCCAAGGGATTTCTGGTGAGCATGCGCAGCGGATCGTCGGTTCGATACTCGTTGGCCCGCCCGAGACTGAAAGAGCTGGTCGATTACCTGGAAGGCTGTCCTGAATAAGCAGGGCCGAGAGCGCCCCATCGAATAAATCAAAAGGAGAACACGTCAATGGAAGAAAAACAGGGTGTAGTGATCATTGCGACTCACGGCGGCGAGGACCCGGAGCGGGCCACTTTCCCGTTTGTCATGGGAAGCGCGGCCTTTGCCATGGATGAGCCCGCAACCATCGTCTTGCAGGGCGCGGGCGTGTTCCTGGCCAAAAAAGGCTTTGCCGATCACGTTCACGCGAACGGATTCGACCCCTTAAACAAACTCATCGACGGTTTCATCGAACTGGGCGGCAAGATATTGGTGTGCGCTCCCTGCATCAAGGAGCGCAATATCGCTGAATCGGACCTTATCGACACTGCGCAGGTTATAGCCGGCGGAACCGTTATCAACGAGTGCTGCGGCGCCAAGGCAGTCTGGAGCTACTGACCGGAATCGACGCCGATTCCGCGCCGCCGCGCAGGCATGCTTCGACCCGGCCGCCGCTCGGGAATAGGAGAGAATGATGACTCAGGCTCAAACAATGGCGGAAACATCAAGTCCACATTCCGTAATGCGTATCGACGATCTGATTGAAGCTCGGAAGCGAGGCGCGAACCTCACCTGCCGGCCCTCCTTCGAAATCAAGGAAGTCGACTTCACGCACATGGACAACGAGTTTCAGGCGGTCCTCTTCTTCTGCCGATTTGCCGGAACAATCGACGGTGCGGAGTACGCCTTCCGAAAATGTTATGCTCGCGGCTGCCCGCACAATCTCTGTCCGCACGTATCGCAGGCGGTTATGATCGCCAATCGCTATCTCCAGAAGGACTACCGAAAGCTCAAGGACGCCGGCGTGGACGCGGGTTCGCAGCTCTTTTCACTGGACGACATGGTCGTCAAATTCCGGGATGTGCGTGACGATCACGCGGCCCCGCTTACTCTCGAGGATTATGTGCACATCGCCCGTGAAGGGAACGACGTCACCATGGATGTCTCCCTCGAGTATCTCCCCGCGGTGGAGAATTTCGGCAATCACAAGGAGCGCCGCACCTTCTTCCTGGCGACCTTCGATGTCACCAGCCTGGGGGCGACTCACCAGTGCCAGAGATGTCTCGCGTGCTACGCGACCGAACGGGAGGCCGAGGAAAAGCCCCGCCAAATGCGCATCGCCAACGATCGGTTGAACGGGCTTTTCAAGGAATTCGATCACGTGGGAATCAAATACGAGAAACGCTTTTTCGCATGAAGGATCCTACCTCCAACCCGGCAAGCCTCATGCGACCGGCCGACACCTGAGGACGTGAAAGAGCCGGCGCTCCCCCGCGCCGCGCTCTTTTCCGTTCCGGCCGGTGTCTATCCTACACTATTCGACCTTTCCCATCCCCAACGCATCTCCGACGCCGCGCGGCCGGCCGATCAGATGTAACCATTCAGCGGGCCGGGGATGAGTCCTTGATATCTTGAGGAAGGGGGTTTGGAGTGGGAGATGCGGCCGGCCGGGTCTGGGCGCACAAGAAAGGTCCCAAGCCCCCCCGAGGACCCCTGAACCGACGCCCAGCCGCAGGGAAGCCGTGGATTCCGGCTGGATTCCGGAAGGTTGACAACGTTTGTCCTCCACTCTATTATTCTGCAATCATGCCGTTGGGGGCGAAGGGCGGATCTCGGAAGCGGACGGCCGACCACATGATCATCCGGTGTAGAGATCGCTGGAACGTCCGCACCCGGAAAAATACGGCGCAGCGGCAGGTCTTTGGCTGAAATCGCAAGGCTCTGTCTCCCGGTGACGGCCGAGTGTAGACAACAGCTTGATATGAGGTCGATTGTGGCGGCGAAAGATCCCATTCATATACTCCTCGTGGAAGACTACGAATCCCATGCGGAGATAATCAAACGGCATCTCGAACAATCCGAATACAGTCTTTCCCTCGCCCGAACCCTCGACGAAGCTCGTTCGATACTCGCCGAGCGGGAACCGTCCCTCGCGGTGATTGATTGGAATCTTCCCGACGGTACGGCGATCCGCTTGCTCCCCGGAAATTCGGCAAAGGGTCGCTATCCGTGCGTGGTCATGACGAGCTACGGCGACGAAAAAACCGCTGTCGAAGCTATGAAAGCCGGAGCATACGACTACTTCGCCAAGAGCGAGGAGGCGTTTGCGCTGGTTCCCCATCTTGTGGAACGCACTCTGCGCGAGTGGAACGTTCGTGTTGAAAAAAGGAAAGCCGAAGAAGCGCTCAGGCGAAGCAATCAGAAGTTTCGCGCGGTCTTCCACACCACGACCGACTTCGTGTGCATCAAGGACCTCAACCTCAGATTTCGAGAAGTAAACCCCGCGCTCGCGGAAGCCTTCGGACGAACCCCCGAACAGATGATCGGCCTGACCTCTCGCGATCTCCACGACGAAGAGGACGCCCAAAAAATCGAGAATTGGGATCGTCGGGTGCTCAAAGGAGAGACTATCGAGGGCCGACAGTCCCGAAAGGTCAACGGCGAACGGAGGACGTTCGTGGATGTGCGCGCGCCCATGATAAACGAAGACGGAGAGGTGGAAGAGATCTTCGTGGTCTCCCGTGACGTGACCGGATTGAGCGAGGCTTCGGGAAATGGGCCCTCAACCTCGTCCTCGGCGACCGTGTCGTCCGCCATGAAGCAGACCATGGAATTGGCCGAGGCCGCCGCCCGAGGGTCGGGAACGGTGCTCCTGCAGGGGGAAAGCGGAACCGGAAAAGACTGGTTGGCCAAATGGATACACGACCATTCGCCGCGGTCCGGCAGCCACTATTTCTCGATAAACTGCGCGGCTTTGACCGAATCCCTCGCCGAGTCCGAGCTCTTCGGTCATGAAAAAGGAGCGTTCACCGGGTCCGCTGGCTTGAAGAAGGGCCTCGTGGAACTGGCCGAAGGCGGCACGCTCATGCTCAACGAGATCGGAGAATTGCCGCTGAACCTCCAGGCCAAGCTCCTCACCTTTCTTGACACGCAGAAATTCCTTCGCGTAGGCGGCGAAAAACAGCGCCAAGCCGACGTGCGGGTGATCGCTTCGACGCACAGAAAGCTGGCTGACGAGGTTGCGGAGGGCCGGTTCATGCGACCGCTCTTCTATCGCCTTGCTGTGCTGGAAATCCACATTCCGCCCCTCCGGGAGCGGACCGAGGATTTTCCCGCGCTTGTCGGCGCTCTCCTCGAGGAACTCTGCGAGCGCCTGGGTATTCTGGAAATTCCCGAGCTGCGACAAGGGTTCATTGAGGAACTCGAGGCCTACAGATGGCCCGGGAACGTGCGCGAGCTCCGCAACGTCCTCGAGCGTTCCCTGATCCTCTCCGGCGGCGGTCCGCTCGCATTGGATTCTCCTCGGACCGCACGCGCCCGATCGGACAAAGCGGGTTACCTCACCGTGCCGCTCAATGTCAGTCTAGCGGAAGCCAAAGATCTGGTGATTCGATCGCTCTGCGCGGAAGAGCTTCGCCGCAATCGCGGGAACAGGAAGGAAACCGCCCAAAGGCTTGGGATCTCCCGGGACGCGCTCTATCGATACATGCGGAAATTCGACATAGACAAGAAATCGTGACGCGGCGCTCAACCCTGTGACGTCGAGGCAAGGAACCCCACACCGAGCAGTGTTATCGTCGCCAGGATCGCCGCCACGTTCGCGGCAAGATCGTTTACGGTCACTTCGCACGCGGCCGCCTTGGTCCAAGCCCATTTGATAGGCTTCCACGCGATGGGAATCGTGGTGAGGGCGAGCAGGCATAACACCGGAAAGACATTGGCGGCCACAGCCGACACGATCCAGACGTACATCACACACATCAGCGCCGAGTAGAGCCTTCCCGCTGTTTTGCGACCCAGTATCATCACCAGGTTCCGCCGCCCGCCCAGAATATCCGCTTCGAGGTCCGGAAACTCGCAGAGAAGCAGAAGATTGAACGACAGGATAGCGGAGACGAACCCCGCGGCCACGCAGGCCGCGGAATACGATTCGGTTTGTACGAACGCGGATCCGATGACCGGAAGCAGACCGAGGGCCAAACCGGAGAAGACCTCGCCCAAAGCGTGACGCTGCAGGAAATCGGTGTACGAACTCACTGCGAACACGCCGACCACCAGAAACGGCAGGAGCCGCACGTCGATGAGGTAGACCAAAATCAGCAGAATCGCCGATCCGCCGACAAGGCATGCGACGCCGGCGAAATAGATGTCGCCCGGCTCGATCAGCCCTGCCCGCAACATTCCGCTCCCCCCGCTGAACGGGGTCGGCGACGTGTGAAAATCGATACCCGTATGGAAATCGGAATAGTCGTTGAGAAACATGAGGCTCGATTGAAGCAAAATCAGACCGGCCAACGCCAGAACCGCGCGCCAAACCTCGAACGCCCCCTCCGATATACCCACAGCGGTTCCCAAGAATACCAACGCCGTGGGTACCGATAGGAGCGGGGCTCTGATTGCCTTCATCCAGCAGCCGATCTTTGTCATGACTCTCCGCCCGGCCGTCCGAACCCGGGACCTCCCTCCGCGAACTCGTCCGCCTCGCGCACACTTCGAGCAAGCTTCCCAAACCATGCCGGGCACATTCTTGAAAAAACTATTGAATGAGCGAACGTAGTTCCCGGCGGAACCTCTGCCTCCTCGTGTCGGGAGTTCCGTGAACGCTTTTCGGGATGTCTCCGCGGTGAGGCGCGCGTCGAACCGCGTGACGCATTCGGCGCTCAACCGCGTCCCCGGTGGACCGGCGCCCTCACGGCGGAATCTCTTCCGCCGGCTCCTCAACATGGGCGTCCGCCGACCGTTTACCGCGCGCCCGTCGGGGATGTACCTCCGTGGGACTTCGCCTTGCGTTCGGGTGTTCCGGCCGGATCAATCCCCGCTATTGCGTCATATACGCAGCTCGTTTCCCGCGTTCGAGCATACGAAAGCCCGTGCCTCGCTGTCAAGGGCGCCGTCCGCGGTCGATCGCGGCCTGTTCGCCTCAGGCCACGCACGAGGCGGCAATCACTCGGACCGCCGGCCGGACACGACCCACCGATGGGAGGACATCCGCAACATCTAAAACACACTACCTTTTCTCGGATCTCCGGCGATTCGCCACGACGGTTAGGTTCAGGATCGAGGACGGCTCGGATCATGGGGCGCGGCTCTATGCAAACGAGGCCTAAACCCGTATCTGACGAAAAACTATAGATAAGGATTGAATCATCCCGGTGGCCGTTACACGATCCGTGCATCGGCCCAAATCGTTTCGCGGCGCGCACGGACGGGTCGCTTGCGGCCCATAGCCGTCAGCGCGACTTTATAGCCGTCCCTTGACATCATCACCGGCCCTGCTTAATAACCGTAGATCGGTTTCGGCGTGTGGCGAAATCGGCCGAATCCCGTGGTTTGGCCCCACGTTGCAACTCGAATCATTGAATTAGTATGAAAGGATAGTATTTCATGAAGGCCGAAAAAGCGCAATTGAACACCTTGG
>CAYLRL010000071.1:0-25645 GCA_964385875.1 uncultured Syntrophales bacterium
GAGGATGGAGGGGGAGACTCATCTCCCCCTCCAAGCCTCCCCCATCGAGATATCAATGGCTTTTCGCTATCCCGGTGAACGGTTACCGTTTTTTTTTATTAGTAATGGAACCTCGTGCTATGGTAGTAATCTGAAATAGTAGTAGTTCTGCAAGAGGTGTGACATGTTGAAAATGGACGGCGGCAGAGTCCGCATGACTCCTGAAAACGTGCACCGTATGCTGAAGGAAGGTCTCACCTTTAAGGAGATAGCGGCGCGCTGTCAAGTCTTTGAAGATGCCATAGACGCTTCTCTGGTTCGGTGGCTCAATGAAGGACGCTGGCCGATAGAAGAGGATGTGCAGGCGGCCGTGAACCGGTAACGCGCCGGCCGCGTCGATTTGACTCTCTCGATCCGGAGACGCCCCCCCTTTATCGCCACGTCAACCGCATTCCGCACTTCCTGTTCAATCGAAGAAACGCTCCCCACCAATCACACAATCCGTCCGGCGCACGGCCTCGCCGGGCGGATACCGCCGTTTTTCAGGCGCGCCCCTCGGGGAAGGGGTTCGTCGAACAGTAATGGTTGAACGGGCTTGAGGCGGCTCTGCGCATGGTCGGAATGGAAGGGGGAGACTCATCTCCCGCTCCAAGCCTCCCCCATCGAGATATCAACGGCTTATCGCTATCTCGGCGAACGGTTACGTCAAACATCGCCGCCGCTTCCTTCCACATTGATCTTGCTTTTGAGCGGCCGCAATAGTAGAGACATCCAATGTCGGGGGGCGGGGGAGCGTCCGGTCACACGCGCGCTCGGCGGATATGCTCACGCCGCCGGGAGATCGACGGACGCCGCCGGGAATCGAGCCTCGAAGGGCTCGGGCGGACAACCGAGCCCACGGAAATCAGAGGCGCCCGCGCCGGGGGTCCGTCCCGCCTTGAGTCGCCGCCCTTCGGCGAAGGGAGTGAACATCCGCATGCCAAGAAGAGTAGGCGCCGTCGTCCTGTCCGTCCTTGTCCTCATATCGCTCGATTCTCTCCGTGGCGTCGGCGAGGCCCAAGAGTCGTTTCAAATCAGTCCGTCGGTCAAGTCCGTCCTCGGCATGGAAACGACCTATTCCTGGGTGTTCGGACAGATTCTTGTCCCGGCGGGCGGACGCCCCGGTTCGGGTACCCCGATCGATACGACCGCGGATCTGGGCTTGGACAAGGGGGAAGGGGCTCTGTTGATCCTCCGGTCAACCATCCTCGAGCGGCATTTCCTGAATTTCGATTATCTCTTCTTCGCTCCCTCCGGCGCAAAGCGGATCGCCCGTACCTTTCGCTTTCAGAACAAGACCTATGAAGAAGGGACAATGGTGGAAAGCTCGATCCGGTTCAACTGGCTGCGCGGAGGATATGGATACGCTCTCCTCAACGCAGGCGGTTGGCGCATTGCCCCGAGAATCGGCGCCCACTACATCTCGCACGGCATCACACTCAACGGCGACACGGAGGAAGCCGAGGTGATCTCGAACACCCGCCGCCTCGACGGGTTCTTTCCCGTAGTGGGAATCGAGACCCGATACCTTTTCCCCTACGGTCTTGATCTCTACAGCGAAATGGAAGGAATACACCTGCTCTCCCGCGGCTTTCTCATGACCGCTCGCGCAGGGGCTTTCTGGGAGTTGAGACCCGACGTGGTCTTTTCCTTCGGCGCGTCCGCTCGTTGGGTGAAGAACGTCGAATCGAATCAGCCGCTGAACAACCAATGGCGTTACGGGCTCTTCAGCCTGACCGGCGGACTGGCCTTCACCTTCTGAACCGGTAATGGTTCAGCGGGCTCGAAGCGGCTCTGCGCCCGGTGAGAATAGAGGGGGGAGACGCATCTCCTCAGTCAAACCTCCCCCATCGAGATATCGACGGCTTATCGCTATCCCGCTGAACGGTTACCTGAACTATTGCGATCGAATGCTGATATTGCGATCCGCAGCCGCGGACCGTTTCAGAACATGCGCTCCGTACAGCGCCTGCATCTTCCTCACCAGACCCTCGTGACCGTGCAAAACCTCGGGGAAGCAAATCGCATGATAGGTAACATCAAGTGACGTATACTCTTTCTTGTCCAATTCGATTACTCGTTCCACATCATTGTAATTCGGATCGTATATCTTGAGGATATTGCCTTCGGGTATCCATTCGTACGCCAAAACCGCATGCAGGATCGCGCCTTGGCGACCCTTTTTCATGAGGAGAACCAACCGTGGTTCGCCCATGATCACGCCGGCCAGGAATCGGCGAAACGATTCGGTCTGATCCCCGTGGTATCGATTACAATAGTCCGCCTGAATACCGATCAAATTCTTGCTGTAGAACTGCTGCAGTTCCTTGGCGATACATTCCTGGGTCTTCTCGTCGATCGCGGTCCTGAGCGGAGGAGCCGCTGGATTGGTGAGATAGTACCACCGCGAAAAAGCCGTCATCGCAAAACAGTAGCCCGGAGCATTGGAGATCGTGAATGCGTCACGTTCCACCGAAAATCCTGCAGCGAAACCGCCGGCCGGAGAGAAAGCGAAAGCTATCGAACAGAATATGGCGCCCAATAGGGCCGCCAAACGGGCAGACACGACTCTTGTCATCGACATACCCCACAAAACATACACGTGAAACATCATTATAGCGGAAATGGGCAATAATGACAAGAGGTTCCGGCGCCCGTCGTCCGCGCGGGCGATCGGTCGTTCTATCAATCACTTACGCTGTTCCAAAGAGGTTGGTCAGGCAGGACGTGCCGGGCGCTCCAGGCGGCCGTATGCGGTCGAATCCGCACGGTCGGACGTAAAAAAACGCCCCGCGCCGGCAGTCGCTCGGCGGAGTCAGGAATAGATCAGAAATCGGGAGCGCACGTTTCGGAATTCGATCAGATCGGCTTCCCAGGCCCGCTCCATATCGAAGACCGACGCGCCGGACTCCAATCCCTTCCGGATGGAGTCGTCCCCGAAAATGACGTCAATAGGCGGTTTTTCGTACTCGTACTCGTACGGCGGGTCGGTCCAGGAAAAATCATCTCCGTAGAGCCGGATAATCGCGCAGAGCAGGGCGAGCGCGGCGCGTACGGGACGGAAGACTCGCCGATCGACCACATGGATCTGAAATCCCGCGCATCGTCGGCCGGCCCACTTATTGAACGTCGGTCGAAATTCGGTTTCACGGAGGATCGCGCCGTCGAGCGTTTCCGGTTCGACCGCTTCGATCAACGCGTGCGGATCGATATACGGGGCCCCGAAGACCTCGAAGGGCCGTGTTGTTCCCCGCCCTTCCGACACATTCGTTCCTTCCAGCGCCACCTGGCCCGGATAGACGATTGCCGTTTCGACGAGCGGCATGTTCGGGGAGGGCGGGATCCAGGGAAGGCCGGTCTCGTCAAAGTAGGCGGTTCGAGTGTAACCCTTCATCGGAACGACATGAAGACGACATCCTATCTGCCGGACCTCGTTGTAGAGCGTCATGAGCTCGCCCAGCGTGAGCCCGTGCCGCATCGGCAGGGGAAACGGCCCCACAAACGAGGCGAATTCCGGCTTGAGCATGTTTCCTTCCACGTCCGCGCAGTTCACGGGGTTGGGACGATCGAGGATTACCACATCTCGGCCGGCTTCCGCGCAGGCCTCCATCATATGGAGGACGGTGGTCGCGTACGTGTAGACGCGCGTGCCCACGTCCTGCAAATCGACCAGGACCGTGTCGACGTCCTCGAGCATCTCCGGCGTCGGTCTTCGTGTCGACGAATAGAGGCTGTAGAGCGGAATACCGAGCGACCGGTGAATCCGGTGCTCCGTCTCCTTCATGTTGTCTTGTTCCGTTCCCCAGACGCCGTGTTGCGGCCCGAACAAGACCCGTAGACGGCCGGGAAAGGCCGCGGATATCAGGTCGGGCGCGGCGCGAAGGAGCCTATCCGTCGAGGCCTGATGGTACAGGAGCCCGAGTCGCCCCGAGCGAGCGAGCGCGCCCGAATCCGACACAAGCTGTTCCAGACCGGTTGCGACCATCGACTCCTCCCTGACGAGACTCGGCCGACGAGACGGGGCCCGTTTCCGACCGTATCGGGACGTCATATCACAGTTTTGCGGTGGAGGGCGGCGCGTCCACGTCACCGGCTCGATGGAATCGGCGCCGAGACCGAACCGTGACGGCGGCTCGCCGTGCGGTTAGATGGGATTCTCGATCGCCTTCTTGACGAGTCGAGTCAGCACCCGACCGGTAGAGACAACCAACGGCACGACCTTCCGGTAATTCATCCGTTTGGGGCCGATGACGCTGATGCTCGCCAGGACCGTGTCCCCGGTCCTTACGGGATACGCGATGATCGAGCAGGATTCTATGTCGCCCAATCCGTGTTCGGACCCGATGAGGATCTGAATGTCGTCGGCTTCGAGGGTCTTGTCGAGAATCTTGAGCAGGCGGCTCTTCTCTTCAAAGGTGGACAAGAGGGCGCGCAACTGCTCGATCTGAGCGAATTCCGGTTCGTTGAGGATGTTGGTCTGCCCTTCGATGAAGACTTCGCGGTGCGCCTCGAGAGACAGGATGATATGACCAAGCTGGAGCGCCTTCGACAGCATCGCGTTCACTTTGGCCCTCTCGCCGGCCAGCTCCCGTTCGATGCGCTCCCGAGCCTCACGCAGATCCAGATCCTTCAGCATATCGTTGAGCATGCGGCTGAATCGTTCGAGCGTCTCCTGATTCAGGCCGTGCTCGTCCACGATCATCTTGTTCTGGATCAAGCCCCCGGTCGACACAAGCACAACCAGGATGCGGTCTTCGGCAACCTTGATGAATTCGATCGCCTTGAAGGTTTGTTCCCCGAGCGCCGGCGCGGTCACCACGCCCGCCTGACGGGAGAGACCCGCAAGAACGGACGATGAGAGTCTCAGTATGTCCCGGGTGTCGAGGCCGGCGGGCCTGAGAAGCTCTTCAATGAAAGCCGGCTCTTGCTCGTGAGCGAACCCTCGCTCGGACGTGAGCCGGTCCACATAGACGCGATAGCCCTTGTCGGTGGGAATGCGTCCGGCGCTGACATGCGGTTGCGTGATATAGCCCGCCTCCGTCAGATCACTCATGATGTTGCGTATGGAGGCTGAAGAGAGCCCGAGATCGGTCCTTTTGGCGACGGTGCGTGATCCCACGGGCTCACCGGTGCGAACATATTGTGAGATGATCGTCTTGAGGACTTCGCGTGAACGACCTTCCAGTGTGTCCATGAGCGTCCTCTTTCACAGATTCTCGGTAACCTGCACGTATCAGATTAGTCTCGGTCGGTCTCGGCGTCAAGGAAAACGCGGCCGACCGCTTCGTCGCGCGTTGCCGCGATGTCGGAGAGCAACGCCGGCGAGACGTCCTTCCGATCGGGTCCGAACCGAACCATTCGAACACCCTGCGTCCGAGTTCGGGAAACCCATGAGCGTTCGGGCCGACTCTTCGATTGCGCTCGAAATCTTCAGCGGGCCGTAAAATGCGGAGCAAGCGCCTTCCAGACGCCTTTGGGGGCCGCGACGAGGGTCTCTTCGACGCTTTTGCCGTCCAGGTAGTCGCCCACGTGAAACGGCCGTCCGTCCATGAACGTTATTTCGCCGCCGGCGGCCTCCAAAATGATGCTCCCGGCCGCAAGATCCTGAACGTTCACGTGCTTCATGAGGCACGCGTCCGCCGCGCCGCGCGCGACGTACGCCATATGCCCGGACGAAGAGCCGAAATTACGGAGCTTACCCGGGAAGTCGCTCGTGTAATCCCTGTGAAAGCGGGAATAGAGCAGGACCAGGCTCTCGTTGTCGATCGTCGGATCGTTTCTCACCGAGATCGGGCGGTCGTTGAGCAGGGCTTGCCGAGCAGCGTAGGCCGAGTAGAGTTCGCCCGTCACGGGCAAATAGAGAAATCCCAGGACGGGCCAGAACTTCTCGAAGAGGGCCAAGCTGATCCCCCATACGGGCATGCCGGCCTGAAACGAGGCGGCGCCGTCCAGGGTGTCCACAATCCAGAGAAAACGGGGGCAATCCTCGTCCTCCATCCCCGCAATGTCCGCATCGCGGAGAAAGCCGTGATTTTCGAAGCTGTCGGCGATCTTCTGCGAAATCAATTCCCACGCGGCGTTGTCCGCCTCGGTTACGAGCTCCTCGTCGAATTTGACGGACGCGTTGCGCTGTCCGTACATATTGAGCATAAGCGCGCCGCTCTTCCGAAGTGTGTTCTCGACGAATTCCTTAAGTGTCCGTAATTCCCTTTCCGTAAGCGATCCGCTTTCATCGTTCATGCAGGGGACTCCGTTCCGGGACCGAGGGATGGATGTTCCGCGCGGTGGAAATCGGAAGCGTCTTTGGCGCTCACGAGAAGTTAATACTTGTCATCCGGCGCGGAATCTGACACTGTAATCTACGAGCACACTTTGTGTGATGTCAAGCCGTTGGAAGAGGCGCAAAAAAAGAGCCGCCGCGTGTTCGTTGTTAGGTGTTTTCCCTTGACACCGACGGGCCGCTTAATTATCATGTCTCATTTATCACTTATGCCCGACGGCACGCGGAGGTGAAACGCTTAATGGCCGTAAAGATACGTCTGGCGAGACACGGGTCAAAGAAAAAGCCCTTCTATCGAGTGGTCGCGGCCGATTCGAGGTTTCCCCGAGACGGACGCTTTCTTGAAATACTCGGCGCCTACGATCCACGAAATAAGCAAACCGGCCTCAAACTGAACTTGGACGGCATTCAAGGTTGGATTTCTCAGGGCGCCGAAGTTTCCGATACGGTCCGAAAGCTCATGAGGAATTCCGCTCGAAACGCCCAAACAACCGAATAGCGCGGCGTCCGCTTCGGCCGGCCCGATGCCGACTGACCGGCCCCATGACAACGGAGGCGACGGATGAAGGAGCTCATCGAGTACATCGCCAAGGCGCTGGTGGACAATCCCGAGGCAGTTTCCGTTTCTGAAGTGGAAGGGGAAATTACGTCGGTCATTGAATTGAAGGTGGCCAAATCCGACCTCGGCAAGGTGATCGGCAAACAGGGACGCACGGCGCGGGCAATGCGAACCATCCTGAGCGCCGCTTCCACGAAAATGAACAAGCGGGCCGTGCTCGAAATCCTCGAATAGGGCGACCTCTCTGATTCGGTGGGGGCGTCGTCTTGCCCGCCAAAACGAATATGCCGGCGGATAGGCTTGTCGTTATCGGGCGGGCGGTCAAGGTCTTCGGAATCAAAGGCGAACTCAAGGTTCGGCCGTATTCCGTATCCCTTGAGCCCTTCACCCGATCTCCCGAACTTGTGTTGGACGACACGACGTATCGGGTCCGCGCGATCCGGCCCCACAAGAACGCGGTCCTCCTGTCCGTCGAAGGGATCGACACCCCTGAGAAGGCCCGGGAACTCGTCGGGGCGCTCGTCAAGACCGACGCGGCCAATCTGCCGCCGACCGAGGAGGATGAGTATTACTGGTTTGAACTGATCGGATCGGACGTCGTCACCACAAACGGCCGGAATTTGGGCCGAGTCGTCCGGATAATTGAAACAGGCGCAAACGATGTGCTGCAAGTGGAAGGGCCCCTGGGAGAAATCCTCCTTCCTATGATTGACGACGTGGTGATCGATGTCGATACGGAAAAGGGAGAAATTGTCGTCGACCCCCTTGAAGGACTGATCCCCGATGGTTGATATTCGCGTTCTCACGATCTTCCCGGGGATTTTTGAGTCCTTTCTCTCGTTCGGCAACCCCGCGAGAGCGGTCGACGCAGGCTTGATGAGCGTAAAAGCCGTCGATCTTCGAGAATTTACCGACGATCCCCACCGGTCCACCGACGATTACCCGTACGGCGGCGGAACCGGGATGGTCATGAAGCCGGAGCCGATCGTTCGAGCCATACGGTATGCCCGCTCGCTCATGGAGCGGCCCCGGACGATTCTCATTACGCCCCAGGGTCGGCTTTTCAAGCAGTCGATCGCTGAGGAACTCGCGGCCCTAACGGAACTCGTATTTGTCTGCGGCCGGTACGAGGGATTCGACGAGCGGGTCAGGTCCTTTACGGACGACGAACTATCCGTCGGCGACTATGTGCTCTCCGGCGGCGAGACCGCGGTCATGATCATCATCGACGCGGTCGTCAGACTGATTCCCGGCGTGATGGGTTCGGACAGCCACACGGACGGCGAGTCCTTTTACGACGGCCTCCTCGAATACCCGCAGTACACGAGGCCGAGGGTCTTTGAAGGCATGGAGGTTCCAAGCGTCCTCCTTGAAGGGCATCACGAGAAGATCAGGCGATGGCGCAAGAAAGAGGCGCTCCTGAGAACCCTGAACAGGCGTCCCGATCTCCTCCTAGATCGAACTCTCGACCCGGAGGAAACGGAACTCCTCGAAGAGATACGAATCGCGCAACCGGACGGAGAAGAGTCATGAACGTGCTCGAACAGATAGAAAAAGAACAAACCAGGATGGACCTGCCGTCGTTTCGCAGCGGCGACACGGTGCGGGTTCACGTGAGGATAGTGGAAGGCGAACGCGAGCGAATCCAGGTATTTGAAGGCTTGGTCATCAGCTTCAACCGAAAGGGCGCCCGCTCCAGTATCACCGTGAGGAAAGTCTCCTACGGAATCGGCGTGGAACGCGTCTTTCCGCTCAACTCACCGATGATCGACAAGATCGAAGTGGTCTCCCGCGGGAAGGTGCGGCGCTCGAAGCTCTACTATATTCGGCAGCGACGAGGCAAGGCCGCGCGGATCAAGGAGAAGCGGGACCGCGTCGTCTGAGCTATGGCGTCCGGCCCCAAGAAGAAGGCGACGTCCAAGTCGGCCGGCGCCTCTCGACCCTCGAAGCGGTACGAGAAAGAAGCCGCCGCGCTCGGCGCGCTCCGGTGCGCCGGGGTTGATGAAGCGGGCCGAGGTCCGTTGGCCGGACCATTGGTGGCCGCCGCGGTCGTCTTGCCTCCAAAGAGCCGGATCAGAAATCTCAACGATTCCAAGGTTTTGAACGGCGACCAGCGGGAGCGTCTCTTCGAGCGTCTCAACGATCGAGGCGCCGTGGTGGGCATCGGGTTCGCCACAAACGCCGAAATCGACGACCTCAACATCTTCCAGGCCACGCGCGTCGCGATGATGCGCGCGGTCGAAGACATCGTCCCGCCCCCGGACCATCTGCTGGTGGACGGCCGCATCTCACTCGATACGACCATTCGACAGACCGCGATCGTCGGCGGCGACCGTCTCAGCGTGTCCATAGCCGCGGCAAGCATCATCGCCAAGGTCACCCGGGACCGGCTTATGCTCGAGATACACGAGCGGTATCCCCAATACGGCTTCAACGAGCATAAAGGATACGCGACCGCGGCTCACCGAGCCGCGCTCAAGAAACACGGACCCTGCCCGATCCACAGAATGCATTTCCGCGGCGTCCGAGAACTCCTCCCCCTTCCCCTTTTTACCGAGTGATTATTTCACGTGATCTCGTTATATCTCGGGAGGCCCGCCGCCTTGTTCCGGGCCACGAGGAGGTAGCCGTCGTCATCATCGTTAAAGCGTTGGATTTGGAAGCCGGCGGAGTTCACAAGGCGCTCCATTGATTCCGCGCCGGGCATGGTGTCGTTGGCTACGGCCGGATCGACTTTTCGATGAAGATCGTTGATCTCGCGGGAACTGATGAAGTGATGGAGAACGAGCGTCCCGTCGGCCTTCATAAGAAGCGCGATCCGCTCGAGGGCTCGCTCTTTGTCGTCGAAATGGGGAAAGACCTGATGGCACATGATCAGGTCGAACGGGTCCTCAAAAGGCCATTCCTCAAGCGCCCCATGAAACACATCGGCCTGCGGGAGCGCGGCGACGCGCCGCGAGGCCTTTTCGACCATCGCGGCGCTGATCTCCAGTGCAATAACCCGGCCCGCGGGACCGACCCGGTCGGCAAGGATTTCGGTCAGTCTCCCGGTTCCGCAACCGGGCTCGAGCACGCTCATACCGGCTTCAAGGCCGACAAAATCAAGGACCCACGCGATCCTTTTCCGCTCCTCGTCGGTATACTCCTTGCCGGCCCAGTCCGATTCAATTTGACCGTCAAAGTAGACGGCTTTCTCGTAGTTCACCCGTGAACCCGCGTGCGCCGACCGAAGACTCGGCGTTTAGAATTCGGCGGAAAGACTGATGTCCGCTCCATAGACCGCGTCCAACGACCTATCCGGATTCGCTCCCCAATTATTGCCGGCTCCGGGAGTGTCCCAGTTCGGAACGCTCCGGTCGATGCACGCGTACTTGAACCAGTCTCCCGGCTGCCAATAGGCGAAGGCCGCGTGGAAAATATACCCGTCCAAGAGCGACCAGTCCAGACCGATGTTCGCTTCCCATCCGAGATTCTGATCGGGAATCGACGGAGCGGGATTTCGACCGCCGTTGGGACGATATACGACCGTCGGGCTCCACTCCACGCCGAGAGCCGGCACGCCCCCGGCTACTTCGATGACGCCCTCCGCGACTTGTCCCGGCCGTATAAAGCCCCAGCCGTATCCGTGAGAGGTCCGCTCCGCCCACAGAAAGCTTCCGAACAGATTCAGGTTGGCCGCGACCGCATAATCGAGTCGAGCCGCAAAAACCGACGCGTCGTTGATGTACCCGTTGCCGTTAAGATCGAACGCGTTGACCCCGCCGCCGTACGCGTACCCGAGCAGGTAATTGTACGGCCGATGCATGTCGTGAGTCCCGAGCGGGGGCATCTGATGAAACGGCTGCTTGTCAATCCGTCGGCCTCGTCGTCGGTCGGGACCGGGCATGAAGCTGTAGAAGAGGGTGAACTTGGCCGGACCCCAGTACGCCCCGAATTCGGTCATATATCGCCAACTCTCGACGTAGAGCGGACCCGCGCCGAGGCGCTTGGTCATGCGCTCGAGAAACGCCGATTCCGCGTTGAAAAAGAAGCGGCCGTTGTTGTACTTCACATATGCGGTCCCGTGTCGGAAATCCTCATCGTACGGCGTGAACGCATCTCGATCGGCGGTTGATCTTTGTGATTCCGGGCCCGCGCGCCACTTGAGCCACATGTAGATGGCGCCCATGTCCATGGGACCGGATCGGTAGGTCACGAAGAAGCGGTTGGCGAGCCTCCTCAACCCGTTCTTGTCGTAAATGTTGTAGTAGGGAAAGTCGCCTTGGCCGGCTTGAGGATTCGGCGGCTGCTGCCAGTATGGCCTGAAGGCGTAGCTGAATCGAAGCGGACCATAGCCGCTGATCAAGGCCACGGCATCCGTCGTGTTGTTCCCTTCGTTATAGTGGAGGCCGGTCCCGAAACTCTGCGGCCGCTTGCCCAGCGCAATAATGCCCCAGGGCGTCTGCGCGGTTACCCACCACATGGTCCATTGGCCGTCGGATGTGGCCACGTCCGTGCCCGGGCGGGTGTTGGCGAGGTAGTCCGACGCGTCCGGATCGCCGTAGTCGCCCAGCCTGTACTGCCCCCGGAAGCGAATAGCCTTGTTGATCCGAATCTGCGGAAAAAGATCGAAGTTGAAATATTGGCGAGACGCGTCCGCGCCGGACACAACGTGGTCCACCTGACCGCCCACCCACGAATTGAACGAGGCGAAATCGCCCGCAGCGAGGCCTCCCACACCAGCGCTTTCGTCGACGTTGAAGGGTCCGAAAAATCCGTTCGGTCCCGACTGAGCGTAATACTCATAGGTCGTGCTGAACGCGCCTTCCATGGAGAATTCCCAGGCGGCCGCTGGTCCGGCTCCGTACAGGGCAAGGCCGAGAACGAGCGTGAAAAAGCCGGATAGTCGTTTCCTCCTCATAACCACATCCTCCTTGAATGCATTCGCAGTGAAGGGCGCGGGCCTTCGATCGCGCGATTCGGCCGTGCGCCTCCCGTACGAAAAGTACTCAGCGGTGAGATACAATGCTACCATGCCACATTACGTAGCACATTGCGCCATGTCAAGCAGAAAAACGTGCTACGCTCCGCCGGCGCAGCCCCACGTGTACGCCTCGGTCTTCCCCATGTGGGATGCGATCAGCAGAGCGAAGCGCATCTGTGGAGACTCTTCCCGGCCGGGTGTTGGGGGAGGGAAAGGCCATGTTGGGCCTCCGAAGGCGCGTGGGTATGAGCGGTCGAATCGCATGCGCGCCGATCGTCCGGCAGAACGGTTTTCGGCCGCGATTGGGCTATTTTTTGATCCGCTTCCGGGATTCGTGGCACTTCATGCATCGGTCCAAGCGTTTCGTATACCCGTCTTGCTAAGAATGAGAAAGATATGTCATATCATTGACATATGTAAGAGGGCTCCACAAAATGGATAGTGACTGGAAAACACAACGGCCAAATGAAGAAAGGAGAAAACTACAATGCGCGGCGATCATGAACATCAACACTTGCATGCCCATGAGCATAACCATACCCACAGCCACGAACACACCCACGGCGGCGAAACCCACGTTCACGAACATACTCACAGCCACGCCCACGATCATCTGCACCAGCACAAACACGACCATTCTCACGAAGGCGATCCTCACGGCCACGGACACGATCACTCGGGGGATCACGGTCCCCACGATCATCCCCACAACGGCCATGAGCGGGAAATTCACGATCATTCGCACTAAGGGAAGGTTCGAGGGCGCGCGGGTACGACGGGCGTGAGCCGGAATTAGATAGGGTCAGGGGAGCCCGGGCATAGAGGGCATGATCAGCTCCGACCGGGCCCCCCTGATATTCTAGAAACCGATCGGTTGACCGAGCGCGCCGAAGTCCTTTTCCATTGTCTTATAGATCGCCTTTCCCAACAGAAACGTGTAGATTTCGTCCGCTTTCTTCGGCAAATCCAAGTCCTTGAATTTGTCCGGATACAGGACTTTGCCGCACGCGTATCCGTCCGCGATCGCGGTTCCGATATTGGTCATGTACCAATTGAACGGGAGCAAGAGGTATACCGACTTCTGTTTGAACGCTTTCAATCCATCGTAGAAGTCCGGCTTCTCCCGAAAATCTTCCTGCACGAGCTTCAGCCCGCCCGCGTCGACGAAGATGATTGACGGGTTCCAGGAGAGGAGCCGTTCTTTGTCGATGAAGAGGTGTCCCGCTTTCTGAGCTTTTTTGGCGACGTTGTTGGCCTTGATCCACTCGAGGGGCACGTAGGTCGCGTCCGTGCTTTCGATGCCTTGATAGCCTTTGTATCCGATTGCGCCCACGTACACATCGGCCTTCTCCGATTCGGGGACGCCCTCCGTTCGTTTAATCAGGTCCTTTCGAGCGGTTTCGATAAACGCGACGATCTCGCCCGCGCGCTTCTCCTTGCCCAGGACCTTTCCCATCATCTTTAAAGAGTCGAAGACTACGGGATCGAACGTGGCGAATCGCCCATAGGTGACGACAACGACCGGAATACCGATCTTTTTCTGAAGCTCGTCCGCTTTCGGCTTCCTCATGTAGGAGATGAAGATGACGTCGGGTTTCACGCTGAGAACAGCTTCCAGGTCGGGTTCCGCGTTGATGCTCTTCGGACCCCCCGGTCCGACGTTGGGGAGCTTCGCGAGCTGAGGATTGGCGATCCAATAGGGCCGGCCGACGGGGCGGGTCTTCTCGAATCGCTCGATCCCAACGAGCTTGTCCTGAGAGCCGAGATAGCAGACGAGTCGGAGCGTGCCCGGCGCCAGGCAGATGATCCGCTGCGGATCCTTCGGGACTTCCACCGTCCGTTTCGCCATGTCCGTAACGGTGACCGTGTCCGCGGCGGAGACAAGCCCGCACAGAAGCAGGATTATTGCCGGTATTCCTATGATCGACCGCACTGCGGTGAACGGGGCTCTCATGGTTATCGCTCCTCGACGTCTTGAGCGACCTTCTTTCGGTCGGTCAAAACGAGCTTGTTTGTGTCCTTGTTGTACACGTAAAACCGGCGCGGCCCGTTGAACGCGGTATGGACGTCGAGGAGCGTCCGGGTTTCGGTGGTCAAGCCGGTTGCGTCGGACAGATAGTCCCGACAGGCCTCCGCGCTCTTCCCGTTCACTTGCCCGTAGTAGGCGTTGGTGAGCAGAAGAGCCGAGCGATCGCCTTTCGTGACACCGAGTTCTTCCATGGCCTTTTGAGCAGCCTCGACGGCGGCGGTCTTCGGTGAGCCGGCCTGTTCGGCAGGGAACGACACCGCCGGAAACATACAGCAAAAAAGAACGGTGACAATAAGAATCGCCGGCGCTGCGCGCATTCTCATGACAAAGAGACTCCTTTCCTTATCGATGGACGGACGATGAATGTTCGGTCCCGCCTTGCGAGAAGGGGGGGCCACGGTTGTCAAGTACCCGTCGGGATCAGGACGGGGTATCCGTCGAGTTCGCCCAGAATGACGTCCACGTCGTAGACGTCCTTGATCACGTCCCGGGTTATGCCGGAACGATCCGACAACGTGTGTATCGCTCCGTCCTTCAGAAGCAGGAAACGGTCAGCGAACCGAAGCGCGAGATTGAGGTCGTGGACCGAGACGATCGCCGCGATTCCATCGGTCTTCACCACGCGGCGCACATGGCCCATCACTTCGAGCTGATTCTTCAGGTCCAGATTGCTCGTGGGTTCATCGAGCAGGAGGAGGTCCGGTTCCTGGGCGAGGGCCCTCGCGAGGACCACCTTTTGCGCCTCGCCGCCGCTCAAGTGATCGATGGGCCGCATGGCGAGCGCTTCGAGGCGCATCAGTCGTATGACCCGCTCGACGATCCGCAGATCGTTCTCGGTCGCGTTCCACTCGATGTACGGCCGCCTGCCCAAGAGGACCGAGTCGAAGACGGTCAGCTTATCTTCGTCGTGTCGCTGCGGGACGTATCCCACCCGTTTGGCGATCTCGGAGCGGCGCATCCGGGCGACGTCGTTCTCATCGATCAGGACCGCGCCTTTGCCGGGGCGCAGGATCCGGTTGATGCACTTGAGCAATGTGGATTTCCCGGCGCCGTTGACGCCCAGGACGCCCAGCACAACACCGGGCTCGAGACGGAAGCTCAGCCCGTCGAGCACCGGGTGACTGTTGTAGCTGAAGGTTATATTCGAGACCTCAAGGATCATTTGTTCCTGCCTCCTATGAGCAAGTAGAGGAAGAGGGGCGCTCCCATAAACGAGGTGAGCACTCCCACGGGCAGCGTTCCCGAGCCTACGAGGACCCGTCCGATTGTATCCGCCGAGAGCAGCAGGAGCGCGCCCAGCACACAACTGTGCGGGATGAGGAGTCGGTGATCCGCTCCCACCAGCCGTCGTCCGATGTGGGGCGCCAGGAGGCCCAGGAACGCGATTACACCGTGAAACGCCACCACCAGCGCTGAAACGAGGGCCGCCATGAACATACCCCAGAGCCGGGTTCGCTCCGTTTCGACCCCCAAACTCTTCGCTGTGTCTTCACCTGCGGACATCGCATTGAAGTCCCACTGCTTGAATATGAAGTACGCGGTCCCCACGACCGTGGCCGCGGTCATGATCCCGATTTCGTTCCAGTTCGAGCGGGAGACGTCGCCGAACGTCCAGAAGACGATCGACGCCAATTCCACTTCGGTCGCGAAGTATTGGATGAGAATCGTCCCCGAAACGAAGAGCGACGACATGGCCACGCCGGCGAGAATGATCGACTCGGGCCGCATCTGTCGCATCCGGGCGAGCAGGAGGATTATCGCCGTGGTGATCATTGCGCCGAGAAATGCGCACAGTGTGACCGCATAGACGTTGTAGACCTGGAGCAACGACGCGGCCGTGGTGCGCAGGGCCCCGTATTGGGCTCCTCCCGCTCCCAGAACAACGATGGCGAACGCCGCCCCGAACGCCGCGCCGTGACTGATGCCCAACGTGAAGGGCGACCCAAGGGGGTTCTTCAGAAGGCATTGCATGACCGCCCCGGACACCCCCAACCCCCAGCCGGCGACAATGGCTGCGGCGATCCGCGGCATGCGGATATTCCAAATCACGATCCCTTCGGATCCCTCCAGCGCGCCGAAGAGCGCCCAGAGCGCGTCAATGGGAGACATATGGAACGAACCGAGCGCCAACGAAACGACGGTCACGACAAAGAGCGCCGCGAGAAAGACAACGAGCAAAAGAATCTTTGCGACGAAGGATCGGCTGTATGCGTTTGCTATGGAGAAGTCGGTCATCGTTGGTCCGTTACGCCGGCCGCGATTGTGGCACATATTGACAATAGCGCCGTGCGGTGTGCTACGTTAACAGAGAGCGTGCAACCGCGTCAACCGTTTCATCGCAGCGCGCCGTACAAACCCCCTCTCGGCGCTCATCGGAGGAGTCCATGATTCTCAAACCCTCGCAAAGAGAAGGCGTCATACCCCTTCCCGTCACATTCGTATCCACCGTCAGCGCGGCCGGCGTACGAAACATCGCTCCCTGGTCCTGCATTATGCCGATCCTCAGGCCGCTCGACCTTATCTGCCTCGCGTCCGCTCCCCGGCGGGATACCCTGGACAATATCCGCGCCACGGGTGAGTTCGTTGTGAACCTGGCCGGCGCGGATATGGCCGACAAAGTGATCCCGACGGCAAAGCGTCTGCCTCCCGAGGTCGATGAATTCGAGGTCGCGGGGATCGAGGAAAAGCCGTCCCACGCGATCGCCGCGCCCGGGATAGCCGGGTGCTACGCTTGGATGGAGTGCACCCTGCACAAGGAGTTCGACGAGGGCGGATACACGCTTATCGTCGGCAAAGTGGTCAGGCTCGAAATCGCCGACGACGCGCTCACCCGCGAGGGCGAATTGAATGTGGCGGCCGCTCGGCCTCTGATGATGACGGGCCTGCGGAAGGGGATGAATTTCGGCTCGGTCTTCGCTCTCGAGAAATACGAGCCGTTTTCAGCAATGTTTCCCGACGGCAAGGACCCGTACGAACGGACGGATTAGCGGTCGCCAACGCCGTCGAGGGGAATGGTGAAGCTGAACGCGCAGCCCTTGCCTTCACCTTCGCTTTCGACCCGGATTCTGCCCCCTTGCGCCTCGACCATTCGTCGGCTGAGGGCAAGGCCCAGGCCTGTGCCTTCGTGACGGCGGGAGAGGGACGAGTCGACCTGCTCGAATGGGCCCCAGATGCGCTTTTGATCTTCGGGCTTGAGGCCGATCCCGGAATCCGTAACGCCGATTACGATCTCCCCTTCGTGACGATCCGCAGAGAGAATTATGCGGCCGCCGTCGGGAGTGAACTTCGTCGCGTTGGAGAGGAGGTTGAAGATCACCTGTCTCAGTTTCACCTCGTCGGCCTCGATATGAAGCTGACCGAGGTCCTCCCGCACGTCCAGTTCCACTCGGAGATCATGGGCCGCCGCCCGTTCCTTGATCATGAAGAGGCTGTTCTCGAGGAGTTCCACGAGATTGACTCGCGTGATCGAGAGGTCCATCTTGCCCGATTCCACCTTCGCCAGGTCGAGGATGTCGTTGATGAGGCGCAGGAGGTGTCGGCCGCTCCCGAGCACGTGCTTGACGTACTTCATCTGGCGCTCGTTCAGAGGTCCGAAGATTTCATCGTTGAGGACCTCGGAGAAACCGATGATTGCGTTGAGCGGCGTTCTCAGTTCGTGACTCATGTTCGCGAGAAATTCGCTCTTTGCCTTACTGGCGTGTTCCGCCTCCTCCTTGGCGCTCAACAGGGCCTTTTCCGAAGCGATCTGGTCCGTTATATCTCTGGAGAAGACCGCCAGCATCTCGACTCGGCCGTCGGCGCCGAAGACCGGATAGACTGTGTTGTCCTGATAAACGTCGCCTTCTCTGTCCACAAATCTGTCCGGTCTGCCGGTCCTGACGACTTCGGCGGCCCGCATGCGTCGTTCTTCCGAGATCTGAGCCGGAAAGAGGTGGAGGAGGTTTTGTCCGACGATCTCCTCGCCGGTCACCCCCAGCCGCGCTGCCGCGACATGGTTCGCCGCGAGGATGATTCCGTCGATGTCGACCATAAGCGCGGCGTCGGTGGTGGCGTTCAGGAGCGCTCTCGTTGTTTCTTCACTGCGTCGGAGGGCTTGCTCGGCCCGCTCCTTTTCCTCAATTTTGGCGCCGAGGTCCCGGTTGGCGGTTTCCAAGGCTTCGGTCCGTTCCGCGACGCGCTTTTCAAGGATGCGGGAGTAATTGGCCTGCCGCTCGTAGAGCCCTGCGTTCTCGAGGGAAACCGCTGCCTGAGAACAAAGCAGGCGGGCCACCTCGAGACGGTCGGGAGTGAAGACGCCGGTCGCGAGGTTGTTCTCGAGATAGACGACGCCGATGAGCCGACCCTGATGGACCAGCGGCGTGCACAGGATAGATTTCGGCGTCATCCGGAGCACGTACGCATCGTTGATGAACTCTCCGTCATTGGCCGCGTCGCCGAGAACAACACTGTCGCCTGATCGTGCGACATAGTTCACGATCGCCTCGGAAAGCTCCGAACCATAGTCGAACGACCGAACATGGAGCGCGGTCGCCCCTTCTTCGGTCACCTCGCCGCGCGCCTCCAGACGGAGCCCGTCCTCGGAATCGAGCAAGAGGAAGCCCCGCTGGGCTCCCGCGTGTTCCAGCACGATGGTCATGAGCTCGCCGATCAACGTGTCGAGAACGATTTCGCCGGAGATGGTTTGAGCCGCCTTCATAATTGCCGCCACATCGAGGCGGCTTTCTCCCGTCGCGGTGGTTTCCGAAGCAGTTGCGGCCGCGGTGTCGCCGCGCGCGGAGATCTCGGGCGAATGAGCGTCGCCGCTCAACAGGCTTCGATATCGGTCTTGCAGGCGCCGGACCTTGGCGTGCGCTCCCCATCTCATGTAGGAGTAACAGGCCTCCTGCATGTACGCTCGGGCGCTGACGAGTCGGCCGCGTCCCAGGTAGTGTTTGGCGGTCAGCTCTTTGGCGACGGCTTCCTCGTTGATGTAATCGTTGAGCGCCGCCACGGCAGCGGCCTGGTGGTAGTAGTCCGACGCGTCCGCGTGCCGACCGAGAACGCGAAGGAGCTCGGCATGGACGAGCATGTGTTTATGCTGATAGTTCGACGGCGCGTGGCGCGCCCATTTTTTCATCTTCTTCTGGTTGGCTTTCACTTTACGACGAATGGCCGCGCGTTCCGCTTCGCTCGCCTCCTCCCATACGGCCAACCGGGCCAACGAATCGTAGAAGACCGCTTGTGAGACGGTTATGGTTCCTCGCGCGCCGTCCGCGAATTTTTCCACCATGTCCGCGTTCTTCACTGCGGCGCGATAATCCTCGAAGAGATAACTCAACAGCAGCTTGTTCTGATAGGTGGAATAGATGATCGCCCGCTCGTTGGCTTCGGAAAGCGCGGGCAGGAGGACGTCTTCGTCGTACGCTTCGCCGACCAATCGAGTGGGCGACTCGGAGCGACCCATGAGATTGAGCGCGGCCTGATGAAATAGGTCGCACAGGTGCTGGAGCGTCTCCTGCTTGACTTCCCGCATGCCCTGGCGGTACGCGGCCATTTCGCGTTCCAGTTCGGTGAGTTCCTTTCCTCCCGCGAACGCTCGTGTGCAATAGAAGGAAGCGCACAGCGCGCCGTATTCGAGATCGCCCACCTCGAGACCCAATTGATACCCGGCCTGGAGCGGCTTCAAGCTCTTGCCCACATGCTCTTTCCAATGGCTGATGAGCGAATTCACTATGAAGACGATCTTGGTTTTGTGCTCTTTGAACCGATCGTCTTCGACAATGTCGAGCGCGACGCGGCCGAATTCATGGCCCGCTTCGATATCTCCGATGACGCTGCAGAGGATGATGCCGTACGCGGCGAAGGCAAATGGCGATTCCGCGGAGTTCCCGTGTCGAAGCGAGATGCGGATCATCCTGAAGACCATGAGCGGGAAGAGCGCGGTAGCCGCGGTATAGGCAGCGGACGCGGCTCGAGAAAGGATGCGAAGCGCGGCGAGCTTGTGGGGGTCGGTCATGGGCGGCAGCCGGCTGATATCGGATATCTCCCTGCCGGTGAGAGCCAGCTTGGTCTCGAAAAAGTCCGCGAAGATACGAATCTTCGACGGATTGCGGGGGAATTCCTCGCCGAGGAGCCGGAGCACCGGCAACGCGGTCCGGACCGCTTCGTAGCGCTTGTTGCGCGCGGTATAGGCAAGAATGCGCACCTCATGGACCTTGACCTCATCAAGAAGTGTTCGACTGTGCTCGAGGACGGTAGCGATGAACTCTTCCATTTCATCGAAGTCGGTCGTAAGGAATGCGGTTTCCGCGGCCTCGACGTGCAGTTGCAGCGTGAGATCGTACGAGCGCTTCCAACCGTCCGCGTCAATCACGGCGAGGCCGGCCTTGAAATACCTGTACGCGGGCTCGAACGCCGACGACGCCTTGGCTTTCCGGCCCGCGTCGAGATTCAGTTCGGCCAGTCTCAGGCGTTCGCTTTCGCTCGTGAGAAGGTCTGCGCCGAGATTGAGCTGGTTGACGATGTCGAAGATTTTCTCGGACAGGGAATCGGGCTGGACACGCTCGAGCATCAGTCGGCCGAGCTTGAGGTGGAGTTCCGGACGCTCGCCGTTGGAAAGCAGCGAATACGCGGCCTGTTGTATCCTGTCATGGGAGAATTTGTATTGGGGGCTGACCTCGGCAAGTTCCGACTCATCCAGTCCGACCGATGTGTACGCCCGCCCCGCGGGGAAGACGAGCCCTTCAGACAGCGCTTCCTTGAGCGCATGAGCGCTTTCTGCCGGAGCCGCGTTCATGATGGGAATAGCGGTTTGAAGATCGAATTGATTGCCCAGGCAAGCCGCGACTTTGAGCAGCTCCTGTGTCGGTCTGCTCAACCGCCGCATTTTGCCGCTCATCAAATCGACGACATTGTCGGTGATGTCGAGCGCGGTGATCTTGTCCAGGTCCCATGACCAGACACGCGTGTCGAAATCGAAGCGGAGAAGGTCCGCATAATGTAAGGATTTCAGAAACTCCCTCACGAAAAACGGATTCCCGGCGGTCTTTTCGAGGACAAGCGCCGCCAGGGGGGCCGCGGTGTCGGCGTCCGCACGGAGAGCGTCCGCGGTGACTTCGATCACCTGCTGATGCGCGAGCGGTTCGAGCGCAATTTCCGTACTGGGAATACCCCGCTCCTTCAAGGATCCGATCGTGAGGGAAAGGGGATGCGCGGGGCTTACTTCCGCGTCTCGATACGCTCCGATCACAAAGAGATACTTGGTTTCTTCGTCGGTCATCATCAGTTCGAGCAGGCCTAAGGAGGATGAATCCGCCCACTGGAGATCGTCGAGGAAGACCGTCAATGGGCGATCCTCGGAGCAAAACGCCCGGATGAAGCGACGGAAGAAGAGATTCAACCTGTTGCCGGCCTCCATAGGGCCCAATTCGGGCACCGGCGGTTGAGGTCCCACGATCAGTTCCACTTCGGGTATGACGTCGATGATGACCCGGCCGTTGCGGCCGAGCGCATTTAAGAGACGTTTTCGGCGGCCGTCGAGCTTCTCTTCGCTTTCCGAAAGGGCCTGCTTGATCATTTCGCGAAGAGCGTCGACCAGCGCGCCGTACGGCGTGTTTCGGCGGAACGGATCAAATTTCCCGGAAATGAAGTAGCCGCGGCGGCGGGTGACCGGCTTGTAGATTTCCTTGACCAGGGACGTCTTCCCGATACCCGGGGCGCCGCTGACAAGGGCGAGTTCGGAGCCGCCCGCGCCGACCCGGTCGAAGGCCTCCATGAGTCGGCGGATTTCCGGTTCCCTCCCGTAGAGCTTCTCGGGGACGTGGAACCTGCTCGGCGCGTCCCGGCGCCCCGGAGTGAATTCAATGTCGGCCGCCGTTCCCTCTATTTCTTCGATACACCACGTGAGGTCGGCGATGATTCCCCGGGCGCTTTGATAGCGATCTTCCGCGTTCTTCGACAGAAGCTTCATCACAACGTCCGAAACCGACGCGGGAATCTCGGGCCTGATCCGCTTGGGAGGAGCGGGAATCCGAGCGATATGTCCGTGAACGATCTCGAGCGCGTCCTCTCCTTCAACGGGAAGACGCCCCGTCAGGAGTTCGTAGAGCGTCACCCCGAAGGAGTAGTAATCGGTTCGCCAGTCCAAAGAGCGGTTCATGCGACCGGTCTGTTCGGGGGAGACGTACGCGGGGGACCCTTCGGGAATGTCCGCGCCGCGGGTCGCCGGGTCCTCTTTCGCGAGGACCGCCGAGACGGAGAAGTCCGCAACCTTGACGACGCCCGTGCGCTCATTCATCAGAATATTCGAGGGATTGACGTCCTTGTGTATGACCTGTTCGGCATGAATCGCGCCGAGTATTTCCGCCAGCCGCACGCCGAGCCGCACTATATCGGCCAAGCAACAGCGCTCGAAAACGGGAATTTGATCGAGCGACCGCGCGCCGAAGTCTTCCAGCGCGATCATCATGGTATTCCGGCACTTCTCGAGGCCGTACGCGTCGACCACCCCCTCGATCCGCTCGAGGGCCTTGATGACCATGTATTCCTGCTTCAGTTTAAGGATTTGCTGCGGAGTGGGATAGCGGCCCGCGATCATCTTGAGGATCACGGGCAAACCGTCGCCTTCGCGGCGGGCTCGATAAACGATCACGGACGCGCTCTCATAAATCACGGCGAGCGGTCGATATCCGGGTATCTGATCCATCCCCCCAGACCCCCTCTTGTTACTCAAAAGTCTAGCACATTTTATTTTTATCAGGCAAGCTCGGACGCTTCTTCCATCGGCGGTACTGAGCGCGTCCAGGCTCGGACGGTCCGAAATGCGAGCTTAATCGCCGCTCCAACGATGTTTGAAGCGCAAATCGGGTTTGCGCTCGTCGACGCGCCGTATCTGTGGTATACTGATCGGCGTTTCCGGTACAAGGCGTAAACGATTGACGCAAAGTGCTCGGGTTAGCCGATTTCGGCTTCCTCGGGTCGTTCGAAAGGCATGATATGAGCCTTGGCGGCGGTTTTTTTCCGCCTCTTATTCGAGCGATCCGCTATCGAGGAGGTACGGTGATGGAGTTCGGTCGATTGCAGGTCGCCCCGGCGAACTGGTTCCTCCGACGCGCCGGTGTACGGCGCCTGATTGTGATCGCGGCGGTCTTTCTTGCCTGGGGCTCGCACGGAGCTTCGTTTGCGGAGGGCCAGGGCTTGCCCGGCCTGCCGGCTCTCGAGCCGCCGACGTTTCGCATGCCTCAACTCCCCGCGCTCGGCGAATACGGATCTCCGAATCCTGCCTGCGGCCCCCTCCCGTTTTTGGATCCAACGAAGTTCTACGCCGGATATTTAGTAGAGAACGGGGCTCACGTGTTCCACGAGCTCAGGAATACCGGAACCGCGCTCAACAACCTTCAGGCGGTCAAACATTGGTACCCGGAGGACGGGATCTTCCTCGGCGCGTCCCAGACCGCGCGACCGTACGAGGAGATCGCCCTCGCGCTTGAAGGCTGGTGGCTCCTCTCGTTTGAGCGCGAAGCGCGGAGCAAATACGTCTATCCGTGGAGCGCGCCGGAAACCGAGTCGACGGGGGTTACCAGAAGATGGGACACGAAGACCACTGGGTGGTTCATTGACGGATCGATTCACTTCTCTTGGATGCCCGGCGCGGTCAAGAACGGATTCTCCCAGATCAACGGCCTGCGATATGACTACTACGCCAAGAGCTTCGAGATGAACTTCAACGAATTTGTGTTCGATTCGGGAACCGACGACGAAATGAACGTCGAGATTTCGATGCTGATTCCCTATATGGGGGCGCAGTACTGCATGCGCGGCTCGAACTACGAATTCGTCACGCGAGGTATCGCTTCACCCGTCGTGTACGGAAGCATTCACTACGGAGAAACCTTCGGCGGAGGCGGATACCGGGACGAAGGAACCTGGACCTTTGATCGGTGGAAGGGCTTTTGGGCGGAATTGTTCGGCTCATACGATCGTCGAGTCTCGGATCGGGTGAGCCTGGGAGGATTCCTGAAGATGACCACCATGAGCCTCTATGCGTCGGACGACCTCGAGACCGAGACGGTAGGGGGTGGGACGACCGGCGCGGAATACGATCTCATTTATCGTAGGCTTATCTATCTGGTCGGCGGGCACGCCAAGGTGTCATTCTAAAGGCTTCGAGCCTTTCCAGGACTCCCGGTCTTTCATCATCTCGAGCGCGCGGGTGAAGCCGGAGTGCGGCGCCGGCCGGAGCAATCACGGGAGCCGCTCTCCCAACAACCTCTTCATAACCTCGAGTAATTCATGCAATTCCACGGGTTTCTCGATCACAGCGTCCACGCCGTCTTCGGTCGAGCTTTGTTCATCGGACCTCAGGCCGCTCCAACCGGTCAACATGATAAAGGGAGGCCGCCGAACGCCTCTTTGTCGGCAGAGGTCACGCACCGCTGCGGCGACTTGTAAGCCGTTCATCTCCGGCATGCCCAGGTCGGAAATGATGAGATCAGCGGGTGTGTCGGCAAAGACCTGCACGGCTTCTCGACCCGAATACGCTATATAGACGGTCTGGCCGGCGGCTGTGAGCATGCTTTCGATTTGGGACACCACCGCGGGCGTGTCGTCGACGACCAGGATGTTGGCGCGGAAGTCGACGGTCGACCGCTCATGGGAGGTGGGACCTGACAATCCACGGTCGGCGGTCGGAAGGCTGATCGTGAACGCGGTTCCCTCGTCCTTGGCGCTCTCGACGGATATTTCGCCCCCATGCCGCTGGACGATGCCGTAACAGCTGGCAAGCCCCATACCGGTCCCTTGAATACCCTTCGTAGTCCAAAACGGTTCGAATATCCTACCCAGGCAATCCTCTTCGATACCCACGCCGTCGTCCTGCACCAAGAACATGACGCGGCCGTTCTCGAAGCCGGTTCGTATCCTGATTTCGCCGCCGCCGGGCAAGGCTTCGGCCGCGTTCTTGATCAAGTTGACGGCCACCTCGAAGAGTTCGTTCTCTTTGCCTTTGATGAAGCAGTCGCTCTTCAGGTAGCGATTTATGGAGATCTTGATTCCTTCCCGCTCTGCGGCGGTCTTCCACCAGGGCCTGCTCATTTCGATCGCATGACTCACCGTGGTTGACAGGTCGAAGATTTTTCCCTCCCGTTGGGGGTCATCCTCCCGGACGCGCGCAAAATCCTGCAGACGCCGAACCGTCTTGGCGCCCATCTTGGCGCTCTCGAGGATTTCTTCGAGGTTGGATACCGCGGATTCGATCGAGCCGAGTTCGAGGTTGGTCAGGCCGAGCTGGGCGCCGCCCATAACGATCTGCAGGAGATTGTTAAAATTGTGAGCCACTCCTCCGGCCATTTCCGCGACGGCCTGAATCCGTTCGGACTGAATGAGAAGATCCGCGGCTTTCTTGCGTTCGGTCAGGTCTCTGCTGATGCTGTAAATGTATCGCTTGCCCCCTAAATCGATCTCGCCCGCGGTCAAGTCGAGGGGAAAAACGGCCCCGTCCTTGCGCACGTGGTAATGCTCTTCCTTTATCCAGGCGCCGTGCGTCATTCGTCGGCGTCGGTCGGCGAATCGGCTCGCTTCCTCTTCGGTGTCGAGGTCGGACATCTTCATCGAGAGCAGCTCGTCGATCGTGTACCCGTGCATTTGCGCGGCAGCGGGGTTCGCGGCCACGATGTTTCCCGCGTCGGCGCCCTCCGCGGCCACGATGAATATGGCGTCCTCCGCCTTCTCGAAAAGCGCCCGATATCGCTCTTCGCTTTCACGCAGGGCCAGCTCCGCGAGCTTCCATTCGGTGATGTCGGTTACGACCGCTAGGCCCGT
>CAYLRL010000072.1:0-23640 GCA_964385875.1 uncultured Syntrophales bacterium
GGAGATGAGTCTCCCCCTCCATCCTCACCGGGCGCAGAGCCGCCTCAAGCCCGGCGAACCATTACGGTTCCGTTTATTCGGGTTTGATTTCGAGGGCCTCGAGGTTGGGGTCCTGTTCTCGATCGACTTTGAAGACCCGCGCCTTCATGACGACGGTTTCCATCTCATCGAGTTGGTCGAGGACGCCTGCTTTCTTTTCTTTGATCCAGACCTTGTCGAGCATGATGTAGCTGATGCGGTCGGCGATGATGAAGTTGACGTAATCGTCGCCGAGCGGGCAGGGGAGGTTGCCCTTTTGATAGAAGCGGACCGAGAAGACAATTTCGTCGTTAAGGTACTTGTTGGGCGCTTCCATGAGCTTGACGATGGTGAGATCTTCGTCGACCTTCCCGTGTATTCCGCCCTTGAGGTACTTGGTCGCGCTGCAGGATACGAGGATCAAACAGAAGCAGACAAGAAACCCGCGGAACGAATGGCTGCTCATCAAGGGACATCCGTGTAGAGAAATGTAGATCGCCGATGATAAAGGAAAAACGGCGAAATGTCAAAAGGACATTTCTTGGGCCGCGCGGCGCCGTCGGCGCCCCGAGCTGAAAAATCACGCGCCGGAACACGTTTTTCATCGAGGAGGATTTGACATAGTGTCGGGCGCGTGTTAAGAGGTTTGATACGCGTGGAAACCGGCCCATGTACGGCGTCCGACGGACCGACTGCACGAATTTCTGTACCCGCTTGAGAATTGATGGTCGAATGGTGGGTCGGCGCGTGGGAAGATGGCGGGGGAACCTGTGCGTGACTTGAGTGACTATAGAGAAAGAGGACCTTCCACGCACCAGGTTGCCGATCGTTTACACGTTCCTCAGCGTCGGCGGGGCGAAAAGTCGCCACGCCTGTGAAAACGGCCTCATCGACCACAAAGGTGGATATCTGATCCGAAAACGGCGTGGACCTCTTTCGGCTCTCGTGTGAGCGCCAACACCGAGAGAAGTCTAGGCCGAAGCGACGAAACGGCGCAAAGGCCGGAAGCCGAGCGTGCCGGGAGGCCGCCGGCGGCTTGAGGGGATTTCTCGTTGCTTGACTTTCGTCGGATGACCGCGCAAGTACCGAGAGGGAAAGCCCTCGCCGAGGCGGGTTCCACGAACGCATCGGTCGAGACGCCGAAACGGCCTGCCGGCAAGGGAATGGAAAAGACGTTGACAGCCGTCGCCCGGCGATTTATAAACCCGATCTTCTTTAGTTAGTTTTGGAACCCGGGAGCTCAGCCGCTCCTTAATCCAACGTTCAATCGGGTGTAAGCCGCGGCGCCGACGTACAGACTTCCCAAACGTAACGGCGCCGGCCGCTCCTGAATCACCAAACGGGGAAACCGGAAGGAAACTCAATACAGCCCGCTGGACGGGTGAATGGAGGCAAGTACTTTGCAACGATGTAGAACATGCGGAAGAGAATTTAACACGTTCAATACGATGACGTACTCGGCGTACGGATTTTGTTCGCTTGATTGCCTGATGCAGAGCAAGAATCGTCGCGGCGGTAATCAGAATAAAGGCAACCGCAGGAACGGCGGCCGGCGAAACGGTTCGAACCAGCGCTCCAATTACGGGCATCCGAACGCCATGCGCAACTTCAAGTGATCCTCCTCACCGCGTAAGCTCAGACGAATATGCCGTGAACGCGAGCGACCGACGGTGGAGAACCGTTCGGTCGGGGGATCGACGCCTCCGGTGATCATTCTCCGGTTGGTCCGCGGCCGCTCGATTGTCGCACGCTTTCCAAGGGGCTCAGGGACAGACGGATCCCGGCGCCGTACGATCCGCGGCGGCGCCCACGGCCTTCGGCCAAACGAATTCGACACAATAGATGACCTTCGGCGTGGAATCCGGTATGTAAGGAGGAGCCGGATCGAGCGCATGCCCCGGCTCATTCGACAGGAGCCGTCGCGCCCCTCTTTGTCTGCGGCCGTGGCGGCACGAAAGGACGCCGAAAGTGGACGATCCTCGAACACTCAAAATTCTGGATCAGATCGACTCCATCCATCGGGAGCTGGCCCGACTGACCATAGCCCAGATCCTGGGAACGCCTTCCGCGCTCAAAACGGAAGATATCATGGAGGCACATCCGCTTCCCATGAAGCCGGAAACCGCGGAATATCTGAGAGAAGCGATCCGCACAGCCGACAGTGAAGCCGAAGTGGACGCGCTGGAACGGATTCTCTTCGGCTGCATAGATTTGACGGTCGAGGCGGATACCGCCGTCCTGAATGACATGCTCCGGTTTTACAGCCGTCGCTGCTTCATGCACGTGGGCGCGGAGAAGATTCCGGCGGTCGAGGTGGCGCCGTGGTTGCAAGCCGAGACGGATTTCACCGCGCGGGAAGAGATGGAGAAAGAGTGCTCTATCGCCTTTAAATCCCTTTTAAATCCCCTGATGTTGGCAATCCTGGAGACCGCCCTGAAGACCGTCAAAGAGCGCTTCGGCTTCAGCGACTACATCGCATACTGTGAAGCCAAGAAGCGCGTTTCGTTGGACGACGTCGCGGAGACGCTCGAGGAGTATCTGGGAGAGACCGCGGATGTGTACGCGCAGCGGATGACTCCATGGGTTATGGAGAAGCTGAAGCGGCCGTTTGTTGATGTGAGCCGGTACCACGCGTTGCACTTGGTGCGCATCCGCCGGTTCGACGAGTATTTTCCCGTATCGAGGCTCGAGGAGCTTCTGGGTAAGACGCTCGGCGGACTGGGATTCGATCCCGCGGAGCGACCCGACGTGACGCTCGATATCAGTGACGAGCCGGGGAAGAGTTCCGATGGGTTGTGCGTGGGCGTGGAGATACCGGGTGAGACGCACATTCTTCTGAAGCCCATAGGCGGGCTGATTGACGTGGAGACCATCCTTCACGAGGCGGGGCACGCTTTCTTCCTCTCTTTCATGCGCCCCGACCTGGCGTTGCCCTACCGTCGACTCTATCGGTCGGGCGCGCTCGACGAGATGTTCGCTTTCCTCTTCATGGATCTTATCGGCAATCGAGCGTGGCTCACGGGCGTAGCGGGTATGCCCGCCGACCAAGTGGATCGAATGGTCGAACTCTATGAGACGAAGAAACTCTGCCTCATTCGGCGGCACATCGGCAAGGTTCTCGGCGAGAAGGAATTCCACGAGCTGGGTGACATCAAGAATTCCGAGCCGTATTGCCGTAATCTCACCCGCGCGACCGGTTTCGTGTACGAGCCGGAGGGGTACCTTGTCGATCGTGAGTCCGACTTTTACGCGCTCGATTACCTGGACGCGTGGAGCGGCTCGAGTGTCATGGCGCGATACCTGGAAGAACAATTCGGCGAAGCGTGGTACGAAAACGCTCAGGCCGGCGAGCTTCTGCAGGAAATCGCCCGGCAAGGCCGACGAAACGGCATGAACGACGTTGTGGAGAAATATTGCGGCTCCGCGCCGAGACTCCCCACTTTCACCTCAGGCTGATGCGAGTAAGGCCTCAATCAAGTCTTTGACGAACGGATTCCCGCGGTCCGCGAGACTTGACAATTCGTGGAAATGGCGAAATTGATATGTTTGACGTCTAACAGTCGAACGCGCGGCGGACGCCCTTCGACGCGTCGAGCCGGCCGCCGGCGCTGCGCTGCGCCCGCCCGCGGAGTGTGAGGAAGAGGTTTATTCGGGTATGTCCCCTCACGTTGTGCACGAGTACGCTGAATCGGACGGCGCGTACGGTCGGGTTGAACGCCAATACGCGGAATTTCCCGGCATCGATCTCGAATCGGGCGTTTACCTGGGACCGCTGACCGTCGCGTACCAGACGTACGGTGAGTTGTCTCCGGAAAAGGACAACGCCGTGCTGATCGTTCATGCGCTGTCCGGGGACGCGCACGTGGCGGGTATCGACGAATCGGGCCGGGTCGGCTGGTGGGACGCAATGGTCGGTCCGGGCAAGGGGATCGACACCGACGAGTATTTCGTTATCTGCTCGAACTGTCTCGGCGGATGCCAGGGCACCACGGGCCCTCCCAGCGTCAATCCCGTGACGGGGAAGCCGTACGGGCGGTCCTTTCCTCTCATTACCATCGGTGACATGGTGAATGTTCAGGCTAAACTGGTCGAACACTTGGGCATACGTCGGCTCCACAGTGTGGTCGGCGGTTCGATGGGCGGAATGCAGGCGTTGGAATGGGCCGTTCGATACCCGGAACGCGTGCGGTCCGCTGCGGTCATCGCGGCGACGGCCAGACTCTCCCCCCAGGGGATCGCCTTCGATTGGGTCGGCAGGAACGCGATTCAAAACGATCCGATTCGACGCGAACAACGTGACGAGGCCCGCGGCGAGAGGAAAGGAGTGGGCCGAGGCCTGGCGGTGGCCCGGATGATCGGGCATATCACCTATCTCTCCGATGAGACCATGGAGGCGAAATTCGGCCGTAAGCTCAAGCTCAAGGATATGAACGGCTTCCGGTACAGCATTGGAGAAAACGGGGCCGAGGAGGGCGAATTCGAGGTCGAATCGTACTTGGAGCATCAGGGCAGCAGCTTTGTTCAGCGCTTCGACGAGGACTCCTACATCATCATCACCAAGGCGATCGACCACTTCGATCTTGCCATGAGCTACGACGGACTGGAAAACGCGTTCAAGAATATTCAGTCGAAGATGCTGGTGATTTCATTCACGTCGGATTGGCTCTATCCCACCTCCATGTCGTTGGCCATCGTGCGGGCGCTCCAGGCCGAGAAGAAAGACGTCTCGTTCGTCGAGTTGGATTTGCCCTACGGTCACGACTCGTTCCTCGTCAATGCGGGCATGCCGACGCTGACACGGATCATGAAGGGGTTCTTGGCAAATGTGGGCTGACGTGACGGAGATCCGCACGCCGTTCCACGAGTTCGAGGTGGGGTTCAACGTCGTTATCGACATGATCACCCCCGGCACGCGCGTGCTTGACCTCGGATGCGGCAGCGGGACCTTGCTTCGACGTCTCCGGGACGAGAAGGACGTCGAGGGGTGCGGGGTCGAGTTGAACGAGGACAAGGTGATTCAGTGCGTGGAGAAGGGCATACGGGTGATGAAGCTCGACCTTGACCAGGGCCTCGAGGGATTTCCGGATCTGAGCTACGAATACGTGATTCTCAGCCGAACGCTCCAGCAGTTGACCTATCCGGATCGGTTAGTCAAGGAGATGCTCAGGGTGGGATCGAAATCGATCATCACCTTCCCGAACTTCGGGTATTGGAAGATCGCGCTCGAGTATGTCCGCCGGGGGCGCATGCCCATGTACCAGACGCACCCGTATCCGTGGTACAACACCCCGGACATACATCCTCTGACGATCAACGACTTTCGGGACTTCATGAGGCAGATCGGCGGAAAGATCGAGCAGGAGATCTTCATCATCAACAATGTCCCCCGACGAGACGCCTTTTGGGCCAATCGCCGCGCCCAGTGGGGGTGCTGTTTGGTGACCACGGTTTAGCTCCTTGGAAGCGTCGACGGAACGGCGGAACCTACACGATTCGATCGAGGAATACGAGCGGGAGCGATCGCATGGAGGGGTCGGTTCTCCCTCGCCGGTCCGTTATCTATTTTTTTTCGCTTGATTGGGAGTCGCAGAGCGCTGTATAGTAATTCCGCATGATTCCCGTAATCCCGGCCTCGATCGGTTGAGCCGCTCAGTAGAGTCGACTGGCGGAGAGCGCCGGCCGGACGCAATCGGCGTCTTGTTTCGCCCAACGACCGGAAAGCCGCCCCGGGCCCAATTTACGCCGGCGTCGTGCGGCGAAGAATCAGAGGGCCGCGCGAACGGGAAAATCGGCCTCTGCGCCGGGTGTTCATGCTCCTCGCGAAGCGATCGTCGGCCCCGGCCCGAATGGCCGGAAGCGGGGGCGCTCAAACGTTTGCGGAGCGCGCGCACTGAGTGAGATGACAACGCGATATCACATGCCGAGCGACGTCACCCCGTTTTCTATCATGGAGGAATCCGGATTCTTCCGATTGAACGTGGGCAAACCGGAGGTCCGAGAATCCGATGTGGAGGACTTCCTGGACACGACGGTCGAATGGTTGAGCACGGGCCCGGACAAAGGCATCCTCATCGATTTTAACGGCGTCAAGGAAGTGTGCACGGACTTCGTGATACACCTTCTGAAGTATTATGAAGATATCAAGGCGCGGGGGCTTTATGTTCGGTTCGTGAATGTTGACCCGATACTCGGCCCCAGCATGGATGTCTCGAATATCACCGTCGTCTTGAGCGCGGACATGCTCCCGAGCCTCGGCGAGAACGAAAAGGCCGTTGTCAGCGCAAAGGAAGTGCTTGACGACGTCACCGAAGGATTGTCGGACAAGCAACTCATGAACAAATACGGGCTCAGCGAAAAAGGACTGACGAGTCTGTACCGGAAATTGCTCGAGAAAGGGCTGATAACGAAAAAGATTATCGCCCAGAGATGGGGCGTGGAAACGGCCGGCATTGAAGTGTCGGAAAAGGGTCCGGAAAAGCGAAAGGTGACGGTGAAAGCCCAGGCCGTGATGCGGGACTTGGAAGAAGGGCTGAGCGACATCGAGCTCATGAAAAAGTACAAGCTCTCGAAAAAGGGACTGCAAAGTATGTGGCGAAAACTTATTCGTCAGGGCCTCGTCTCCAGGGAAATGCTCTCCGGGCGAACGTTCAGAGCGGATGATTTGTAGCTTCCTCGCCCGTGCGTCTTGACGGGACTGTCTCCGTAGTTACACCCGCACAAAGATCAGGAATCCAATCGAGGACGACGCCGCCCCGCGCCGCGCCCCGAAGGTATGAGCTCGGCGCTTGACCGATCCGCTTGCTCGCTTCTACTATGAAGACTTTGTACGATAACGGCCGGCCCGCCTCGCGGGCAGGATGACGAATATGATTAGGTTGATCAAAGGATTTCACGACATACTTCCCGATGAGACGCCGAAGTGGTCCTTCATCAGGAAGACCGCCGCGGAAACGCTCGAACGCTACGGATACCGGGAGATCATCCCGCCGATCATGGAGAAAACCGAGCTCTTCGAGCGCGGCATCGGCGAGGTGACGGACATCGTGGAAAAGGAGATGTACACCTTTCCCGATAAGGGCGGCGAACGCCTCAGCCTCAGACCCGAAGCGACCGCCGGCATTCTTCGCGCCGTCGCGGAGCATTCGCTCCTCAAGAAGGAGCCCGTGCTCAAGCTCTACTGCATCGGCCCGATGTTTCGACGGGAACGGCCGGCAAAGGGTCGGTTCCGCCAGTTCTTCCAGATAAACGCGGAGCTGCTCGGGGAGGACGCGCCGCTCACCGACGCTGAAGTGATCACGTCCGCGCATGCGATCATGGAGAACATCGGCGCACGCGGGCTTATGATGGAGATCAACTCGGTGGGGTGTCGCGTCTGTCGCGAAGATTATCGCACCAAGTTGCGAGGGTTTCTCGACCGCTACCTCGACGACCTCTGCGAAGATTGCAGGCGTCGGTATGTTCGTAATCCGCTTCGCGTGCTCGACTGCAAGGTCGAACGGTGCTCGGAGATCGTACGGGACGCGCCTCTGATCACCGACAGCCTCGATGAACCCTGTCGGGAGCATTTTCAGGGGGTGCGCGACGGTCTGGAGGCTTTGGGTGTGCCTTACAGACAGGAGCCTCGCATGGTGCGGGGGCTCGACTACTATACCCGAACCGCATTCGAGATCGTCCACGATGAGCTGGGGCGCACGAAAGCGGTGGGCGGCGGCGGACGGTACGACAGTCTGCTCGCGGAACTCGGCGGTCCGGACGTGTCCGGCATCGGATTCGCGATCGGCCTCGAACGGCTTGCTATGGGACTTCCCGACGATGATCGGTTCGAGACCGGCGCGGACGTCTATGTCGCGGCGCTTGGTTCGGAGGCCGAGCCGGTCGGCCTGACGTTGGCTCAGCGCCTAAGAAAAGCCGGCATGAAGGTCGAGACCCGCCATTCCGGCAAAAGCTTAAAGGCCCAGATGAAGACGGCCGATCGGGCCGGCGCGAGAAAAGTCGTGATGATCGGCGCGGATGAATTGGCGCGAGGGGAAGTGACCGTGAGAAACATGAAGACCAAAGAGCAGGTTTGTATACCCATGGACCGGCTGGAGGAATTCCTTGGAGGAGACGGATCTTGAAAATAGACGGCCTTGACGGGTGGGAACGATCTCATCTGTCCACCGAGTTGAGTGAGGACAACATTGGAGAGCAGGTGACCCTCATGGGGTGGGCGCTCAGGCGCCGCGACCACGGCGGAGTGATCTTCGTGGACATGAGGGACCGCAAGGGACTGATTCAGCTCGTCTTCAATCCCGAGCATTCGCCGGCGACCCACGAACGCGCGCACGGAATTCGGCCCGAGTGGGTTTTGGCCGCGAAGGGAACTGTGCGTCGCCGTCCCGACGAATCACTCAATCCGGAGCTTCCCACGGGCTCGATCGAGGTGTTCGTAGACGAGCTGAAGATCCTGAACGTTTCCGAACCTCCTCCGTTTCCCCTGGATACGGATCAGCCGCCTACGGACGCGGTTCGGTACAAGTACCGGTATCTGGATCTTAGACGTGAAGGCGGGGCGAGGGATCGCCTCTTGGTTCGGAACCGCGTCAACCACGTTGTCCGGCAATTCCTCAACGAGGAAGACTTCGTGGAATTAGAAACACCCTTCCTGACCACGACCACTCCGGAGGGCGCGCGTGACTACCTGGTTCCGAGCCGCGTCAATCCCGGGAACTTCTATGCGCTGCCCCAGTCGCCCCAGCTCTTCAAGCAGTTGTTGATGGTGTCCGGATTCGAGCGTTACTACCAGATCGTCCGTTGCTTTCGGGACGAAGACCTGAGGGCGGATCGTCAGCCCGAGTTCACGCAGATCGATATCGAGACTTCCTTTTTGGAAGAAGAGCTGCTTTTCGATATCGTCGAACGCATGATGGAGCGGATCTTCCGTGAAGCGCTCGGCGTCGAACTTCCGCTGCCGTTTCCATCGCTCCCCTACGCTCAGGCGATGGAGCGATTCGGCCTTGACAAGCCCGATATACGCTTCGGCTTGGAATTGACCGACATCTCCGATGTGGTGAAAGAGACGCAGTTCGGCGTGTTCCGATCTGCGGTGAACAACGGGGGCGTCGTCAAAGCCATGAAGGTCGAGCGGGGCGAACGCCTCTCGAGAAAAGATCTGGACGACCTCAGGGACTTCGCCGCGATCTACGGCGGAAAAGGTGTGGCGTACACTCGGATCAAGGACGGCGGCGAATGGCAGTCGCCCATCGCCAAGTTCCTCTCCGAAAAGGAGCGGGCCGGGATCAACCAAAAAGTCGAGGCAAAGGCTGGAGATGTCATCCTTTTCGGAGCGGACACTCCCATGATCGTCAACGAGGTTCTCGGGAATCTGCGCAACAGCCTCGCCCGCAGACTGGATGAAATTCCGTCGGGCGAATACAAGTTCGTGTGGATTACCGAGTTTCCTATGTTCGAGTACAATGAAGACGAGAAACGGTACGAGGCGATGCACCATCCGTTCACCTCGCCGGCGGAGAAGGATCTGGATCGCATCCAAACCGAGCCCCTGAGCGTCCGGGCCAGATCCTACGATCTCGTGCTCAACGGCTGGGAATTGGGCGGGGGCAGCATGCGTATTTATCGGAGAGACGTGCAGGAGCGCGTTTTCTCCGCGCTCAATATCGGACCTGAAGAGGCTGAAGAGAAATTCGGGTTCCTCATGGAGGCTCTGCGCTACGGAGCGCCGCCCCACGGAGGCATCGCGTTCGGACTCGATCGGCTCATCGCCGTCCTGACCGGCACGGACTCGATACGCGAAGTAATCGCGTTTCCGAAAACCCAGCGCGCGACCTGCCCCCTGACGGGGGCGCCCGGGCCGGTCGCCGCGGAACAGCTCAAAGAGCTCGGTCTGAAAATTGTGAAGAAGTAGCAAGGAGGTCAAAAATGGCCAAATTCGATCCCAAAAAAGGCGTGCTTTATCACGAGTTTGATAAATTTCGAGAGAAGAAATCAATCCGCGACGTGAGCGAACCGAACTTGCTCCGCAACATTTTCCCATACGTCGAAGTGCCCAAGGTGGACTTCGATTTCGCCATTCTTCCCATCAACCCCGCGCGAACGTTCCTGATCACCGACACCACTTTCCGGGACGGTCAACAGGCGCGGCCTCCGTTTACGGTTGAGCAGATCGGCAAGATATTCGATTTTCTCAGTCAACTATCGGGTCCTCGGGGGGTTATTCGGCAGTCCGAATTCTTTCTCTATACCGAGAAGGATCGCGAGGCGGTCCGCGTCTGTCAGGAAAAGGGCTACGCCTATCCGGTGATCACGGGGTGGATTCGGGCCAACAAGAAGGACCTGCCGCTCGTCCGCTCGATGGGACTCACCGAAACAGGTATCCTCACATCGGTTTCCGACTACCATATCTTCCTGAAGATGGGGCTCGACCGAAAAAAAGCCCTCCAGAAATACGAAGATATGGTCAGGGCCACCATCGAGAAAGGGATCATCCCGCGATGCCACTTCGAGGACGTCACGCGCGCGGACATCCACGGATTTTGCGTGCCGTTGGCCCAGAAGTTGATGGATATCCGCGAAGAGTCGGGCATGGACGTCAAGATCCGGCTCTGCGACACCATGGGATTCGGCGTGACCTATCCCGGATCCGCGTTGCCCAGAAGCGTACCCAAGCTCGTCAGGGCAATGATCGACGACGCGAATGTGCCGGAAGACCTGCTCGAATGGCACGGCCACAACGATTTCCATAAGGGCGTGGCCAACGCGGTCCACGCGTGGCTCTACGGATGCGCAACGATCAACGGAACGCTTCTCGGCCTGGGTGAGCGGACGGGCAATACCCCAATCGAGGCGCTCATGATCGAATACATGTCCCTCCGGGGCGACAGCGCCGGCATGGACACCAGCGCACTCAAGGAGATCGGCGAATACTTCGAGTTGGAACTCGGACACGTCATCCCCGACAATTATCCCTTCCTGGGAAAGAGCTTCAACGCCACCAGCGCAGGAATTCACGTGGACGGCGTCCTCAAGAACGAAGAAATCTATAACATCTTCGACACCACGAATATCCTCGGCCGGCCCCCCGTGGTCAACATCACGGACAAATCCGGCCTCGCCGGCGTCGCTCACTGGATCAACACCCATATGGAAGTCCCCCAGGACGAGCGTGTCGACAAGCATCACCCGTCCGTTCAGAAGATTTACGACAAAGTCATGGGACAGTACGCCAACGGCCGCGTTACCTCACTGTCGGACAGGGAGATGATAGCGCTCGTCAAGCGACATTTGCCCGAACTCTTCATCTCCGACTGGGATCGCATGAAGCTCATCGCGCGGGAGATGGCCTCGAAGATCGTCGAACGATTCGTCGAGTCCGAGCCCATGCAGTCCGCTGAGCGCAAGGCCATGGAAAAGGCCATGCACGAATTCATCGAGCGGTATCCATTCATCCAGTACTGCTACGTGGTCGACATGGAAGGGAAGAAGCTGACCGCGAACGTGACCGCCATCACGGACAAGGCGAAATACGAGAGCATCCGCGATAAGGAGGATTTCTCCGGTCGCGAGTGGTTCATCGAACCGCTCAAGGACGGCAAGCTCCACGTGGTGGGACCGTTCACGTCACGATTCACCGGCGCTCTCTGCATCACCGTTTCGGTTCCGGTCAGAGAGAAGAACGACAAGATCTTCGGCGTGTTCGGCGCGGACGTGCGACTCGAAGATCTCGTCAAGGTCGAGCATGACCTCATGGAAGAACACGGAGTCGAATTCTCCGAGCAGGATATCCGCACCATGACGAAGAAGATGTGGAAGTAGAGCGTCGGCGAAGCCGTACGAACACGACCCGCGCGCAGAACGCACGCGGGTCGGTCAATCTATCGAGAATAACGGCGAGAGGTGGAGAGCGGCCCATAGCGGAACCGTCGCTCCGCCTCCCGATCCTCAGTCTTCAAAATCTCCCGCAGGTCCTTTGTCCGAGGTAATCGACTTCGCTCGCTCTCGGATCTTGTCTTCCGTCCACTCCTTGGGGTCCTCGATTCGTTCGGCTTTGGGACCTACGTCGTACGATCCGGCTTGAAGCAGCGTTTCCACTGCGAGGGGGGCGGTGTCCGCGCCGTTGAACACCTCCGTGATGAGGTGATACACGAAGTCCTCAACATTCTGGACCATGCGCTCGCGGATGTCCGCGGGAAGTCCCAGCAGCTTGTTTTCGAACGGTCGGTTCAGCTTCTTGTAGTCGCCGCCCTTCCACCCTTGCTTCTGAGCGTACCGGACCATCTCGTCCCATATGCCGTCGGTCACGCCGGCTTCGGGGAGCTTGATGAAATTGCCCTCCGAATCGAGCTCCGCGTTGCCGTATTCATCCACCTTGACCCCCCACGAGACCATCTGCAGAGCGGTCGCCACATTGGCCTTGGTGGTTTGAGTATCCCGAGCGATCTCTCGGAGGCGATCGTAGCTGTTTCCCGAGGTTCCGTGCTGCGCGCCGGACACTTTGTACGGGGTCAGCGCCTCGTGAATTTCCTTTGTCAGATCCACCTGAATGCCGGCGTCGCTGTCCTGAATACCATGGGTGGTGCCGTTGTTGAGCGCGATCCAGTCGGGAAATATCTCGTGCGCGTTGAGCCCGCGGACGAGGAAAAGCGCCTCCTCGGGCGTGGACAAGCCGGCCTTGCCCTTGATCTCGCCCACTTCGGTTTCGTATCCCGCCCAGGCCGGGACATACTTGTGGAGCGCGATGCTGGTGAGGAGATTCTCGTCGTCCGGAAGATGGGACGCGTCGATCGCAATCGATGTGATCCCCGACTCGAAGAGGGTGGGGATCTCGAATTCCGCGGTCACCGCGTCCTCGGCCGATTTGATCCCGTAGTGATCGGCATGGATCGCCACCGGAAGAGTGATGCCCCATTCATTGCAAATGCCGTCCACCAGCCGCGCCATGTTCCAGAGGCTCACGTCGCAATACGCGTTGGCGCCCCCTTCGGACTTGGCGATTTCTATGATGATCGCGGCGTTGGCGCGCTGAGCCGCCCTCAGAGATCCGCGAGCAACGAAGGAATTCCTGGCGCTGGCTGCGATCGCGATTGCCTTTCCTTTGGCGAGCAGAGCGCGATCGATCACCGTGCCGCTCACGAGCAACGCCTTGGAATGAGGAAAGAGTTTTGCAACATTCGGCGGTCGCCCTATCTCGAGCGCCTTCTGGAAATCACCGGACGATATACCTGATTGAGACTCCATCAAAACCCTCCCGTCGGTTGGCGTTGGGGCGTTTCCGCCGAGCGTGTCGCACGCCCGAGGACTCGGAATCGCCGTCCATTGAGAGCAATTATATCGCTTCGAGCAAGCTGCGCTGGCCCGACCCCCCGCGATTCGATCATACATGGGAGGATGCTCCGATTCAACGCCGAAGGTGTGTGAAGATGATTGGAAGCGACACGATGTCAGCAGAATCGCGGCCAAGCCGCCGGACATCGTGTCAGCGGGCAGACCGGTCTTTCTTCAGATCCTGCGCCATACGGTCGGATCTATCGTCCACGGCGAGCTCCGGCGGCGGGTACCCGTACGCGTTGAGAATGGTGAGATCGTATTCACCCGGGACGCCGCTCGGAGGTTTCTTCTTCAATCGGCATCGGAGCGCGCCGAAGTGGAGGGGGCGAAACGCGTATGAGTCGGACACCGCATACTCGGTTCCGTCAAATTCGAATTCAACGCGTTTGATCCACCAGAGCGTCCCGTTGTGGATCTCCACCTTCAGGTAGGGTGTCCCGTCGTCCTCACGATAACGCAGATACGCGGTAGCGAACACACGCTTGAGGTCGCCGTCGCTCAGCGCTTCATGGGGCGGCATGACGATCGAGTTCCGAAGCATCCACGCGACGCTCCCCATGGCCGCCACAAAGAGCACTCCGATGACCGCCGCTGTTACGTAGATTTCATTACGCCTCAGCGCCGCAATGAGCCGCTTTTTCATCCCGTCTTATCCTGCCCGCGTTTGACCGTGACGATTTTGCCCGTATTGGAATCATATTTATGCAACACTTCGCCGCCTATGTAAAACGCGTATCCCTCGAATGAACGCCGATCCGGACCGCTCGCTTTCATGCTCAGCACTACGGACGCCGGAACCTTGACGTCGGTCTTCCGGCCATCGGGAGTGGTCAAATACGCGGAACCCCCGTTGCCCGAGACGTCCGCGTCGAAGTACTGCTGCGTGGCCGTGAAGAATTTCTCTTGCACCCGCGCGGCCTGCATGAGCACCTTGGCCGCTTGCTCGCTCATTCTCCGCTCCGTGTACGCGTCGATCATCACGAAGTAAATCACCGCCAGCAACGATATGATCGTCACCGCAAAGACCAGTTCCAGGACCGTGAAGCCCGATTGACGGCGTCGTCCGTTCATTCTTTCGTCACTCCTCAAGTATGTGCGGCGCCGCGATCGAGGCGCTCTGCTTGACGGCCGGATGTCGGGCGACCGGGCGCCCGGGGCCTGTTCGTTCCTAGATCAGGCGGGCGGGAATGTCAAGAGAGATTGAGTTGTGGAATCAAATGGTTAAAGTTCCTATGAAAGTAGTGGCGCAAGGACCGGTCATAAGCACTGAACTATCCATACCATTCCACGCAATTTCTAACGGGCCGCCCGGCAGCTCCACAATCACGCGCTCATCCGTCAAACCCTGCAACCGAGCCGCCACCGCGGACGCGCACGCGCCCGTGCCGCACGACAACGTCAGGCCGCTGCCGCGTTCCCACACCCGCATGACGATCCGGCCCCGGTCCGCGACGCGGATGAATTCCACATTGGTTTTTTCGGGAAAGACCCGGTCGACCTCGATCAGGGGGCCGTACTGTGACGCGGCATCCTCCGTGTCGTCATTTTGGGTAATCACGCAATGGGGATTGCCCATCGAGAGTATCGCCGCACGAAAGACCGTCCCGTTCGCCTCGATGGGATGGTCGAGAATCGGCGTCCCTTCGTCGGGCAGATCGACCGGTATCCGGGCGGGCTCAAAGATCGGCGCGCCCATATCGACGGTTACCCTGTCCACGGTACCGTCATCGCGGGTAGAGAGCCGGAGCGTTTTCACGCCGGCCCGCGTCTCGACATCAAGGGTATCCTTGTCCGTCAAGCCCGTGTCCCGAACGTATTTGGCGAGACATCTGATCCCGTTCCCGCACATCTCGGCTATGGAGCCGTCCGCATTGATGTAATCCATGAAGAAGTCCGCCCGATCGGACGGTCGCGCCGCGATGAGTCCGTCCGCTCCCACTCCTGCCCGGCGATCGCAAATGAGCCCGATTTGACCGGGTGTGAGCGTTATCCCGTTTGTGGGATCGTGAAATACGACGAAATCGTTCAGCGTCCCGTGCATCTTGTGAAACGCGATCTCCATGCGGCACAGGGTATTCAATTTATCGCGGTTTGGCAAGGCCCCATGCGAACGTTGACGAAACTGAGCGTGTTTCCGCGCGGCCGACTTGCCAAACCGCAAGACCACATGATAAGCAGATACTCCCGGAAACGGCCGTAATCGCGGAGAGGTCGCACGCTCTCGTCCGCGCCGGCCACGGCGGACCGACCCCTATGAAATACTTGACTCTTCTGGCTTTGGCCCTTGCGCTCTGGTTTCTTATCGATGAATTCGTCTTGCAGGATCGGAAATCCGAGGGTCTTGACGGCTACGGGGATAAATGGCGGGACCTGGGCCGACGCCTCCATGTGGTCTTCGGCATACTGGCGATTCTGATTCTGCTCTTCATGGTGGGCAGGCTGGTCTACCGGTCGCTGATCGAGCCGTGATCCGCCGGACCAATCTCACTCAAAGGAACCGGTAAGTATTTTCGTCAGTTCCGTTGTGTTCAGCCATTCGCCGGTGTCTTCCCCGCACCGGGGACACTTCTTGAAGGACTCATCAGCGCTGTACCCGCAGTAGGGGCAGGCATTGCTCTTGTCCTTTTCCGGCGCCCGCGTTCCGGCCAACTTCACGGCCCGCTTCTCGAAGTAGGATCTGGTGGCCAAGTTTGCTTGTACGAGTTTGTCGAAGATATCCTGCAGCGACTGGAAGTCCAGGCTGTACTTCTCCATCAGCTGCGAGTCGGTCATCCCCGATTTCAGATCAACCATAATGGCTTTGGCGCTTATCTTCACGTGGTCCTTTGTCTCATTCGCCGCAGCCCGAATACCGGGCCCGGCTGTGCTCTGCCGAAATAGATCGGCGCCGCGACCGCTGAGGGATGAATCGGTGTGCCCCCCTCCCATTGAAATCGACCGCCGACCGCGTCCCGGGGCTGGGCGTTTCGGCAGCCTCCGATCAGGGCGGGCCGGTTCAAGACTTCACATGAGTTCCAAGGCGCAGGCCATGGAGACGCCGCCGCCGCCGCACAACGTTGCGAGACCGAGGCTCTTGCCGCGCTTCTTCATGCCGTAGATCAACGATACCATGATTCGGGCGCCGGTGCATCCCACGGGATGCCCCAGACCGATACCCGATCCGTTCACGTTGGTAATCTCACGGTTGAGGCCCAACTCCCTTTCAACCCCGATATACTGGGCCGCAAAGGCTTCGTTTACTTCGATAAGCTCGAAATCGCTCAGCTTATAGCCCGATCGGTCGAGTAGGTTATGGACTGCCGGGACCGGACTCAAGCCCATGATTGTCGGGTGACACGCTCCCATACCCTGAGCCTTGATTCTCGCCAACGGGGTGAACCCGTCCGCTTTCGCCTTTTCTTCGGTCATGAGGATCATGGCCGCGGCCCCGTCGTTGATCCCGCTGGAATTCCCAGCGGTTACGGTTCCGTCCTTCGGTATGAACGCAGGCTTCAGCCGCGCGAGGGCCTCCATGGTCAGGCCCGGGCGGAAGTGCTCGTCCTTCTCGAAGAGGATCGGTTCGCCCTTCCTCTGAGGCACGGAGACCGGAACCGTTTCATCGGCGAAGGAGCCGTCATTGTTTGCCCGTTCCACATTGTTGTGGCTGCGCAACGCGACTTCGTCCTGCTCTTCGCGGGTAACGTCCAGCTTGCGGGCCACGAATTCCGCGGTATGTCCCATTATGTACGGCTTGCCGCGAAAGAACTCGACCGGTCCGTCCTGCGGATAGGTCAGAAGATGGGACCCGCAGTGCAATCCGGTCGTCAGCGCGTCGGTCAGCTCGTCGTTGCCCATCCTCACGCCCCACCGGGCCCGCTCCAGAGTGTAGGGAACGCCGGACATATGCTCGACGCCGCCGGAGAGCACGATATCCGCCTCGCCGGCCTTGAGCATGGCCGCGCCGGAAAGGGTCGCCTCCATGCCGGAAATGCAGACCCGGTTGATGGTCACCGCGGGGACGCTGTCGGGAATACCGGCCATCAAAGCGCCGATACGGGTGACGTTCATGGCGTCGGTGGGATTGAGGCAGCAGCCGAAACGCACATCGTTGATTATTTCCGGCGCGACGCCCGCTTGTTGGAGCGCCCGTTCCATGACCACACTCGAGATGGTCGCCGCGTGCATGTCCTTGAGTGTTCCGCCGAACGTTCCGATGGGTGTGCGGCAGGCAGAAACTATAACAACGTCGCTCATTCCGTATTTTCCTCCACAAACAGCGCCGATAGAACTCTCATGAGACGTGGTCCGGGGTCGGCCCGAGTGGGCGCGGTCGACGTTTCAACGCCGAGACGCTCCGGCGGATCGGAACAGCACGGCCTGCGCGGTCGACAACCCCGCCCCGATGGTCCCGCGCCGGATTCCAAACGAATCACTTGATGATGGCCGCTTCGTCGATGGAAAGCTTTTCCTCGAAATCCTTCCAGAATTCGCGCTCGGTTTTGCGCCATTCCGAACCGAACTTCTTGTCGAAGAGGGTTCCCACTTGGTCGATCGCCGATTTCCATGCCGACTTGTAGCTCAGCTTCAGCACGTCTTCCAGGAACGGAGCCAGGTTTCCGAGTTTTTCCTTGGGCAGATAGGCCCGAGCGCCGAGCTCGATGGATTTCTTGAGAGCGTCCGGCGTGAATGCGTGCGCGGTCAGCATGACGACGGGAAATCCCGCATTATCGGCGATCTGGAGAAGATCGAATCCTCGGACACCCATGATGTCGAGGATCACCAGATCGTAGGTGTACGAGACAAGATACTGTTGCGCCTTCTCAAATGTCGTCGCCATGTGAAGCGTACAGTCCGCGGCCTCGGAAAGTTCCTCGTCTATGATTTCCAGAACGTCCTCTTCGTCGTCGACCGCCAGGATCAATTTGTCCTTAAGGATTTCGGATTCGGCCATCGCTTGTCCTTTTCTCTCAAGAGATTCACATATCCGCGCCCCGCGTAACGATAGCTCTCCGCACGCGGCAGCCTTTCACCCGCGCTTCTTCCATCGCGTTGCGTCGACGCGGATTATGAAAACGCTTTGATATCTCAACCCGCAGGCGCCTCATATTACCCTACCATGCTTACCTTCAGCGGCGCTGGAAGTCAACTCTTTCGAGAATACTATTTCTCAGACCGATCGGTCCGTCGTCTCTGTCTCAACAATTCTCACAAGATAGCCTTGGAGAAAAGACCCGCCGGTGTTACGGTTCCCATGCGGGACGGTTTGACGTATGCTTGGCACGCGGGAATCCGCACTTTCCGAAAAGCGTGCCGGCGCCGGCAGGAGAGCCGCAGGAGTCCGAACGAATCGCCCGACGCATCGCACCCTCTTGAATGTCGAGCCGCACGCAGGAGGCGCTCATCATGTTGGTTCGAAAATACGTTGTTGTGCCGCCCATGGAAGGGGAACTGGAAAAGCTTCGCGAAATGGCGGGAAATCTCTGGTTCTCGTGGAATACGGAAGCGGTCGAATTGTTTCACCATCTGGACGAAGACCTGTGGGAGCGATCCAATCACAATCCCCAACAGTCGCTGATCGGCCTCTCCAGTCGGCGACTCGTCCAGATACGGGAGGATGAGGGATACCGTTCGCACGTGAACAAGGTCTATCGCCTCTTCAAAACCTATATCGAGCGTCCTCGGCGCTACGATTTCCACTTGGAACATCCCGTCGATTTCACCACCGCGTATTTTTCCCTCGAGTACGGTTTGACCGAGAGTCTGACCATCTATTCCGGGGGGCTCGGGGTGCTCGCCGGCGATCATCTCAAGTCCGCCAGCGACCTGAGCCTCCCTCTGGTCGCAGTCGGACTGATGTATCAATCCGGCTATTTCATCCAGAGGCTGTCCGCCGAGGGGTGGCAGCAGGAAGCGTACACGGTCGTGGAACTTGATACCCTGCCGCTCGAGGAAATGAGTCACCATGACGGCGCGCCGCTGCGCATCTCGGTGGACCTCGGCGGAGAGACGCTCTTTGCTCGGGTGCTTCGTGTCCGGGTGGGGCGCATCGACCTCTATCTCCTGGACGCGAACATATCCGAGAATCCCCCCTCATTGCGCGCGACCACCGCTCGACTGTACGGCGGCGACCAGGAGATGCGAATCCGTCAGGAGATCCTCCTGGGCATGGGTGGAAGCAGGGCGCTCGAGGCAATGGGGATCGAACCCTCGGTCTACCACCTGAACGAAGGTCACGCCGCGTTCACCTTGCTTGAACGCCTCCGCTATTATGTCGAAGAGCAGAGACTGAGCGTCGACGAGGCCCGCGAGATGGTAACGGGGCAGAGTGTTCTCACACTCCATACGCCGGTCCCGGCCGGCAACGACGTCTTCGATCGCGGCCTCATGGAGAAATATTTCAAAGATTTCTGCTCGAGGCTCGGCATAGACTTCAACGTCTTTATGGGGTGGGGCCGACAAGACCCCCTCGACCCGCACGAAGGCTTCTGCATGCCCGTACTGGGACTGAGAATGAGCGCTCGGGCGAACGGCGTCAGCAAGCTCCACGGTGTCGTCGCGCGGGAAATGTGGCGCCGCGTCTGGCCGAGCGCCGATCCGGAGGATATCCCCATCATCCCGATCACCAACGGCGTTCACATTCCCAGCTACATATCGCGGGATCTTTCCAAGGCCTACGATCGATACCTCGGGCCCGGCTGGAACGAGGATCCGGACAACGACAAGATCTGGCGTCGCGCGGAGGACATCCCCGCGTCGGAACTGTGGCGCACCCATGAATGGTGCCGCGCTCGATTGGTCCGATTCGCCCGCCGACGGTTGGCCGAACAGCTCACTCGGCGAGGCGCCTCCAATTCGGCGCTGGAGCGCGCCCAGTCAGTGCTAGACCCGGAAACGCTCACCATCTGTTTCGCCCGCCGGTTCGCCACGTACAAGAGGGCGGCGCTGCTCTTCAAAGAGCCGGATCGACTCGCTCGTATCATCGGTCATCCCGATCGGCCCATACAGGTGATCTTCGCGGGAAAGGCCCATCCCGCCGACGACCAGGGAAAAGCCCTGATTCGAGGCATCATCGAGCTGATCGAAAAGGAGCCCTTCAGAGGAAAGGTCGTATTCATCGAGGATTATGACCTCAATGTTGCCCGGTACATGGTGCAGGGCGCGGACGTCTGGCTCAATACGCCCCGCCGACCTCTTGAAGCATGCGGCACCTCCGGCATGAAGGCCGCGGCCAACGGCGCGCTGAATCTAAGCGTCCTGGACGGGTGGTGGGATGAGGCGTACGACGGCCACAACGGGTGGGCTATCGGGCTCCGCGAAGAATATGAGGACCTCGAGCACCAAGACTACGTCGAGAGCCGAGCGCTCTACGACCTCCTCGAGGAGAGCGTCAAACCGCTCTTCTACGAACGTGGGCTCGATGACCTCCCCCGAGAATGGATACGCATGATGAAGCGCTCCATCGGAACCGTCTGTCCGGTCTTCAACGCCCATCGTATGGTGACCGATTACGTGGAACGCTTCTACATACCCTCGGCGGTTACGTCCTCGCGCCTCAAAGAGGACAACTACGCGACGCTGCGGGCAATGGTCGCGTGGAAAGCCGAGGTGCGGAAAAATTGGGAGCGCATGTCCGTCACCGATATACAGGTGGAGAATGAAGACAGCGCGAAAAAAGGACGCTCGATCGAGGTCGCCGTCACCATCAACACCGCGGGGATGAGCGCGGAAGACCTCCGGGTCGACCTGATTCACGGCCCGGTCGATCTCTGGGACAACTTCCTCGCGCGACAGATAACCCGGCTCACACCGACCGAAGAAGCGACGTCGGGCACGGTTCGCTTTTCCGGTCTCATGCCCTTGAAACAAACGGGCGCGCACGGCTATCAGGTGCGAATCACGCCGGATCACCCGACGCTCGCGTTTTCCGATCGCTATACGCTGGTGCGCACCGTGTGACTGCGGCTGATTGAGAGATTCAATCGTCCCGATGGGACGAGAAGCCGGGCGGGGGAGGGTCGTCCTTCGTTAACCGGCCCTGAAGGACCGGCCTCCAGTCGGTCGCCTCACGGGGCTTTGTACGGGCGTTCGGTCCTCGAGGGGGGAATCGAACGTGCGCCCGCCCATAGGCCGTCCCGGACGTTATACGTCCGGGCGGCGGAGCCGCAAGAGGTCTTTCTTATTCGTCTTCTTGGTCTCCAAGGCGGACCCCATCAGGGTCCCAAGATATTGATTATTTGTGGCCATTCCGTGGGTTGAAGTCCACGGCTATTGTTGGTTTGCCCCTTCGGGGCAATGCCCTGAACGCGCAAATGAACCGTATTACCGTATGGTCGGCGCGCTGAGATTGCTTCGTCGCTTTGCTCCTCGCAATGACATAGGGTGGGGCGCGTGATCCCTGTCATTGCCGACCGAATCGCAATAATCGGGGCGCGAAGCCTTCGAAAATGGCTGAGATTGCTTCTCGCTGCGCTCCTCGCAATGACATTATTGAGCGCGGGCAAGAAGACGTGAGCCTACCGTAGCGGTGTCTCCCCCACCTGCCGGAGGGTCGGGTTTTACGACGCGTTTATCGTGAAGGACGGCGACGTCTCCCCTACCTGCGGGACGGTTTTGGGAGGGTTCCGATCTTCTGACAATCCCTTTCGCCAACTACCCCCAGTATTGAAAGTTTTTGCGGGGCGCCGTTCGGGGAGGGGAGCTTCTTACACAAAGCGTCCCTCCCCGAGTCTCGCTCTGCAACCGGCCGGCGGGGCTCTTCGCAATGACATAGGGTGTGTCCCTTTGCGTGTGCGACGGGCGGTGGCCCCATCATCGATTCGTTGGAAGTCGGTACCTTGGGCAAGAGCAAGTGTTCATTGCGAACGCGCGGCGCCCTCCGCAGTCGGCTCACTGCTCTCACCGCGTGGGCGTGGTTGTTGGTAGGGGGACCAAAAACCCACTTGACCGATTGGGGAATGAACCCTATCGTATCAGCAGGGAGGGTGTTCCATGATTACCAAGACGACCGATTCAAAGGGCCGCATCAGCCTGGGCAAGAGATTTGCGAACAAAACCTTCATCATCGAGGAAACGGGAGAGATGGAATTGAGGCTTCAGCCCGCCAGGATCGTGCCGGAACGCGAAGGGTGGCTCTTCGAAAACGAAGACGCCGAAGCTTCCGTTCTCCGAGGCTTAAAAGAAGCCCGGGCGGGGCGGTTCAGCCGGACCCCTCCGGACCTCAACGCCGATCAGCGCCTTGTAGACGAGCTTGAGGACGTGGAATGAGTTTCTCTCCCGTCTGGACCGAAGAAGCGGCTGATACCTATCAGCATTTGAGAGAAAAGGCCGTATCGGCTCTGGAATCTCGGAAGCAATCGGGCAAGAAAAAATCATCTCGCCAGGAGGGGCTTTTCAAGCAGGTGAAGAAGTGCGTCGATCTTCTCCTTGAGAATCCCAGACATTCCGGTCTGAATACGCATGAATTCAGGTCGCTCGCCAATCCGTACGACGAGAAGGAAAAGGTCTTCGAGGCTTACGTTCAGCAGAGAACCCCGGCCGCCTACCGGATCTTCTGGTGCTATGGACCCGAGAAGGGACAGATCACGATCCTTGCCGTAACTCCTCATCCATAAGACGCGTCCGATGGATAGACAACCGACCCTACAGCCCGTGGGATGCGCCGGCTGGAGCGAAGCGCATCTGTCGAGGCCTTTCCCGCTCGGGAGTTCGGTCCGCAAAGCGGGTGAGCCTCGGGACATCCGCCGAACCATAGGCCGGCCCGGACGTCATACGTCCGGGCGGCGGAGCCGCAAGAGGTCTTTCTTATTCGTCTTCTTGGTCTCCAAGCCGGACCGCATCAGGGTCCCAAGATATTGATTATTTGTGGCCATTCCGTGGGTTGAAATCCACGGCTATTGTTGGTTTGCCCCTTCGGGGCAATGCCCTGAACGCGCCGATGAAGCGTATTGCCGTATGGTCGGCGCGCTGAGATTGCTTCGTCGCTTTGCTCCTCGCAATGACATTATTGAGCGCGGGCAAGAAGACGTGAGCCTACCGTAGCGGTGTCTCCCCCACCTGCCGGAGGGTCGGGTTTTACGACGCGTTTATCGTGAAGGACGGCGACGTCTCCCCTACCTGCGGGACGGTTTTGGGAGGGCTCCGATCTTCTGACAATCCCTTTCGCCAACTACCCGCAGTATTGAAAGTTTTCGAGGGGCGCCATTTTCAAAAAGCGCCCCTCTCCCACTATTCTCCGTGGATCCCCTGGAATCCGCTCGACCTTATTTATGGCTCTTCGCTGAAGTAAGTGGGTAAGGGCATTGAGGGGTTGTTGTTTTCTGC
>CAYLRL010000073.1:0-22990 GCA_964385875.1 uncultured Syntrophales bacterium
AAGCCTCCCCCATCGAGATATCAATGGCTTGTCGCTATCCCGGTGAACGGTTACCCGGATGGAACCTTAACCGCGGCCCAAGTCCCCTTTTACGATCATATTATGAGCTTACAACCAAGTCAAACGGTTAGGCCCAGAATCCACAGCCTGCCTGCAGCTGTGGGTCGGTTCAGGGGTCTTCAGGGTCTGTCGAGACCTTCTTTTTGTGCGCCGAGACCCAGCCGGCGGGCATGGGTCGCCCAATCTTACGTCCTTATGCTCAATCCCCCCCGCTTTTCTGCCGCACGTCCCCTTGACCGCTTGACTCAGGCTGCGGAGATCAAGACCTTATGGAGTGGCGCGGTCGGGCAGAGACGGGTGATGTTCAAGCCGGCAGATCGTAGAGACGAATCCGGTCCGGCGCGTCAAGGAAAACATCATGGCCGCCGTTCCCACGTACCATGACGTGGTAGACGCCGCCCGGATAATCGATGCCGGCCCTTCGCTCCATGTTCAACGCTTCACCACCACAAATACCCGGATGTCAAGCCTGACACCTTCACTTCACCACCAAAGGGGGCGCCCAAGAATGTCATTGCGAGCCGGGCGAAGCAATCTCTGAGTGCAGGCTTCGAATAGCGCTGAGATTGCGTCGTCGCTGCGCTCCTCGCAATGACGTACCTTGACCGTGGCGCCCGGGAAGGCGGTGGTGGTTGGCGGTAGGTCGGCCGTCGCCCGGGTCGGTAGAGCCGGCGTGGGGAACGCTCGGCAGCGGGATGCGAATCGATCGAGGCTTCATCCTCCGGAATCGGCACGGCGTTTCAAAAAGTAGGAACATCCCAAGCCGGGCGCCGGCTAACACACCGCACTATTGAGAGTTTTTGAGAGGTAGGGTTCCGGGGGGCCTTCTTTCAAAAAGGGCCCCTTCCCGGCTCATCTTCCATCTTCCTCGCCGCCTCTCCGACCCTCTCCGCCTCCCGGGCGCCGCTCCCGAGCGGGATCGATTGATCGACGCTGCGGAGGTGGAGGTCTCGTTGGGGGAAGGCGATTTCGATATTTGCTTCACGGAAGGCTCGGCAGATGCTGAAGTGGAGTTCGCTTTTGGTGCGGAGCATTTCATCCGCGTCCCAGACCCAGCAGCGGAGTTCGAAGTCGAGCGAGCTTTCTCCGAAGCGCAGGAAGAGCGCTTGCGGCGGCGGTATTTTCGTCACTTTTTCGTTGGCGTCCGCGCAGGCGAGGAGGTATTGCTTGACCGCGTCGACGTCCGAGCCGTACGCCACTCCCACGGGGATGATGATCCTGACGAGGCGGTTGCTCAGCGTCCAGTTGGTCACTTTGTTGGTGGTGAGGTCCGCGTTGGGAACGATAATCTCCGAGTAATCGAACGTTTGGACCGTTGTGGCGCGCAATCCGATCTTCTTGATTTCAGACCAGCTTCCGTCCACCTCTATGTAGTCGCCGACGCGAACGGGCCGCTCCAGGAGCAAAATCAACCCCGAAATGAAATTGTTGACGATGCCTTGCAAGCCGAAGCCGATGCCGACACCGAGCGCGCTCAATATGATCGTTACTTTGGTCAGGTCGAATCCCATGACCACCAGCGCGAGGATGAAGCCGATAAAGAGCAGAATATAGTGGAGCAGCCCGCCTATGGAGATGCGCACTCCCCGCTCGACGTTGCGCCTGCTTAGCTCCTGATCGATAAAAATTTTGCGGATGATTCGAGATACGATAAACGAGCCGTAGACGACTCCCGCGGCCGCGATCAGCGATCCGACGCTGATTCGCACGGTTCCCAAGTCGAATCCGAGGGAGAACAGGCCCGCTGCAGCCGTTTCAAAGCCTGCATAGACACGCAGGGTCACCAGGACGGTGCAGATCAGGTACCCGACGATTCCGGCCTGAACGAGGATCGACGCGTGACGAATCACGGACCCGGTCTCTCCGTCATTGAGCGAGAGACGAGGCGCGATGAGCGCCGTGACCGCGTAGTCCACCGCTTCTCGGACGATATACAGGAAGAGCAGAAAGCCAAGCGCCAGCGCGGTCACGCTTATGACCGAAACGACCAGGTATTGCGAGAGCTCGGCTCGGCCCCGGACCTCCGCGACTATGGCCGCGGCGAAAAGCAGCGCGGCAAGTCGGAGCGCCCAGACCCATAAGCCTGACTCCTTGCTGCGGACCGCGACGAAAGACCAGTGTAGGCACGCTGCCGACCCCGCCAACGACATTAGGACGAAGGAGAGCCGTACGAGGGGAAGCGGGAGGCTTATTGCAGCTATCAGTCGGGCCGACGAAAGAAGGGCGACGAGACCGTACAGGAAATTTCGCTTCCAAGCAGCGTCCGTGAACGCGGCGCCGAGACGGGCGAACGCTATCCCGCCCACGAGCGTTTGGGCGACTCTCCATCCCGCCGGCGCTCCACGCTGGTCGAACAACAGGACGGTCAGCATAACCGCGAGGTACAGGCCGGCCGAAATGGGACGCTCTCCGAGAAAGTGTCGACGGTCCGACTCCAGTAATGCGCCTCTGTTCCGGTAGAGGCCGACGATCACCGCTATGGAAGCAAGCAGCTGGACAAAGAGGACATACCCTTGTCGCTCGAAGAAGCTGCGGCTGAACCACGTGACCGACGCCAAGCCTTTCCGGGCGTCGTACCACAAGGCTGTATCGAACTGGGCGGCGAACCGCGACGAGAGCAAGGGCGGGGGTTCGCGGAACCCGACATGCTTACGGCCGGCGGCGATCAGGCGGTCTATCCGCGCGGTGAGCGAGTTCATTGTCGCTTGGATGGCCCCCGATTTTTCCTGCACGGCCAACATTTCCTCGAGCCGGCCGACGATTACGTCGAGCGCGCGTTCGATCGACGCGTTCGCCTTGGCCGCCGCGCTTTCAAGCGGTTCGATTTTATGCTTTTCGACCAGCTGAGCGCGCAGTTCCGCCCATTGCTTTTTTTCGTCCACCCATTCCTTTCGCCAGTCTTCCAGTCGAGTTATGGATTGCCGCAACGGCTGGTTCGTCGACTCCAGCTGATCGCTTTCCGCCTTGACCGCCTGTTTCAGTTCGACAAGCTTCTGATACCGATAATCCTTGAGTTCCTTAAGGCGCTGCAATTGGGACGAAAGTTCATCGATCCCAGCTTCGATCTCCGCGTATTTCTTTGTGAGCGCTTGCGGGTCGGGGCCCTCCTTGACCTTATCCTCAAGCGCGGTAGCCCGAGCCGACAATTTCATGGAAAGCGGAATGACATCGGAGAGTTCTACGGGCTTCGGCTCCGGCGGGGGGGTGGGCTTCTCCGGGGAGGCCTCCTTAGCGGCGGCGCCTTCGCTCGGCTGAGTCTCGGCGGCCGCGGCGTGAGCCCAGGGAAGAGGCGTAAGGACAATTGAAGCGATTGCCAGTATCGTGACGGCGAACAATCTCATCCGGCGACTCCGAACGCGTACACGGTGTACGAACGACGCGGTCCTCCTTTAATTAGACTCTACGCGAGAGTGAATCAAGGCTTGGGTCTCGGCCGGGACGTTCGTGAGCGGCTCTCTGCGGCGGCCGGCGGGCTCTCTCGGATCTGTCGGATCTCTCTTCGACCTTGATCGGCGGGGAAGGACCATCGCGGGAACGGCCCCTCCCCCACAGCGAGAAACGCGTGGAACGGCTATTCAAGGATCGCGTACTTGCCGTCCTCGTATTTGATGGTGGCGTTCAGATACTTGGTGTCGAACCCTTTCTTGCGCATGAGCTTCTCGGCGATCGAGGAGATCGCTCCCGTATTGCAGATGAAGATCAATTGCTTGTCCTTAGGCACGTCGGAGACGTCCTTCTGGAGCCGCTTCAATGGAATGCTCTTCGCGCCCGGGACCGATTCCACGTTGAACTCTTCGGGGCTGCGCACGTCAACGATCCAGACATTTCCCGGCTGAGTCTCGAGCAATTCGTTGAACTTGGCCACCGGGATCTCGTCCTTGGCGACCTTCTTGGTGAACTTGACGGTCTTGGCCGGCTCGCCCTTCGCGACCATTGCGCCCGACTTCTTCCACGCCTCGAATCCGCCGTCGAGAATCGCAGGCGCCTTGTATTTCCAGCGAATCAACTGCTTCAACGCGTCGACGGACTCCGGCGTGACCTCGTCCCGGGTGTAGAGCACGATTCGAGCGCGCTTGTACTTGGGAAAGTCGGGAACTTTCTGAATGACGTCCTCAGCCGACATTTGCGTAGCGAACGGAATGTAACCCTCGGCTTCGATCGTCTCGGGCGCCCGGAGATCCACGAGGACGAAGAAGGGGTTCTTGTCCGGAGTCTTGGCGGCCTCATCCACGAGTTTCCGGACCGACTCGACGTTCGCCATGACCGTTTTGCCGGCCTTCTTCCAGGCGGGCATTCCCGCGTGATAAACCTTGGAATTCTTGTAACCCAGCTTCTTGGCCTTGGCCGCGGATTTCGGACTCAACGGGCAGGTGAGACCGCCGCAATAGAAGACCAGGAGCGTGTCCTTATCTTCGGGGAGGACCTTCTCATGAAACTTGTCCCAGCTGTGAAACGGCAACGAGACTGCTCCCGGGATATAGCCCTCGTAGTACCGCTTCTTCGGGCGGGAATCGACAATGAGGAATTTCGCCTTGTCAGGGCCCTTCTCGACCAAGGCGACCATCTCTTCGGTAGAGACAAGGTCCTCGGGATCGACCTTTGCGATCTTCAGCGTGACCGTGTCCGCAACCTTCTCACCGTCCTTCACCGTGTAATCCACAATCAGGTGAACGCCGGAACGGAGTTTGGGAACGGACGCGGCGTCGGAATTCTTGATTTGGGTCTCTTTGGTGTACTTTACGATCTCCGGGCCCTGTTTGGTCATGAGACAGAACGTCTCGAACTTCTTGGTGACACGCTCCAGATTTCCGGTGAGCGTGCCCTTGTCCGCGGCGATCGCCGTATGGGCGGCCAGTAAAATCGTGAGGAGAATCGCCGCGGAAGTGGCGACCATAGCGTAATTGTGTTTCTTCATGATCTCTTCACCCTCCAATGGTTGTGCCGTCGCGTCCGCGCCGGGCGTCTCCGCGCAAACCGCGTTCGGCGTTGATCGAATTACCCGAACCCGTGTGGAATTCCGCGCTTGGGCGTCATGTCCGGGTCCGTCCAAACGAAGCGCAGTGTGTCCGCGCTTGGCATTCTCTACGTTTTTGAAATGGGACTGTGTGCGTGAAGAATGTTCATGCGGTCACCGCGCAAAAAGCGAAGCTCCGACGCGCGCCGCTGGATTTTCCTCATCACCCCCTTTCTCGTAGGCCGCGTTGATTGCGATTGTGCGTTCCGGCCCCTTCGTGTCCTGCGTGCCGGGCGCTGTGTTTGGCCCGGGCCGCGTATTCTGAGCTTATTATATCCACATATATCTATAGTGCAATACTTCTTTTTTTCCGGGAGCGCTGAAGCTCGCGGAGCGCGCGATGTTTCAAGCATTCTCGTCGCGGCTCCGGCACATAACTTGCATATTATACGTACTGATAGAGGCCGCTCTCGGCCTGTCGCAGGATCGCGCCGGCTGTGAGGACTCTTCCTATACCTCTCTGAAACATTCCTACGGATTCCCACGGCGTCGGTCGGCTTCAAGCCGAGTTTGTAAAACTATGCACAATGCACCACCATCACTCGGAATCATCTTACAAGCGCCGCAGGCTGCACCGGGTCCCCGCACTTTGCGCCTCCTCCTACGAGCCTAACCGCATTCGGAGGACATCATGGACCGAGCGCAATTACTCCAATCGATTCTGAACAGCGTTTCCGAAGGCGTCATGACCATAGACCGCGATTGGCGGATCCTGTCGTGGAATCGCGCCGCGGAGAAGATAACCGGCTTCCATAAGGAAGAGGTTATCGGGCAGGAGTGCTCGACGCTCTTCCGATCCAATGTTTGCCGCGAGCAATGCCCGGTGGATAAGGCCCTCTCGTGCGGGCGCCCCTACCAGGACGTGGAAGTCGCGATCCGCAACAAGAACAACAATTGTATCTATCTCCTTGTGAACGCGGCGCCGCTGTACGATCCTACGGGCAACATCATCGGGGGCTTGGAGACGTTTCGCGATGTTTCCCAGAACCGCTGGATGCTCGAACAGTTGGAACACCACCTGGGGTACGACAACATCGTGGGGCGCAGCAGACCCATGATCAGAGTCTTCGAGAAGCTTGCGTCGCTGCTGGACAAGGACACGACGGTCCTGATTCAGGGCGAGTCGGGAACCGGCAAGGAGCTCGTCGCCCGCGCGTTGCATTTCCACAGCGTCCGAAAGGACAAATCCTTTGTGGCCCTCAACTGTTCGGCGATACCGGAGGGGCTGCTCGAGAGCGAGCTCTTCGGGCACGCCAAGGGCGCGTTTACCGGCGCGGGCCGCAGCCGCGTGGGAAAGTTCGAGCTGGCCAACGGGGGCACCCTCTTTCTCGACGAGATCGCTGAGATCAGCCAGGCCGTCCAGGTCAAGCTGCTGCGAGTTCTCGAGGAGCGGGAGTTTACCCGCGTGGGCGACAACCGGAAGATCAAAATCGATGTCCGCCTGGTCGCAGCGACAAACAAGAATCTCTACCAGAGTGTCTTGGACGGCGCCTTCCGCGAGGATTTGTACTATCGATTGAGCGTCTATCCGCTGGATTTGCCGCCGTTACGGGAGCGCAGGGACGATATCCCCCTCCTGGTGAACCACTTCATCGAGCGTTTCAATCTGCAAATGGGCAAGCGCGTGCAGGGACTGGCCGACGGTGTCCTGGACGCGCTGGAAGGCCATTCCTGGCCGGGCAATGTCCGTGAGCTGGCCAACGCGTTGGAGCATGCGTTTGTTCACGCGAAAGGCGTACTCATCCTGGTCAACGACCTTCCTGAACGTATCCTCCGCGCCGGCGATCAGACCTCGGCGGGCAGGACGAGTCGGGTGAAGACATTGGACGACGTCGAACGGGAAATGATTCTTCACGCGCTTCGGGAGTCGGACTGGAACAGGAGTAAGGCCGCCAAACGTCTGGGAATGAGCCGATCGACGTTGTGGCGAAAAATGGAACGATTCTCGATCAATCCGTAGGAGCTCATAAATGACACATCGTTTCATTGGTGCAACATGCATTGAAAAGCGGGCGCATAAGCGCATTGTCGATATTGTAGTCGCGACAGTTTCATCACTGCAACACTCCTGCTTAGGTCCATGTTTCACTGCGCGACAGTCGCCGCGCGGTAGTCGAAAAAACATTCTTGCAACATTTCAAGGGATTGGCTGACCCGGCCCGCGGCAAAAGTCGTACGGCACGGCGATTGCTTATCCATCAAGAAAGAGATGATGTGGAACAAGCAATCGGACACCCGCACGAGACTTTGGATGCGCCGTTCGATAGACCGGACGGAGGCAAGGAGGGCTCAGTCATGGCAAAAAAGATACTCATCATAGATGACGAACCCGATGTCCTGGTTTTCCTGGGCACATTGCTGCGAAAAAACGGCTACGAGGTCGTGGAAGCGGCCGACGGTGACGAAGGCCTCCGGAAAGTCAACGAAGAGCGGCCGGACCTGGTTTGTCTCGACTTGTTGATGCCGGAGAAGACCGGAATAAAGATGTATCGGGAGATGAAGAAAGACGAATCGCTGAAGGACATTCCCGTGATCATGGTTACCGGATTCATGGTTCCGAAAGTAGGTCACAGCGATTTCAAGAAGTTCATCAGCGAGCGGTCCATACCGGCGCCTGAAGGATACATCGAAAAACCTATCGACAAGGAGACCTTCCTGCAAGCCGTACAAGAAACGGTTGGAACATAAGGGCCGTTGGTGGGACGTCATCCCTTCACCGCGGGGAGAACTGTGAGGTCCCGGATTGAGTCGGCTGAGAGAAATGTGGACTTCGTTAAGCCGAAGTCTGGGCGTACGTGCCGCTTTAAGCGTATCGGTCATCCTGATCTTTTCGTTTGCGGTTTTCACGTATCTTGTTGTGGCTATTCAGGAACGCTTCTTCTTCAACCTGATGATTCGCGAAGGTCTTACTTTCAGCGAGGCTGTTCTGAATGCAACTCAGCACAGTATGCTCAGAGACGACAGCAAGACGACCGCGCAAATCGTGAGAGACCTCAGTACGGAACGAGGGGTCTCTCATATAACCATCTATAACCATGAAGGAACCGTCAAATTCGCCGACCGGCCGGCCGGTGTCGGCGCCCGCGTCGATAAGGAAGCGGAGGCGTGTTTTGCCTGCCATCGAGCGGACGAACCGTTCAGCGAAGTGCGGACCGACGAACGAACCAGGATTTATGAATCCCCTGCGGGGCACAGGATGCTCGGGATGATAACCCCGATATACAATCGGCCCGGCTGCTACACGGCGGCGTGCCACGTTCACCCGAAAAGCCAAAAAGTCTTGGGTGTAATCGACGTGGGGTTATCGCTCAGGGATTTCGATGCGCATATGGGCTCGACGATCCGGAGGATCGTCATTGTGGGCCTTTTGACGCTTCTCGGCGTCATCCTGACGATCGGGCTTTACATAACTCTCCGGGTCCACAGACCGGTCGTCAAACTGCTTGACTGGATCAAGGACACCGAGCGGGGAGATCGCCCCCGGCGCATTCCCGTGTGGTCCAAAGACGAAATCGGTCAACTGGCTCAAGCGTTCAATTCGATGGCCGCGCGCATAGAGCGTCGCACCACGGAACTGGAGCGCAGCCGCACCGAATACAAGACGCTTTTCGAGCAGGTGCCCTGCTTCATATCGGTCGTCAACCGCGAGTTTCGGATCGTCCGGCAGAACGCGGCCATGCGCGCCTCGTTCAAGGGTACCGTCGGCATGCCCTGTTACAAGGTCTACAAGCAGCGTTCATCGAAGTGTGAGGACTGCATCGTCGAACAGACCTTCACAACGGGCCGCCATTATATGAAGGAACAGTGTGGGATCACGGTTTCCGGCAAGGAAGCCAACTACGTGAGCTATACCGCGCCGGTGCGTGATGAAAAAGGCCGGACGGTCTACGCGATGATCATTTCGGTCGATATCGGTGAACGCTTGGAGCTCGAAAGAGAGCTCCAGGCGACCAAGGACTTCCAAACGAACCTGATCGAAAACTCGATTCACAGCATCATCGCCATAGACGAACAGGGGCGGGTCAACATTTTTAACCGCGCGGCCGAGAATCTGCTCGGGTACGACGCGGACGAGGTGATCGGAGACACCGATCTCGGCAGGTATTTTCCGCAGCCGTTCGTCGACCTCATACTGGAAGCGTTCCGCGACGGGTCGATCGAGAATCCTCGTATGGTCGCTCAGGAGACGGCGATTCGATCCCGCGACGGGGAAGACATTCCGGTGCGCTTTTCCGGGATGGTTCTCTTCGCGGACGGCAAGCCCGAGGGCGCGGTCGGTTTCTGCCAGGACCTTCGGGCGTTCAAGCAGCTCGAGTTGGAAAAGCGGGACGCGGACCGATTGGCGGTGGTGGGACAAACCGTCGCGGGCTTGGCTCACGGGATCAAGAACATTCTCCAGGGCCTCGAGGGCGGGCTCTTCGTGGTCGAGACCGCGATCGAGGACAAGGATGAAGCCCTCCTCAACCGCGGATGGGACATGATCCGCAACAACATTCAACGGGTCTCCGCGCTCGTCAAGGACCTGCTCAGCTACTCCAAGGCCAGATCCCCGGAATATGAGCTGACGGACATCCCTCGCTTGGCCGAAGACGTCTGTTCGCTCTTCGATCAGAAAGCCAGGGAGAAATCGATCACGATCCGTCGCGAATTCGATCCAGATGCGCCAAGCGTCTATGTTGATCAACGGGGGATCCACACGAGCCTGACCAACCTGGTGTCGAACGCGATCGATGCGCTCGAGGCGGCTCACGAAAAAACCGACAAGACCATAACCGTCCGGGTCTATTCGGATTCGGTCTGGCCGGTCGTCATCGAGGTGGAAGACAACGGCGTCGGCATCGACAGCGCGACGCAAGCCAAGATCTTCTCCGGATTCTACTCGACCAAAGGAACGCGGGGAACGGGTCTGGGCCTGCTCGTGACCAGCAAGATCGTCCAAGAGCACGACGGGGAGATCTCCTTCGAGAGCGTTCCCGGCGAAGGTTCGACCTTTCGGATCTGTCTGCCGGAGGGCGAACGCATGCCGGACGAAGAAGCGAATTCTCAATCCCGGTCGCTCCCGGCCGACTCCGAAGAGGAGCGACGGAACGGAAACGCGGCATGACTGGAGGTGAAACTATGACGGGGCGGGAACAGTGGGACTGGAGCACTCCCGAAAAAACGATCGCTCACCCTGACATGTGGGCGCAGGATTTTGCGCAGATCCATGAACCAACGGCCTCTCCCGACGGTGAAACGCTCGCCTCCGTGGTGAAGCCGGAAGACGACGATGACACCCTCGCCGTCTGCGTGAACGGCAAAGTATGGAGCAACACCTTTGAGAAAGCGTGGTCGTTGCGGTTCAGCCCCCAGGGCAAGCTTGTCTGCATTGTAATGAACGACGATGAGTGGACCGTGGCCGTGGACGACGAGCTGTGGGAAGAAACCTACGACTTCGTCTGGAATCTCCGGTTCGCCTCCTCGACGGGAGATATCGCCGCGGCCACGCGCACATCTGAAGGATACGCTCCTGCGCTGAACGGCGCCCCCTGGGAAAAGCGATTCCTCGAAGCCAGAGCCTGCGAGATCAATCATGACGGGAAGACCACCGCGACGAACGTCCAGATGGACCCTCTGGCGGAGGCCGATACGCAGACTTTTCTCAAGGGAGTCTGGTCCCTGGCGGTAAACGGCGAAGCTTTGGACGCCCGCTTCCTCAACGTCTGGGGAATTTCGATCAGCGATGACGGCGAGGGAATCGCCGCGGAAGTCCGCCCGAACCCCCTACAGCAGGCAATCATGGTTGACGGCAAGTTGTGGGAGCCTCTTTACAAAGCCGTCTGGAGGCCCTACTACCGCCCGGGTTCCCGCGACGTGGTCGCGCCGTGCCTCACGCCCGACGGCTGGAAGCTGATGCTCAACGGCTCTCCGCTCTGGAACGCCTCGTTTCATCAGGCGTGGCATCCGACCTTCAGCCGGGACGGCAATCACATCGCCGCGATCGTCTGCCCCACCTTCGGTCGCTGGACCATTGCGGTCGACGGCGCAGTCTGGAAAACCACCTTCGGTCGAGCGGTGCGGGAGCCGATCTTCAGCCCGGACGGAAGCCGCGTCGGTTCGGCCGCGAACGACGCGGACGCCTGGACCGTCATCGTGGACGACCGCACATGGCCCGAAACGTACGACATGGCCTGGGACCCGGTCTTTAATCGCGACGCCGGCGTGGTCGCGGCGAAATGCGAGCGGAACGGCCGGTATTACCTGGTCGTGAACGGACGCACCATCCCCTGGCAGTTCGACGCCATGTGGGACCCGATCTTCAGCCCCGACGGCAAGAGAATCCTTCTGCGAGTCGTCGAAGGCGGGACCTATTTCCGGAGAGTCATCCCTGTTCGGGAATTGACGGGTTAGCGGAAGGAGGATCGCTATGTATGAATTCGCGAGTAAATGGCTCGTTTGGATTGCCTTTATCATGTTTATCGGCGGGATCGTCTGGCAGCTTGGCCGGGCGTACAAGCTGGCGGAAAAGGATAAGGTCATCTTCCCGTATATGACGTGGAAGCACAGCCTACGCTCGCTCGGACACTGGCTCGTTCCGTTTGCGACGAAGAACATGAGGATGCGGTACGAGACCACGATCGTGACCTTCGCGTTTCACATCGCCGTGGTCCTGCTGCCGATCTTCCTGGCCGCGCACGTGGTCATGTTCAATACCGCCTGGGGAGTGAGTTGGCCGACACTGTCGGTTCGCACGGCCGACATTCTCACCGTGTTGGTGCTCGTCGCGTGCGTCTTCTTCCTGATAAGGCGATGGATGCTGCCGGAAGTTCGATTCGTCACGTTCGCGTCGGACTACGTCTTGCTGGGGGTGGTTGCGGCGCCGTTTCTGACGGGCTTCATCGCTCGCATGCAATGGGTGGACTACGACACTATCGTCATCATTCACATGCTGACCGGATGCGCGATGCTCATCGCAATCCCGTTCACCCGGCTCAGTCATATGATCTTCTTTCCGTTTACCCGCGCCTACATGGGGTCCGAATTCGGCGCCGTGCGCAATTCGCGCGACTGGTAAACGCAGAGGAAATCCGGAGGAGAATCATGGGCTTTCCCGAAATAGCCCCGGTCACCGATCCCGGTTTGGACGAAACCTCGGAGAAGCTTAGTCAGGCCCAAATCTGGGAAGTCATAAACAGAGTGCTCGACAAAGAGACCGCGGCGCGCTTCAAAATCTACATGAACACCTGCGTTCACTGTGGACTCTGCTCCGACGCCTGCCACTGGTTCCTCTCGAACGATCGAGACCCGCGGTTTTCACCGGTGGGCAAGGTGCGGCAGACGCTGTGGGAAATACTTCGGGGCAAGCGCGTGGACGCGGAATTCCTGAGAAAGTGCTCGCGCATCGCGCACACCGAGTGCAACGTCTGTCGGCGCTGCAGTATGTATTGCCCTTTCGGCATCGACATCGCGTATCAACTCCTGGTGGTGCGGCGCATCTGCAGCGAACTCGGCATCGTTCCCCAATTCCTGCAGGATACGGTGAACAGCCACGCGGTCACCCTCAACCAGATGTGGGTGAAACAAGACGAATGGGTCGACACCCTCCTCTGGCAGGAAGAGGACGCGCGGGATGAAGTGAAAGGCGCCCGTATTCCTCTCGACAAGGAAGGCGCGGACGTCTTCTATTCCGTAATCGGCCCCGAACCGAAGATCCTGGCCCAGCTGATCGGGTACGCGGCCCAAGTGATGAGGATCGCCGGCGTCGACTGGACCATGACGTCGATGGACGGCTGGGACAACAGCAACATGGCGATGTACTCCGGGGACTTCGAGACCATGGGCCGCGTCGAGCGAGCGCATCATGAAGCGGCCATGGCGCTCAAGTGCAAACGGATCGTGATGGGCGAATGCGGTCACGCGTTCCGAGGCGCAGTGTACGACGGACCCAAATGGCTGGGATGGCGGGAGCCGCCCGTGCCGGTCGTCCATGCGATCGATTTCTATCACCAACTCCTCACGTCGGGAAAAATCAAGATCGCCAACAAATTCGAGGAGCCGGTGACCTGCCAGGATCCGTGCAACGTGGTCCGAGGCCGCGGACTCGGAGAGAAGCTCCGCGAGATCATCCGTATGGTCTGCGCGGACTTCCGCGAACCCGAGCCGGGCTTCGAACACAACTACTGCTGCGGCGCGGGAGGCGGGACCATCAACTGCGGACCTCCCTGGAAGACCTCCCGGGTGAAAGGGAACGAGGTCAAGGCGCGGCAGTTGGAGGAGACCGGCGCTCACATTGTCATCACCCCCTGCCACAACTGCCACAGCGGGATCGAGGATATTGTGTCGTCATACAAGCTTGGGATGCACGTGAAATTCTTCATCGAGATCCTGGTGGAAGCGATGGAGATCCCTGAAGAGCTGCAGCCGGAGTAGACGCGGAGAAGAAATCCGACAAGAGGAGTGAGTCATGCAAACGGTCGACAGAAGTGTCCTTGCGGTGTTCGCCGGTCTCTGCCTTGTAGTCGTGCTCGGCGGGGCGGCGCTGATTCACTCGGGGGAGCCCGCCGAGCCCGCGCCGGCCGCGTCCGACAAAGTCGTCTTCCTGACCGCTGCGGAAGAAGAGTCGGCGCTCCAGCGGCCGCCTGCGGTGTTCAATCACGACGCGCACACCGGGGCGCTCGACGCAAAAAAGCCTGCGGACTGCAAGGCATGTCATACGTTGGAGGTCAAAGACCCGCTCACCGTAACCACGGAGAAGGTAACGGTCTACACGTATCCGAAAGGCGTCGGCGAGGAAATCGACACGGATGCGCTAATGGAGGCCTACCACGCGCAGTGCGTCGCGTGTCACGCCAAGCGTACGGCGGAGGGAAAGAAATCGGGCCCACGGATCGGGCTGTGCGGTCAATGCCATGTGCGCCGGCCTGCGGCCCAAAAGGTTGAATGGCAGGCGCCGAGCATATTCAACTACGTGCAGCACGCCAAGCACGTCAAGGCTACGGATAAGAAATGCGAAACCTGCCATCACATTTACGATGAGAAGACGAAAAAGCTCATCTACAAGAAGAACACCGAGAACGCGTGCAGCGCGTGCCACAAAGACGAGCGGGAGAAAAACGTCCGATCGCTGCGGAAGGTCGCCCATGCTCAGTGCATCACCTGTCATATGGATCTGATCGCCAAGGGCGAAAACAAGCACGGGCCGGTCAAGTGCGACGGGTGCCATCAGAAGCCCAAGGAGCTGACCCAACAGCAGATCGCCACAACGCCGAGACTGGATCGCGGTCAAAAGGACGTAATCAACATTACGCTCAAGGACGACAAGACCGCGCGCATGAAGACGGTCGCGTTCAACCATAAGATCCACGAGCGGCAGGGTCAATTCTGCACCTCCTGCCATCATTACTCCCTCGAGAAATGCTCGAACTGTCACACGGTTCAACCGAATTTCAAGAAGGGCGGCGGCGTAACCTACGAACGGGCGTTTCATCGGATGACATCCGACAAATCCTGCGTGGGATGCCACGATGTCGCCAAGCAGGAACCCAAGTGCAAAGGATGCCATCAGTGGAAGTACGCGGAACTCAAGAAGGAATCCTGCTCCGTTTGCCACACCGGTCCCTTGCCCGAGGGCGAGATGCGGTCGGTTCCGCCGCTTCCTCTGGTCTTCGATAAGGAAAAAGTACCCGCCGACTTGAAAATCAAGGTGTTGGAAAAGCAGTTCAAGCCGGCCGCGTTTCCCCATCAGAAGATCGTAAAGAAGCTGACGGAGATATCCAACAAGAGCGAGCTGGCGAGGGTGTTCCACGCGGTGGACCAGCAAACGTTGTGCGCGGGATGCCACCACAATGTGCAACTTGCGTCGGCCAAGAAGGTTCCCGAGTGCCGTTCCTGCCACGGGAGGCCCTTCTCACCGGCCGACCCGGGAATGCTTGGAACCTTGGCCGCGTATCATCAGCAGTGTATGGGATGCCACCAGGCGATGAATCAAAAGCCGATGCCGTTGGAATGCGCGAAATGCCATCCCAACAAGGAAGGCGCGCTTCAGACCGCGAATCGCTCGAGCATCCCGTACAGCGGTATCGAGAAGACCGAGGACTGAAACGCGCTCGAGTGTGCTTTCGAGCGCTCCACTCTCATTAAACCAGTCACCCGAGGAGGTGTCCAATGCCTCACATACTTCACGAATTCTTTACCTTTACCAAAGGTATGGAATACCTGATCGTCCTGATCTACCTCTTCACGTTTATCAGCTTCTGGCGGTTGCTGACGCGACGGGAAAAGAAGTAGACGCCTTCGTCGGCCGGCGTCCGGAGGAACCGCTTCCTTCGGCCGCATCATCACGATGTTTTCCTTGCGGCGGTTCGTCGGGTAGGTCCCACGAGGACTATCCATGTTACCTCGGCGACCGCCGCCTTCCAGAGGACGAACGCCTCCACCGCCCAGACCGGAGGAAAAGAGCATGGATAGCACGAGACGAAATTTTCTCAAGGGCCTCGCCGGCGCAGGCGCCGTCGGGTTGACGACGCTGGGAAGCGGTTCCGCGGAAGCGTCGCCGGCGGTGCTCCCGGGATACCCGGATCAGTACGGCGTACTTGTGGACACCACTGTTTGCATCGGATGCAGACGATGTGAATGGGCGTGCAAGGAGTGGAACAAGCTTCCCAATCAGAAGCCGCTCTCCGAGTACGAGAAGGACCGGTCCGTATTCAACGAGAAGCGCCGCATGCATGCGGACAGCTTCACGGTCGTCAATCGGTTCGACAACCCGGCGGATCCGCTCAAACCCATCTACGTGAAAATTCAGTGCATGCACTGTTACGAGCCGGCGTGCGCGTCATCCTGCTTCGTCAAGGCATTCACCAAGAAGCCGGTCGGCGCGGTCGTACACCACCCGGGACTCTGCGTGGGATGCCGGTACTGCATGGCCGCATGCCCGTTCATGGTTCCGGCCTATCAGTACGACAACGCGTTCACGCCGGAAGTGACCAAATGCACCTTCTGTTTCGACCGCATCACGAAGGAAGGCGGCGTGCCGGCGTGCGTGTCGATATGCCCTGTCGAAACGATGACGTTCGGCAAGCGGACCGATCTCATCGAACTGGCTCACAAGAAGATCAGGGACAACCCGGGCCGCTATTATCCGCATCTGTACGGCGAACATGAAGTGGGCGGCACGAGCTGGATGTATCTCAGCTCCGTCCCCTTCGACAAAATCGGCTTTCGAAGCGACCTGGGCAATGTGCCTATTCCCGTCATGGGCAAGCCTTTTCTCTCGCTGGTCTCTCCCGTCTTCATCGTTATCCCGGCCTTGACCATGGGCTTGTACAGCTTCAAGAAACGCCGAGACGAGGAAGAGAAGAAGCTCCGGAAAGAGCTTGAGAAGAAGGAGGGTAAGTGATGGAAGCGTCCACTCAAGCAGGCGAATTCCAACCCACGTGGGTGCAGGAAAAGCTCTTCCTCGGCATGACGTTCAAGGATTACCTCCGCAGCAACATGACGCCCTTCAATCTGGTGGTGGCGCTCATTCTTGCGGTCGGCATTCCCGTGATTATCTACCGACTCGTTTTCGGACTCGGGCCGTCGACGAATCTCTCGGACAATAATCCGTGGGGCATCTGGATCGGATTCGATATGCTCTGCGGCGTCGCGCTCGCAGGCGGCGGCTTCGTCGTGGGAACCGCCGTGCATCTCATGGGGATGAAGGACTACTCCTTCCTCTTCCGGCCGGCGGTCCTGACCGGCTTTCTCGGCTACCTCTTCGCGATCATCGCGCTTACCTTCGACTTGGGCCGGTATTACCGCATCCCCTACCCCATGTTCGTCTCCTGGGGCGTCAACTCGGTCCTGTTTCTGGTAGCCTGGCACGTTGCGCTTTACCTGACCTGTCAGCTCGTCGAATGGTCGCCGGCGATCTTCGAATGGCTCGGGTGGAAGAAGTGGCGGAGCATCTTCATCAAGGCGACGCTGGGCGCGACGATCTTCGGCCTCTGTTTGTCCTTGCTCCACCAGTCGGCGCTCGGATCGATCTTCCTGCTGATGCCGGAGAAGCTCCATCCGCTCTGGTACAGTGAATACATACCGCTATGGTTCTTCATGTCGGCCGTCTTCGGCGGTATCTGTATGACCATCATCGAAAGCCACGCCTCCCACAAAATCTTCGTGAAGCAAGTCGCGAAGAGTCACCACGATCCGGAACACCTCGACCGCGTCACCATCGGTCTGGGCAAAGCCGCCGCGGTCGCGCTCTACGCCTACTTCTTCATGAAGGTAATCGGATTGGCTCACGGCAACGACTGGCATTACCTCAACTCCGCGTACGGATACTGGTATCTGATCGAGGTGATCGGCTTTGTGCTCATCCCCGCGTTCGGATTCACCTATGCGTATCAGAACCGGGAGCCGGGTCAAATACGCGGCTGGGCCATCGTTGCGGTCTTCGGCATTGTGCTCAATCGTATCAATCACTCAATCATCGCGTTCGGGTATCATCTGCCGTGGGAAGACCGATACGTGCCCCATTGGATGGAAGTCGCGCTGACGATAACCATCGTGACCATCGGCATTGTGACCTTCAAGTGGATCATGAATCGCATGCCGATTCTGTACGACCACCCCGACTACGCGCCGGAAGAGCATTGATTCCGACCGGCGGGTGAGCTATGAATGCTGTGATCGCGAAAGGCATCGTTCCGGAAGCCCAAGGGAGGTCCTCATGGCAAAAAAGATCCTCGTAGTTGACGATGAGCCGCATGTGGTGAAATATCTTACTTCGTTCCTTCAGGACAACGGGTATGAAACGTGCTCCGCCCAGAACGGCGAGGAAGCCTTGGAGGTCCTCAAGAACGAAAAGCCCGACCTGATTACCCTGGACCTTCAGATGCCCGGTGACACGGGCACACGATTCTACCGCAACATGTCCAAGAACAAAGAGTTCAAGGACACCCCCGTCATCGTTGTCAGCGGACTGCCCGGACGACATCTGGCGGTCTCGGAGCCCGTTGCGGTCTTCGAAAAACCCATCGACCGCGATAAGCTCCTCGAGGTGGTTCGAAAAACGATCGGCGAATAGACTCTCGCGCGCCGCCGCGCACCTTCACCCTCGGGCGTTCAACGGCGCGAGGCGACCGGACTACAGGTACGCCGCTCTCGCGCCCTTCGCGCATCACGCCGATGCGCTCTCTCGTAGAAGTAAGATTAAGACCCTCACAGTTGCTCTCACAAGAAAAAGAGGAAGAGGGAGAAGAAAGCCTCTCCCAGGGGAAAAGGGCTAGGGAAAAGAAAGCCCTTCCAGAGGAGTGGGACGAGAAGACCGGCGCCGTACGCGCGCCGAGAGAACCCGCCCGGCGCCCTATGCGCGCCGAGAGAAACCGCCCGGCGTTGTCATTGCGAGGAACGGAGTGACGAAGCAATCTCGATAATCCTCGGCGGGATACCAATCGGCTCTCCGAGGGGTTGTCTTGCGCTATCCTCGTCCCTCGCCCACGTCGGACCCCTCGTCCGACTCATCGAGCGTCCGCGGGGGAAACGTCGCCAGGAATGTGGTCCGGTTCCCATACTCCGACTCGAAAGTGATCCGGCCGCCGTGTTCCTCGAGGATCTTCTGGGTCACCATAAGTCCCAGACCGGTGCCCTGATTCCCCTTTGAGGTGAAGAAATCCTCGAAGGCCCGCTCTTTCGCTTCTGCGGTCAGTCCAATCCCGTTGTCGGAGACCTCCACGATCGTCGAGCCGTCCGTCCCTTTTCGCGTCCGAATCGTGACCGTGTGCTCGTCCTTGAAGATGTCCGCCTTGCACGCGTCGATTGCGTTCGAGACGAGATTGGCGAGCACCGTATGCAGACCCTTCGGATCGATGACCGCCTCGTCGAGCCTTTCGTCGGTCTCGATTCTCAGCTCGATATTGTAGCTCCGAGCGGTCTCCCGGAAGAGTTCGTGAACCTCTTCCACGATCTCGTTAGGTTTGATCATCTTGAAGTCCGGTTCACGCTCCCTGGAACAGTAGAGTATGTCTTGAACGATGCTCCTGATCTTCTCGAAGTTGAACTCGACGACCTCCCACCCCTCCTTGATCTCGGCCGGGTCGTCGGCCTCGAGACCGCGGTTGACGATGTAAATACCACCGTCGAGTCCCATCATGATGTTCTTGATGCTGTGCGCCATCCCCGCGACCGCTGACCCCACCAGAGCCAGACGGCGCTGCAATTCCTTGACGTCGGTGATGTCCACGGCAATCTCGAGGACAGCGAGGATCTTCCCCCGCTCATCTCGGACGGGCGCGGAATAGAACATCATATCGAGGGTTTCGCCGTCCTTCCGTTCGACGGTGCGTTCCGCGCTGTGGATGTGACCGTCCTTGAGGCACTGCCGCGCGGTGCAATCGCCGCAGGGCGCGTCGAGGCCCTTCATCGCCTCGTGGCACCGCCGTCCCGCCGTCACCCCGAAATCCCTTCGGAAGAGGTCGCTCGACCAAAGGATATTGAGATCACCGTCCAACGCGAACGCGTAACATGGCAGGGAAGCAAGCATGCGTTCCGAAATCGCCGCCTTTTCGGTGAGTTTGTCGATTTCCCGCTTCAGATGAAACGTCGATCCGACCACGCCGAAAACAAATATCAGTGCGGCCGCGATGCGCGCCGGCGTTCCTTCGCCGTAAAGAACGAGGACCAAGGGTAGCGCAATCGACGCAGCGAGTGCGGTTGCGAACGTTGGGAAAGGACTCTCCGTGCGATACCGAAGAATTGAACTTATCGCGGTGCGCGCGCTCATGCCGTTCTCCCCGTTGACGGTTCTCACGGAACCGTAAGCAAGCGTCATGCCAAATCCATGCGCTCCAATTGGGCTGCGGACGCGCTCGAGTCCAAAAAGGCCCCCTTCGCGCCGGGATTCTACAGGGCCCCGCTATTCGTCAATGCCGGTATTCTCAGTAAATACCCCGCCCGGGCCTTGCGTGCAAGAGGGTTTTACGCGCCGATGATTCCTTTCGTGATATGGTGGGCGACAAACCTTCGGGACGTTCCCATCGCTCCGGAGTTTGTCTCCGAAACGCCCGATCAAACAGCGCACTCGCCGGAGGTATGATTCATGCGGAAAGTGTTCGAGCAGGTAATGCCCGCTGGCGCCGGTTTGGCCGTGGAAGTTCACCAGGGACGGCATCTGCGCGTCATCGATCTCGAGGGACGACAGGTGGTCGATATGGCCGTCTTCAATCTCGAGAACCCCCGAGAGAAGCTGTCAACATCCAACTCGAGGAACAGGTATCTGCCCAAACCGGGCGAACGGTATGCGCCGCGAGATCATCTGGAAAAAGGCGATTACCTCATGTCCACCCTGTGTCGTCCGCTCATGCGGATCGTTGAGGAAACGCCGGAACCCAAGGGCATCCACGACGCGTGCAACCGCATGTGCGATCGGTTCCTCTACGAAGTCTTCTACGGAGTCGAACAGGACGGATGCCACGAGATCATCAGCGCGGCCGTTGCGCCGTACGGCCTCCTCCCCGAAGACATTCCGGACACCTTCGACCTTTTCATGAACTACCCCCACTACTGCTCGAAGGGCCACTTCGAGATCATCGACCCGGTGAGCAAGCCCGGGGATTACATCGAGTTTCGCGCGGAGATGGACTGCCTCGTCGCGTTCAGCAATTGCCCGTACGAACCCTGCTCCGGCGGCGCGTGCACGCCGGTCAAGATCGAGGTGTACGAAGACGAGAACCACGTTCGCACGCCGGTCCTCTCGCCGAGCGAATGGCGAAAAGCGGAACTGCGGCGACTTCGGGAGGAACGCGGTGGTTCATAACCGAAAGATCGCCGTTGACGCGCGATACAACAGGCCGGCATACCGGCTCTCTGTCGCACCGGCTGACGCCAATGAGGCGTGCTCCAAATACGATCTGCCGCCTGCCGTTGAGGACGTGGAAGCGCCCGGCCCGGCCGGAATGTCCGACCTTGAGATGTTCCTGTGGGCGGGGCTGGTCTTGGCTCTGACGGAAGGATTCTTGCTCCGCCTTATTCTGACGCGGTGTCGAGAAGATGGCGGCTGAATATGCGCTTGCGCTTGCGAGAACCGTCGCGATCGAGACGCTGATCGCCGTTATTTTGGGATATCGGAGCAGGACGGCGCTACAAGCGATTGTGCTCGTGAATCTCATGAGCCATCCGCTTCTCCACTACCTGATGTATGCGAACGCCTACGCCGGTCTTATCGACCCGTTGACCGCGCTCGTTTGTCTGGAGTTCTTGGTGATTGTGCTTGAATGGGCGCTCCTGGTCTACGCGCTGAGGGGCAAGCCTTTCAAGATACTCGGTCTTTCGGCGTGCATGAACCTCGGGTCATGGGGCCTGGGCGCCTTGCCGGGATTCTCCTCACCGCGCCGACACGATTTGGAGGGATATCGAATCAATCATGACACCCGAAAGAAAACCGTGGTTCAAGACGAAAAACGGCATTCCCCTGATCGTAATCCCTTCATCGTGTTGGGAGCCGCATGGGCGTTCGTCCTGTTCGAGGACTACAAGGCCGGTCGCTGCGACCGCGCAACGGTCAATCGGGGAGGCCGGCGTTCACCCGGGAGCCGGCGCCTGACCGTACGCGTACAGTCGGCGGACCTATCGGGCGCGGGGGCTCGACGCGCTTCAGCCCACTCGAGCGGGACCACGGTCAAGCTGAGCCGCGAGGGTACTCACCTCGCCCCTCGGATCGAGCCAAGCTCGATCGGCGCGCTCCTTGGTCACGCGGACAGCTCGCTGGATGCCTTCTCTTGGCCTTCCGCCGTTCCGGCGGACACCCATGCCTGCTTTCTCCGGTCGTAACGAAAGCCCGAGTCACGAAGATATCGATTGATTTCCAGCGCTTTGGGCACCAAGCCGTGGTTTCTCAGTTCCTTGTTCGCTTCCCACCACGTCCACCTCAGCCGGCCGCGAAGGATCTGGAAAACCCGCCACTCTTCTTCCTCCGAGAGAGCCATGCTCCGTCGATAGCGAGGCGGCGTGTAGTCTTCTTCGGCTTTCCGGCCCGGTCTTTTCCGTTGTCCGGCAGCGGGCTGGGAACACACTTCACCGACTCGCTGCCGAGAGATTTCCAACCGCCGCGCTATCGACGCGTTGTTCAATCCCTGGAAGACGAGCCACCAGATTCGATCAGCCTGAGTCACTTCTCCGTTTCCTTTACAATTATTCATGAGCTGTCGGCCTTACCAAGACCGGACTCCCGAAGCGCCGTTACGGTTCCGGTCTCTTTCCGCGCATGGAGCGCGGCTTGGGAGAGGATGAAGCGAAGTCCCATCAACTTCGCCCGCGGTTGGACGGCCGTGAGGAGGCGCTCCCGCAACGGGCTCGCCCCGACCTCGACGCTTCTTCCGTGTGGCGCTGTTCGACTACGAAGAAGCATTGTTCGTCTCGGTCGCCGAGTCTCTCTATCGTTGCGTCCGTGGTTTCAATCACCGCATTCGCGCACGTCGCAGGAATGTCTTCTCCACTAGTCCAAATGCGGGGCCATAACCGGCTCCTTGCGACGCGGTGTCTATCCCGACGGCGATTCCATCCGCGGCTGCGGTCCGTCCACGCGCTCTCGCCGCGGCAGTTTACATGATTCGTTCCGCAATGCAAGGCCTTCTTTTGTAATAGTGCAGTACTCGAGTCCCCTTGTCAAGGCTTGTTCCTACCCATGATCTTATCGGTGATCGCGTGTCCGACTAATTCAACCGCTTCCTAAAGGGCCGAATTTAAATCCGCCGAGAGGGGGTTGGGATACTTTTTTTCTATCGACTTAAGTCCGACTCATTCGGACAAAAAGCTCTCACGGATTGCTTACCAGGGTCATCGATGAGCCGCGCCGGCCAACCACGCGCGTAAACCGCGCTACGCCCCCTCGGCTATTATTTTCGGTATTGGTTCACCGGGCTTGAGGCGGCTCTGCGCCCGGTGAGGATGGAGGGGGAG
>CAYLRL010000074.1:0-7049 GCA_964385875.1 uncultured Syntrophales bacterium
CTCCAAGCCTCCTCCATTGAGATATCAACGGCTTATCGCTATCCCGGTGAACGCTCACCATCGATGTTCGTTTCCGCAGCGCTCGCGGAAGCCTCCGTCACTGCTTCCGGGCAATCGCTCACCCGATCCTGCTCAGGCTGTTGATCGTCCCGCTTGCGGGCCGCCTCGATCAAAACGTATTCGCCGGGTTTGTCAATGGTCCTGACACCCGAATCCCGGCCGGGTCGGCTGCGCAGTCTGCCGTTTCTGAGACCAAGGCACGCGTAGACCGCATCTTCCCCCGCACTGTCTTGACATACCGCATGGACCACGTTTCCACCCTCCACAAAGATCTCTCCGCGCACGCCGTCCCCCGATTGGATCTCGAGAGCGTGCCGGTCGCCGGTCAACATGAGAAATTGCAAAAAATCAAGAATGTCCACGCATTCCACCGTCGCGGAAAAGCCGGCAGCCGGGGCGCATCGCGTTTTGAGAAAGTCGACCACTCGTTCCGGGTCGACCGGTTTTTCGAGAATGAGATCCGCTTTCGACGCGCCGTTAGACCGAGCCCGTTCCACGTTCTCGCTCATCGCGACCACGCGCACGTCGCTTGCTGAGGCGCACACGCTTTCGATCAGATTGCGACCGTCGAAATACGACCTTTCCACGTCGACGATAAGGGCGTCCACTTGGCCCAATTCCAGGATGGACATCGCACGCGCAGGCGTCTTGGACGTCACGGTATCAAAGCCTGCCGCGGAAAGCGCGCGGGCCAGCGATCGAGCGTGCGCCTCATCGCTATCAATTATGAGGGCCGTATGCTGTTGAGCCGTCACGTTACCTCCTCACTCGGACGAACCCGAGTCGTCTTTCGGAAGAGCATAATATGTGCCACAGGGGGGCGCGGGATGAAAGAAGGCGTGATTATAAGGAGTTGCTGGGTTTGCCGTGGCGGTTGGATGTCGGGTTGGGCGGCGGGAGTGTAAGAAAGTTGGACGAATGCCATCGCAGGTGTGCGCTAAATACACCTCCCCGCGCCGCCACACCCAGCCACCCCGCCAACGCGGACGCGCCCAAACCCCTAGTCACCCCTCGCCGCGCCGTACCGCTCCAAATACCGATAGAGTGAATCATGGGAGATGCCCAGCAACAGCGCGGCGGCGCGCTTGTTCCCCCCGGAGCGAAGCAGCGCCTCTTCCACGAGGGAACGCTTCACCTCGCCGGTGACGTCGTGCAGCGTGCGACTCTCCGGGAAGCTGATCGTGTGCGACCATCCCCGGTAGGGATCGGTCAGGCCCAAATGAGCGACTTCGAGCGGACCGCAGCCGGCCAGGATGAGCGCGCGTTCGAGCACGTTCCGCAATTCCCGCACGTTGCCCGGCCAGTCATATGCAGCGAGGGCGGCGAGGATCTCGTCACTCGCGTCGGGCGGATCGTCGAGCTGCAAGTCCGCTGCGATCAGTCCAATGAGATCCCGGACGAGAATCGGCAGGTCTTCGAGGCGATCGCGAAGCGGCGGTACCCGGATGCTGAATACGTTCAATCGATAATAGAGATCGCTTCGAAACCGCCCCTCTGTTGCGGCCGTTTTCAAGTCCCGGTTCGTGGCCGCGATGATTCGATTGTCGACGGAGATGCTCGATTCCGCGCCCAGACGAGTAAAAGACTTGGAATCGAGAAACGCGAGGAGCTTGGCCTGCAATTCCAATGAGAGTTCGCCCACTTCATTGAGCAGGAGCGTGCCGCCTTCAGCAAGCTCGAGGAGCCCGCGCTTCTTCCGAACAGCGCCGGTGAACGCGCCCGCTTCATGGCCGAAGAGTTCCGATTCGGCCAGTTCGTGAGGCAGCGCCGCGCAGTTGATCGAAAAGAACGGTCCGCCCGCCCGCTTGGAATGATCGTGAATATACCGGGCAAGGTGGTCTTTGCCGCTTCCGCTTTCTCCGGTCAACAGTATGACGCTGTCCGTTCCGCCGGCCAACCGAGCGGAGGCGGTCGCGGATCGCATGGCCGCGGACGGATACTCGCGGCCTGTCTGCCGCGGGGCGTGTCTCGGCCCGCGACGCTCGGTGATGTTCCTGGCTATCCCGCAAACGCCCACGATGCGGCCGTCCACGTTGTGCATGGGCGCTCGGATGTCATGGAACGACGTGGGAATCCCATTGACGGAGATCGTGAGTTCGTGCTCGATGCGGCGGCCTTCGAGGACTCTCGCGTCGACCGCTGCGAGCCGCTCGGCATCGTCCGCGTCAAAGATATCCTCGTCGCGCTTACCGATGATCTTGTCTGCGGGAAGTCCGAGCGTTTCGGCCATGGCCGGATTCACAAGGGTGTAGACGCGCTCGCGGTCCTTAATGAACACGCTGTCTCTGGCGGACTCGAAAAGCATGCGGAACCGCTCCTCACTCTCCCGCAGCGCATCTTCCGCGCGACGCCGTTCGTCGACCTCTTGAGACAGCTCTTCATTGGTTCGAGCGAGCTCCTCGGTGCGGGCGCGCACTCGCCGTTCGAGATCGTCTCGGGCCTCCTTCAGAGCGACTTCGGCCCTTTTCTGTTCGGTTATGTCTTGAACCGCGCCCACAATGTGAACGCCGTTATCGGTTGTTGTCTCCGCGACCGCCTGGAGTGTCCGCGTCGCGCCGTCGGGGGACGTCATTTCGAACTCGAACCATCGGGGCGAGTCCGGATCGCGAGGCTCGGTGACGGCCCGTCTCACGCGATCTCTGTCCTCCTCTCGAACCGCTACGAGAAACGCCCCGAGCGACGCTTCAGCGATTTGCGGGTCCACGCCGAGGACCTCGTACAACCCGTGGGACCAGTTCATCAGACCGCTGTCCGGCTCGAAGTCCCATTCTCCTATGCGGGCGAGCCGATGAGCGCGAGCCAATCGACCGTCGGCCTCGCGGAGCTTTCGTTCACTCTCCGCTCGATAGAGGGCGATTTCGAGCGAGCTTCGCAGATCCCGGTCCGAGCACGGTTTTAGAAGATACCCATAGGGAGCGGTCGGTTTGGCGCGTCCAAGGGTTTCGTCGTCCGCGTACGCAGTCAGGTACACCACGGGGACGGGGTGAAGCGCTCGAATGCGTCGTGCGGCTTCGATACCGTCCACGGCGCCCGACAACTGAATGTCCATGAGGATGATGTCGGGGCGGGTTTCCAGGGCGAGTTCAATCGCCTCCTCGCCCCCCGTCGGTTGACCCGCCACCTCATAGCCGAGCGCGGTGAGTCGCCGAGCCAGATCCTTGGACGTGATTCGCTCATCCTCGACGATAAGGATTCGGGGACGTCCCATGCGCGATCTCCCCATGCGCGATGAACCGCGGCGCTTCGACTGGTTTAGCGAGCCCGGGTAACGAGCGCCGCATAGTTACATGATTGGGGTCCGAAAGCGGGCTATTCGGTGTTCGTCGCCGGATCGACGATACGGTTGATTATACGGATGAGCGGAGCGGTTTCCACCGGTTTTCCGACAATCGCGTCCACATACTTCGAAGCCGCCGCCGGCTCGTCGGCGACCTGTTCGCCCCACCCGGTGAGCAGTATGAAGGGCGTCCGCTCGATTCCGCGTTCGCGTGCCGTTTCCGCGAGTCGGCGAGCGGTCTCCCAGCCGTTCATACCCGGCATGCCCAAGTCGCAGATGACCGCGTCGGGCCGGACCCGGTCAAACGCCTTGATCGCGTCGACGCCTGATGTTCGGGCGTACACGGAATGACCCCGCGACGTAAGCGCGCGTTCCAAAACGTTCAGGCAGCCCGTGTCGTCGTCCACAACGAGTATGCTGAGCGAACGGGCGGGCGCGGCGATTTCGGCCTCGCCGGGGGTCGCCTCCTTCGGAGCGAAGGGGAGGATGACATGAAACGCGGTCCCCTCCCCCGCCCGGCTCTCCGTTTCGATCGATCCTCCGTGGCGGCGCACTGCGCCGAAGCTCACCGAGAGCCCCATCCCGGTGCCCTGATACCCCTTTGTGGTCCAAAACGGATCGAAGATCCGCGGAAGATGTTCTTCCGGTATTCCCACGCCGTCATCGCGGACGGTCAGGACGACGTTCCCGTCCTCCAAACGAGTTCGAACCGAGATGTTCCCGCCCTCCGGCAGGGCCTCTTCCGCGTTCTTGAGCAGGCTCATGATAACGTCGAACAGTTCCTTCTCATACCCCCGCACGTAGCAGCCCTCGTCCAAATGAGTGTCGAGCGTAATTTCTCGTCCCCGCTTGGCCGCCTCCGCCTCGATTAAGGGTTTGAGCAATTTCAGGCATCTTCGGGCGACCGCGGACAGGTCGAGGAGTTCGCGTTCGGCCGAGCCGTCGGACGTCCGAACGCGGGCGAAGTCCTGGAGTCGGCGGACGATTTGGGCGCCGGAACGGGCACTCTCGAGGATATCCTCGAGGTTTTGTTCCACGTCCTTCGCGGAACCGCCCTGTCGGCTCATCAGGCCCAGTTCCGCGCTGCTCATCACCACCTGGAGGAGATTGTTGAAGTGGTGGGCCACACTCCCGGCCATTTCCCCCAACGCGGCCAGTCGCTGGGTTTGGATGGTGAGTTCCTGATCCTTCTTGAACTGGGTGATGTCCCGGATGGTTCCTTCCCATTGAACGATGCGACCCTCCGCGTCACGTCTGAGGATGGCGGTCAGGAGGCAGTCCAATTCGACGCCGTCCTTCCTCCGTATCACGATCTCCATGTCTTGGGCCGAGCCCTCGCGCCGCATGTAGTCCAAAACGTGCCCCCATTGGGCCGTATCGTGCAGAAAGTCGCCGAGGGCCGCTCCAGATAAGTCCGACGGGTTTGCCGCGAGGAGTCCGGCAAACGCCGGGTTCGCGTCGACAATCCGGCAGTCCGCGTCCGCGATGAACATCGGATCACGCGTTTCCCGGAACAGGGTGCGATATCGCTCCTCACTCTCCCGGAGGCGCTTCTCCATCTCGCCTTTGTACAACGCCATCTCGATGGCGCTCCGCAATTCTTCGACGGAGAAGGGTTTGAGCAGATAGCCGGCCGGTTCGGTGACCTTCGCTCGCTCCAGGATTTCATCATCGGCAAAAGCCGTCAGGTAGATAATCGGCACGCCGTGGTCGAGACGAATCCGTTCGGCTGCTTCAATGCCGTCCATATCGCCGGAGAGTTTGATGTCCATCAGCACGACGTCTGGGTGCTCCTCCGCCGCTCTGGAGACCGCGTCCTCACCTCGAACGACCCACCCGGCCACGTCATACCCGACGCTGCGCAGGCGCCGAGTGAGGTCTTTGGCCACGATCCGCTCGTCTTCCACGATAAGAATCCGCGCACTGGTCATGCGTCATCTCCTCCGAGCGCGATGGGAGAGCGTGAAGACCATTCGAGCTTCCGTGCCGGACGCGCCGTCGATTTCGAGGCGTCCCTTCAGTTGCTCGACAAAGGTCAACACAAGATCGAGCCCGAGCGACTCGGGATTGTGCGGATCGAAATCAGCCGGAAGTCCCACTCCGTTGTCCTTTACAATCAGCTCGTACGCATCGGCGTCGGTCCGAGTGAATGTTATCGTCACCCGGCCCTCGCGGCCGTCGGGAAACGCGTGCTTGAGGCAGTTTGCGTATAACTCGGTGACGATAAACCCGAGGGGAATTGCGGTGTCCGCATCCAAGACCGCGTCGCCGGCGTCCACGGCAAAGGTGACTGCGCCTATGGTCCCCTCGAACGAAACCGTCAGATATTCCAGGAGGCTTTCAAGATACTCCTGAAAGTCCAAAAACGCAAGATTGGCGGACTGGTAAAGCATCTCATGGATGAGGGCGAGGGTCTTTACCCTCATCTCGGCTTCTTTGAACATCGAAAGGTGATACTCGTCCGCAACGTAGTCCGATTGCAGTCCCAAGAGACTGGAGACAACCTGCAGATTGTTCTTGACACGATGGTGTATTTCCCGAAGGAGCGCCTCTTTCTCGGCGAGGGACGCTTTGATGCGTTCTTCGGAACGCTTGCGGTCGGAAATGTCGGCCGTCACCGCGATCACGCCTCGGCCCGTTTCGTACGAATCGAGCGCCCTCAGACGAAGATGCCCGTCGAAGATCGAACCGTCGGCTCGCTTCAGCTTCACGTCCGCGCCGATGGTATCCCCGGGCTTGAGGTTGTCGTAGAGCGCCGAGCCGGCTCGATCGTATTCCTCGTCGGACGCGAAAATAATACGGGAGCTTTTATCAACGAAATCCCGCCTGGATGTGAATCCGAACATCGAAGCCCACGACTCGTTAGCCCACCTGATGATTCGACCCTCGGCAAGCGCGATCCCGACGGGCGACGCCGAGAGTATGCTCCGCAGCGTGTCCTCACTCTCCCGAAGGGCCGCTTCGGCTCGTTTTTGCGCGGTGACGTCCCGAGCAAAGACCGCGACGGCTTCGACACGTCCGTCCTTGCCATTGACCGGATAAAGACTCACCAGGAACAGCTTCCCGTCGATTTCCTCATGTGAGCAGCGCGGCTTCCCCTCCTCGATAACTCGGTCGAACAACGCCCGCCGGCGGGGCGTCATAGCGAAGGTCTTGAAGCCGTATATGGAACGCCCCATGAACGGCCCCTCGTCCCGGCCCATTTCTTCGGCGAATCGCTGATTGAGCGCTCGAATCCGCCCGTCCGCGCCGAACAGGACCGCCGCGTCGGGCGTCGCGTTGAGTAACGCCTCGATGGTTCTCTTGGTGTCGCGAAGATCGCTCAGCGCTTCCTTGTGCTCCGTGACGTCGGCGTTGACGACCAGCAGTCGCTTTTCTCCGCCGGCCGTGAATCGGCTGAGCCGACAGTCCATCCAAACCGACTTCCCGAACGACGTATCCAGCCCGACCTCGATCGTTCGGGGAGCGCCGTCCTCGAGAACCGCTTCCGCAGTCTCCAACAAGCCAGAACTCTTCCAGCTGAGGATCTCTCGAAAATTCTGTTTGAGGAGGTCTTCTCTCGTCGCGCCCACCATCGCGGCGCCGGCTTCGTTGGCCGTGACGCAGCGTCCGTCCTCCGCGTAGGTGACTATACCCACAGCGGCGGTCGACAGAATCTTTTCATGGAGTTCGAGCGTCTCCGCGATACGCGTGTGCGCTCCGTCGGGCGCCG
>CAYLRL010000074.1:7149-22962 GCA_964385875.1 uncultured Syntrophales bacterium
TCGGGCGCCGGCCGCACTCGGTAGACTCGCGCCGCGCCGCGATTCGAAACGTCGGTCCGGCGTATCGAGAGGCGACGGCGACGCCCCCGGCCGTCTTCGAATTCAACCTCGTCAGCTTCCGGCCCATGGCTCCCGGGCGGAGGCAGACCCAGGCGCCGGCGGAGGTCGTCGACCGAACCCAACGCGATTGTGTCTTCGGGCGACAATCCCAACGTGCTGTGTGCGTTCGGCCCCACATATATCAATTTACCGTGATCGTCGGTTACAAGGAGGGTCTCTCCGTATTCGGTGAGCGCCGCTCCGAAAACGGCTTCCAATCCGTCGGATGGGCGCCGACCCACTTCGTTTTCGCCTACGCCCTGAACGGCCGTCGGAGGCCCTCCGGATGCCTGTTCGTCCGTCATTATCACCTTTCCCTGCAATTGCCCCGTCGGCGAAACCCGACGCTTGTATGAGCCGGCGAGGAATGATCCACATCTCGGAAAACGACCGCCGCGGCCCCGCTGCGCCGGCCGCTATCAATTCGGCTGCGCGGCGCCCTCAATTGTCCGCACGAAGCCGTCGGGAGCTCATGTCTTCCCGGACAAATCCTGCGAAGAAGCGTCGGTTCTCATCAGTCGTCGTTCCCACGCATAAGCGCGCAGTTCCACGGAGGATACACCGTCAACGGCGATCGCGCAAAAAAAACGGGAACACAATTCGTGTTCCCGTTGCATTCGATGCGTAGTCTATTCGTTCGTCAATTACGCACGCGCCTGCGTACGTTTTTTCAGTACACACTCGACGTTTTGCGACTCGGTGCGAGATCAATTCCGCATCGATAACAGAGCCTCGCGGCGTCTCTCCGCGCGCGGCAGTCCATGGGGCCTCGTCCCGCCACGACCTTACGAAGCCCGCTTTCGGGAAAAGGATTCGGCCTCCGCGCCGAGCAGCGTGATTTCTTCCTTCGCGGCCGACAAGATGCCGCGGCCGGCCAGGACGCATCCGGTTTCGGGAAGATTCACACAATGGGAAAAGTATTGTGTATAGGCATGGTCGGGTCCGAGAATTGAGTTCAGGCATTCATAGGCCTTGCGTTTCCAATCATGAAAGGCTTCCGCGTCGAAATCGCTCTCGAGGACGGTCCACCCCGCATCGATCAACCTATCAATTTGGTGCTCGATCATCATGAGAATCCTCCGCTTATTAGCGCTGTTCCGGCAATCCCGCGCCTCCGCGCGTTTTCTCAAACTCGTGGGCAATGAACGGATGTTCGCCCGGGCAGGCCCGGGGATGGTTGAGAGAATAGTCCCCATACGTGGATGTAGTTACAAATCTGCACAATCCGTGCCATACCCCCTTTTTTCAGAGGCGAAAAACCGCCGGAATATTAACGCTTTGAGAAAACAGCCGCAAAGCCCACGGCCCAAATTATCAGGCCCGACCAAGAAAGTGTCAGAGAACTGCGACACTCGACGCCCCGCTCTAACAATATCAAGCTCTTGCCAAAACCGGGTGTGTCCTAATTTTCATACACCGTGGCTCAATTTCACGCATACTCTTGGGGAATCACCGGATCGTGGCGCGCGCCCGCGGCCTGTGCGCTTCAAAACGCGGCGATCGACAATGAGCCCCGGACCGTCCCCGGCCGGACGCTCATCGAATATCGAGGGAAAGCATCTGAATCAGGTTGCGCAGCTCTTCTCGTCCCCGCCGGCTGATGCTGATAATCTCGAAGCCGGACACGTAATCGCCGTACGGATCCTGCGGATTGACCCACTTGCAGCGGGCGTCGAACACGAAGGGATAAATATCGGCGAATTCGTCCGCGCGAATCAGGAGGCCCTTCGACTCTCCCACTGCCGCCTGAATCCCGACGATCTGCAGCCCCAGCTCGGAGATGTCGTTGACAAACCCCTCCACTTCGAGATTCTTCGCATCGTATATGGGGAACGAGAAAAAGACGTAATTCCTCCGGGCATTTCTTCGGTCGGGCGGGTCGAGGCGCTCGGTGATGGTTCGCAGATGTCCCGAGACCTCATCCGGCTGCAGGGCTTGAACTTCCACCATCTTCTTGAGGGCGTTCTCCAAACCTCGAGCGTCAAGCTGGTAGCGCTCCATGAGTTCCAGATCGGATTTGCCCGACCGGAGGTCGAACACGAAATCCTTGACGACAATGGTTCGTTTCGGCATAGGCGCTCCCGTGAGGACTTACCCCCCGGCCAGTATAGCGAAAAATCGCTTCGTTATCGACGCCGTTTTTGGACGCCGGGGAGTCCGGAAGCGTGGAGACCCGCTGCGCCACCGGACGAGGGCGCCGCGTCGCGCGAGTTGTTTGCCCGAGGACCGATGGTCACATATAATGGTAATATCTCGATGAAATGTGGGCATCGCCGAACGCGGCGACCCGGTGGAGGTTCCCCCATGAAGCGCCGACTCGTGCCGATGGTTTTTTCGACAATCTTTCTCCTTGCGTGGTGGGCGCCGCTCGGGGGCGCGCAAAGCACGGAAGAGGACCGATTCTCCAAGGGTGTGGAATTGCACGGCAAGGGTGATCTTGAAAACGCTCTTGCCGTCTTTCAGCGCGGGCTCAAAGAAAAGCCGGACGACTACGGATACTTACTGGCAAACGGGATTTCCTACTACTCGATGGGGAAGTATAAGGAGGCCGAGCGGGCGTTGCTGGGGCTGCTCGCCATTTACCCATCCGACGTGAAAGGGCGGCTCTATCTGGGACACACCTACACCGAGCTGGGCAAGTTCGACGAAGCCAAGTCCGCGTTTCGGAAAATCCTGATGAGCGATCCGAAAAGCGCGGCCGCGCTCGCGGGTCTGGGCAAGGCCCAGTACTTGTCCGGGGACAGGTTCACGGCTATCGACACATTGAACAAGGCGCTCGATCTCCAGCCGGACAATAAATCATTGCAGGCGACGGTGGCCTGGATAAAGGACTCGAATTCCGAGTATCTCAAGCTCCCGGATTCCGAGCGACGGGGCGCGATCAAACAGCGATTGGACGAAGCGGTGGCCGAGACCTCGACCAAGAAGACGGCCGAGCAGATCGACTATCGACGCGTACGCAGCCAAGCCGCTCAGATGTCCGCGCGACAAAGAATGGCGGTCATGGATCTGATCTTTCAACAGGAGAGACCGCAAAGGATCAGGGCGTTTCCTCGCTTTCCCATCACGCCGCCTCCGTCTCAGTGATCCCGTGCCCGCTTCGTAGGTTCTTGATCCGAAGAGAGATAACCGTTCAACGGGCCGGCGATATGCCCTTGGTAACTCGATAGGGGGAGGTTTGCAGGGAGAGATGAGTCTCCCTCTCCATTCTCACCGGGCGAAGAGCCGCCTCAAGCCCGGTGAACCATTCGAAAAGAGAAATCCCCCGGATATGAATCCCTTGCTGCGGAGGACCCATGGGGCGCCGGAGGATTTTCCACGAGGAGGTTTGTGCCTTGTTCAAATGCTAATCACGAGATCGGGGGTGGGCAAGGGGACATGAAGCCGCGTGCCGTGAGCGTCGGCCGCTCTCGGCGATCCGCTGAGCGAGGGTGTTTGGGCCGATCGACGGAGCGTCGAGGTGGTGATCCCGCCCAGTCGCTTTGGGAGCCTCTGCACGTTCGCGGCCGCTTTCCGAGAGCCGTACAGCGGCCTTTTTCTCACTTGACAAGTGTCCAACAACTCCCGTAACATGACAATCTCCAGCTGTGTCGAAAAAAGAAGCGATTTTGATATCTTCTTGGAGGGTCGGTGGCGTTCGACACTATCGCACGCAGGATCGACGATCTCACCGATGAGTGCGTCGATTTCCTTGCACGAATTTGCGCAATCCCGGCGCTCGGTCCGGAAAACGGCGGGACGGGAGAGACTGCGAAGTATCAGCTGATAACGCAGGAACTGCGCGCGCTGAATCCCGACGAGCAGATCGAAATCCACGCGCCCGACGTCCGCGTTCCGGACGGTGTCCGACCCAATCTGGCCGTCACCTTCAGGGGAGCGAACGCGGCCAAGAAGCTTTGGATTATGACCCATATCGACGTGGTCCCGCCGGGCGAGCTCGATGCGTGGGATCACGATCCGTTCGATCCGGTGGTTAAGGACGGCTTCCTGTACGGCCGAGGGGTCGAGGACAACGGTCTTCCGCTCGCGGCCGCGCTCTGTGCGCTCAAGGCGGTGAAGGAAAACGGCGGCCCCGGGCTCGACGTGGGATTGGTTCTTGTTTCCGATGAGGAGACGGGAAGCCTGCTGGGGCTGGATTACGTTCTCGAGCAGCGCCGGGATCTCTTCAAGGCCGACGACCTCATTATCGTGCCCGACGCCGGCAATAAGGACGGCGACCAGATCGAGGTCGCGGAGAAGCACTTGGTGCAGGTCAAGTTCCGCGTCAAAGGGAAGCAGGGCCACGCAAGTCGCCCCGATCACTGCCGAAACACCCTGCGCGCGTCCGCGCATCTCATCGTCGAGCTCGATGAGGGCCTGAAGCGACGATTCGGAGACCGAAACGAGTTCTACGGACCTCCCCACAGCACGTTCGAACCGACCAAGAAGGAAGCCAACGTGCCGAATATCAATACGATTCCCGGGGAGGACGTCGTCTATTTCGACTGCCGGATTCTGCCCGAACTCGACCCCGACGAAGCGCTCGCGGAGATGGACTCGATCGCGGAGGACATCCGAAAGCGATTCGAGGTGGAGATCGAGATCGGCGCGGTGATGAAATTCGTTGCGCCTCAGCCCACAGCGATGGACGCGCCGGTGGTGATCGCGCTGGCGCAGGCGGTCCACGAAGTTCTCGGGGTCCAGGCGCGACCCGTGGGCATCGGCGGCCAAACCGTGGCCGCGTTCGTGAGGAAGCGGGGATTGCCGGCAGCGGTCTGGAGCCGCATTCTCGAAACCGCGCATGCGCCCAACGAGCGCATCGCGGTCGATCATCTGATGCAGACCGCCAAGGTGTTCGCTCGGATGATGGTCTGAGGCGTTGGTTTGCGCCGAGGGTCGTCCTGAGGGACGACGTCCGGCCCGGCCTCGGCGAACCGTGATTGTGTGATGTGTGCGTTGTTCCGACCCCCGTCGGGTCGGATGTTTCAGTTAAGGAGGATCGTGGGTATGGTTGGTCTCAGAGTAGCGCCGGCCCTGTGGTTGATCGTGTTTGCGGGCATATTGCCGCTGATCGGCGGCGCGCTGATCGACCCCTCCTACGCTGCAAAGCAAAGCGCTGCCAAGAAGAACGAATACCCTCCCCTCACGCTCCGGCAGGCGGTCACGATCGCGGTCAGTCGTAACCTCCGCATGGCCGACGCTCGACTCGCGGTCGAAGAGAAGGAATACCAACGCCGAGAGGCCTATTCGGATTTCTTTCCGTCGGTCAACCTCCAGTACAACGCCACGGGGTACCGGTATCGACAGTCGGGGAATGTGGCCGCGCTCGCGTCGGCTCATGACAGTCGCCGGATCGCCGCGTTTCTGCCGCCCGCCACCTTCAGCGACTATCCATTTCGCACCGACCCCTATCGGGCTTTCTCTCTGACCGCGACGATGACCCAGCCGGTCTATTCGGGCGGACGTCTCTTGTATAATTACAAGTATGCTCGACTCGGCGTGGATTACGAGGAACTCCAGCTGCAGGTGGACCGGCAGGATCTGATTCTCGACGTGTACGACGCGTACTACCAGATGATGCGGTCGGAGAAGCTTCTCGAGGTGGCCAACGATTCGGTTCGCGCGCTCGAAGCGTTGCGGAACCAGACGCAGGAATTCTACAAGGCGGGAGTTGTGGCAAAGGTCGACGTGCTGTCGACCGAAGGTCAGCTGGCCAACGCCAAGATCTCGCAGACGCAGGCGCTTACCGACATTGAACGATACCGGGCTCAAATGAATCTGCTGCTGAGATATCCGCCCGATACGCCGATCACGATCGTGCAAGACCTTGAATATCGCACAAATCCCTATCGCATCCCGGCCATTTACCGTCTCGCGGCCGAAAACCGGCTCGAGATCCGCCAGGCGAACATCACGGTCGAACAGGCGATGGCGTTGGTGAAGACCGCTCAATCGAGCCTCATTCCCTCGGTCACTATCAACGGACAGGCGTCCCGCTTCAATGACGACTGGAATCCGTTCGATCACGAGGCGGTCAATGACTGGAGCATTACCGGCGTATTCAGCTGGGCCTTCGACGCGTTCCGAAGCCGTGAGACGGTCAAGGAGCGGCGGGCGTCGCAAGCGCGGGCATTTGTGGCTCGGGAACAGTTGGTGGAAGACATCATGGAGGAAGTCAAAGAGGCGTATCTCGATATGGAGCGCTCCGAAAGCGACATTTTCAATAACCGGAAGGCCGTGGAATTCCGTCGGGAGAATTTCCGCATCAACCAGGAACGATACAAAGAACAGGTCGCCACATACACCGAAGTCCTGGACGCGCAGAGAGAGCTGGCCCAGGCGGAAGGCGACTACTACACCTCGCTCATCGCGTATCGGCTCAATCGGGCTACACTCGAACGCTTGATGGGCGTGCTGCGGTAGGGATCATGAGAAACGCCGGCCTATTGTCGATGTGTGTCTGCGCTCTGATACTGAGCGCCGCGGCTCCCGTTTTTGCTCAGCAAACGACCGCGGCCACGACGTTTTCGACGCAACCGAGCACGTTTGCCGTCCGGCGGGACATCCTGAATATTCAACGGGCGCAGATCGAGCGACAGCTCGACATCGCCCTGCGGTGCATCAGAAAAGCTCAGGAGGAAATTCAGGGCCCCCGAGCCACCATCAACCGCGTCCCCTTGAGGGATCTGGAACGCTGCACTCAAGAAGTGAAACGGCTTACCCGGCGTTTGCAGGGCCTCGGCCGTGAAGGCGAGAAGCTCGCCATGGACATCGAGGCCCGCATCCTCACCCGGATACAACAGGTCACCCAACAAGAAAGCGGATTGCAACCTCAAGGCTTGCAGTAGAAACAAGACCGACTGCGCCGCTATCGGGTTCACGCGAACCCGAGGCAGGGCCGGCGCGTCTAATCGATCTGTTTCTTGAAAAGCAGCGCGGCCAGGCCGATGTAAGCCAGCCCCATGGCCGTGATCGGAATCACCTGCGGCCAGAGGATTTCCCACCCGATTCCTTTAAGAAAGACCTCTCGAACGATAACGATATAGTATCGCAGCGGATTCGCATAGGTCACATACTGGATGATCGTCGGCATATTCTCGATGGGAAACGCGAACCCTGAGAGAAGCACCGCCGGCTGAAGCACCATGAACGATGAAAGAATCGCCTGCTGTTGGGTCCGGCAGAACGACGAGATGGTCATGCCGATGCCCAGGCAGGTTATGGTGTACAGGATGGATGTCCCGAGGAAGAAGGCCATGGAGCCCCGAAACGGGGGCTGAAACCAGCCGAGCGCGATAACCAGAAGAGTGGCCAGGTTTACGAGGGATATGACGAAGCAGGGGATCAGTTTGCCGAGGATCAGCTCGAGCCGCGTGATGGGCGTCACCATGATCTGTTCGATCGTCCCGCGTTCGTACTCGCGGACGATCGCCATGGCCGGAACCGTGATCGCGAAGAACGTCAAAATCAACGCAATAATCCCCGGGACGAAGAAATCCTTTGATGTGAGATTGGGATTGAACCACGCCCGGGGCTGATCCGTGACCTTGGGGATGCTAATGTCGGGCATATTCATGCGGAGGCGCAGCCCCCTCGCCCAGCCGATCCGTTCACCGAGCACGTTTTCGGAGAAGCGCCCGACGATCGCATTGCTCCATCCGACGATGGCGCTTGCGGTCGTGGTGTCCACCCCGTCGATGAGAATCCCTACTTCGGCGGTCCGGAAGCCTCGGATTCGACTCGCCAGATCCGCGGGTATGAGCAGCGCCATGTTCGCGTCGCCCCGCTCCAGGTAAAGATCGGCTTCGTCGTAGGACGCGAGATGACGAACGATAACGAAATAGCCCGACTGGGAAAACGAGTCGATGAGCTGCCGGCTGAGCATGCTCTTGTCCATATCCGCGACTACGACTCGGACCTCCCGAACATCCAGGCGGACTGCGTACCCGAATATGAAAATCTGGAAGAGCGGCGCGATGATGAGGATTCTGAAATTCTGCTTGTTGCGGACGAGTTGGATGAACTCCTTGCGCATCAGATGACGAATACGCGTCACCTTTTCCGAGAATCGCCCCTTCCGAGGGGGATTGGAGTGTCGTTCGCCGGTGTTCGGAATTTTGTTTTCGGTCGAATCGTCCGTCATTTGAGCTTCTTCCCGAGCTTGTTCGAGGCGACGATGGTCGTGATCAATCCGAATATCAGCAACATTCCTATGGGCGCAGCCAGTATCTCCACACCAACCCCTTTCAGGTAAATCCCCCGAAGTATCGTGATGTAGTACCGCGCCGGGACGATGTAACTGAACAGCTGGATCACGTCGGGCATATTGCTGATGGGAAAGACAAAACCCGACATGATAAACGACGGCAGGAACGTTCCCAGGAGCGCGAACTGCGTCGCGAACAGTTGCGTCTCCGCCACCGCGGAAATCAGCAGCCCCAGAGAGAGCGATCCCGCCAGAAACAGCGCGGACAAGAGAAACATGAGCGCGAGGTTGCCTCGAAACGGAACCTGAAACACATACTGACTCATGAGATAGACCATCACCAGGTCTACGTATCCGAGCGCGAAATAGGGAATGAGCTTACCGACCACCAGCTCGCGGGCTTTGACCGGGGTTGAAATCAATTGCTCCATCGTACCGGTTTCCCGCTCGCGAACGATGGTGAGCGAGGTGAGAAGGGCTGCGATCACCATCATGATGATCGCGATGAGCCCGGGAATGATGTTGATTCGGCTTTCCAGTTCGGGGTTGTAGAGAATCCGCACCCTCGGCTCCACAGGTATCTCGAGTTTGATAACGGCCTGCTGATTGAGGGATTCCCGTCTCAGATCGTCCAGATACATTGCGGTGATCGTGTCGATGTACGTCATGGCGATGTTGGCTCTGGTCGAGTCCGAGCCGTCGATGAGCGCCTGAACCTCCGCGCCCTGCTCCCGCATCGCGTCTCGGGCGAAATCCGCGGGCAAGACCAGCCCCACCGTGGCTTCCCGTCGGTCGATCGCCGCAACGATCTTCTCATAGGAGTTCGCGTACAAGACGATGTGAAAGTATCCCGATGCGGTCATCCGATCGATGTACTCCCGCGATTCCGGCGTCCTGTTGCGGTCCCACACAGCGAGTGGAATGTTGTCCACATCCAGGGAGAGCGCGTACCCGAAGAGGGTCAGCAGAATCGCGGGTATGCCGAGCGCGAGATAGAGCGAGCGTGTGTCCCGAAGGATGTGAATCGCCTCTTTCCGTGCGATCGCAAATGTCCGATGGATGTTCATAACCGCGAACCTCTGGCTCCATGAATCCCGCCGATCGCCGGCCGACCCGACGACCGTCAGCCCTCGTCCTCGGCTTTAGATTCCGCATTCCCGCCGGACGTCAACGTGACGAACACGTCCTCGAGGGTGGGGGAGACCTCTTCGGACCTGTGCACCGCGATCCCCTCCCGCTCCAGCGTTTGTTCGGCGATTCGGATAGCCTCCTGAGGGTCGGGTGCAACTATGTGGAGCAGATTCCCGAACGCGGCCGTTTCGGTGAAGCGCTTCTCCTCGGAGAGAATATCGACCGCCCGCACCACGTCGTCGCACTCGATCTCGATGACCGACTCGGGCATTCGTTCGTCCTTCAGTTCCCGCGGGGTTCCCAACGCGATCAGCTTACCTGCCGACATGAGCGCCAATCGATTGCAATAGGCCGCCTCGTCCATGTAATGGGTCGTGACGAAAACCGTTACGCCGCCCGCGGCCATCTCGTGGATAAGGTCCCAGAACCTCCGCCGCGATCGCGGATCCACGCCCGAAGTCGGCTCGTCGAGAAAAAGAATCGGCGGCGTATGAAGCACCGCACAGCCGAGAGCCAGCCGCTGTTTCCATCCCAGGGGCAGGTCGCCGGTCATGGCGTCTCGTTTATCGGAGAGACCCGCCATGCGGAGCACCCATTCGTCCTTCTCATCCTTGTCTTCCTCGGACAGGCCGTACACGCCCCCGAAGAAGTCGAGATTCTCCTGCACGGTGAGATCCTGGTAGATCGAGAACCGCTGAGACATGTATCCGATGCGGCGCCGAATCTCCTCGAACTCGGTCGAAACGTCGAAGCCCGCCACCTGCGCCCAGCCCGACGAGGGCGTCAGCAGTCCGCATAAAATCTTGATCGTCGTGGTCTTGCCGGCGCCGTTCGGACCCAGGAATCCGAAGATCTCCCCCTTACGGGTCTCGAAGCTCACGCGGTCCACCGCGGTGAACGAACCGAAGACCTTGGTAAGATCCTCCGCAACGACCGCGGTTTCATCGACGGCGTCGGGCACGGACTACTCCTCCGTTGGAGCGACGTCGAGCGTCGGCTCGGGGATCACTGCAAGAAAGACGTCTTCCACCGCGGGACTGATTCGTCTGAGCGATTCGACTTCGATGCCCTTCTCCGTCAGGCGCTCGCGGAGGATCTCCGGGTCCTGATCTTCATCCAAGCGAACATGGAGTCCCTCCCCGAAGACGTTGAGGTCAAGCGCTTCATCCAACTCGACCAAAATCTTCGCGCCGCGCGTCACGTCGTCGACCGTCAATTCGTAGAAAGCCCCGGTTATCTCCTCTTTCAGCGCTTTCGGTTCACCGTGCTTCACAAGCGACCCGTTGTTCATGAGCCCGATCCGATGCGCTCGTTCCGCTTCATCCAGATACGCGGTGGACACAAGAATGCTCATGCCGTCCGCGAGGAGATCATAGAGAATCTTCCAGAAGTCGCGGCGTGAGACCGGATCGACGCCGTTGGTCGGCTCGTCCAGCAGAAGCAGCCTCGGCGAATGGATCAGCGCGCAGGTGAGCGCCAGCTTCTGCCGCATGCCGCCCGAGAGCGCTCGCGCCGGCCGATCCTGAAATCCCCCCAATCGGCTGAACTCGAAGAGCCGCTCGAGTCGCTCGCTTCGTTCCTTTCGAGGGACTCGAAAAAGGTCGGCGTAGAAGATCAGGTTCTCGAGCACCGTAAGATCGTCGTACAAGCCGAAGCGCTGGGGCATGTACGCAATATGCTCCTTGATTTCCTCGGGATTCTCGGTGACCGACACCCCGTCGACCCACGCGTCGCCTGACGTGGGATCGAGAATGCCGGCGAGGATGCGCATGGTCGTGGTCTTACCCGCCCCGTCGGGGCCCACGAGGCAGAACAGTTCGCCGCACTTCACCGTGAGATCAAGATTCGAAAGCGCCTGCGTCGAACCGAACGTTCGGCACAACTGTTCCGTGACGATAATCGGTTGTTCGTCGGCCATGACTACGAAGCGGGAACGTTGCGGCGGGGGCCGGCCCGCTTTTTCGAGGGTTCGCCCACGAGAATATATCCCTCCGCGGGCATGCCGATTTTGAGCTCATGGTGCGGATTGGGAATCGTGATCTTCACCCGATAGACCTGCTTGATCCGTTCCTCCTTGGTCTGAACGTTTTTCGGCGTGAACTCGGCCCGGGATGAGATGAAGGTGACGGTCCCCTTGTAGATTTTGTCCGGATAGGTGTCGATCGTGATCTCCGCGGTTTGTCCAAGCTTGATCCTGCCCAGGTGAAGCTCGCTCACGTAGCCCTTGAGCCACACCTCGTCGATCTCGGCCAGGGTGCCCACCGTCGCGGCCGGCAGGACCACTTCGCCCGCCTCGTTCGACTTGATCAGCATCACGCCGTCAATCGGGCTGGAGAGCGTTGAATAGCCGATATCGAGTTCGATTCGCTTGACCTGCCACTTGGCGCGCTCGTACCGATTACGCGCCGCGCGGATCTGCTCTTCGCGGGGTCCCGCCACAAGCTCACGGAGTTGTTGCGCGGCGTTTTCGCGTTCGGCCGAGGCTACCTGGTACCTCGTTTCGATCGCGTCGAAATCCGACGTGGAGATCACGCCTTCCTTCAATAGAGGAAGATGACGGTCGTATTCCGCTTTCGCCAACTTGAGCCGATGTTTCGCGGCCTCGAGCTGAGCCTTGGCCATCTCGATATCCTCTTCCCGGCTCCCTCGCTCCAGTTCGTCCAGCAGCGCCTTGGCCGCCTCGGCCGCCGCCTGGGCCGCCCGTCTCTGCGATTCGAGCGTGTCCGTGTCGAGTCTCGATACGATCTGTCCCGCCTTGACCCGATCCCCTTCCTCGACCGGGTACGCGACGATTTGCCCGTTGATGCGGAACGCCAGATCCACCTCGGTGGTCTCGATGGTCCCGCTTACGAAGACCTTGTTCTTGGGCTGCTCCGGCCCACCGTGGGTGTGCCACCAGTACGCGCCGCCCGCGGCGGCAAGGATGAGAATGAGCGCGATGGCTTTCTTCATGGCCGTGATCCGTCGAAGCGCGCGGAATTCGAAATCGTACGCGCCGTGGAGGATGGTTCTCTTTTGTAGCAGGTTCGGTCGGCCTTTTTCAAGCGTGGACGCACCGCGCGGCCCGCCGATTGGGCCTGCGAGATGGCCTTGGCAACAGGTTGATATGTCAAGGATAATCGGCCGCAAAAAGTGTGAGTAAATTTCGCGAAAGAATCGACGGTCGATACAGTACTAACCCAGAAAATTAATTTTGGATGGGATTACTCGTAACACAACCTTGTTGTACAAATTCCCTAAAAAGTGAATTAGAGATTGACAAGGTACTTGCGTTGTGATACCTGCGCCGTGTGGACTGCGAACTGAGGGTGTGCTTAAAGGAGTTTTAAGTGTTCGGAAAAATATTGGAATTTAAGAAGCCGCGCGGGGCGTCCAATCAGGGGGGATCACTACCTGAGCAGCTCAACCAGCAGTTTAAGTCCGACGTCCTCGATCAAAGCCTCCAATTGGCAAAGTCCTCGCGAATTTCGCATATTAACTTCGGAAGAGAATCCTACTTCGGACTCGTCTCCGACGAACACTCCGGAAAAGCATTCCAGGTGCACGCAGCCATCGACCGGGAGTCCAAATTCCTTCAGCGGGCCTCATGTTCCTGTTTTCGCTCCAATACCCGCTCGTACTGCTCCCATGTGGCCGCGTTCATCCGGTACATCCTCAGGAGCGACCCCGACACCGGCGGACTCCGCTCGCTCAACGAGGATTACGAAGCGAGCTTCTGGCACGAGATCAGTTGGTTCGGCCACAAGCGCTTCGGTGATTCGATCATGGGCTTCAAGGCGCAGGCGAATCACGGCGGCGAGGGAATTCGAATAAGCTTCCTCGACCGGTCCGGCCGGGAAATCCTCGCGTTCATGCCCGGAGAGCGCCTGGTAGAGGAGTTCCTCCACGAGTTTTTCGACCTGATCCGTCGCGACATCGCCGCGACGCTCTTCAAGCGCATGTACGGCCGAAAGCTCAAGGATCCGAACGTGCCGTCGCTCCGGCGTCGTCCGTGGGGCTACACCCATGACGAGGACGAACTAAACCGCCGGGGGCTCAAGTCCGCGCGCCAACGCCACGAGGAGAGCCTCTGGAGCCGCATAGGAAAAGCCGGATTCGTCCTTGCGGGTCGAGCCGGCGGCGAGTTCCGGTTCAGCTTCCTCGAGCACAAGCAGGAATTGATTGTCGAGGCGCTCGATCAGGACGAGGACGTCATTCTCAGGCTCGCGCCCCCGCGACCGCTCATCGGTGCGGTCATCGAGATGGGCGAAAAGACCGGCGCAATCAACCTCGATCTCTTCATACATCCCCAGCCGCTCAAGACCGGCTTCCGGATCGAGCTCACCGAATCGTCCTCGCTTTGCGTCACGCCGGTCGTCGAGAACCCCGATCCCGAGGCGGAGACCGCGTACCTCGATCGCACCGAACTCGAGAGCCAACTCTACGGATCGTACTATTTCTTCCCCGACTGGGGCTTCTTCCGGATCGCGGCCGGGCCGAGCGGTCTGCCGGCCGACTATTTCTCCCCGCAGAAGAAGGTGATCGTGCCCCCGGACGAGATCACCGCGTTCATGGAGGAGTTCGGCGAGCTTATCCGCGAGTCGGATCTGATTTTCGCTGACGACGACCTCTTCAAGCGCGAGACCGTCGATCGGTACGAGAAGGCTGTCGTCGAGCACAAGAGCTTCAGCGCGGAAGGCGTCTCGCTGAACGTGAACTACGACTTTGGCGATTTCCAAATGTCTTTGCGCGATGTCTTCGACGCGCGCCGGCGGAAGCAGCGCTTCCTGATAAGCCGTGAGAAGTGGGTCGACACGAACTCGCCGCTCTTCGCGTGGATGGACGGGCTCGAAGACCAGGCGATGGGGGAAGGAAACACGCTCCACCTGACCCGCACCGAGTATCTGCGATTCCTTGCGCTCAACGACAATCTCGAAAAGCGTTTTTCATCGCGGCGGCTCGAAGATTGGTTCGAACGCCTCGCGGGACTCAGACCGCCCGGCAGGCTCCCCGCGGCCAAAGACATGAAGGGGAAGCTCCGGCCGTACCAGCGCAACGGCTTCGGCTGGCTCTGGTTCCTGTACGAGAACGGCTTCTCCGGGCTGCTCTGCGACGACATGGGCCTGGGGAAGACCCACCAGGTGATGGCGCTCATGTCCGCGGTGATGCGACGCCTCGAACAAAGCCCCGACCGCCTCCGCTTCCTCGTCATCTGCCCCACGACCGTGCTCGGCCACTGGAAAGACAAGGTGATGGAGTATGCGCCCCACCTGGATCCGTTCATCTACCACGGCACGGACCGTTCATTCGAGGAGGCCTTCGACGAACACACGCTCATCGTCACATCCTACGGCATTGCGCTCCGGGATATCGAGATGATCGCGGAGTATGAATTCGAAGTGCTCGCGCTCGACGAAATCCAGGCCATAAAGAACAAGTCCACGAAGACCTACGCCGCGGTCAAGGCGCTCGATTCGCGCTGCGCAATCGGCCTGACCGGCACGCCCATCGAAAACAGCCTCACCGACCTGAAATCGCTCTTCGACGTCTGCCTGCCCGGCTATCTGATGTCCGATTCGGTCTTCGAGCAGCACTTCCGCTACCCCATCGAAGAAACCGGCGACCACGACACCGAAGAGAAGCTCTCCCGGCTGATCCACCCGTTCACCCTGCGTCGGACCAAAGCCCAGGTGCTCCCCGAACTGCCGCCCAAGATCGAAGACCTCCGCCGATGCGACCTCAGCGCGGATCAGATGCGCTTCTACAAGGACGTGGTCGACAATCAGGGGCTCGAACTGGTCCAAACGCTCAAGGACCCCGACAAGACCGTGCCGTACATGCACGTCTTCGCCGTCCTCAACTACCTCAAACAGATCTGCGATCATCCCTGCGTGCTCGAAGGCGAAAACAAGGACTACGCACGATACGAGTCCGGCAAATGGGACCTCTTCGTCGAACTGCTCGGAGAAAGCCTCGGGTCCGGCCAAAAAGTGGTGGTCTTCAGCCAATACGTCAAAATGCTCGAACTGATCGAATCATACCTCAACGACCAAGGGATCGAATTCGCCACCATCAAAGGACATACCCGAAAACGAGCGGAAGCCGTCCGCCGCTTCAACACCGACCCCAACTGCATGGTCTTCAGCGCGTCCCTCCGAGCGTCCGGCCTCGGCATCGACCTCACCGGCGCGTCCGTCGTCATCCACTACGACCGATGGTGGAACTCCGCCCGAGAAGACCAAGCCACCGACCGAGTCCACCGCATCGGACAAAGCCGAGGCGTCCAAGTCTTCAAACTCATCACCCATAATACCCTCGAAGAAAAAATCGACCGCATCATCACCAAGAAAAAACAACTCATGGACTCCGTCGTCAAAGAAGACGATAAAACCATGCTGAAACACTTCAGCAGAGAAGAT
>CAYLRL010000075.1:0-22880 GCA_964385875.1 uncultured Syntrophales bacterium
TCGTCCATTACACCGGCTAGCAATTCGTACCGCCTTCTGATATACATACGGTCATTCATGCCCCCGCTTCATAGTCGACTCGTCGCGAGATTGCAACACTTATTTACTGACGACCCCTTACCCTATGAGCGCCGACGAGGAAGCTCAATTCCTCGTGAGTCAGCGGAAACTGAATCCGATAGCCGTCCGAGCTTTTCACGCCGTGTTCTTTGGCCACGTTGACAAGCACCTGATAGAGGCGATTCTCGAGGCCGGTCAGCGACATATCGCCGATTCTGCCGGTCAACGAGTCTATGCGACGGCTGAGATTTTTGATAACCTGGAGGCCGATCGTGGCGTGCGTCAATACGAGCGCTTCAAACCCCGCTCGGGTGAAGCCGCACGTCAGCGTTTCTTCCATACAGACGGCGGTTACGGGGTACTAGCGGGTTTCACTGAGGACCGTTTCGCCGATGAAATCCCCCGCCTTACGAATGTCAAGCGTGATCTCCGCGCCGTCTTCGGACAACTTGGCGAGCTTGACGCGACCGGCCTTGATCAGGAACAGTAACCGTTCACCGGGATAGCGACAAGCGATTGATATCTCGATGGGGGAGGCTTGGAGGGGGAGATGAGTCTCCCCCTCCATCCTCACCGGGCGCAGAGCCGCCTCAAGCCCGGTGAACCATTACCAGGAACATGTCTTCCGCCTCCTCCCCCTGTGAGAAGATCACGTCACCGCGAGCGTACTGTTTGCGAAGCGCGGCGTCGGCGAACGCCTCCGCATCGTCTGCTCCCAGCTCGGAAAAAATCCACAAGTGGCCGATGCAGGTCGGGGAAAGCTCGAGGTTCGACGGCGCGATCTCGTCACATCTGCATCCCATGGTCTCGGTCCTTCCAGCGGTCCGTTGGTGTCGGGAGGTCGTTCTCGAACGGGCCGAACGGTTCGTCGGTGTGAGCGTACCCTCGTCGGCTGCTGATGAGATTCGGCGCAAACCGCATATCTTTTTTTTACGTGCGATTAGGCCGGCGCTCTGTAGCCCAAGCTACAATGAAGAGCGTACACGATTCGCTAGAATACCATAAGATCCGGAAAAAGTTTCCCTATACGGCGCGCGGATGAAGTACTCTAGCCGTATCATCTCTCCACGGGAAATAACCATGAGCCAGAGCGAAATATCGGCACAGTATCCGTTCGAGTCCCAGTATGCCGACGTCTTGGGATCGAGAATGCACTACATTGAGAAAGGCGGAGGGGATCCCATTCTCTTTCTCCACGGCAACCCAACCTCTTCATATCTTTGGAGAAATATTATCCCTCACGTCGCGCATCTGGGCCGCTGCATCGCTCCCGATCTCATAGGCATGGGACGCTCGGACAAGCCCGACATCGAATATCGCTTCCGGGATCACGCGGCGTATTTGGACGCATTTATCGAGACCCTGGGCCTGAAGAACATCACCTTTGTCATCCATGATTGGGGATCCGCGCTCGGTTTTTACTACGCAGCCAGGAACGAAGCGAACGTGAAGGCGATCGCGTTCATGGAAGCGATCGTCAAACCGTTCGAGAGCTGGGACGAGTTCCATCCCGATTTCCAAAACACCTTCCGTAGTTTCAGGACCCCGGAAATGGGATGGGATATGATCGTCAATCAGAATTTCTTCATCGAGCGGGTGCTTCCCGGCGCGGTAGTCCGAGAATTGACCCGGGAAGAGATGGATCGTTACCGCGAACCCTTCACCGACCCGCAGAGCCGAAAGCCCCTCTGGCGGTGGCCCAACGAGATTCCCATCGAGGGCAAACCCGAGGATGTGGCCGAGATTGTCCGATGGTACTCGGACTGGCTGAAGGAGACGGAAATCGGTAAACTCCTCTTCTACGGCAAACCGGGCACGCTTCTTCCCAAACAAGCGGTGTCGTGGTGTCGGGAGAACCTGATCAATCTCGAAACGGTCAGGCTTGACCGGGTCATCCACTTTCCGCAGGAAGATTATCCGCATCAGATCGGGGTCGAAATCGCCCAATGGTATGCGGAATGGTACAAGTGACCAGTCGGTAAACACCTGTAAACCTTAGCGAAAGGAGATCAGCCGTGTCGAGAGTCGCTCAGGTGCTCGGTGTGTCCCATCCGATAATCCAAGGCGCAATGGGGGTGATCTGCAATCCGGAGCTTGTCGCGGCCGTCTCTGCTCCCACGGGTCCAAAGAGCTCCCGAAATGGCTTGGACACTGCACAATTCCCCTTGCATGGACGGTACTGGTCGGCTAAATTTGGTGTCGGGTTCACTGTTTTCACAGCAAGATGGTTTAGGGAGTCGGACATGGATTACTCGAAGCCGCAACTGGTAAGTTTCTTTCCCCCCAAAGCCACGGGGGTCTGCGGTCTTGGCACCAGTCCATCGGAAATAACTTCATGCGGCGCCGGGTTCGCTTACGACGACGACTTGGCGTGTGCTGATGGGACGGTAAATACGACGAACTGCGTTGTGGGTTTAGGCGCAGGTGTCACCTGTATTGGAGGCAATTATTTCGCTTCCGGCACATGCATGCTTGGTCATTCGGCTGACCCCAATTGCGATTCGGGTAACGGAGTTGCCGGTGTCTGCGCAATCGGATTTGGAGTTGGAGTTTCGTGATTCTCAGGTTTCAGGAAACCAATCTTTCGTGGGACGAACGCAAGAGGTCTTATCCAGCGAGACGCCTCAGCCTTACAAAAAGGAGATCAGCCGTGTCGAGAGTCGCTCAGGTGCTCGGTGTGACCCATCCGATAATCCAAGGCGCAATGGGGGTGATCTGCAATCCGGAGCTTGTCGCGGCCGTCTCGGAAGCGGGCGGCTTTGGACTGCTCTCGACCTCCTTCGCAGGCGATCCCGAGGAAGTCCGCTCGCAAGTCAGGGCCGTCAGGGCCCTCACCGACAAACCGTTCGGCGCGAACCTCTTTGCCATGAATCCCCGCGTCCTTGACTTCGCCGAGGTCCTGGCCGAGGAAGGCGTCCCGGCCGTGACGATCTCCGGCGGATCGCCCAAGCAGATCGTCCCTTTATGTCGAGAGAAGGAAATGAAGACTATTATCGTGGCGCCGACGGTGGACGCCGCGGTAAAAGCGGAAGCCCTCGGCGCGGACGCGATCGTGGCCGAAGGATCGGAGTCGGGGGGCGTCCAGGGCTTTCAGGGCGTGTCGACCATGGTCCTGGTCCCCGCGGTCGTCGACGCGGTGAGGATTCCGGTTATTGCGGCCGGAGGGATCGGCGACTCCCGCGGATATCGGGCCTCATTCGCGCTCGGCGCACAAGGCGTTCAGGTGGGGACGAGATTCATCGCCACGCAAGAATGCGCGGCTCACACCAAATACAAAGAGACCATCCTCGCAACCGGCGAAGCGCAAACCGAGTTGATCAACTTCGGACGCTTCAGACTCCGGGCCTTGCCCACACCCTTGGTCGAGAAGACCCGATCCGGGGAAGCGGTCGATATGAGCTGGTTCGCCGGCGGAGCGCTCGAACGATCCTGGTTGTCCGGAGACTTGGAAGCGGGCTTTCTCCCCGCCGGACAAATCTGCGGTTTGATTCGCAGTGTGCCGACCGTGAGGGAGATTATCGCCGAGATGGTCGGCTGACGGAATTCCACCGGCCGCCGATGGGATTCACGGCGCTCCAAGTCTTCCGCTCGAGTCCGGACGCTTTCCCGTGACTCTCTCCGTGCCTATTCTATAGGGTGAAATCAAGTTCGGACGGAGTGGGCAATGCGAAGCTTCCATCTCACCGCGATACTTTGTGCGGCCGCGCTGCTTGCGGCAATACCGCTGTCGGCCGAGACGGTCGATTACGGAGCGAGCCTCAGCCGCGAGCGGCCGATGGTCGTCGACCGGGACGCGAAGGAGATTCGCCTCTTGGCGCGTCTGCAGCCGGACGCGTTCAAACCCGGATGGTTCACGCAGCTGCCCGGCCATCACGCGGTGACGTGGCTCGGGGGACGGAAGGCCGATGAGGCGCTCCTGGCAACCTATACAAGTGATACGGACTTCTACGACGCGATGATCTCGATCGGAGCGAAGCCCGGCGACAACCTCACCAAGGAAGTCTGGACCGAGCGGAAGAATCCTCGAAGCGCCGCTCCGGAGAAACGAGTGGAAGGATCGCCCGTCGATGTGTTTGTCTGGTGGAAGGGATTGGAGGGGCCGATTCCGCTCCGTCGCCTGCTCGTGGACCCTGCCGGCAAGGGGATCGACCTTCGCTTCGGCGGCAACAAGGTTTTTATTCCCGTATGGCGCTCGGGATGCATCGTGTGCATGCAAAGCTGCCCCGGCGCCAAGATAAGCAATCGAGCGTACACCTTCCGCGACTACGTGAATGACAAAGGCGTCTTCAAGGTGAACGAAAACGCGATACCGAAAGACATCCGGGACGTCGTGGTGATTGTGCGGTTGCGGAAAGACGGGGAGAGCGCAGCGAACCACAAACCGTGACGTCCGGAATCGCGGCCGCGCCGACCGATTCAGCTTGCCGAACGGGGCCTCAGCCCCTCCTTTTAATCGAAAAGAAGCTCATCCGTGTTGATTGATTCCTCCGAGCGTCAAACAAGCAATAAGTTGTTTGACGTCCGTGTCAATAACGCTATACTGAGAGCCTTGACGCCGCGTCTCGCCGGCGGCGCCGCACAGCAAACCGACACGGGATGAAGAGAAGGCGTGGAGCGCCGACGTGTTCGCCCGCGCGGGACGTGGACCCGAACCATTGGTCCGGACAAGCCGCGTTTGTGCGAAGCGACCGACCGTATGCCGGCCGTCGACCGCGTTTCGCGGCGCTCCGGCGGCCTTATTTCGTCGCGGACGCCTTGTTCGGGCGGTCCCCTTCGGTTCGACATTCAAGACCACGACTCGTGATCCAAGGAGTAGGCGCATGGACTTTGAACTGAGTGAAGAACATCGAATGATTCAGGATATGGCGTACAAATTCGCGGTCAACGAACTGGGCCCTATCGCCCAGGAATACGACCGCGAAGAGAAATACGGCAGGGAAGTGTGGAAAAAGGCGTGCGAAGCAGGCCTGGTCGGGCCGGTTATCCCGGAAGAGTACGGCGGACCGGGATACGGATTCCTCGAGCAGGCGCTCATCACCGAGCAGCTCAGCCGTATCGATCTCGGATTGGGGCTGTGCATCGGCGCCGCGATCTTCGGCTCGGAGCATATCCTCTTCTTCGGAACCGAGGAGCAAAAAAAGAAATATCTCCCTAAACTGTGCCAAGGTGAGGCCATTTCCGCAGGCGCGTACACCGAACCGGACGCCGGCACCGACGTCGCCTCGACGCGCACGCGCGCGGTCAAGGCCGGCGACGATTACGTGATCAACGGCTCGAAGATGTTCATCACCAACGGCACGGTGTGCGACTGGATGCTGGTCCTCTGCATAACCGACCCGGAAGAAGAAGTGCGTCACAAGCGCCACAGCATCATTCTGGTCGAGCGGGACAGGCCGGGCGTGAGCGTAAATAAAATTCACGGCAAAATGGGTATCCGCGCCAGCGACACCGCCGAGATCACGTTCGAGGACGTTCGCGTCCCTCAAGAGAATCTCGTGGGCAAGGAGGGCCGAGGCTTCTATCAGCTCATGGAATTCTTCGACGCGACGCGCACCATGGTTTCCGCGCAGGGTGTCGGTCTGGCCCAGGGCGCGCTCGATAAGTCGATCCAGTACGCTAAAGAGAGAATGGTTTTCGGCAAGCCCTTGGCGAGCAATCAGGCGATACAGTTTACCTTGGCGGAAATGGCCACGAAGATCGAACTCGCCAGGAATATTACGTACAAGGCGGCCTGGTACGTGGATCAGGGCAAGACGGACCCCGCGTTGAACGCGATGGCCAAGTACTTCGCCGGCGAAATGGCGGTGTGGGTCGCGGACAAGGCGCTCCAGATCCACGGCGGCTACGGCTATATCGATGAATACGACGTTCAGCGCTACTATCGAGACGCGAAGATCCTCGAGATCTACGAAGGCGCCAAAGAGGCCGAAAAAATCACCATCTCCCGACGCCTCCTCCGCTAAGCCGGCGGCCGTTGGTTCGCGCTTCGGCCGGAGACGCGCTCGCCCCGGCGCCCGGCGGTTCCCTCACGGAGACGCCATGCTGCTGACGCCCGACTGCCTCACCTGCGTGTACAAGGCTTCTCTCTCGGCGCTCAGGCGGCTGACATCAGATGAACGGCTGATTCGCCGTCTGGTCGCCGAGATCATGAGCCTCCCCTCGATGAGGGGGCGGCAATGGGACATTACCAGTCCGGAGGTCTTCGAGCAGGCCTTTGTCGCGATCAACACCGCGTTCGGGACCGACGATCCGTTCAAAGATCTCAAAAATCGCCAGACTCGGAAAGCCCTCGAACTCTATCCCTGCCTCAAATCCCTCGTTGCGGACTCATCCGAGCCGCTCCGGACCGCCGCGCTCCTCGCGATTGTCGGAAACAGCCTCGATCTGCTCTGGTCCGAAGGTTCCGTCGACGTGGAGCCCATCATCGAGGCGAACGCGGCAAAGCCGCTCTCAGATGGAGATTTCGAGATTTTTCAGCGTCGATTGGATCACGCAAACAGCCTGGTCATCCTGGGAGACAATTCAGGGGAGACGGTCTTCGATAGGATTCTGATCGAGACGATTCGGGAGACGCGCAATCCCGAAATTGTCTACGTGGTCCGTAGTCGGCCCGCGCTCAATGATGCGACCCTCAAAGAGGCGGAGGAATCGGGATTGCACGTGCTCGCGACCGTGCTGGAAAACGGCGTGAACGGCCCCGTTCCCGGCACGATTCTCCGGCGATGCTCCCCCCGGGTCGCCGAACTTCTCCGGAGCGCGGACCTGATCCTGTCCAAGGGCGGCGGTAATTTCGACAGCCTGGAAGAAGAAACGGAGCTGCTTGATCGCATTATCTTCATGCTTATGTCGAAATGCGTTCCGTACTGTTCCTATTTTGGGAAGGCCATGTACGAGCCGATCCTGTCGCCGGCGAGATCGAAATAGAGAGGAGTCCCTCTCCCGCCACGGGGGAAAGGGACTCGGTGAGGGGGTGCAGTCCCGTATGTGGGACGCGGCCCCGTCAGTCTCTGTCGAGCTTGAACGTGTCGAAGAGAATGTTTGTGGCCGTCGCGCGAGCGCCGTGGGCCGCCGCGTCAAAGATGTCCTGTTCCGACCAGCCGAGTTTCCCGAGCTCATCGATGTCGGCCTCGTCGACGGAGCGCGGGTCCTTGACCGCCTTCAGCACAAACGCGAGCATGGCCCGCTCCTTACTGTCGAGCGCGGCCTTCTCCGGATCTTGCTTGATCGCCTCCACCTGATCCGCAGGAACGCCCTCCTGAACGAGCAAAAAGGCGTTCATGCCCTCGCAGTACGGTGAAGCGGTCTCCTTTGCCACCAGGAGCCGTATGGTGGTCAACAACCGGCGACTGAGCGCCGGGTGCGTCATGAAGTACTGAACAAACTGCATCTGATTTTCGAGCAGCGACGGGCTCGCGCCGAACATCCGAACGCTGTTGGGGACCGCGCCGAAGAACTGTTCCGCGGACGCATAGAGTTCCTGAAGTTCTCCTTCGGCCTCATCCGGTGGAACAAGCTTGAGCAGAGCCATATTGAATCCTCCTCCCTGGATGTGGAGACGATGGGCGCGTGGGCGCGTTCGATTCCTAAAATGCGTCGATTTTATCGCCCAATTCCTTGTAGTACTTGGGAAATTCCGGTTGAAAATTCTGGTAGAACGTTATCGGATACTTCGCGCCGATCTTCTTTCCCGCTGACTTGAGCCCCTCGATTAGCCCCGCAACAGACCCGCCGGGAATCGAGAAGACCAGTTCATCGTCCTGAGTCATCGAGAAAATCCTATCGCCCATGCCGGGAATCGCCATTCTCGGCGTGCCCGTCTTGAAGGGCGCGGTCAAATATTCGGTGCACTCGATCTTGCCGCCGAAATTGCCCGGAACGCGACCCCCGTCGATGTAGCTCCACGCTTCAGCCATGCGCATGGCCTGCGCGGGATTGGCGTATATTGCGACCGTGTCGGGTTCAAATGAGGCCTTGGCGAGCGGCGCCAAGACGAGCGCGCCGTACTCGTCCTTCTCCAGCAACGTCATGGACTCGGTTTCCTTGGCCACGGTCGACTCGTCCTTGGACCACGTCACATCGCAAAGAAGCTTGCCGAGCGTTCCTCGCTGATCGGCCGCTCCCGTAAAACCGAAGCTGATCATGGCCGGAACACAGATCAAATCTTTCTTGGCAAGCCCGATTGTCCAGCCGAACAGCCGGGCCATGGTTACCGCCTGGCAGATGGTTATTCGCTTGCCCATAGCTTCGGACGGCCTTCGGGTCTTGTCCGGAAAGCCCGATTCGTCCTTCAGGAATTTCACCGCAACGGGTGAAGTTCGGAGTCTCAAGTCATCGCTGAGGAAATCAGCCGCCTCTTTCCAATCCATTCCAACCTTCCTTTCGGACCCGGGTGAACCGGCCCGACGCACGCGTCGGATTCGTACATCCGGATCTGATGTGTGTGGGTCTCGTTGACCGGTATAGTAGACAACGCTGCGATCTTCACAGTGACCGGATAGGCTTGAGAAAAGGACTTCAGGGCTCACGTTCGGGACACGTGGGACCGCGCAGCGTATATCCGAATAGGATCGCCGTGAAGCCTTGGAGCGGCCCCAAACTCCGTTCCGTCTTCATGCGGAGCATGGCGCCCTCCCAACCGTCCAGGATGAATCCCGCCATGCGATCCGCATCGATCGATCCGTCGAGGCGTCCTTGTTCCTGCGCTTTCTCGACGCACCCTCGAAAACGTTCCTTCATGCGATTCATAGCCTCGCCGGCCCTTTCCCGCAGTCGATCGCTGACGTTCGCGGTCTCTTGGGAAATATTGCCCACAGGACACCCGTTTTCACACCCGTGCTCTTCGAAGAAGGCCGTTATGTCATCGAAAAAGACCCGGAGGCTGTCGAGCGGATTACGATCGGCCTCGACCAAACACCGATCCATCCGTTTGAGCATAAACGCCTCGAAATACTCGATGACCGCGAGACCGAAATCCTCCTTGCTCCGGAAGTAGAAGTAAAACGATCCTTTGGGCACGCCGGCGGCCGTTACGATGTCCTGAATGCCGGTGTAGTTGAACCCTTTGCGGTGCAGGAGCGCTGCGCCGGCTTGGATGATTTGGATTTTGGTTTGCGTCCGGGGCATGGATGTTCGGGCGTTATAGTAGACCGGTCGTCTACCCATGTCAAGCTCTTCTCCTGCCCGGACGTTCCGCCGCTTTCAGAGCGTCGGCCGGTCGGTAGTGTGATATCGACACGCGAATCCGCAGAGCTGCGTCATAATAACGCACCACATCAAGCGCTAACCCGTTGAAATATTTGACGCTCATTCCCGGCAGTGCAATTGTTGCACAATTTGTCCACACTATGGGCACGAGACCGCGCCCGTACGCGGGCCTCGTCTCGGAAATCGACTGTTCTCATGCGTCGGGAACAAAATATCAGGGCGAGGCGCCTGTTGGCATCGAAATTGCTCATTCCTCAGGCAAAGGGCGACACAGCACGGAAACGGTCCCGTCCCAGGAACGCTGCGATTTCCCAGCGGGATCGCTGATCCGTAATGCCGAAACCGACGCTCCTCCTTCCAGGCGTGGTTGTTCCGGCGTGACGGCCGAAGGGTCGATGACCCGGCCGCCCCACTACGAGGGAGTCTCGGTTGAAAACGCGAATTCGGCGGACGGGGGCCGGTAGCATGTCTTCGGCGCTCCCGGCCGACCGTAAAGCCGTTCCCAGTCCCTCCCGGGAACGTTCAACCGAGACCCCGGCTTTTTTTGACGCCTATCGGACCCGGAATACCGAGCCGACGAGAGTGAGCGCCAGAAGAACATTGGTGCGCCGATAGGAGAGTAGAATGACCTCGGCCCATACGCTCATGCGCGAAGCGGCGGGAGGCGACCCCGCCCGTATCTCCAAGCTCCTCTCCGAGGGAGTGGATGTCAATCTGCGGGACGATTTCGGCGGAACCGCTCTTATGGAAGCGTGTTATTGCGGGCATGCGGAGATGGTTGAATTCCTTGTGAATCGCGGTTCATGGGTGAACGCGAGGGACAACGCCGGATGCTCCCCGCTCATGCATGCGGCGGTTCAAGGGGAGGTCGAGGTGGCCCGTCGACTCTTGGACGCGGGGGCGGAAATCGACGCGCAGGATAATCGCGGGATGACTCCGCTCATCGAAGCCGCGTTTTGGGGACACTCGGAACTGGCGGAACTGCTGCTATGCAGCGGAGCGGACCTGATCGCGAGCGACGCCAACGGTCGAAACGCTCTCTTTTGGGCGGCCGTGGAAGGTCACGTGGAGACGGTGGAACTGCTGCTTTCGTACGGCGCCGGCCCCTATATCGAGGATAACGGAGGAAATACGGCTGTGTCCTGGGCGGCATTTCAAGGCCACTCGGATGTTGTGCGGTTGTTTAACACCGGCGAATCTTCTTTCGGAGCCGGAGCCGGCTCGGTCGCGTAAACGTTCGCCACCCCCCCTCCGCTCAGGGCACTCAATAAAGGCGTGAGTCGGTCGCGGCTCAATCTCGGCGGCCTCTCACGCCTTTTGTGCGTACGGACGACTCCCCGTAGGCACACTCGGCATTGATACCGATACGCTCACCCACTCTCTCCAACAGGGAGAGGGCGCAGAAAGCCGTCGCAGGCGGATTCTTGTCTCGCACCGGAAGGAGGGTTGGGGAAGGGAAACTCTGCGTTCACCCCATGAAGGCGCGCCGGCATGAGTCACGCTCGGGTCGGAGTCGCAGGATCACCGAGTATTCGGCATATCCCGAACCGCGGGCAGGATGCCGAAGCCGTCCGCGCGCGTCACCGCGTTCAAGCCGGCTTGACGGACGGCTTCCACTGCGAGCAATCCGACGCGAACCGGGTCCGCGTCTTTGGCGCCCACTGCCGCAACCACGGTGAGGTCGCCGTCAACCAGGGAATGACAAGGGGAGATGACTCGGCCCATGCCGAGGCTCGCTTGGGAGGCTACCCTCATGGCGTTTGTTTTGTCGAGCGCCGCATTCACCGCCACGACGGCAAGGGTGGTGTTCTCTGCGGAAACGTTGATCGACCGCGCCTTACCGGCCCGCAACAATGCGTCTGCGTCGATCAATTCCAATGAATCGGGCGCGGCGCGCGCTCCTGCGATGATACGACCGCCGGCGTCGCGCACATCGCCGAATGCGTTTACAACCACCAGCGCGCCGACGACGAGATCGTCCTCGATTACCGAGGCGGATCCCACGCCTCCTTTCATGCCTCGCGCCGCGCCGAACAATTTGCCGACCGTCGCTCCCATGCCTACGCCGACGCTGCCCTGTTCAATGGGGCCGTCGGTCGCGGCCTCGCATGCGGCCCATCCCATGGGGCCGTCCGGTCGCGTCCGCCACAAGCCGAAATTGAGGTCGAAGATCGCCGCGGAGGGCACGATCGGGATGGCCTTCCCGGTCACCGGGATTCCAACGCCGGCCTGTTCGAGGTAGGAGAGCGCTCCGCCCGTTGCGTCAAGGCCGAACGCGCTCCCGCCGCACAGGAGAAACCCGTGAATTCGGTTGACGACGTGAGAAGGGCCGAGTGAGTCCACTTGCCGTGTGGAGGTTGCGAATCCCGCGGTGTGGGCGCCTGCGGGGACGCCGCGAGGAGGGAAGAGAATCGCGGTGACGCCGGTCTTGGCGTTCTCGTCGTGGGCGTGGCCGACGCGTACGCCCGCAACGTCGGTAATGTCGTCGCGGACCGGCTTATCCGAACCCGCCGCCCCGGAAGGATCGGCGGGATGCTTCGGCTCAGTCGTCATCGGCGCCGGCCTTGACAGCGCGGTTGTGCGCCCATCGTTCGAGCTGCTTGATCTGTTCCTGCATCGTCGTGGAGAGGGGGATAATGCTCTCCAGGGCAATATAGAGGTCGTTCTGGTTGACGGTCCGATCTTGGGTGAACGAGCGAAAGATGGCGCCGATGACGCCCTGCTCGATCTCTGCGCCGTTGAATCCTTCAGTGACCTTCACCAAGGAAGCGTAGTCGAACTCGGTCGTGGGAACGTTGCGCCGAGACAGGTGGATTCGAATGATCTCCTCCCGTTCCCGCTTGGTCGGGAGTTCCACGTAGAAGAGTTCGTCGAATCGTCCTTTCCTGAGTATTTCCGGCGGCAAGAGTTCGATCTGGTTTGCGGTGGCGCCGATGAAGACGGGCGCGGTCTTTTCCTGCATCCAGGTGAGGAAGTGGGCCAGCACGCGCGACGCGGAACCTCCCAGGCTCTTCTGGCCGGCGTTTGCAATCCCCGCTTCGATCTCGTCGATCCAGAGGATGCACGGCGCCGAGGCTTCAGCGGTCTTCAGAACCTTCCGGAAGCATTCCTCGGGCGCGCCCTGGGTGCCGTCGTACAGTCGTCCCATGTCCAGCCTGAGAAGCGGGAGCTTCCAGAAATCGGCGATCGCCTTGACACAGAGGCTCTTCCCGCATCCGCTGATTCCCATGAGCAGCACGCCCTTGGGCATGCTCAGGCCGTAGTCGCGCGCCTTCCTGGAGAAGATGTCCTTGCGCATGTCGAGCCATCGTTTCAGATTGCCGAAGCCGCCGAGCTCGTCCCATCCGATATCGTTGGAGATAAGCTCCAAGAGGCCGCTTTTTTTGACGATCTGACGCTTTTCTTCGGAAAGGATTTCGTACTCTTTCGCGCCTACCTGCGCTCGGCCGCTCAGGGTCTTCCGGAAGGCCTGGGTGATCTGCTGACTGGTGAGACCCGCTCCGCCCTTGATGAACATATCCTTGGCGTCGTCACCGAGGGATTGGTTCAGTTTGTCGCGATGCTTCTCCCGGTCGACCACCTGTTGAAGGATGCGGAGAATCTCGTCGTTATCCGGGAGCGGGACGTCGATGAGCACCACTTCGTTGGCGAGTTCCATGGGAATCCCGAGCACCGGCGACATCATGAAGACCGACTTGTACGCGTTTTCGATCTTCTTCACCGTATCCTTAAGTTTGCGAATGACCGGCGGATTGTCCTGCACGAAGACGTGGACGTCGTTGAGGATGAGGAACGCGTTCTCCCGGATATTCATGAACCAATCGAGCGCTTCCATGATCGACGGATTGGCCACGACCATTTCTTCGTCCAGGGTCACGCCCGTGGTGCAGCTCCAGACGTACGTACGGATCGGCGGCTTGAACGCGCCGGCCAAACTTTTGATTTCGTGTTCGACGCGGCGATCCTCGTCCGTCAGCAAATACATCAGGGAGGTTCTCGCCACGATCATCTCTTTGAGGACCGATTTGAGCGACTTCTGATTCGAGTTCTTCTTGGCGGCCATGGGGCTTCCCCTGAGGAACGTTCGGCGTGTCGGACCCGTCACCGCGCGGATCGACCGGGAATCGCGTCGGCGTCGGTTGTTTTCGCGGCCAAAAGCCGGTTTGATCGAGAGTTTTCTCGAATCCAGACTAGCATCGGCCCCCCCGCGAAGTCAAGTAAGCCTCAAGGATTCCAATAGAAAAAGCGGCGCCGCGCTCGGCGAGGGCGATCGCCACGCGCGGGCTCGACGGCTTACTCGATGAGGGGCGCGGATCGGGGAACGGCTCGTCCCGGTCGGAGAGGCGTGTCCGAACCGCGGTCACTTCCGCCGATGCCGGGGCGGCACAGGATACACAAAGGGCTGTGTGGCGATCTTTTTCGGCCACACCGTTTCAAGCCGCCCGTTTTGCCATTGCACCACGTATGTGGGTAGCGAGTTCTGCCGCTGTTTCCCGCCGTAGGAGATGAACTTGACCGGGCCGAACGCGGTCATCATGTCGGTCTCGGCGAGAGCCTCTCGAACGGCGTCGGGCGTAATCGCCAGGGCTCTCTCGAGCGCGTCGGCCATGACGTGCACGGCCGCATAGGCTTCGGCGCCGTGATACTGCGGGGGAGAGCCGTAACGCGCCGTATACTTCTCAGCGTAGCGTCGAGCGCCGGAATAGGGCACATTGGGCGTCCAAAGTGTTACCGAATAGACGTACTCCGCGGCCTTGCCGGCCTTTTCCGCGAACTCGGGGAGGGTGAATCCCGCGGCTCCGCCCACGAAGAGTTTCGGATTGAAATCCAATTCCATGGCCTGCCGCATCAGCAGGGTCGCGTCCTCGACGTACGAGATCATGTACACCAGGTCGGGATTCGCGGATTTGGCCTTGATGAGAAGCCGGCTGAAATCGTCCGCGCGCGCCGCGTAACCCTCGTTCAGAAGCACCTCGAGCCCCATGCGCTCAGCCTGACTCGCGAACTTCTTCGACCCCGACCGACCGAAAAGACCGTCCTCGTACAGGATGGTGACGGTTTCGGGTTTCACGATCTCCCGGAGAAAGCTGTTCAGCCCGTCCGAATACTCGCTGACCGGAGGATTGAGCCGAAAGATGTACTCCCACCCCTGTTCCGTGATTTTGTCCGCGGATCCCGTGTTTACCAGAAACGGTACCTTTCGCTCTTGCGCGACCTTGCATATCTCATACGTCACAGCGGACGAATAACCGCCGCCGAGCATCACAACCTTATCCCGTGAGATCAACTTCTCCGCGACGGACCGCCCCACATCCGGGTCGGATTTGTCATCTTCGATCAGCAATTCGATCCGGCGACCGTTCACGCCGCCGGTCTTGTTGATCTCTTCCAAGCCCAGCAAAAAGGAATTCTGCTCAATCGCGCCGAATTCGGCCTGTCTTCCGGTGAGGGGGAGCACCACGCCCACCTTTATGGGCGGGCCGTCCCCCTCGGCGGCCCAAGCGGCGCCTGAACCGATTGAAGCGCATACCAATGCGGTAATCATTAAAATTGAGATCCTTTTCATTCATGACTCCTTGAAAAATGGCTCAGAAGGTTCCGGCCGGTAGAGTCCGGGGCGGATTCAACCTATCGAATCCTCTAGCATTTTGTCAAGTTGAATTGCGGAAGACCTTCGGACGTCCTCTTGACCGGCCGCGCGGTCGACGATATAACCGCAGCGGAGTTTCGGCTCTTCGACGCCGACCGATTATGTAAAAATGGTACGCGTGCAAAGGTAATCATAATGAGACGACTTTTCACTACGACAGTGTTGTGTGCGACCCTTGCGACAGGGGCGCTCTCCGCGTCGGTTTCGGCCGCTCCGATGGAATTGGAAAACCGTCTGAGAGATTGCGCGGAGGTTGTGGAGAGTATCGTGTCCGCGCCCGACGCGGGTATACCCGTGGATTTACTACAGAGAAGTCAGGGGATTATGATCTTTCCCTCGTTGCTCAAAGCCGGGCTCGGCGTCGGGGGGCAATACGGAAAAGGGGTGGTGCTCCGTCGCAACAACAAAACCGGCCGGTGGGGTCCGCCCGTTTTCATGACCCTGGTCGGCGGGAGCTTCGGCTGGCAAATCGGCGTGCAATCGACGGACCTGATCCTGCTGATCATGAGCCGCGTCAAGCTCAAGAGTCTGTTCAACGATAAGCTAACCATCGGCGCGGACGCGTCGGTGGCCGCGGGTCCGGTGGGCCGGGACGCGTCCGCGGCGACGGATATCGCGCTGAACGCCGGCATGCTGTCGTACTCCCGGGCGAAAGGGCTCTTCGCGGGAGTCTCGATCAAGGGGAGCATTCTCGAAGTGGACTGGTCGGCCAACGAGGCGTTCTACGGATCGGACGCGTCGCTCATCGACGTCTTCTTCCAGGGGAAAGGGCGCGTGTCCGCGCAGGCGAAGCGGCTCATGGACATGCTGAACCGCTATGCGCGCTGAACGGGCGCGGTCAGCCGGTAATGGGCTTGAAGAGATCGGGGTGATTCGCGCTCGGGCCGAGTCCCACCGACGTGACCCGGCCTGAGTTGAGAAGTCTTTCGGCTGTTTCCACAAGATCGTCGAGGGTGACGGCGTCGATCGAGGCCATGATCTCGTCAAGGGTGATGCGTCGGCCGAAGAAGAACTCCCCTTTCGCCAGCCGATTCATTCTCGCGTCCGACGATTCCATTGCCAGGATGATATTGCCTTTGAGCTGATTCTTGACCATTTTGAGATCGGCTTCGGTCACCGTTGCCTTCAGGCGCTCGGTCTCATCCCACATTACCGAAACGAGTTCGTTCACCCGAGCGGGTTCGCACGCTGCGTAAATCCCGAGCATGCCGGTGTCGGAAAAGCAGTTGAGAAACGAGTAGATCGAGTAGGCTAGGCCGCGATTCTCTCGGATCTCCTGGAAGAGCCGTGAACTCATGCCGCCGCCGAGGACGGAATTGAGCAGATATACCTCAAATCGTCGCTCGTCGACCGCGCTGGGCGCCTCGAGTCCCACGCAGATATGAATCTGCTCCAAGTCTCGTTCCATCACGAATGAGGAGTGCGCGGCTTTCGGCGGTTCGGGCGCGGTTTGGCTTCGACCCGACGGCGTCGACCCCATGCGCGCTGCGATCAGATTCACGAATTCGTCGTGGTCCAGCAAGCCCGCCGCGCACACGATCGTTTCGGAAGGGCTGTACGCGTCATTCTTGAACCTGAGCAGCGTATCGCGATTGAAGTTCATGACGGTGGGAATCGTTCCCAGGATCGGTTGACCAAGCGCGTCATCGGCCCAAAACCGAATCCCCAATATCTCATGGATGAAGTCTTCGGGATTGTCCTCGGTCTGGAGGATCTCCTGGCAGATCACGCCCTTTTCCCGTTCGATTTCCGCCTCGGGAAAGGACGAATTGAGGAAGATGTCGGTGAGGAGGTCCACCGCGAGTTCGGTGTCCGCGGCCATGACCTTCGCGTAGTAGGAGGTCATCTCCTTGCTGGTGAACGCGTTGAGCGCGCCGCCGACCGAATCGATCTCCCGGGCGATGTCGATCGCGGACCGGGTTTTCGTCCCCTTGAACAACATGTGTTCGACAAAGTGACACACCCCGTTGAGAGCGGGATCCTCGTAGCGCGAACCGCTGCGCACGAGGATACCCACCGACAGGGAATACAGGTAGGGAACCTCTTCAGTGACGATCCTGACGCCGTTCTGCAGCGTAGTCTTGCGATAGCGTCCGGGTTGTTCGAAGCCCCTTGAGGGGGAGAATGCGTCGCCCGTCACGAATCCATCTCATCCGGCGTCTCGCCCAGGGCGTCTTTCCTGGAGAGTTTGATCTTCCCGTGGGAGTCGATACCGATCACCTTGACAATGCATTCTTCGCCTTCCCGTACCACGTCCGTGACCTTCCGTACACGTCGCGGTTCCAACTGGGAGATATGCACCAGCCCGTCGGTGCCGGGAAAGATCTCGACGAATGCGCCGAAGTCGGTCACCTTACTGACGATTCCGCGATAGATGCGTCCGAGTTCGGCTTCCTGGGTTAGTCGCTTGACCGCCTTGCAGGCCATTTCGGCCCCTTCGCCGTCAATTGAGGCGATGATGACCTTGCCGTCGTCGTCCACTTCGATCTTGGTCTTCGTCTCTTCCTGGACAGCGCGGATAATCTTGCCGCCCGGGCCGATAAGATCTCGGATACGCTCGGGATTTACGTGAACCACGGTAATCCTGGGCGCGTACGGCGACATCTGCTCCCGCGTTTTGGGAAGGGTTTTTTCCATGATGTCGAGGATGTGAATGCGCCCATCTTTCGCCTGGTACAGCGCTTCTTTCAGAATCTCCTTCTTCAGACCCTCGATCTTGATGTCCATCTGCAGGGCGGTGATTCCCTGCCGCGTGCCGGTGACCTTGAAGTCCATGTCGCCGTGATGATCCTCGTCACCGATGATATCGGAGAGGACGATCACCCGGTCGCCTTCCTTGAGCAGTCCCATGGCGATCCCGGCGACGTGCTCCTTGACCGGAACGCCGGCGTCCATCAGCGAAAGCGATCCGCCGCAGACGGAGGCCATCGACGACGACCCGTTGGATTCGAGAATCTCCGAAACGATCCGAATGGTGTAGGGAAAATCTTCGTCGTCGGGGAGCATGCGGGCCAGCGATCGTTCCGCAAGCGCGCCGTGGCCGACTTCACGGCGGGACGGCCCTCGGAGGAACTTGACCTCGCCGACGCAGAAGGGCGGGAATTTGTAATGCAACATGAACGACTTATACGATTCGCCGTCGAGCGCTTCGATTTTCTGTTCGTCCTGTGAGGTGCCCAGCGTCACGATCACGAGCGCCTGGGTCTCTCCGCGGGTGAAGAGCGCGCTGCCGTGTGTTCGCGGCAAGATGCCGACTTCGCAGGTGATGTCGCGGATATCCTTGAAGCCGCGTCCGCCGATGCGCGTCTCCTGCTCGACGATCATCCGGCGAATGCATTCGCCTTCCAGGCCGTCGACGTATCCGAGGATTTCCGTTCGACGCAGCTCCCCTTCTTCGCCCAAGGACTCGAGTATGCGTCGGTAAATCTCTTCCAATGCGGCGTGCCGCTTCCGTTTTGCCGAAATTTGGACGGTCTTGTCTATTTCCGCGCCCCATTCGGCGCGAAGTTTGTCAACAAGTTCCAGGTCCTGCGAGCTCGCTGGGACTTCCCGCTTGGGTATGCCCGCTTCCGCGCGAAGCTGATCTTGGGCGTCGAGGATCTTGTTGATCTCTTCTTGGCCCATGTAGATCGCGTCGAGGATCACATCCTCGGGGAGGTTGTCCGATCCGCCTTCCACCATTACAACGCCTTGTCGACCGGCGACGACAATGAGGTTGAGATCCGAGTACGTATCCTCAACGAGTGACGGATTAACCACGAGCCGACCGTCCACGCGACCCATTCTTACCGCGCCGATCGGTCCCTCGAAAGGGATGTCCGAGATATGGAGGGCCGCGGACGCACCGTTAATGGCGAGCATGTCCGAATCGTGCTCGCCGTCCGACGAGAGCACCGTCGCGATGATCTGCGTTTCGCACTTGAAGCCTTTGGGAAAAAGGGGCCGAATCGGCCGGTCGATGAACCGCGAGGTGAGCGTCTCCTTTTCGGTCGGACGACCTTCTCGTTTGAAGAAACCGCCGGGGATCTTGCCCGCGGCGTAGGTCATTTCGATGTAATCGACGGTCAGCGGGAAGAAATCAATGCCTTCTCGGCCGTGTTTCTCCGATACGGCGGTAACCAGAACCATTGTCTCGCCGCAGGTTACCAGTACGGCCCCGGATGCCTGCTTGGCCAGTCGTCCCGTTTCGAACAGGATTTCCCGGCCCGACACGGTGCAGCGTGAAATATGCGACATAATTTTTTGTTTCCTTCTTACTCATTACCCGAATACTGCACGGTCGCGTACACCAGCCGGGTCCGTTTTTACTTCCTGATTCCGAGATCCACGATCAGGTCTTTATATCGATTGACGTCTTTTGATTTCAGATAGTCCAGGAGGCGTCGGCGCTTACCGACGAGCTTGAGAAGCCCTCTGCGGGAGTGATGATCTTTCTTGTGGACCTTGAAATGATCGGTGAGATACGAGATCCTCTCCGTCAGCAAAGCGATCTGAACTTCAGGAGAGCCGGTGTCGCTCTCATGAAGGCGATACTTCTCTATGATGTTCTTCTTCTTCCCAACCTGTAAAGCCACGTCGTCTTAACCTCCAAATGCCGAGTCATTAGGCTAACTGCATTCTCATAGCACACGAATTTTTCAAAGTAAAGTTTCTCCCACGTCCCCTTGTTTTTTCCGGATGTGTTCTACGGGACCGGAGGAGACGCCTCCGCGACGAAACCGGCGAGAACGGAACCTCATCTCGATATGCAAGATTTTACAGCACAAGCGGACAAAAGTGAAGAGCCGGCTTCGGCGGCCGAGACTGATTTTCGACGCGGTTTGTCTGCTCTCTGCGCGCCCTGTTCAGCAGCCCGAAACAATTGATTTGGGACCGCGGTTCGGTTATGATGGGATTATACCGGTTTGCGCAGGCGGGAGAACGATTCCCCGGACCGGTCGCATCAGGGGAATTGACACGTCATAACCAAGCTTCTCAAGACTCATAAATGATTCCGTCCGGAAGGAGTGCAGTATGAGCTTTTTTGCCGATCTTCCCGATCTTGTGGGCGCATCGAATGTCTCGGTCTCACCGGTGGACTGCCTCGCCTATTCTCGCGACATGTCCATTCACGTGGGTGTGCCGCAGGCCGTCGTCTTCGCGGAGAGCACCGAACAAGTGAGCGCGTTGGTCAAACGGGCCAATGAGGAAAAGATACCCATCATCGCTCGCGGCACGGGCTCCTCGGTGACGGGAGCGGCGCTCGCGATGAAGGGAGGAGTCATACTTGATTTCACCAGAATGAACTCCGTCAAATTTGTCAACCCCGCCGACGGATACGCGGTCATCGAACCCGGAGTCATCTGCAACGCATTGAACGCTCAACTGGCGCCGAGCCATTTTTTCCCGCCCGATCCGGGGAGCGCGCCCATCGCGACCATCGGCGGTATGATCGCCACCAACGCCAGCGGGGTTCGGGCCGCCAAGTACGGCACCACAAAGGACTACGTCAAAGGGCTCACCGTGGTTCTCGCGGACGGCAGAGTCATCAAGACCGGCGACCTCGCTCCCAAAAGCTCGGCCGGATACGACCTTACGCACCTCTTCTCGAGCTCGGAAGGAACCCTCGGCATCATCACCGAGGCGATCGTGAAGATTCTGCCAATGCCGGAATATGAGGCCTTCGCCAAAGCGAACTTCCCCGACGTGAACGCGGCCGGCCGCGCGGTCGAGAAGATCTTCACCTCGGGCATCGAAATGGCCACCTGCGAGATCCTGGACAATGTCTCCCTCGACGTGGCGCGCGACGCGCTGAAGATGGACATCCCCAAAGAGGTGAACTGTCAGCTGCTCATCGGCCTTGACGGACCGCGCTCCGCGGTCGAGGAGCAGATGCGGGTCATCGATCAGGTCAGCAAAGAGGTCGGCGGCCTGGAAAACACCTGGTCGGACAATCCTGTTGAAAAAGCGAAGCTCTTCGCCGCACGCGGCGGTCTCGTGCCGGCCATGAGCCGCCTCAAACCGGCTCACCGGCTCATTCCCCTCGTCGAAGACTTCGGCGTGCCCATCAGCCGCATCCCCGAGACGATCGAAGACGTTCAGCGAATCGGCGAAAAATACGGCTTTCCCGTCGCCACCTTCGGTCACATCGGCGACGGCAACCTCCACGCCACATTCATCATGAATCCCACCGACCCCGATCATTGGGACCGAGTCAAGAAGATCGCCCTCGAATTCGTCGACATGACCCTCAAGTACGAAGGAACCGTCTCCGCGGAACACGGCGTGGGCGTCGCGAAGTCTCCGTACATTGGGCAACAACTGGGCGAGTCCCTCAACGTCATGAAGGATCTCAAGAAAACCCTCGATCCCAATAATATTCTCAATCCCGGAAAGATGGGCTTCGACGACGCGATCACCGATATTCTCGATGAGAACAGCTTCCGGAAATATCTCACCGAGCCCGACAGTATCAAGCACTTCCCCGAGGGAATCGACAACGAGATCCTCGCCTGTATTCAGTGCGGTTTTTGCCGCGCGGGATGTCCTACGTTCGGTGAAAGCACGTTGGAATCGCTCAACGCAAAGGGCCGCGTAACCCTGGCCTATAACATGCTCACCGGCGATCTCGAACCCTCCGAAGATCTGACCAAGCGGCTCTACCAGTGCATGCTCTGCCTGAACTGCAAGTCGGTCTGTCCCGCGCAGGTCAAAGTCGCGGACGTGGTTCGGAGCGCGCGGGAGCGATTGGTAGAAACGGGGCATCTGCCCGAGGTCTTCAAGGCCCCCCTGGCGTCGATGCTCGATCGGGCGAATCCGTTCCTGGCCGAACCGAGCAAGCGGGCGGACAGCTACCCGGCCGATTTCAAGAAAGCGGTTCCCGGCGAAACAGAGACGCTCGTGCACCTGGGATGCGTCTCGAGCTTCCAGGACGTCAAGACCATCCCCGCGTTCATGAAGATCCTGGACAATGCGGGAATCGACTACGGCGCGCTGGGCGAGGAAGAAACCTGCTGCGGCTACCTCGCGTACCTCGTGGGTGACACCGAGACCTTCAAAAAGACCATGAATATGGCCAACGAGCGATTCTCGACCTACAAACCCAAAGAGCTGGTCACCACCTGCGCCGGCTGCCTACGCACCTTTCGCGAACTCTACCCCGAGTACGGCGGCGGAAACGGCTTCAAAATCCTTCACGCGGTGGAATTGATCGAGCAGCTCGTCAACGAGGGCAAACTCACCTTCAAAGACGACGCAAAGCCGCTCAAAGTCGCATACCACGACCCCTGCGACATTGGACGTCATATGGGCGTGTACGAGCCGCCCAGAAACGTCATTCAGGCCCTGCCGGGCGTCGAATTGGTCGAATTTCCTCAGAACCGCGCGCTCGCCAAATGCTGCGGCGGCGGCGGGGGCATGAAGGGCTTCGACAACCAGATGGCGGGCGATATCGGGTACAAGCGCCTGCTGGCCGCAATCGATCTGGGAGCGGACGCGATCGTCTCCGCATGTCCCTCGTGTAAGGGCACGTTCAACCAGGCGGCGGCCAAAGCGCGGAAAGATCAGAAGGGCAAGATAAAAGTACTCGATATAACGGAGCTTATTTCTCAGCGCCTCGCGTAAGCGCTCGGCGCCGCGGCCGGGGGCCTTCCTTCCCCCCGAGGGGTCCCGGCCGCAACTTCAACTTGTACAACCACTTCACCCGAAGACTTCACGCGGTCTCTCGAAAGACGCGATGAGCGTTCTCCGCCGGACCTGATGGGGCGTGCCGAGATTTTTCATTAAAGTATGGCGATAACCGCCACAACTGACTTGACTCCGGAATCCTCCGGTGATACGTAGGGCCCGGCCTCAACCTCGGGGGAGGGAGGGGCCAGTTTACCGGCAAACCGGGGGGTGAGGATGCAGGGCATCCTCCTCGCCGGTTTGATTTCTTCAGAGAATACCTTCGGATTCTTCTGCGCCCGCTCGAACGCCCCCCGCCGCG
>CAYLRL010000076.1:0-22389 GCA_964385875.1 uncultured Syntrophales bacterium
CGCATGCCGGGTGTGAGCCGAAAGGTGAGTGCAAGCTCGGAGAATGTTCCCCAATTGATCGTCGAAATCGCAATCCACTGGAGGAGCGAACCGCATGCGACGCCGGCGAAGCCGCCCGGCAGGCCGAGGAAGAGCGACTCGGGGAGGAATGTGGTCACAATCGTCCGCGTACCGAAACCCACCGCGCGCAGGACGCCGATTCCGCTCACACGGTTTCAGGCCGCTGCGAAAACAAAACTCACCGACGCTATCCCGCCCGCGGTCGGGATGGTGGTGATTTTCCGTCGACTGCGGTTCCGCAAACTGTAGCCGAGGAGCAGGGGCATGGAATGAGCAAAAAAAAAGCAACCCCGATTGTAAGAGGGATTGCCTAGAGGGTATGGTTAGGAGTCGTTGTTGCCGATAGGAGAAGCAAGCCGCGTGCCAAAAGATTGCGAATCGCCATCTACCTGACATGACTAACGAAGCTCGGTTTCGGACTTCAAGCGGGGATGGTCATTTTTTTCGCACCCCCATCGGAACCCCAGTCGACCTGCGAAACTTTTTCGCACCCCCCTGCCGGACCGCGCTCTTCTTCGCGCGCGGTTTGGACCGCCGCGCACACCGAACGCGCCGACCGAGGACCAGGGGAACTGCATCCGCTCGAAGAGTCTACTGAGGCGGTCCGGAATTGGTCTTCCGGTGAGGCGATGAAGACGCGATCTAAAACAGGTGAATCGGTCGGTCTTTCCTGCTATAATGACGCAGCACAGGTTGACGTCAGAGAATAGATAGTATTTCTGAGGCGTTATCTTGGAACAGTTGCTGTTCGTTGCGGGAACGAGTCTGCTCCTTCTCCAGGTATGGTTTTGGTCTACCCGGCTCTTCGACATGGTACAGGCGCTCGTCAAAGTCCCGTGTGTCGACCCGGACGCGGATGACGGGCAGGTTCCGGATAGTCCGTTCATATCGGTAATTATTCCCGCGCACAATGAAGAGGCGGGGATCGAGAAGTGTGTTCGGTCCGTACTCCGCCAGGATTACCCCCGGTTCGAGCTTATTGTGGTGGATGACAGATCTGTTGACGACACCGCCTCGATCGTCAACGAAACCGCCCGGGGGCACGCCAACGTTAAATTGATTTCGGTCCTGGATCTTCCCCCGGGATGGACGGGTAAGTGCCACGCGCTCGACGTGGGCGTGGGGTACGCGCGGGGCGAGTGGTTGGCGTTCCTCGATGCGGACAGCCGTTTGCACCCCGCGGCGCTTCGACAGTGCTACACGATGGCGCGGCGGCACAACGTGAACATGATGACGCTCAGCCCGCGCCTCGTGGTGAAGAGCTTCTGGGAGAAGGTTCTCCAGCCGGTCTTCGCCGGGGTTTCGTGCATCCTCTACCCGCTGGCCCGAATCAACGACCCCCAGAGCAAGGTGGCGTCGGCCAACGGGATGTTTTACCTGATCAGTCGGCGGGCGTACGGTTTGATCGGCGGCCACCGGGACGTGCGCAATCTCGCGGTTGAAGATATCGGTATCGGCAAACGAATCAAGGCTGCGGGCTTGGGCCTGCTCTTCGTGAACGGGAGGCGGGTTCTCGAGACGAGGATGTACGCCACGGTAAACGAGATCATCAAAGGATGGACGCGGATCATCAGCGCCTCGATGAACTACGAGCTCGGGAAAGCCCTTCGGCAACTCAGCCTTCATGCCTTGGTCAGCGCGCCGGTCGTGGCGATCGCGCTTTTCTGGTACATTCCTCACGCGTGGGATTTATGGCCGAACGCCTGGATTGTACTCCCCGCGCTTCTGGCGGCCGAATCATGCCTTGTGTCCGTACTCTTCTATCCCCAATTGGGGGTCCCGACACGGTACGCCGCGTTCGTATGCGTCGGCAACCTAGTGGTGGTGGGGGTCCTGATCGTCATTATCAAGAAGATCCTTTGGAAAGACGCGCTGCAGTGGCGCGGCACAACCTACGCCGGCAGTCGGTACGAACCGACGTGCCTCGAGCCGACATCGACCGAGGTGTGTCGGTCCACCGCGCCCCCCATGCTCGGGAGGCGATGATCTCACGGGTCCCGCCTCGTTCCTTCCGTCCGGCCCGCCCCGCGGCCCGGCATCCCGCGCCGTACCCCCGATCTGAGCCGTTAACGCCATGAAGATCGAACCGTTTTCAGGCGCCATAGCCGATTTCATTATCGATCGTCGCCGCCCCCTGGTTGCAATCGTTGTCGCCCTGACCGCGCTCTTCGGGTATTTCGCGCCCGGCATGAAGCCGGACACCAGCATGAAATCCGGAATCGGCGCAGACTCGCCGGACTATGTCCGTTATCTGGATTTTCTCGAAGAGTTTGGGAACGAGGAATTCATTCTCATCGCCGTGCGGACAAAGCAGGGTGTCGAGGATCCTCGAGTGATCCGGGCGATCGTCGCGGTCACGAAGGATCTGGAAGAGTCCCCTCACGCCGAGGAGGTCCTCACCCTCTCGAATCTTCGGATATTTCGCCAAAAGGACGGGAGATTCGGGTCCTATCCGCTGATCGGCGTTGAAAACGGCGCGGCGGTCGCGGCGGACCCGGACGAGCTCCGCCTGCTCAGAAATGCCGTGCCCGCGCTGGACATGCTGGTTTCGGAGAGCCTGAAGACCTTCGGGCTTCTTGTGCGGATGTCCGAGGCCGAAGGGTATGACCCGGCCGCAATCGGCGCGCTGACCGATTCGATCGAGGCGATTCTCGATAAACGTCTCCCTGAGGGTTCGAGCTACCGCATGGTCGGATCTCCGATCATCCGAGGGGCCATTCACCGGTATAACCAGCGCACCGCGGCGGTCTTCGGGATCCTCTGCATAGTCATCAGCAGCCTTATCTCGGTCTACATCTTCAAAAGCCTCAAGGTCACACTGATCACGTTGCTGGTCATCGGGATTTCCGTGACGTGGGTGACCGGCGCAATGACGCTCGCCGGCGTGCGTCTGAATTCGGTCACCGCGCTGTCGTTCGGTCTGATTCTGATCGTGAGCGTCGCGGCGGTGGTGCATATCGTCACGCATTTCAACCAGCGGTTCCATGTGGGGGGCGACAGAATCGGGGCCGCTCGAGAAGCGCTCTCGATCACGGCGCGCCCATGCCTGATGTGCTCTTTGACCACGGCCGCGGGATTCGCCAGCATAACGGTCTCTTCGATTCCCATGGTGCGGGAGTTGGGCTTCATAATGGCGCTGGGCGTGCTCCTCTCCTACGTGATCGCGGTCGTTGTCACTCCCGCCTTGCTGATTCTCATGCCTCCGCCGTCGGCCCAAATCTTGAGCCGCATGAGCCGAGACCGGGTCGCGGTGATCTTCGACCGCATGGAGCGGTTTGTGTTCGATCACCATAAGCTCTGCGCCGCGTTGGGAATCGGGACCGTCGCTGTTATGGTCGCCGGGGTCCCGTTCATTCGGAGCGACCCCCAGATCCTGCGGATGCTCGGGGATTCCACGCCGGAAATGCAGGACCTCAACTTCGTCGAAGAGAATCTCGCGCCGGTCCACAGTCTCGAGGTAGTGATTAGCGCACAACCGGGCGCGTTCAAGAACGCAGAAGCTTGGCGACAGGTGCGGAGATTCGTCGAGGGATTGGAGACCGCGCCTGAAATCCATCGGACGGAATCGCTCCTGAACGTCATGCGATACCTCGATCGGATTATCGCCGAAAACGGCGCCGCGGGGGACTCGCTGTTCACAAAGTCGGGCGCGATTCCCCAATACCTGGCGATGATGTCCTTGAGTCCGGGAGGCAGACGGATCCTCGATCGATACATGAACGAGGACGCCGACGAGATCCGCGTGTCGGTCCGGATTATCAATTCGCCGGATACGCCGCTGAGCCGAACGATCGACCGGATCAAGTCCGCCGGTCGTGAGGTTTTCGGCCCCCACGCGAAGGTCGCCGCGACGGGCGCGTTGCAGGTCTTCGAGGCTCAGGGCGCCGAATTGGTGCGGGCTCAAACGGTCAGCCTCATCCTGGCCCTGACCTGCATCACCATACTCATGACGCTGCAATTCAAGTCGGTGAGGTTCGGACTTCTCAGCCTTATTCCGAACATGTTTCCGCTTGCCGTGATCTTCGGAATCATGGGCTGGTTCGGTCTTCGGCTCGACAACGTGACGATCTTCGCGGCCACGGTCTCCATCGGACTGTCCGTGGACGACACCATCCATTACCTGACCCAGTTGCGGCGGGAGACGGATGCGGCGGGCGCTGAGACCGACGTCGAATCGTGCTTGGCCCGAGCGTACCAAACCACCGCAAAGGCGCTCATTTCCACATCCGCGGTTCTTTTTTTCGGATTTCTTATCCTGTTGTGGTCGCCGTTCCGGCCGGTGGTTTCCTTCGGCCTGCTCGGGTCGTCGGCGATCGTCGCCGCGCTCGTGGCCGATTTGGTTTTTCTTCCCGCACTGATACTGTCGGTCCCCCTTATCAAGCGGCTGGTCCGCAAAGAGATGCTCGCATCCGGTTGGAAGCCGTGAAAGGCGTTTAACCGCGGCCGTGCTCCCCGGGAGTGGGCCTGCGGCTAGGCGCATGCGCGGCCGTGCGGGCCGGCAAGCACGCGGATTGGGTTAGAGACCTCGGAGGCTGGGAGTTTTCGTTGACAGAACGCCGGTTTATGTGCTAATAATCATATCGTTCATGGTTTTTGGAATGATGTTTTTGGAATGAGAGGGTATGGTAACAATGGGCCCTCGGAGATTGCTATGCCTCCTCTGCGGAGGCCTTCTATTCCTATGCCCGGCGTCCTGGAATGCGGCAATCGCTCAAAGCGACGAACCGCCGTGGGTTTCACCGCCTCCGCCCGCCATCTCCCTGCAGCCTGAGGCTGTGAGGGACCTCTCCACTCATCGAATCGAAGCCACAATCATCAATCCTTATCGGGAAGCGGACGTGGGCACACAAGTGGCCGGTGTCATCCAAGCCGTCAACTTCGACGAAGGAGACCGGATCGAAAAAGGTCAGGTCGTCGTAGAAATCGATCCGGTGCGGTACAAGCTTGCAGTTGAGAAAGCTCGGGAACGGGTCAGAGTCAACGAAGCCGCGTTCAAGCTGGCTGAAACACAGCTTCGAGTGAAGAAGGAGCTCTTCGAGCTCGACTCCGCCACCCAGCAGGAGCTGCTCCGCGCGGAAAGCGAGCTCGAGACTGCGAAGTATCGTCTCGCCGAGTCTCGGGTGGAATTACGCACGGCGATGCAGGATCTGAAGGACTGCACCGTGGAAGGGCCCTTCTCCGGCTATATGACCATTCGGTACAAAGAGCCCTTCGAGCCTGTCAGACCGCTGGAACCGCTGTTCGCAATGGTGGACAGCGAACGAGTCTATGCGGTGGCGTATGTGCCGGAGGAGCTTCTCGACGTGTACAAGCAAGGTGTGAAAGCCGTCTTCGTCCACCGATCCGGAGAAGAATATACGGGAGTGGTCGAGCGCGTGGGCAAGTTGATCGATCCCAAGACGCGGACGAAGAAAGTCTACGTCCTCATCGATAATCCCGAGGGCCTCCTTGAAGTCGGCATGACCGGCTCATTGCAGTTGTGGAAGTGATATGCGGTATTCGGCCCGGATCATCAGAGCCGGGACTGCTCCGGCGGCGGCGCTTCTCGTTATGCTGACGGCGTGTTCGTGCAGCTTTTCCGTGCTCGAATCGGTCAAGCGGGGAGCGAACCATGTGACGCAGCCGGTAACGAGCGCCGCCCGCAGCGCGGCCGCGCCCGTCGACGATCTGACCAAACCTCTGAGGGACGAACTCGGCAAGGTCTTGGGACCGGCCGCGTCGCAGATCAAATCGACCCTCAACCCCGTCATCGGCACGGTAAACGAGACGCTGAGCCCGCTGAAGAAGGTTCCGGGAGAGCTGGCGTGGGCCACGAGCAACGCGATCCTTGATCCGTTTTCCTCCGGTGATTATCGTGGTCTGGCGCAGGCCAAGGCCGACCGGGTCCTCATGGAGAGTCGAATCCGTCCCGCGACCACCGTCACGGGAAAGCGGGAGTTGACGCTGGCCGACTGCAGACGTTTGGCGCTGTTGAACAACGGGGATATTCGCATCTCGAGATGGGAGGAACGAACACGGGAGGCGGCCGCGGATATCAGCAAAACAGGTCTTCTGCCGCACCTGATCCTGACCGGGGAGGCGTACGAAGGGGACATACAACGATTCACCTATAGCGACGTCTACGCGCGACAGGGCCTCGTGGCCGAGCCGCTGCCGCCGGGTCCGTTCGCTGCGGGCGTCAATCAGTTTTCATCCGGCCGAGAGCGCAATCAGTGGCGATATCAGCTTGAGCTCAACTGGAGCCCCAACGAGGCCGCGTTGTCCTACTTTCAGGCCCGCAACGCAAAGAACGACGGGCTGGCCGCTCATTATCAACGGGTGGGCAAGATCCAAGAAGTTTTTGGAGTCATCGACGCGGCCTACTTCAGGTTGCTTGCGCTTCAGGAGCTCGTCCCTCTCGCCGCGAAGCTGACCCGCCTGCGAGAGTACGTCTCCTCGAAGCTCGCCGAACAGACACGCGAGAACCTCGCCTCGATGGACATGCTCGACCAGGCGAAGCAGCGGGAAGTCCGCGCGCGCATCATGTACGAGCAGTTCAAGTCCTCGTCGCAGGAACAACGAAACCGCCTGGCGTCGGCCATGGGGATCTCTCCGGGGCAGTGCGTCGACGGAGGGTTCACCTTGGCGGGCGAACTCAGCCCCCCTCCCACGGATCCGGATATCTGTGAATCCGTTCTCAGCCAAATGGAGCGGATCGCGGTCAGGAATCGACCGGAACTCTATCGGGCCGTTCTCGATCGACTGAAGGCAGGCAACGACGTGAAGCGCGTCTTCCTGAACTATTTCCCGCGGGTGACGGGATTTTGGCGGCGATCCCACGACAACGACAAATATCTATTTCACAAAGATTACAAGGAATATGGTGTAAACATCCGGTACGATCTCCAAGAGGTCTTGAGGACGCTCGAGGAGACTCAGGCAGCGCGGAACAAGCATGAGGCCGGCGATCGGTCCATTGATTCGACGATCGGCCAAATCGCATTGGATGCCCGCAGAAGGGCGATCAACCATTTCGACGCGACGGCGCGACTTCGTGCCAACGCGGAAGCCCTGCAGTCCTCCCAAGCGGTGTTGGCTATGGCTCAGAACAAGTATTCCCTGGGCGACCTGGACCGACTCCACGTGGAGCAGGCCAGAGCGGATGTTCTTGAAAAACGGATAGAGCTTTTCCGAGCGGTGGGGGAAGCCAACGCGACGCTTGCCGAATTGAACCGCGCCATGGCCGTCAACTACCGGGAGCCGCCCCCGGAGGGGTGAGGGAAGAGCGGCTCTACCGGACGAAAACGCCGGTAATCGACTCGGGGAAAGACCCCAAGAGAATAAACATTTTGTCCCTTTTGCTCGGCGTGGTATCCTTAGGGTTCGGGGTGTGGACGATCGCCGGAGCGAATCGAAAGCCATCCCGTGGAACAAAGCGCATCGGTGCGCTTACCAGATTCCCGTGGGAGATGATTCGGTCGATCCGGTTACGGCGGGAGGGACCCTTCGCGCAGGCCGCGAAGACGATCGAGCGGAGAAGATGTTGTGAACGAGGCTGGACGGCAACGCAGCGGCGAAGAAATGAAAATCAAGTTCCGGCCGGATCTCGAAGTCTCCTCCTTTGATGAAGGGGGCGACAGGAGCAGCGTAATTCTGAAAGATCCGGTGGCCGGGAAGTTCTATCGCCTCTCCGAGTATGAGTTCCGCATGCTCAAGGCTTTCAACGGTCATCGGACCCTTGAGGAAGCCGTGGAGCATCTTCACGAACGGGGCTATTACTACACCATAGAAGACGCGCAGGCCATTGCGGACAGGGCCGCGCGATCCGGTCTGATACTCGGGACCAAGTACGGTTCCGCTCCCTATCAGGCGATGCTCAGGGACAATTTCAAGAAGCAGAAGCGTCAGCAGTACTTTTCGTCCGTCTTTTTCCTCTTTGTCCCCATTCTCAATCCGGACCGATTCCTCGAACGGACGCTCGGGTTTTTCAAGCTCGTGTACAACAGGTGGATGGGTATTCTCTTCGCCGTAGCCGCAGTCGGCGGAGTGATTCTCTTCGTGGACGGCTGGCCGAGGCTCGAGCATCAATATTCGTATTTTTTCAATCTGGACAACCTCATCTACCTCTGGGTCACCATCGCAGTCACCAAACTCATCCATGAATTCGCACACGCGTACATTGCCAAGAGTTACGGTTTGCACGTGCCGCAGATGGGGGTGGCGTTTCTTATCTTTTTCCCGTGTCTGTACTGCAATACCACCGACGCCTGGAAACTGGCCGACCGGAAGCCCCGGATAGCGATCGCCGCGGCCGGCATAGCCGCTGAAGCGGTCCTGGCGGTCATCGCCATTTATGTGTGGTACTTCACCAAGCCGGGGATCGTCAATTCGTTGGCGTTTTACCTCATGACCGTGGCCGTTGTCTCGACCGTCTTTTTCAACGGCAATCCGCTCATCCGGTTTGACGGCTACTACGTCCTGGTGGACATCATTCGGTTGCCGAACCTCTTGACGAAGTCGAAGGGCTACTTGCGGTATCTCTTTATGAACAAGACGCTCGGCGTCGATTCGGTCGCAAGCACGGCTCGGGACCTTCGAGAGCGGCTGACGTTCAGTATCTACGGCGTCGGCCAGTTCACGTATAGGATGTTTCTCTACTCCGCGATCGTCTTGGGGGTCTATTACCGATTCGACAAGTTCATCGGCATCACGCTCGCGGTCGCGGCAATTGTCATCTTCATTCTGTTCCCCCTCTTCAAGGGATCGAAGACGCTCTATTCCGTGCGCGGCCAAGTCCACCCCCGGTTCTCGGGAATGCTCGTATTCCTGATGATTCTCGCAGGGATAGGAGTCCTGCTCTTTGTCCCGATGTCGAGCAAATCCGTGTACGACTCGTACGTGAATTCGGCTGATCACCAAAAACTGACCGTGCCCCTCCGAACCTCGGTGGACGAGGTCTTCGTCAAGGAAGGCTCGCCGGTTCGGAAAGGAAGCGCGCTCATGGTGTTGGACACCAACCTGCTCGAACTGACCCTCCGCAAACGTATGACCGAGCGGGATATCGTCGAACAGCAGATCTACATGATGACCGTGGATAACGAACTCCGACCGAAAGCCGCGGAGAAACGCGCCGAGCTGAGAAAGCTCGAGCGAGAGATCGAGTTGCTCCGCAAGGATCTGGAAAAGGCTTCGGGCGGGATTACGGCGCCGTTCGACGGTGTGGTCACGAAACTGGACAGCCGGGTGGAAAAGGGATTTCAGCCCGGTGAGGGCGCAATGGTGGGTGAAATTCGGTCCACGTCGGATGTCGAGATATACGGACTCATTCCCGAAGAAGATCTGCACAAGGTGCAAGAAGGTCAGGACGTGCTGGTCTGGTTTCCGATGGGAACCGGGCTTACGGTCAAAGGCACGATCGACCTTGTCAGGCCGTATAACGAGAGAGACCTGGGGGGGCTGCCGTTTTCCAGTCGACTCGGGGGAGCGGTGGCCACGGAGCAAAAGGGCGAGCAGCGACAGGACGTGCCCGTCGACCCCCTGTATGTTTGCGTGGTCAGGCTCCCGGGAAATCCGGACAAGCTGCCCCTCGGGATTACCGGCGATTTCTTTGTCCCCGCGCCGCCCAAGAGTCTCATGGCGAAACTCATAGACAGCGCGGCCCGAACATTCAACCGCGAGTCCCTCCTGTAAGCTCATACGATGGAACAAAACTACGGAAAGCAACCGCCCATGGAAGGAATGCGATACAGGCAAGTCAGTTCCCTGCCCAGCCAGCCGCCTGCGGATTACCGGGTGCGCGCGCTGGAACGGAGCGTCGAGTTTTCCCAGCGGGCATTCAGCGTGCCCAACCTGGACGGGCTCTACTTCCTGCTGACCAACGACATTCGCACAATCGTCCAGTTCGATCGATGTTCGCTGCTCATGCACTTGGGCCGTCATTCTCGACTGGTTGCGGTCAACGATACGCCCATCTTGGACAAGAAGCCGAAGCTGTACAAAGAGAGCAACGACTTGGCCGAGGCTCTCAAGGACATGAACAAAGGCTTGATTGTCTCCCGGGCCCAGATCGAGGATGAGTCGTTCGGAGAAGACCTCCCCGATGAACTCGTCCGAAGGCTGAGATCGTACATGGCGTTGTCCGGGTGCGAATATCTCTCCGCGTTACCGCTCATGAGCAGCGGAAAGCCGGCAGCGCACATCCTCTTCGAGTTCTTCGAGAACAACCCGCCCGCTCGTCCCCCGATGGACGAAGTGCTCCGGATGGGGCCTCTTCTCGGCGCCGCGTTGGCTCAGCACTGGCTCGTCAAAAAGAAGCCCGGCGTAAAGGACCTGATTATTCCCGGCAGTGAAGCGGCCAAAGGGCCGGTCTATCGGATTCTTCGGTACGCGCTGCCCGCCGCGCTCGTTATCGCGATCCTGGTCGGTCTTCTCTTTTTCGTGCCGATTACCCAGACGGTCGGCGGAGAAGCGGAGATCGTGCCGCGCGACGAGTTTTACGCGTTTTGCCGGATGGGGGGAATCATCGAAGACATCTTCGTCGAGGAAGGCGACGAAGTGACAACCGGCCAGGTGTTGGCTACGCTCGATCCCAAGGAGCTTGACTACAACGTCAGCCGCGCTCAATCCGAGTTCGACGTTCTCACCGAACAGTTGGTCGTGCTGCGGAACTCGTCGGACAACGAGGGGACGAAGTTGGCGGAAGCCAAGCTGATCGAGCTGAAACGAAAGAGCGCATGGCTCGATCTCAATTACTACAAGTGGCAGCGAAAATTCCTCGAAATCAAGTCGCCCGTGGACGGGATCGTCCTGACCAAGGACGTGAAGAGCCTCAAGGGTAAGAAGCTGACCGCGGGTGAGCCGTTCTGCACTATCGCGGTTCCGGGAGATCTTTGGGCGGACGTGTACGTTCCGGAAGACAAGATTGCGGAAGTGCGCGCGGGACAGCCCCTGAGGCTTTATCTGAACAATTACCCGCTCAAATCCTACGATCTGCAGGTCGAGGAGATCACGCCCTTGGCGGAAGCCAACCAGCGCCTGGGCAACGTCTTCCGAGTTCGCGCGCCGTTCACGGCGGGGGATAAACTATCGAAGGTCGGCATGAAGGGCGTGGGGAAAATCGAGACCGTCGAGAGTAATTTGTGGACCATTGTCGCCGACCGTTTCACCAAGTTTTACAACCACGTATCGTTGTACTTCTAAGATCCGCACGCGATGGAAATCTGTTGAAGCGCGCCCGTCTCTTCCCGTCGGCGCGGGAGGCGGTCGTGACGTGCGTCCAACTGCGGCTTTGAGCCCCGCCCCCTCCCTTGACATGCCGCGTTTGTTGAGTAGGGTGATGGCTCGAATTTTTACGGAAACCCCTAAGAGGAGGATCCATGTCTCGCGGCCCAATCGGTCCAGGAGATGACGTTGAAGCGTGGTGCACGCGATGCAAGATGAATCTGAATCACCGGGTAATTGCGGTGGTCGGCTCGGAAGTGAAGCGCGTTCATTGTCTCACGTGCGGCGGCGATCACAACTACTATCCGCCGAAGGGAGCGGGACGATCCGCCCAGGCCGGCGGCGCGCCCCGAAAAACACCTGTCAGGAAATCCTCAGCCGGACCGGGAACTCAACGAGGAAACAAATCGGAAGCCCGAGCGGAGGGCGAATGGAACAGATTCATGTCGGAAATGCCGGAAGGCGTCTCCCCACGCGCATACAGCCCCAAAGATACCTTTGACAGCGGAGAATACATCGAACACCCGACGTTTGGAACCGGCCGAGTGCTGGATGTGGTTGGACGAGAAAAGATCGAGGCGATATTCAGAAGCGGCCGGAAGGTATTGATTTGTAATCGTAAACCTGCTTAGAAACGGGCGCGGGTCACAGGCCCGGACGGGCCCGGCCGACCTTCTTCGGAATCCTGAACTCCGGGAAATCCCCACCGTGGACCACCGCGTGGGGAATCTCGCGGACCAGCGCGCGAGCCTTGTCCTTACCGATAACGGCCGCCGCGACGATCAGCGCTTCGGATAAACGTGGAGCGCGCACGAACGGAGAATGCGCGTCCGAAGAAATGATGTGCGCAAGGTCGCTCTTGAGAAGCGCTCGCGCGGTCTTCGCGGCCGCGCGCCCGGCCTGACCCGTCAGGCTGTCCGCGGTTATCTGAACCAGCACATCCCACGGGTCCGGGATCGAAACGAGCCGGTAGAGCAGTCGCGGGTTCTCCTGAATCGTATGATTCCGCTCGGGATGGCCGAGGATAATTCCGTGCCCCATCTTGCCGACGCGTTCGATGAGATTCTCGACCCCCGCGGGAACGTAGACCGGATGAAACTCCATAAGGAGATAACGGCCGCCGTTGAGCGACATGATTCGCCCGTCCGCAAGACGGTCCGGAATGCAGGGATCGATACGCGCCTCCATCCCGGGATGAATTCGCAGCTTCATATCCTTCGCCGCCAGCTTCTCGTTGAGCGTGTCCACCGCATGGCGGATGTCATCGGGCGACGGCTCCAAATCCCCTTCTCTCCAGTGGGGCGTCGCGACGATCTCTTCGATTCCGTCGGTTTCCGCGACGCGGCACATTGCGACGCTTTCGGCCATGTCGCGCGCGCCGTCGTCAAATCGGGGGAGAATATGATTGTGGATATCTATCATTGAAGGTCTTCCGCCGCCTCGCCCGCGTCGTCGAGCCGCGTCCGCGAAGACGGTCTCGGCGGAATTCGCTCTGCGCTGCGTGCTCGACTATAACACGAAACCCAGCGGAGGGTCCGCGCCGTGCGGGCGACACGGGCCGGAGGACATGCCGGAGGACCGCGCACGGAGCTTGACACGAGACACTGCGATACCGAACATCTCTCGGGGGGAGTCCGCCGCGCTCGACCGAAATGATACTCGACAGAGAGAGGAGGCGCGTCCCATGGCCTCATCGAACTTTGTAGGATTTCCCCGGGATTGCGTGAGCTTCCTCGAGGAGCTCGCGGTCAACAACAACAAGGCCTGGTTCACCCAGAACAAGTCACGATTCAACGATTCCGTCATGGCCCCGGCCCGGGACTTCGTGTACGAAATGGGCGAACGGTTGAAGGAGATCGCTCCTCGGATACACGCCGATCCCCGCATCGACAAGTCGATCTTTCGCCCGTATCGGGACACCCGCTTCAGCAAGGATAAGTCGCCGTACAAAGTCCACCTGGGGATCTTCCTGTGGGAAGGAGCGCGGCCGAAGATGGATTGCCCGGGCTTCTATTTCCACCTCGAACCGCCCAACATCCTCTTAGGAGTCGGAATTCACTGCTTTTCCAAGCCGCTTATGGAGGCGTACCGGGAGGCGGCGGTTGACGACGCTCACGGGAAATCGCTGAAGAAAGCGGTGGAAGAGGTCAAGCAAAAGGGATACGACATCGGCGTGAAGGGCTATAAGCGTACGCCGCGCGGATACGATTCCGCTCACCCCAACGCGGATCTGCTCCTACATAACGGCCTCACCGCGGCCTACGCAAGTCCGATTCCGGATCAGTTGTACTCTCGAGAAATCGTTGATTACTGCTTCGAGCGCTTCGAGCAAATGGCGCCCATTGAAAAATGGCTGCTGGGAATGATCGATCGCATGCCCGAGTGAGCTCTTTTACGCACGCCCGCAGGGCCGTAACGCCGCGGCCTCACTTCATATCGGGCTTGAGCCCCTGAGTTCCCGTGATGCTGTCTGCGGTGTCGCTTTCGACGCCTCCCGGGAGGCGCTTCTGGATCGGCGCGGGCGACCCCTTCATGAGGCGCTTCGGACTCATCAGCCGGATATCGTGCTCCTCCCGGGCGCCGCTTTTCACGGAGAGCTCCGTGCGATTGAAGCCGGGCGCGGCCGCCATCCGCTCCAGCACACTCCGGAACTCCTCGATCTTCTCGGTGTTATCCACGGAAATGCGGACCCAGGGCTGATTCCCCTTCGGTTTCATCATGTCGAGCGGCACGGGCTTGGAACTCACGTAGAATCCGATCCGCGACTGCTTGACCCGGTCTCCCAATCGGAGGCGCAGCTTCGAGTCATTGCCGAACAGGGTGTACACACGCCCCGGTTCGACGAGATTATTCGGATTCTCTTTGTTCGGGAAAAGTACGCTGACGTCTCCCGAGGAGGAGACGTTAAAGATGAGAACGTACGCCTTCTCCCGGGCCTCGAAATTGATGAAAACTCTGTCGCCGGGTTTGAAGCCCTTCTCCGGCGGCCGGTTCGTCCATGCCTTGAAGCCGATGGCTTTTGGACCCACGGTACCGATCGTGAGCAAGTCCGGGCTATTGGGAACCGCCACGGACGCGCCCGCCGTCCATGCAAAAACCAGCACGGTCGCGGCTGCGGCGATCAACCGGGTCAAAACTTCTGTTCTCATGTCCTCGCCCCCAATACGCCGAAGCGTCTATGAACCTTGGTCTTCCCGTTGTGCCTTACGATTTCATACTAATCCCCGGCTCGGGCCGGTTCAAGTTAATTCTACGCCGGTTCCGGTTCGCCGTTCACCGTCCGTTGGAGTCTCGGACGGTCCGATCCCGGGCCGACGGGCCGAGGTGGGTTCGAGCGGCTTCACACAGTAACGATCAACGTGTCGTCGATCACTTCGGTTGCGTACGTTTCGAGCGGCCCACGCGCGGGCCCGCCGATCTTGTTGCCTTCGTAATCGAAGGTCGAATGACTCACGCTGCAGCACCGCAGCGTACGCGAGCCGGGCACGGGGTCCAGTTTGCGGCCCGCGTGCGTGCAGCGATTGGCGAACGATCGATATTCGCCGTCTTCCGTGCGAACGATCAGGATGGGGCGCTGCAGTCCGCGACCCTTGAGGTAGACCGCTCCGGTGTCCCCCTGCAACGGAGTCGCCTTGCTCAGATCCACGGTGACCCGGTTGCCGGACAGTTCCCAATGTTCGGGGTCAAGCGGTCGAGTTGCGCATATCCCGGCCACGGATTTGAGGAAATCAATGAAGCCCGCCACAAGTCGCCTCCTTTGGTCCTCGGCCCTCGAGACTTTCAACGTCGACGGTGACCGAGCGAACGGCCGGCTATAACGGTTGTCGCGAAGAAGACTGAAGACCTGACACCCGGCATGCCCGGCGGCCTACAGCGCGGCAAAATTCCTGAGAATCCGCAGTCCGATCGACTGGCTCTTTTCCGGATGGAATTGGGTCGCGTAGACGTTGTCCCGCATGACCGCACAGGTGAAGGTAACGCCGTATTCGGTCTCCGCCGCGGTGTCCTCCGCGCGTGACGGAACCACGTAATACGAATGCACGAAGTAAAAAAACGATCCGTCGGGAATGCCTCGGAAGATGGGAACGTCGCCCCTGAATCGGACTTGGTTCCACCCCATGTGGGGGATCTTGAGCCCCATGTTCCGGTCAAACGCGACCACATTCCCGGGAATGATCTTCAGACCTTCGTGTACGCCGAATTCCTCGGATTGGTCGAAAAGAAGTTGGAGTCCGAGGCAAATGCCCAGGAAGGGCCGCCCTGAATTCACGAATTCGATGATGGGCTCGACGAGCCCTAATTCGGTCAGATTCTTCATACATTGAGGAAACGCGCCCACCCCCGGCAGGACCAGGCGTTCCGCGTTCCGGATTCGATCCGCGTCACGAGACACCTCCGCAGACTCGCCCACTTTCTCGAAACCCTTTTGCACGCTGCGCAGGTTACCCATACCGTAGTCGACAATGACCGTCATCAGGACCTCTCGGATTGATTTCGCTTCTCCGGACTAGTCGAGACTTCCCTTGGTGGACGGAACCCCCTCGCTGCGGGGGTCCGGTTCCAGCGCCTCTCTGAGCGCTCTTCCCAGCGACTTGAAGATCGCTTCCGCCGCATGGTGGGGATTCTTGGCGTTCTCGACCGACACATGCAGGGTCACCCCCGCTCTGTCCGTAAAAGCGTGAAGGAAAACGGGAATGAGGTCCAGCAGGAAGTCTCCCGCGCGACGGTCATCGAGGGGATTGTTCAGGACCAGGAACGGCCTGCCCGACAGATCGACGGCGGCGGTCGCCACCGCTTCATCCATCGGCGTGATCGCCGAGCCGTACCGCCTCACGCCGGCTTTGTCCCCAAGCGCCTCGCGGAACGCTTCACCCAAGCAAATGCCCACATCTTCCACCGTGTGATGATGATCCACATGAAGATCGCCGTCCGCGCGGACCGCCAGATCGAGCAGACCGTGGCGGGCCGTATGGTGGAGCATGTGATCGAAAAAACCGATTCCGGTCTCGATTGAGCATTCCCCGCGGCCGTCGAGGTTCAGTTCGAGCCGAATATCGGTTTCCTTGGTCTTTCTCTCAATTTCAGCGCGTCTCATTGGTGCTCGCATGCAAGCCGATATACTCCCGTTCTCGGCGATGTTCCTCCCCGTGAACCGGAAAGCGGCGGTCGCCGAAGGTCGGATCGAGCGATCGCTCGACCCCGCCCCGAAAGCGCTTCCGCAGTTTAAATGATGTCGTCCTGCTCCCGCTGAATATCCGCGCCGAGACCGGCAAGCTTCTCGACGATTTTATCGTATCCGCGGTCGAGATGGTAGACTCGGTGGATCTGGGTAGTTCCACGCGCCGCCAAGCCCGCGAGAACCAGACTTGCGCTCGCCCTGAGATCCGTCGCCTGGACGTGAGCCCCCGAAAGCGGCGCCTCGCCCCGAACGTGGGCCGTCCGACCGGAAACCTTGATGTCCGCGCCCATCCGCTCGAGTTCCGGGACGTGCATGAATCGATTCTCGAAGACGTTTTCCGTTATGCGGCAATCACCTCGAGTCGTCGACATGAGCGCCATGTATTGCGCTTGGAGATCGGTCGCGAATCCCGGGTACGGATTGGTTTCGATATCTTCACTTCCCATGTCGCCGTTCGGGCAAATGCGGATCTCCCGTTCACCTCGCTCAACCTTGAGCCCGATATCCTCGAGCTTCTCGAGAAGCGCCTGAACGTGCTCCGGATTGCACGACTCGACCGTCACATCGCCCCTGGTGATGGCTGCGGCGAGCAGGTAAGTGCCCGTTTCTATACGATCGGCCATGACCTCGTGCACGATCCCGTGCAGACGATCGCGTCCCTCGATGACGAGCGTATCCGTGCCGGCGCCGCTGATGGACGCGCCCATACGGTTGAGCACATGGGCCAGTTCCACGACTTCCGGCTCCATCGCGCAATTGCGCAGCACCGTCGTGCCTTTGGCCATAGACGCGGCCATCATCAGGTTCTCGGCGCCGGTCACCGTCTTGATGTCAAAGGTGTATTCCGCGCCCCGCAACCGCTCGACGCAAGCCTTCACGTAACCGCTCTCCAGTTCGATCTTGGCGCCCATGGCCTCGAGGCCCTTCAAGTGCTGATCGATAGGCCGCGCGCCGATCGCACATCCGCCGGGAAGGCTGATGTCCGCACGGCCCTCACGAGCCATGAGGGGTCCCAGCGCCACCACCGAGGCGCGCATCGTCTTGACCAGCTCGTAGGGGGCGGTATGATCCGTGATCTCCCACGCCTTTATCCGCAACGCGCCGGGAGTGAAGTCGTCCAGTTGCACACCGAGTTGGAGCAGGAGTTGCTTGGTCGTGCGGATGTCCCGCAGCGCGGGAACGTTGTGGAAGGTCATTTCGTCCGTGGTCAGAATCGCCGCGCACATCAGCGGGAGAACCGCGTTCTTCGCTCCACTCATCTTCACCGCGCCCTTGAGCGGCCTGCCGCCGCGGATCACGATTTTTTCCATCGAAATGAGCCTCCAAAGCGTCGAGAGTCATATCGGCCCGCTCTCACAACGGTCGACGCTCGGACTCCCGGCGCTCGTCCAAACGGGATATACCATCTTCGATGGGGCCGCGCAACCTGTTCATTCACAACGCCTTCGGACCGACCGCTCGGGCCGACGATCGAAAAATGGAAGGAGCGCGGCGGGGCGGGATGAGCGTGTTGGTTGGAGGCGCGCCTGAAGTTGAGCGACGCGCGGTCAAGATAGTTGACAAAACTGTCTACTATCTTGACCATTCGAATCAAGGGCAAAATCCATACCAATTCCCTCGATCGCGGTAAACCGGATTGAGTAAGGCAAGAGGCCTCCGCTTCTCCGGGGCGCGAATCTTGCACCGTAATTAACGGGGAATTATGGTGTGCGTTAAGTGACGGCCCCGGCCGGAAGCGCTCGAGACTTCCCGCCGGAACCGCAGAAGTTGCAGGCCCCGGCAAGCGGCCGGAAGAGGCGGCGCGCCAAAAGGACGCTCCCGGCGCGTCGGCGCCCACAACATACGCAGGAAGAGGAACGGAGGGGAACGCGCCGCTCAAAAACCGGTCCGGCCGAGTTGGGTTTTCGGACTACCCTCGGCGGTGTCCGGAATATGCCATGTTTGAGGAGACGTAGGAATGACGAAACCCGAACTCATTGCCCACATAGCCGAAAACGCCGACATTACGAAGAAAAAGGCCGCAGTTGTGCTCGACAGCCTAGTGGAAACGGTTCATTCGGCTCTCAAGATTAAGAACGGAAAAATCAGGATTTCCGACCTTGGAACATTCAGAGTGGTCTCGATGAACGCTCGTCGAGGCGTGAATCCGCGCACCGGCGAGGAAATGACCATACCCGCAATGAAAGTGCCGAGATTCACCCCCGCTAAGGCGCTGAAGGAGTCCGTCCAAAGGAAGAAGTAACGCGGAAGTTCTCTCGAAGGACGAACGGGCGGGTTGAGGGCGCGGATCTCTCGCCCGCTTCTCGTCCGTAGTGACCTTCCTTCCGTTGAGGACGCAAAAGTCGAGAATGCCGGCCGGGCGCGGCAAGGACGGGCCGGAGCCGTGTACGTTTGTCTTTAACCAACCGATCTTCCATTCGATTTATGCCCCTCACGCTCGAAGGAAAACGCCCGCCGCGCGGAAAAAAAACTTGCCGGGTCGCACACGCGTATGAAATAGTGATGATTCTCTTTGCATGCTCGGGGCGCCTGCAACGGACGAGGTTATGGGGCTTTTTACGACATAAACGGCGCATTTTTTGTGCGGGAGGTATTGGAGGGAGGAATGACCTGCATTCGGAAAACGTTCGTCCTGCTGACGACGTTGTGCGTCGCTTTGGTTGGTGTGACGAATTTCGCCCTGGGGTCCAGTCCCCGCTATGAACTGGTCGGTCGAGCGTCGGTCGTTGATGTTCACTCTCCCAACCTGATTTCACTGAGGCTCCTCGAAGACGATCGTGTGGTTCGCGTCCGTCTGCTCGGCGTGGGCTCCCCTCATAATCGTCACCGAATTCGAGATGTCGACCCAACTGTTGTCCGGTACATCATGAACAATAATGTCTGGGAGATCAGCAGAGCCTATGTGCGCTCCCTTGTCACCGGCAAGGTTGTGGACGTATGGGCCCGCAAATGGAATCCGATGGACGAAAAGAATCGGCTTCTGGCCTATTTGGTCGCTCCCGCCGGGTCCCCTGGTCGGATCGACGTGAACGCCGCAATCATCAAGCGAGGATTGGGGTTTGTCACGAGAGATTATGTTCATGTGACCTACGCAAATTACAAACAGCTGGAGAACGAGGCGAAGAGCCTCAGGCGCGGCATGTGGAGGGCGCTCCCGGAGGGGCGATACTCGTCCTTGCGGCGATGAAACGAGCGCCGCGGTCGGGCTTTTTCTTCGGGGGCCGGATTCCGTGGATACGTCGGATCGGTCCGCTGCGCCGAGTCCGTGCAACCTCCGCGCAGCCGTGGTAATCTGCCCCTATGACCAATTTTATCACTGCGTGTCGAGAGGCCGGCGTGCCCGCTCGGGACTCCGTGCCGGACGATTATCTCTCCGATGAATCTCACCTTCGGGGGCGGGCCCAGGGTCTGGTTCAGCCGCGCGACGAGGCCGAGCTTCTGACTTCGGTCCGTCTGGCCCACGCGAGCCGTACGCCGCTCGTGACGGTCTCAGGCAGGACCTCCCTGACCGGGGCGGCGGTTCCCGACCTGGACGTGGTCCTCGATGTGAGAGCGCTCGATCGGATCGACCCGGAAGATCCCTCTCGGGTGGGGCCGGGACGGCTTCTCAAAGGATACAAAGCGCACGTCGAGGAGCGCGGGCTCTTCTATCCGCCGGATCCGACCTCGCAAGATACGTGCGCCATCGGAGGAAACGTCGCATGCAACGCGTCGGGAGCGCTGAGCTATTTGTACGGTCCGACGCGTGAGTATGTTCGCGGACTGCGCGTCGTATTGGCCGGCGGCGAGATCCTCGACATCGAACGAGGCGACGCGGTCGCGCACAATAACCTGTGGGAGGTTCCGCCGGACGCGTTTGTTACGCCGCGGAAGGACCCGCTCTTCATACCCGCTCCCAATATTCCCACCCCCGACTGGAGCGAATGCAAGAACGCGGCGGGTCTTTATTCAACCGCCGACATGGACCTGGTCGATCTCTTCATCGGGAGCGAAGGGATTCTCGGCATTGTCTCCGAGGTTCGGACGAGGCTCTTGCCGGCGCGTAATCCCTATTTTGCGATGATGTTCAGCGTCCCGACGCAGGAGATGGCGATCGAGTTCATCGGGCTGGTCGACCTCATGCGTCGCGCGTTTCACCTGAACGATCTCAGAAGCGCGGAACAGGCCTCGGAACGAATGGCGCGTCTCGCCGCGTGGGGCCCTCGTTGTTCCATCCACAGCTTCGAGGGGCTGATCCCTTCCTGTATGGAATGGTTCGACGCGTCTACGGCCCGTCTGCTGCCCGACGCGTGGACCGAGCGATTGACCGGCGCGTTCGGCGTTCTCTACGTGGAACAGGAATACCCGCAGGGTTCCGACGAGTCCGAGATCGCAGCAAAATGGAACGAGCTGGTCGAACTGTTCAACGATTCACGACTGGGACAAGACGGCGCGCTCCGGTCCGAGGCCGCGCTCGACGCGCAGAAGATCAGAAAGATGCGTAAAGACCGCAGCGCCGTGCCCGAACGGCTCAGCGAATCGATCCGGCCGGGCATGGTCAAGGTGGGCACGGATTTCGCCGTTCCGAGGGAGTATCTGGGCATCGTGCTCGGATTGTACGAGACCGCGCCGGACCATATCGAGTCCTACACCTTCGGCCATATTGGAGACGCGCACCTGCATGTGAACATGCTGCCCGAAACCGATGACGAACTGGCCCTGTGTCGCGCCTCATGCGAGGACATCGCCTGGAAGGTGGTCGCGCTCGGCGGGAGCGTCTCCGGCGAACACGGGATCGGCAAACTCAAACACCGATACCTCGAGATGATGATCGGCCCCGACGGAATGAACGAAATCCGCCGCGTGAAGACCGCTCTCGATCCTCACTCCATTCTGAACCGAAACAATATGATCCCGTATCAGGATCCTACGATATTTTAACGCGTGGCCGCCCTTAAGCGCCCTTCATCGGATCGCGTCAATTCTCCGGTTCGTCCGCGAAGGGATTTCGGGCCAACCTGCACGTGCAATTCCCTTCATCGCCGGAATTCCATTCGTTGATCTTTTTCTTGAGCGCGGCGCGGTCCAAATCCAGGAGCCGCTTCACATCACCTTGCGTGATGAGCCGCATCTTGTAGCAGAAGAAGACCGCCTCCTCGAGCAGGCCCTGCGTATAGGGAAGCCGTTCGAGCAGGAGATCGTTCCGCTCAAGAATCGACAACACCTTTTCGTACGACTCCCTCAGCTTTTCCGAATCGTGCCGTTCCGCCATTCGACGCCGTTCTTACGCCTCCCTCTCGTTCACATCTTCGGCCGCGCTTCGAGCGCACGCGGCGCCTTCTCAATAATTAATCCGATCGACTCGGCCCCGCAACAGCCACAAGGATTCTCGGGCGGTGGAGGGCGTTAGCTTTCGCACTGCCCACAGTCGGACACTTCCCATCCGTCCAGCGCTCGGCATTGCTCCAGGCTTTGATAGTCGCACATCATACTGTCCGGTCCGCAGTTGCAGATGAATCGACAGCAGAGGATCTCTTGTTCTTGGGACGCGAGGTATCCGGGCGCACCCAAGCCCAGCGCGCACATTACAACCACAATAAGCAATCGCTTCATATACCCTCCGAATAAAAGTTTCACGTAACCGTTCAACGGGATAGCGACAAGCCATTGATATCTCAATGGCCTCAGCTCATACCGACTGGCGGCCCCCCCCCCGGGGAGCTGTTCTGCCAACGATCAAGAAGCATTCCTTGATATTAATATACAAGGGGGAGATGAGTCTCCCCCTCCATCCTAACCGGGCGCAGAGCCGCCTCAAGCCCGGTGAACCATTACGGTTTCACAGCCCGAGACGGCCGTTTCAGCCGTTCAAGGGTCCAAATCATAGCAGGGAGATCGACAAATGACAAATGGAGACGTCGGTCCCCGTACGCTATACTGCGCTCGAGGGGGGAAATACCGTTTTCGCTGCG
>CAYLRL010000077.1:0-22204 GCA_964385875.1 uncultured Syntrophales bacterium
TGCGCCCGGTGAGGATGGAGGGGGAGACTCATCTCCCCCTTCAAGCCTCCCCCATGGAGATATCAACGGCTTATCGCTATCCCGTTGAACGATTACGGTTTTCTCAGCGACGACAAAAGGGTACAATGGGGAGAGGCCGACAGGCGACGTTGCGTCAGTCGTCATCGCCGACCAACATGTACCCCACACCGGGCACGGTGACAATGAGTCGCGGCTCTGCGGGGTCGACCTCGAATTTGGCGCGAAGGTGTCGGACATGGACGTCAATCACGCGACTCCCCCGGTATACCTTTCCGTCCAGCCATAGCCTTGCGAAAATCGCGCTCCGACTGAGAGCCTCTCCCGCGTTACGGACGAAGAGACTGAGCAGATCGAACTCCCGATTGGTGACGTCGATTCGTTTGCCGGCCTTGAACACCTCGTGCCGTTTACGGTCGATCCGTATCGACCCGACCGCGTTCCTCTCGGCCGGCGGAGGGATCGGAAATCGCCGCCTGAGCCGCGCCTTGATCCGCGCCTCCAACTCCAGATACTCGAACGGCTTGCCCATGTAGTCGTCCGCGCCGGTCTCAAGGCCGAGCACCTTGTCGGACACGGCACACCGGGAGCTCACCATGATAATCGGCACGTCCGACCGCTCCCGAACCGATCGGCACACCCTGAGGCCGTCCATATCCGGGAGGCGGGGCTCCAGCACGATCAGTCCCGTCCGCCGGCTTTCGAAGAGATCGAGCGCCTCCCGTCCGGTGGTCGCCGCGCGCACACGATACCCGTCAAATTCGAGATTGTCCTTCAGAAGTGTTCGGATATGGGGGTCTTCGTCCACGACAAGGATTAGTTCGGAGTTCATGGTCGGGCGCCTCCCTGCTGTTTCGCGGTGACGGCGGCGAGGCCGACGCAGCGGCCGGGCGTTTCCCCCGCCGCGCGACGCGCTCGGGAAGACATCGATCCCGTCTCTCGATCGGCGACTTCCCATACTTTTACAGGTCCTTTACCGTCTTTTACAGCATATTAACATTTACCCGGCGCATGCTGAACGGAAATTTTTTAATGCAGCCGTCACTCACGTTCCGTGTCGGGGCCGGAACCGAGAAAAGGCGTACTTCCCGCTTGAACCTCTTCTTGATTGACGATTCGATCACCCTCGGGTCCTTTTCGTTTCCTCCGGTCGCGTACTGCGGAGCTTCCCCGAACAAGCGTTCGGAAGAGCGAACTGTGCATGTTCACCCCGGTCACGATAGACAGAGGAGTCCAAGTCATGAAAAGCATTCTCATTGCGGCCGTGTGGACGGTTTTCGTCTGTGTCGGGCCGACGCTCGCCGCGGTCAAGGTCGACCCAAAAAAGTACGGCGCGCCCGAGGGGCAGGTCTGTATCAAGTGCCACGAGCTCAAGACCCCGGGTCTTTTCCGAATGTGGCGTCAAGGACGAATGGGACAGGCCGGCGTGAATTGCTACGACTGTCACCGGGCGAAAAAGAAAAAGGCCGGCCAAGAAGGCGACCCCGACGGGTACGACCATCGGAGTTTTTGGATCGCTACGATCGTCAGTCCCAAAGATTGTTCCCGGTGCCATAAGGAGCAGTTCAAACAGCAGCAGCCGTCGCACCACGCCAAGGCCGCCAACATCCTGAACTCGCTCGACAATTATCTCGGCACCGTCTTAGGGGGACAAGCCGCGGTGGCGACGGGATGCCGCCAGTGTCACGGGTCGAACGTGAAAGTCCTCAAGGACGGCAAACTCGACCCGGGCACATGGCCGAACACCGGCATAGGGCGAATCAACCCTGACGGCAGCAGAGGAAGTTGCTCCGCGTGCCACACTCGGCATAGATTCTCGGTGGAACAGGGGAGACGTCCGGCCGCGTGCGGCAAGTGCCACCTGGGCCCGGACCATCCCCAGATGGAGGTCTACGAAGAGTCCAAACACGGGATTCTCTATCAGGCGTTCAAGAACCGGCTCAACATGGGCGGCCGCAAATGGGTGGTCGGCGTAGACTACCAGGACACCGCCACCTGCGCCACCTGCCATATCAGCGCCACGCCCAATCAGAAGGCGTCTCACGACGTGGGACAGCGCATTTCGTGGACCCTGCGCCCGCCCATCTCCAAGAAGCTGTCGAAGTGGAAGGAGCGTCGCGATCGTATGAAGGACGTGTGCCGGCAGTGTCACGGCGATCCCATGATCGACGGCTTCTACATCCAGTTCGACAACCTGGTGGAGTTGTACAACACGAAGTTCGCCGTTCCTGCGACCAACATGCGCGCCGAACTGATCAAGATGGGGAAGATCAGCCCGGCCGACTTCGACGACAAGCTCGATTGGATCTACTTTGAATTGTGGCACCACGAAGGCCGTCGCGCGCGTCACGGCGCGTCCATGAGCGGGCCGGACTACGCGTGGTGGCACGGCATGTATGAAGTGGCCAAGCACTTCTACAACGACTTCATCCCCGAGGTGGAACGCGTAATGGGCGGCAAGGAGGCCGCAGCGCCGTTCCTCAAGAAGCACGTGTTCGACGACCCCCGACACAAATGGTACATTGAGGGCATGAGTGAGGAACAGCTCAAACAGCTCGAGAAATTCTACAAACAACGCTACGGGCAGGATCTCAAGTAGCGCCGACTCCGGGGACAAACCAATGGACGCTTTCTCGCTGAGTCGGCCGGTAGGGGCGCGCAGACCATGAAAAAGGGATCGATCGTCAAAATCGCGGTTGCGACCGCGGTGTTCGGCCTGCTTTTGGCCGCCCAGGGAGTTGTGGATAAGCCCGCTCGAGGCCAGGGCGCGGACGCCGCATGGAAAGAGGCGCGGCAGGATTACGAACAGTTTCCCGTGCCCGTCGAACCCTTGCCGAAGACGATCACGCCGTGTCGAGCCTGCCACGGTCCCGAGCGGGACTTCAAGATCAACTGGACGCGACGGGAAGTCCTACGGGTTCACACGAACATCGATCTGAACCACGGCGGTATGCGAGTCTGGTGCCTCGACTGTCACCATCCGAAGAAGCGCAATTATCTGCTGCCGCTAAGCGATGGAGAGGTCATACCGTTCGAGGAATCGTACAGACTGTGCGGCAAATGTCATGGAACCGTCTATCGGGATTGGCGACGCGGCATACACGGAAAACGCACCGGATATTGGAACGGCCCGAAGATGTATCACCTCTGCACCCATTGCCACAATCCCCATTCGCCCAAGTACAAACCGATTGAACCGATGCCGCCGCCCCACAAGCCGAGAGCGCCCCGCACGGCGCAATCGGAACACTGAAGGTCTCCGACAATGAGCGCAGACTCTCCCAAGCCGAACACCGAACTGCAGGACCCGGACGCCGTCGAATGCGAAGCGGAGTCATCCGTCGGTCCACCCAAACCGGACCGGCGAACATTCCTCGCCGGCGCTGCGGGCATGCTCGGGATGCTCGCGGTCAGCTCGTGCTCGTGGGAAGAATTCTTCCAGACGAACTTCCGAGAGATGACCAAACAGGATGTTGAGGAAACCCTCGACCGGCTTCAAGAGCAATACAAAGCAAAGTACGGCAAGGATTTCGTCGTCGGTGCGGAAGGGCCGATCGAGAACACGCTCTACGGCTATGCGCTCGATATTCAGCGCTGCATCGGCTGCCGACGATGCGTGTATGCGTGCGTGCGCGAGAACAATCTCACACGCGACCCCCAGATACAATACATCCGGGTGCTCCGATTCAAAGACGGAACCATGGATCTGGAAGAATCCACCCTTTACTATGACCCTTACGAAGTTCCCCAAGAGGGCTACTATTATATGCCGGTGCAGTGCCAGCACTGCGCGAACGCTCCCTGCACCAAGGTGTGCCCCGTTCAAGCCACCTGGACGGAGCCGGACGGGCTCGTGGTGGTCGACTACAACTGGTGCATCGGTTGCCGATACTGCATGGCGGCCTGCCCGTACATGGGAAGATGGTTCAATTGGACCGATCCGGTAATCCCTGAAGACGAACTGACCGTCGATACCCATTACCTCGGCAATCGTCCTCGCATGCGCAATGTGGTGGAGAAGTGCACCTTTTGTATTCAACGAGTGAGGAAGGGTCGGTACCCCGCGTGCGTGGAAGCCTGCCCCGTCGGCGTCCGTAAGTTCGGAAATTTGCTCGATCCGGACGGGGAAATCGGGTGGCTTATTCGGAATAAGCGGGTGTTTCGTATGAAGGAAGAATTGAACACCCAACCGAAATTCTACTATTTTTTCTCCGGCTGACGGGAGGAACGGGTATGGCCGAATCCGGCTTCATACGAGGGGTTATACGGCGATTGATAACCGGGCCCCCGATCTACTACGTGTGGGCGCTCTCCCTTCTGGCGATCGCCGCAATCGGCGTGTACGCGTACACCATTCAGATCGAGCGGGGCTTGGTCGTCTCGGGTATGACGAGCTATGTGTCCTGGGGTCTCTATATCGGTAATTTCACCTTTCTCGTGGGCGTAGCCGCTGCCGCGGTCCTGCTGATCATTCCCGCATATCTCTACGATTTCGGCCCGATCAGGGAAGTGGTCGTCGTGGCGGAAGCGCTCGCGGTCAGCGTTCTCATCATGTGCATGCTGTCGGTTACCGCGGACCTGGGGCGACCCGATCGGATTTGGCATCTTATCCCGGGAGTAGGTATTCTCAATATACCCTCGTCGCTCTTGGGATGGGATATTGTCGTGCTGAACGGCTATCTCTTTCTCAATCTCTTCATTCCCGGTTACCTGCTGTACAAAGCCTATCATATGCGCGAACCGAACATGCCGTTCATCATACCGTTCATCCTGATCTCGATTCCCTGGGCGGTGAGCATTCATACGGTAACAGCGTTCATTTACAACGGACTTGCGGCTCGACCGTTCTGGAATGCCTCGATCCTCGCGCCCCGTTTCCTTGCCTCCGCCTTCTGCTCCGGACCCGCGCTGATCATTCTCATCTATCAAATCGTTCGGAGGTACACCCGATTCCACGTGACCGACCAAGCGCTCTTCAAGATCTCCGAATTCATCTGTTGGGCCATGGCGGTCAATCTTTTCCTGTTAGGCGCGGAATTCTTCAAGGAGCTTTACTCAGATACGGATCACCTCAGCCCCCTGATGTATCTCTATTCAGGATTGCACGGGAAAGACGCGCTGGTTCCCTGGATCTGGACCGCGTTCGGCTTCAATATCACCGGATTCCTCATCTTTCTCGTTCCGCATACCCGCAAGAATTTCGCCACATTGAACCTCGGATGCGTGCTCATCATTCTGGGCATCTGGATCGAGAAAGGTATCGGGCTCATCATTCCCGGCTTCATCCCTGCGCCGCTCGGCGAAGTATGGGAATACATTCCCACGACTATCGAGATCCTCGTAACGATGGGCATCTGGGCGGTGGGCCTGCTTATATTCACGTCCCTGCTCAAGATTATCATTCCCATCGAGACCGGCCGTTTCACGAAGGAAACCGAGGCCGCCGCATAACCCCACAGGTATGGGCCCGCGCCCGGAGGTCAAGGTCATGACGAACGAAATCCCACGACAGCTTGCGTCCCGGAGACGTCTCCCTTTCCGTGCCCGTCCAATCGCGGCGATCGCCCTCATCCTGGGATTGCTGATCGCGGGACCGGTCTCGGCCGCGTCCGACGAACCGAAGGCCGGCTCCGGGGAGTCAGCGAAGGCGCTTTCCGAGAGACTTTTGGGATCGGACCCTCGCGCCGCGGTTGAGGCCGCGGAAAAGATCCGCGACGGAGCGGTGAAGGCCGAAAAGCTTCTGCCGGCCCTTGCCGAGGCTGTGAAGCATCCGAATGAGGTGGTGCGGCTAACCGTCTTGGAAACTCTCACGGAACTCGGTCCCAAAGCCGCTGAAGCCGTCCCTGCGATAGCGACCGCTCTCAAGGACCCCGATCCGATGATTCGGGAAGCAGCCGCCCTTGCCCTCGTCGGCATAGGGAAATCGTCCGGGCAGGCGGTCTCCGCTCTCATCGAGGCATTAAACGACCCGGCGTACCAGGTGCGGTCCGCAGCAAGGCTCGCCCTTGTGAAGGTCGGTGAACCGGCGATTTCCACACTGGTGGACGCGCTCGGAAGTCCCGATGCGACGCGCGTGGACGCGGCGGCTCGATCGCTCGGGCAAATCGGAGCGCCCGCGGTCCCGGCCCTCGTCAAGGTCCTCCAGGATGAGGACGATCCCGCCGCCTCGGCCGCCGGCCGGTCATTGGCCATGATCGGACGACCCGCGGTTCCCTCCTTGATCGAATTGGTACGCACCGCCGACCCCCGAGTTGCGAACCGCGCCCGCCGAGCGCTCAAAGAGATGGGCGCCGAGGCTATCCCGGGGCTGGTTGAAGCTCTGAAGCGTAAGTGAGTCCGGCCCGCGTGGCCGCGCTTCATTTCAACGCCCATATACCCCCTGGAAAAGAGCCGGTTCGGGCGACTGCTTCTTCTCCGAGCGCATAGCCTCCGTTTGCCAAGCCCGCTCGAAAGCGGCGCCGAGGTAGCCGGTGTGGCGGGTGAATCGATCGGCCTGCTTTCCTGAAGCGTCGAAACCGCGGCTCAAGCGGCCCGGGTGATCGACTCGTCAGCGAGTCAACAGGTGACCGCGGTCGCTCAAGTGACCGAAGCCATGCGCGAGAGTTTAACCGGGGCAGAGCATTTGCAGGCGGCCGTCAAGCGACTTGAGGATCTCGGGGGAGAACTCAAGGTCATGGCGGAACCATACACGGTCTGAGACCGAAGTTCCCTCGGCCTCCCACGAGGCGTACCCCGGACAATCGACTCGCGGTGAAAATCCGCGTGTTCGCGACGGCCCTGCCCTTTCCGGACGCTTCACCGACGGTAGAGCCGACTCCAAGACCGCCGGAGCGCGAACATTCGGCCCGTTTCGGAAAGCATCCGTACTTGTTCAGCGTGAATTGGACACATCCGTTTTTGGTTCAAGCCACTCCCGGCACTCTGTGGTCCGAGAGATATGCCGGGTGAAAAGAGTTCCTGGGGCGGCCCCCCCCCAGACCCTGGAGTTTTCTGAGGCATAGCAGGGTCTATCGTCCGATGGATGGGTAGGGATGGGCGCGGAAATCGCTTCCCAACGCCCGATCCACCGTCGCGATAAGCCCCGGCCGAACTATCCCTCGACAGGATAGATATTGACGGTCTCATCGTCCCTCCCCTCTTCTGTCCGCGTGCTGAAGAGCAGCGGGTATTTCGGCCGGCGGAGGGCCGGTCGCCGAGACGTCGGACCCGAAAAAGTGGAATGGGCCGCTCTGAAAAGCTTTTTCCGGCTTCTCTATCGAAGCGCGTACATGTGACCGTCGTCGCTTCCGAAGAATATCATACCGTCCGTGAGCGTCGGAGACGAAAAGACGGCCTTGCCGGTCTTGTACTTCCAGAGCACCCGGCCGGAATGGGCGTCCGCGGCGTATGCCGCAGCGTCGACGCTCCCGAAGTACGCCACCTCCCCTGCCAGGGTGGGCGCTCCGTGGACCGCGCCGTCGGTCTCGATCTTCCATTCCAGGTTGCCGGTGTTGGCGCTGATCGCGTAGAGCGCACGGTCCGAGCAGCCGAAGTAGATCTTGCCGTAAGCGACGGCCGGCGCGCAGCTGATCTTGTCTCCGGCTTGGAAGCTCCATTTTTCGCGGCCGGTGCGGGCGTCCAGCGCGTACACTTTCTTGTCCGCGCTCCCGAAGTAGACGGTCTCATCGCGCACCGCGGGAGCGTGAGAAATGATGGCCTTCGCGCGGAAGATCCATTTCTCGTCACCCGTGGACGCGTCGAGCGCATACAACTTCCCGTCGAGACTGCCGAAAAAGACCGCGCCTCCGTCAATGGCGGGAGACGAATAGATGGGGCCGCCCGTCTTGATCTTCCACTTGAGCCTCCCCGTATGGAGATTCCAAGCATAGAACGAGCCGTTGACGCTGCCGAAATAGACGATCTTCCGCAGAATCGCCGGTGATGAATAGATGGAACCCGACGACTTACAGCCGAATCGTTCCTTTCCGTCGTCCAGTCCGATCACGTGAAGGTTGCCGTCGAGACTGCCGAAGAGCGCGGCTCCGTCCACGACCGAGCAGGAGGAGTAGATCGAACTGCCGGCGTTGAATGACCACTTCTTTTCCCCGCTCGTCACGTCCACCGCATAGAAGCTTCCGTCCAGACTGCCGAACAAAACCGTGCCGCCCACGACGACCGGCGAAGCCGCAACCCAGCCCGACGTCTTGAACTTCCACGCAAGTTCGGATATGGCGGTCACCGGCTCGACGCGCTGAACCCCCGTTCTCTGCAGATCGCTCCGAAACATGACGGTCGAACCGGCAGGCGCTTCGGATGTCTCCGCGGCTTGCCGAGAATCGATGTCCACATATCCCTTGACCGGCGAGGTGTCCGCGGCTTCGCCGAACTTCGGAATCTCGACCGTGACCTCATCCTCGGACGGCGCGGCTTCCGCTGGAACGCCCGGATCGATGAACTCCTCGGGATCGAACTGCGCTTCTCCACCCGGCGCAAAAGGAGCCGGAAATTCGATGGCCGGCGTTTCCGGCGACACGTGGGATTCCTCCTTGGAGGCCTGCACCGTTGTCGCTTGACCCTTCTTCCGGTCGGGCTTGGATTCGCCGGGGATGACTCCGGCGACGGCTCGCCCCGCTTTCTGCTTATCCGCAGCGCCCGCCTTCGCTTGTTTCTCGAGATATTTCTTAACAATAACGCCGCATTGCGGACAAACGTCGAACTGATAAAACTGCGGCATTTCACACTTGGGACAGCGGTACACCTCCAGGTTTACCGTCCGGGAATCCCAGTCCTCCTCGTCACCTAATCTGACCGGCCCTTTCTTCCCGGGGCTCTCGTCGACGCTGAGGCTGCCGTCGATCTCGAAGCGTCCCGCCAATTCGGACTGACTGATAAGCCCCGCGTCGACCATTTTGTGGAAGAGACTTCTCAGGCCCGTCGCGCTCAGGCGATACTTCTCCATCATTGCGGAGTTGCTCATACCTTTCCGAATGTCTTTGATCGCCTGCGACGAGTCTATATGCTTCTTCGTCATACTCGTTCCGGATGGGCGAACGGGTGCAGCCCGTCACTCTTTCGTTGTTACGGAAGCGCCGCCCGGCCCTCGATGTCCGTCGAAGCGGCGCCGGTTTGCAGAACCGCGCGCTCGGGCGTCGTGCGACCACTTCCACGGCCGCGACTGCCACGAAAGGACGCAGGGCAAAGCCGGCTATTCGCTCCCCTACACTCCCGGTATTTATAGTAACACGTGATCGCGCACGAGAAAATGATTCATCGAGGCGCGCCCAGGGTTGGCAGGACGTCTTCAAGCTCCGTTCGGCCGCTTCATTCCTTCGCAATCGGTGAATTTCACCCGTACGGAGGTTCCGTCATGGCGTCGCACGGTGAGCCGGCCGTTCAACTGAGATTCCACGAGTTGCAGCACCAGCGTAAATCCTAAAGACGTCGGATTGCGGTAGTCCACGTCTTTCGGCAGACCTCGTCAGTGATCAAAACAGCTTCACACGGAGTCTCCACGGGCGTGGGCGCTTCTCTCTCAGGACGTTGACCGCAGGCCGGGGAATCCGATCCCGCCGGAGCAGGCGCGGCCTCGTCGCAGGCTTCGCGCAATTGAGGAGCAGCGTACCGAGGATTGGCCCGCGTTGTCCTCATCGACGTTATGAGCGCGCCTGCCTGAGGTTGAGGCGACGCGTTCGTGGTTGGCGCTTGTTCGAGCCTGTTCAATGCGAGAAGCAGCCGAAGGAAATGAAAAGCGCTTCCGAGTCGAAAACCGACCGACCGGGCCGCGGTCTCTCGGTCATGAGGCAGGGCCCACCCGCCCGGCCCCAACGGCGCAACCCGGGAGGACCGGCTGAGGAAAATGACAGTCGGAAAAGGCTATTCTTCGTAGACGCTGAGAACCTGCTCAGTCATTCCCGCAGGGTCGAGGAGACACTCATGGCGTTGAAAGCCGTTCCGTCCCATGTCTTTCCGCAATCGACGAGATTTCGCGAGAAGAATAATCTTCTCGGCAAACTCTTCTTCATCGGTGACGAGAAAGCCGGTCCGGCCGTCCTCGACCAAATCCCTGTTGCCCGGTATATCGGTGGCCACGATAGGCTTGGAACAGCTGATGCCCTCGAGCAACGCGTGCGGCAAGCCTTCCCAGCGAGATGTCAGGCTCACGATATCGGCTGCGTTCATGAGCTCGGCTACGTCGTCCCGGTAGCCCATAAGCCGCACTCTGCCGTTCAGATTGTATGACCGGATAGCCTTTTCGACCGAGCTTCGGAGCGGTCCCTCCCCGATGAGCATGAAGACGGCTTCGGGAGCTTCCACGCGCGTCATCGCCGCGACCCGCACAAGAAAAAACGGGTTCTTCTGTCGGTCCAGGCGCGCCGCCTGGCATACGACCACGGCGCCGTCCGCCACACGGTTGCGCCTCCGGACTTCCTCCGGCGGCGACGCGCACCGCGTGCGAAGTTCCTTTCCGTCGATATGGTTGGGGATGACCCGCACGGAATCGGGCTTGGCGACGCCGTTCTTGATCATGAAATCTTGCTGAGTGGGGGAAACGGCGATGTATCGGTTGGTTATCGGCCTCAGAAGCCTCCACGCCTGCCTGAAGGGAAACTCGGCGATCCGCAAGCCCACCGTATTGATCTGGGGGGTGAAGATGATCTTCTTGAGGGGACACAGCATACCGGCGGCGTACGCCCAGGGCGCTGACTGAAGATTATGGATGTGGAGCGTATCGATGCGATTCGAGCGAATCATCCGCCTGGCCTCAAAGAAGCCCTGCACACTAAAGAAGCGGCCCGGGGGGACTATCTTGATCCGTTCCTGCGGCATGAACTCGGCCAGCGCGTCCGGTATCTTTGGGTCAGACGTCGAGCATAACACCCAGAACTCGTACCCGTGATTCCCCACCCCGCGAAGAAGGTGAATCACATGACGAGTTACCCCGCTGAGGAGAGGCTCGTAGAATAAATGTAGTATTCTCCGGCTCTTCCGGTCCACCCCGCCCATTGTGTAACCAACTCCCAACTCCCCGCTTACACGGGGCTCACCACCCGTTCGACCAAACAACAAACCCGCGGTTCAAATGACCGACAAGAGGACTTCCAATTTGAGTAGAGTCTGAACTTATAAAAAATGCGTCAAGGTGTCAACCATTATCTCAGCCGCCTGGAATGCGGGACTTCTCGCGCCCGCCGCCTTCAGCCCCCTTGCAGTCGGACAAACCCACCTGCAGAAGAACGGACGAACCGTCATCGTTTTGCACGGAGATCTCCTCCGACCGAAGAGCCGGCGGAACAATCGATAGCGGATCGAATGAGACTTCGGCTTCAATACGAGGCGGCGCCCGGTAAACGAGCCGCAAAGTCGCCTTTGATCGCCAAGGCCAGGACAAGCCCGTACGAGCGCCGAAGAATACGCCGGCAATCTCGTACTCCACCGTCGGATTATCTATGAGGAGTCGATATGCCGCCGCGTCCGGCACATCATGAAAGGTCACGGCTGCGCTCTTCTTCTTCTCTATTTCTTGACACGCGATTGCGCCCTTCACTACGCCCCCCTCCTCGTCGAGCGGAACGAGACGCAGAATCTCGGAACCACCCGGATTATCGATCAGAACGGTCAGCGCGCGAACGCCGGAGAGCCCCTGAGGCGCAATCTCGATCCAAGCGAACTCCGCGGCCCGAATCACTCCCTCCTTGAGAATCGGGCGAGCGGCCCTCCGGGTGCTCAAGGGCGAAAACCGATAGTCGGGAAGACTTATGCCGCGGTCTTTTTCCTCAAGTCCCTCGAATAACGGATGATGGATGAGCGGATTGTACGCCACCACAAATCGGACCTCGTCGAAGGCCAAACCTTTCCGGGTTCCGGGGGATCGTTCGAAAAGCGGGTGATAGTTAACCGCTCCGAGTCTCATGGCCCCGTGGACGAAGTAGTATTGCATGGGCACGCGAGCCGTATAAAGGACCCGATCGCCCGGCCGCGCCTCCGCGAGAAGCGCTTTCGGCTGTTCCGGGTCAAACCGCAGGGGTTGCCGTTTCGTCATATAGTCGCGCGTCGCCTCGAGCTGCTCCACTCCAATGACCATGCCGTTCCATGCGTAACCGGTAAAGACGGCGAACAGCAGCACCGGCCACAGAGCCTCGATTCGCGCCCGATCGCCCCCGGTCCGGACGAACCGGCCGCTCAAATGATCCTTCCAGAGCCGAAGACAGAGAACCGCCACACTCCAGTGCGCCATGCCGATGAAGCCGTACGCCAAAACAAACAACAGCACACTCATGCGGAGAAAGACCGCTCCCGTTTCCATAAGCGATCCCGAAAGCGGGATGGTGGCGGCGAGCATGATGAGGTAAAGACCGCCAACCCCCACCGCCACGCGTCGTGATTCCCGAGGCGTCACAATCAGCCCAAAAACCAGGCCGAGCAAAAATATGGAGGGTGTCCCGAAAAGCCCCTCGGAAAGTCGTTGATACTGAACCTGGATATTGAGCACAGCGAGGCCCGCCGTCTCCGCCAGACGATCGAAGGCCGGCGAAGCGACTCCCGCAAGAGGATTCACGTCGAGAAGAATCGCGGCCGCGCCGAGGACCGCCACAGGCGTGAGCAGCACTGCGCATGCAGAAATTTTGGCGCTCTTCCGAGCCGTCCCGTCGAAGAGCGTCAGCACAAAAACCGCTCCGAGCATCGCACAGAGCACGCCCACCGGGTGCGTCAGCATCATCGCGACGCTTCCCAGGAAGAGCGAAACCGGCGCGTTCCCCTCTTTCGAGATGAGCCGCGCCCAGAGGAACGCGGCAAGCCCCAGCGAAAGACTGGAGGGGGCCGCGTAGTGTAGACCCTGATCCGGGAAGACTCGCCCGGCCAACAAACCGAGTGCGAATCCCGCTCCGCCGGCGCCCCAGATCGAAATCAGCAGCGATGCAAAGGCCAAGCCGAAAAAGATCGGCGCGAACCGCCATACCAGTCGATACGCGTCTTCGAGACTCGGCCCGAACTTCGTTATCGCCACCAGGAGCGCCGAGAACAACGGATGATAGATGGGAAAACCGAAGTGTCCGAGCTCCTGCTGCTTCGCGACTCGAGGGTCCGAGGGATCGATGCGCAGCTGCCGGCGAAGATCATCGAGCGCGGGACAGTCCCGAGCCGGGCATTCCCGAAGCGCCTGAGCCCGAACCAAGTAGGCCAGACTGTCGTCAGGTTCGGGCAATGACGACCTGGTCGACAACGGACCCCACACGAGAAAGCACTGTCCGAGCAGCCATACTCCGAGGAACGAAACGAGGATGATCCATTTGACCGTCGCGCGATTGCGCGGCGCCGCGTCCCCCCATTCGAGCATGCGGGTCAACGCGGAGCGGACTTTCCGATACGAGGACTCGACGACCGTCATCATACGCCTCTCGCGTCAGGCGGGGCGATACGTACAACAAATCAATCTGACACGTTCGCGACGCCGGGGTCAATCCGGACGTCCTCGGAAGCCCCTCCCGCTCACGTCACACCGTGGCCGACGTCGCTTCAGGACGGGAAGCATGAGGCAAAGGCCTTCATCAGCTTCGGCGAGCCCTTCACCTTGATCTTCCTCGTGATAAGAGCCCTCAAAAGGCTCGTCTCCTTTGCGAGAAAACTCAGCCAGGTCGCCGAATCCGCGGTCACGTGAATGTCGGGGCTGCCGTCGAGGCCCTCCTTCACATGAATCGACCTGTCTTTGATAACGACGGTGGCCTCACACGGCTCCGCGCCGGTAAACGTGAAATGAAATCGAGCGTCAAGACCTTTGGCCTGATTGCGTTGAAACGCCACGCGCATCCTCATGAGAAACGACTTGATCGAATTCGGTCGTACGCCGTTTGATACCCTTCGAAGGGTCTTGTGAGGAAACTCCGCGGTCACATGCGCTTCCGCGTCCGATCCGCGGACCACGTAGATCTTCTCTTCCATGTCACGCATCGGTTGGACCACTTCGCGGATGTATCGGACCCGGTCGTCAATATATTCGCCGATTCCAGCCGTTCCGGCCGGACAGACCGCCATGCAGCGATCGCATCGGGTTTGCGCGCCGATTGACAGATTCTGCCACATGGAGACCGCCTCCGCGTCGCTCACGCTGCGGCGGTACTCTTTCACCGACCGGCTGCGGACGACACGTTCCACCCAGTCGGAAAAGCCGCCGATCCGCTCACGGTAATTGTGCGTGTAACAGGAGACAAAGTCGAAATACCCATCCTTGCCGATTGCGCCCACAGGACAGGCAGAAACGCAGAGTTTGCACTCAACGCAGGGGTTGAAATCGATCGGCGAATCGTACGTATCCACTTTCTCGGTCATAAGCACATTTCCGAAGATCACGGCCGAGCCGAGTTCGGGATGAAGAACCAATCTATTCCATCCCATTTTTCCGAGACCCGCCTCCTCAGCGATAATCTTGTCGCATGTGGACCACATCTTTCCGGGCCACCTATCGGCCTCGTATGGGAAGCCGGCGGGCGTGTTGAGGGCGCGTACGCCCAGTGAATTGAGGCGGTCCGTGACGGTCCGGGCCGCACGGTTGGCGTGAGCCCAGGCCTCCCGGAATTCCAAGTTGGCGACCGAATGCGCGGGGCAGCGAATATTCTCCCGATTGACCGAAAACGCGAGACTCACCACGGTCTTCGCGCGTCGGAGGAGATCCGGCAATTCCGGGTTGCGGGCCTCCAACACAGGTCGATCGACCTCGGCGAACCCCACGTCGGCCGCGCCGGCCTCGAGGCAGATCTTTCGGATTTTCTCACTTTTCAATGTGGAATCGGGGCTTGGTTCAGGTGACTCGGTTCGTTCTCGAACGGCTAGTACGGTTGGGTGATCGTTGAGCGGCATGTGCGGTCTCCTTGCTTGTATATACACGGATTGCGGCAAAAAAAACTAGCCCTCTTCCCGGCCGCGCTGAAGAAAACGGCTCCCCGCACGGCATATCTCATTCACAACCTCCGGCCCGAGAAGTTCCGACACGCGCGATTGGGCCTCTTTCCACGCGGGAAGCGCTTCCTCGAGCGCGCCGCGCCCCTCCTCGGTGAGGCGCAATCGGGCGGAACGGCCGTCCGCGCCGGATTCGGCCATCATCCAGCCCTTCTTTTTCATTCGGGTCACGTTTCGGCTCAACGTCGAGGGATCCAGCCGAAGCGTGCGACAAATGTCGGCCGGTTGGGCCGGCTCGGAGAGGCCGACCGCAACAAGGATGTTCATCTGGCTGACCTTGATCCCGTGGCGCCGGAGCGCCTTATCGTAGACTCGGGAGATTACGCGATTGAGCACGCGTACTCGAACCGCGACGCACTGGTCAGCGATGAGGCGGAGTTTGCCATGTTGGTGTTCATCGTTCATGTCGCTATTACTTGTATATACAATTGCCGGCCCCGTCAACCCTCTGTTCTTACTCCCCCCATATGTCGTATCTGAGGCTACTTATTCCCCTCTTGGCTCAATCTCACCAACAGGCGGGTGACGATCCGATCGGTGAAATCGTCCATGATCCGGTCCGAGAGCTTGTCCGCCAGCTTCTCTGCGATGCGGTCCACGTCGTCGTCGCTGAGCGGCGCCGCCTCGGGTTGCTCCTCGGCCGGAGCGGGCTCGGAATAGCGCGGCTCAGGATCATGCGTCGGCGGCGGAGAGGGATCGGAAACCACTATCTTCCCGGCTGCTTCGCTTGGGTCGGTCTCGGTCGCCGCGGGATCGGGCGTTTCGGCCGGCCCGAACGGGACGTCCGGCGCTTCCGAAATCGGTTCCTCCGCGTGAATTTCCCACTCGCGCGGCGGCGGAGGGTCATCGACGACCTTGATGCGGCCCGGTATCTTGATCGGCGTCGGGGAAGGCTGGGGGGACCGCTTGGACGGGATCACGATACGCAGATCGAGACCGTCGAAGCGCTCCAGCTCGTATCGAGCGTTCGGGTCCAGGTGTTCAACGGAGCAAATCCGCGGACTCATGGCCTCCTTGGGATTCCAGGTGTCCGGCAGTCGCAGGCACGCGTCGATGTTCACGGGAACAGCGCACTGGAAGTATTTTGAGATCTTCCCGAGAATCTCGTCCATGCGATCCGGATCCTCGATTTCCCTGGGCTCGGTCAGGAGCCAGTACATGTGTTTCCCCCGGCCGGAATTGACGATAATCGACGGCGGAAGGGGAAACGCCTGGAGCGCGGCCTGGGCCTGTCGGGCGGTTTGAAAATGCTTCTCCTTGCCCGAAAAGCCGTCCGACCCGACATCATAGCCGGCCCAGAGGGCGGTGATGCGCTTGACCTGCTCTCTGTCGGGTTTCATGCGCTCACGGGGACACACCCCGAAAAAGACCTGCTGATCGTCGGTGTATCGTTCTCTGGCGAGGGAATCGAGGTTCGGAAAGTAGCGGGTGCTGACACGCCGATCGAGATGACTCGATGATTTGACGAGAATGAAGCCGCCGCCTTTTTTCTTGAAGTACTCCTGATAGAGCGCCTCGAGGAAGTCTTCTCGTGTGAAACGTCCCCCCATGAAGGTATGCCTCTCGAGTGGTTTGCGATCACGCGCCACAGTACGGGAAAGAGGCGCTGATGTCAATTCGGCGCGGGGACGCTCCGGAGCGTCCGATTGACAGGCTTTGCCGGCGTGCTATAGTCGATCCCGGGCAGATCCGCGTGAACAGCGCGATCAACGGGCGCTCGACGGAAAGCTTGTCACGAGCGCAAGCACAGGACGGAGCGCGGAACCGTCCTCAAAGATTCTCCGGATGCCAACGTGATCGAACGATCGTGTGTTTTCCGATTGTTTTTGGTTGTCCTCCTGCCGGCGGCCGCGGTCGTCTCGGCCCACGGGGAGAGTGGGCGCGACATCATCGACCGGGTCATTGCTCGTCACACGGGGCAAAGCTTTCGCTGGACGCTCTCGGTGACAACGTATGAAGGGACCACCGTCGTCTCACGACAGAAGCTGCGACTGGCGGGGACTATTCAGAAGGACCGAAGCGCCTTCTTCCTCGAATTCGAGGAACCCGTTGCATCCAAGGGTATCAAACTTCTTTTTCGCGTGGTTCGAGATGGAGAGCCCGAGGCGTTTATGTTCATTCCCGCGGTCGGCCTGACCGTGCAGATCAACGCGGACAATCCGAGTGCGGATATCGGGGGCACCGGCCTGACAATCGGGGATTTCCTCCCGTTGCTTCCTCGAGCGGAAGAACATGCGAAGTTCGTGGGCGACGCAAAGGTGGGGGGCCGGCCGGCCCACGTTATCGAGTTCAGCGGTCGAGGTCAGGGAGACAAGCGGGTGCTCTGGGTCGACGCCCGGCGTCTCAGCGTTGTCAAGCTCGAGCACACGAACCGGAAGGGCGACGTGGAACGAGTCCTCACGGTCAAGAAATTCAAGACGTTCGAGGGCGACCTCCATGTGCCGGTCGAGGAAGAAATCGTTCTGCCTCATAAAGGTATTCGCATCCGCGTGGAACAGACCGACATCGTGTTTGACGGAGGCGTCCCCGCGGCGGCATTCGATCCGAAACGCTTCGGCGCCTACACGGGAAGCTGGTGATCGAGTGCCAAATGCGGCTCCGCTCCGGGTTCGGGATCCTGTTCGACATTATTATCTCGTGACGGATAACGGTGAATCGGCGGGTGTAACGTGACGCTCAGCGATACCATAGTGCGACGCAGGCGAATATTGACGGCGCTGATCGCCGCGGTCACGATTCTCATGATCCCCTGCGCGCTCCACATCACCCTCGATCGCACGCTGAAGTCCGCGTACGTCACCTCTTCGGAGGCGTACCGCATCTATCGCCACTTCACCGAGACTTTCGGCGATGATGAATTCATCCTCATTGCGGTCAAAACCGCGCGGGACGTCCGAGATCCTCGGATCCTCTCCGCCCTCCGTAAGATCACCGATTCCGTGGAAGAAATCCCCGAGGTCGGCCGGGTGATCAGCGTGACCAACCTCAAGATGGTGCAGAACAGGAAAGGGGTATTCGGAAGCTATCCGGTTGTGGAAGAGGTCGACGGCTCACCCGCGTTGCCCGAAAAGGACAGGCTCGATCGCATCAGAGGAGCGCTCCCACTCTTCGATTTCCTCTTGTCCCATGATCTCACCACCGCGGGAATCATGGTTCGGATCAAGGATGAGTGGAAATTCCATCCGAAGATGGGCGACATTCAGGACCGAATCGCCGGCGTCGTGAAGCGCGGCCTGCCGGAGGATTCGGACTTCCGCTTGGTGGGGGCCCCCGTCATTCGCGAAGCGGTGCAGCGATTGACCGTCCGGACAGCGGTGACGTTCGGCGCGCTCTGTACGCTCGTCATCACGCTTGTCTCCCTGTACATTTTCAAGAGCCTCCGGGTGGCCGGCATAACCGTAGTGGTGGTGGGTGTCGCGGTCCTTTGGATCATCGGATTCATGGCCCTGATCGGCATTCCGTTGAATTCCACCACGAGCCTTTCTTTCGGCTTGGTCCTCGTGGTGAGCGTCGCGACGGTGGTCCACATCGTCACCCACTACTACGGGAGTTCTCGAGAATTCTCAGAGAAGACCGACGCGGTAAAACAAGCGCTCGATGCGGTCGGTCGGCCGTGTCTCATGTGCGCGCTTACCACATCGATCGCATTCGCGACGATTATGGTGAGCACGATCCCGATGGTTCAGCAGTTGGGCCTCGTGATGTCTCTGGGAGTGTTGCTCGCGTTCATCGTCTCCATGACGTTGACTCCCGCGTTCCTTATCGCTCTCAAACCAATCGATCGACGCACCCACAGCAGGATGTCCGGCGACGCGGTCGCGTGGATTTTCGATGAGATGGAGGGGTTCGTCTTTCGCCGTCCCCGAGTCTGCGCGACTGCGGGTATTATCCTCGCCGCGGTGATGTTGGCGGGCGCGCCGTTGATCACGATCGACACGCAGATTCTGCGCCTCTTCCTCGACTCGAGCCGCGAGATCCAGGATATCAAGTTTGTCAATCAACATCTTGCGCCGGCCCAGTCCCTCGAGCTGGTGGTCGAGAAGGACGATAGGGCATTTAGGAAGTCGGACGCGTGGCGTACGGTAACCGAGCTGCAGGAACGCTTGTCGTCCTTACCGCAGGTGGAGCGCGTCGATTCGCCGCTGCCCCTGCTCGAATACATCCACGAACTGCTCGCGAAAGACGGCCGACCCGACACGGATCTCTTCGCAAACGAGAAGCTCATTCCCCAACTCATGCAGTTGGTAAAATTCACGCCCGAAGGAAAGCTGCTCCTTAAGAAGTATGTGGACGAAGACCTGAGCAGACTCCATGTTTCGGTCCGTATGAAAGGTCCGGCATCGGAGCCGGTCACGACCGCGATCGAAAACGTGGACCGAAGCGCGCGCGAAGTGGTCGCACAGAAGGGGAACACGGTCGTCACCGGGGAATTGGCGGTTTTCGCGGCGCAGGCGTCCGAGGTGGTCTTCTCCCAGGTGGTCTCGCTGGCCCTCGCGCTGACGAGCATCACCGCGCTGATCATGATTCAGTTTCGGTCGTTCAGACTGGGTATTCTGAGCCTCATACCGAATGTGCTGCCGGTTGCGGTGATCTTCGGTCTCATGGGATGGTTCGGGATCGCGCTGGACAATGTAACGGTCTTTGCGGCGACCATTGCCATCGGTCTCGCGGTGGACGACACCATCCACTACTTGAGCCGCCTCAAACGGGAGCTCCCCGCGTGGCGAAGCGGAGAGAAGAGCCTCGAACAATGGCTCTCCGACGCGTATCAAAGCACTGCCAAAGCGCTGATCGCCACATCACTCACCTTGATCTTCGGCTTCCTCATGCTCACGCTCACCCCGACCCGACCGGCCATATCCTTCGGCTTTCTCGGCGCAGCCGCGATCCTCGCCGCGCTCCTCGGCGATCTCGTCTTCATGCCGTCGATCATCCTGAGCTTCCCTCGAGTGAGACGCTGGATCAGCAGATAGGCGATCGGGATTCCCGGCGCATCACAACGCCTCGAGAAAAATGACGAAGATCACGCCGGTCATGAGCGCGAATATGGTTCGGTGGTCCTGACCCGCGCACGAGTTGGGAATGATCTCGTCCGCGGTAATGTAGATCATGAGGCCGGCGGTCGCCGCGACGATAAATCCGATCACATCGGGCGGTATGTTCTGAAAGAGATACTTCGCGGTGAAGAACCCGATGACAATGGGCAAAGCCGTCGCGGACGAGAGCAGAAACGACTGCAACCTGGTTCCGGCGGCGTGATAGTACGACGCGGACGTGCAAATCCCTTCGGGTATGTTGTGAATGGCTATGGCGAGCGCAATCACGATCGACGCCTTGATGTCGGTGACCGTCCCGCTTGCGATGGCCATGCCTTCCGGAAAGTTGTGCAGAAAGAGGCCCATGAGGAGAAAGGTCGCGGACCGCTGGACGTTGCAGCCCTGCTCCTGACTGCACAAGGTCGGATGGATGTGGGGGATCGCCCGATCGAGCCCGTACATGACGAGCGCCCCAACTGCCACGCCGAGACTGCAGAGCAAAACCGACGAAAGTCGGATGCTTTCCGGAATGAGTTCCAAGAACGAGATGGCGAGCATGACGCCGGCCGCAAAGCAGAGCATACTGCACACATAGGTGAAGGTGGGTTTTCGGGCGATGCCGATCGCAGACCCGATGATGGGCCCGAGAAACGCAATTATGACGATAACGATTACAGGATCCGTAACCGTTCACCGGGATAGCGATAAGCCATTGATATCTCGATGGGGGAGGCTTGGAGGGGGAGATGAGTCTCCCCCTCCATCCTCACCGGGCGCAGAGCCGCCTCAAGCCCGGTGAACCATTACCAGGATCCATAGGAAATCGACTCCATCCAATCACAAAGAGTTGAGGGTGAACCGTGTTCGGAGCTCGGCGCCGGCTTCAGCGCCGACAGTATATAGTTCCGCGTTGCGACCCGCCGATGGAAGCCCCCGGCATGTCTCCGGACGGCCCGCCGAGCGATGACAAAATCGCTCGGGCTCTCGAAACGAGGCTTGACATGGATTGGGCCCCTGTGTAGACTTCGCGACTGGAAGAGTGCTTTCTTGTCCCCTGCAATCCTTGGAGGAAGACGGGCGTAAGAGACGAAGAGACAGACAAGGACGACGGTTCCCGTTCGAGGATTGCCACACCTCTCACACCTACCGGCTCATCCCCGATTGTCGAGCGTTACCGAGTCCCAAAGCTACACCCCGAAGAGTTTTTTCGGGAGTGTTATCGACATTTCTTGAAAGGATTGGACGAATGAGCATCAACATCTATGTCGGTAATCTGCCCTACAACACCGTTGAAGACGAACTTCGTGAGGCGTTTGCCGCCTACGGAGCGGTTGAATCGGTCAAGATTATTTCCGACCAGTTCACCGGTCGCTCCCGGGGATTCGGATTCGTTGAGATGGCGGATCGTGAGGAGGGTATGAAAGCTATCGAAGCGCTGAATTCCGCTGAGATGGGCGGCCGCGCGCTGAAGGTGAACGAAGCTCGCCCAAAGCGGCAGTCCCGCGAAGGCGGCGGGGGTGGGGGCAACCGACGGTCCCGCTGGTAACCCGCTCGACGGTTACTCGAGGACTTTGATGTAATCCGAAGGGGGAACGTTCATGGCGGAGGTTCCCCCTTTTTGTGTTCTGACGATGCCTATCGCACACGTGCGGCGTAAACCGGCATCACGATGGAAACCTTCACTCGGCCCCGCCCGCCGGTGGACAACCCGGAGTTCGCTCAACGGAAAGAGCGGGCCGAGTCGGCCTTGGACCTCGGGATCATCGATCCACCCCTCATTGAGATCGTTACCGCGCTTAACCGCCTTCCGTATTGTTTCACCCTGCAAAGCTGCTACGGACATTTCTTTTACGGCGGTCGAACCGATCCGCGCACGATTGAACCTCTCCCGGCGTGCCGAGACCGGGGACCCGTGCAATACCGAATAGCGTACGTGGCCCTCTGCGTGGAAAAGAGCGGGCGCGGCCACGCGCTCCTCGGCAAACTGGAACGACTAACGGAAGCGGACCCGCAGTACATTCAGTTCGGATGCGCCGAGTGGTTCCGGGAGCGGCACGTCAATTCGTACGTCGTCCAGGTCGAGCCGGAACGCTTCATGGATCTCGACTCGATCACGGTCTCCTATGACGAGGCGCTGCGCATTCAGCGGGCGAGAGACGCATTCTTCGTAACCGTTCACCGGGATAGCGACAAGCCATTGATATCTCGATGGGGGAGGC
>CAYLRL010000078.1:0-22111 GCA_964385875.1 uncultured Syntrophales bacterium
GCCCGGACACAGGGCCTTGATGGCGCTCATCCGCACAAACCCCCACGCTGAGACGGGGAGGCTTTCATGGCTGCCTCCACATCCGCCGGAGAGACGTCCTCTTTGGTGGGTCTGTTCGGGTGACGGGTCATGCCCCCGAAAAGAGCATATATCTTGACAAAGTACAAGTACAAAATGACGAATTGCGGACATTTTTCCCGGCAATCGCTATAAGTCCGCTATGTGGATCTGCAAACGCGCCCTACGATCTGCCGAACTCGGCCTTCGCCTTGTCTCGGTCCGTCGAGCCGTCATCTCTTTTCGGCAGCTCGGCTACGAACACGACGTGTTTGGGCTTCTTATACCGAGCAATGCGAGCCGCCACGAACTCGATCAATTCCGATGCCCGGACTGTCGAGGCTGGCTTCACTACGCAAACAGCCTTGACCGCCTCGCCCCACATGGAATCAGGGACACCGATCACGCACACGTCCGTAACGTCCGGATGCTCCATGATCACGAGTTCGACTTCACCCGGGTAGACATTCTCGCCGCCGGGTTTGATCAGCTCCTTTTCCGGCATGCGCCCCTCATACCAAAGGTAGCCGTCTTCGTCGAGGCGGCCTTTGTCACCTGTGTGCTGACGACTGAAACGGAAGGTGCGCTCGGTGTCGGAGTCGAGGTTCCAGTAGCCCTTGAAGACGGTTGGTCCCGTTGTGACGATCTCCCCGGAAGAGCCGCAAGGGACTGGATTTCCCTGATCGTCTTCGACGCCGACCCGCGTGAGCGGCAGGGGTCTGCCGGCGGAGCCCTGCCGCTCGAAATACGGGGACATCGTGACCAGTCCGGCGGTTTCCGTCTGACCGTACACCGCCCAGAAGGTCGCGTCGGACATTTTCTCGAACTCCGCCACCGTATCGGGATGATCGATCCCGAACACATTCCTCACACTGCCGAAGGGCCGCTCTCTGCCGCGAGCCGCGTCCATGAGGCTTTTCAGGATAGGCGGAAATTCCGCGAAGACCGTAACCCGATGTTTTTCTATGGCCTTCACGGCCTTCTCCGCGTCGAATCCCGGCATGACGACGTTTGCGCCTCCCGCGGCCAGGACGCTCAGCAGCATGAGCGCTCCGCCCACATGGAACAGAGGGAGGACTGATAGATTGACATCCGTATGATCGAGACCCCACAGGTACGCAAGCTGCCAAGACACGACCAATAGATTGCGCTGACTCAGTATGGCTCCGCGAGACCGACCGTTCACCGCCGCGGTGTATATGAGGAGATAAGCCGCGTCATCGGAAACGTCGTTCTCGACTTCATCGCGCGCCGCTTCGAGAAGCTCCCCGAAGGAAAGGCCTTCCCCGGGGCTCCCGGAGAGTGAGACCGTGACCGGCGTAAGGCGGCGCATCTCTGAAGTGTCCCATGTCTCGCGGAATTCGGCCTCCCCCATCAGAATCCGCGGGGAGCTATCACCGACCACATGATGGATCTCCTCGGTCTTGAGGCGCCAGTTAATCGGAACGAGAACAGCCCCGATTTTGGCCGCGGCTCCATACAGCAAAACAAATTCCCGAGAATTTTTGCCGAGCGCCGCGATTCGGTCACCGGCGCGGACACCGTACGCTTTTAGGCCGGAGGCGAGCCGATTGGTCAAGTCCAGCAGGGTCCTGTGGTCCAGGATCCCCCGTTCGTCGAGCACTGCGGGTTTGTCGCCGTGGATTTGGGCGTTCCGCGCCATTGCGTCGTAGATGGTGAAGTCATGCAATCCCATGGCAAAATCCCTTGTTGGAATAGGTGGGAACCCGTCCCGCTTACCTGCCTTTGAAAGAAGCGGGGCGTTTTTCCAGAAAGGCGGCTACGCCCTCTCGATGATCGTCGGTGGAGGCTAGAAACTCGAAGCAGCGAGCTTCATAAGAGAGGGCTTCCGCTAACGGCATCTGTAGCCCGTGGCGCAGGCAAAGTTTTGTCATCGTCACCGCGACCGGCGGCTTGGACGCGATTGTCTCTGCGAGGCGGCGGGCTTCACTCATCAAGTATTCCACCGGGACCACCCGATTGACCAAGCCCAACCGCAGCGCTTCATCAGCCGAAACGGTGCGTCCTGTGAAGAGAAGCTCCTTGGCCGCGGTTGGTCCGATGATCCGGGGCAGCCGCTGCGTTCCTCCGGCGCCGGGGATGATGCCCAGGTTGATCTCGGGCTGACCCAAGAGTGCGCTTTCCGAGGCTATTCTGAGATCGCACGCAAGGGCTATTTCGCATCCGCCGCCGACGGCTGCGCCTGAGATCGCGGCGATGGTGGGTTGATGAATCGTTTCGAGGAGATCGATCGCTTTCTGGATTCTCGTGCAGAAGTGATGAGCTTCGAGCGGCCCGTCCAAATCGCGGAGACGGCGGATGTCCGCGCCTGCGCAAAAGGCCTTCTCGCCGCCGGTTATTATGACGGAGCGTACGTCGTCGGAGGTGTCTATGGCCTGTAGGGCGGTTTCGAGCGCGTCCATCAATTCATCGTTGATCGCGTTTTTGACTTCGGGACGATTGAGCGTGAGCGTGGCGACTCCCATCTCTTCCTTGTGAACAACGGTCGCTGCGGGCGCCATTGAAGCCTCCTTTGGATTAGACCGGACTCGACGGAGTTTTCCCGACCGTCTTCGGATCGGCTGGGAATCGATTGTCGATGAGCGTTTGATCCTCGGCCCGTATCTCGCCGGGCTCGACGATCTGCACTCTGCATCGAAAGAGCGTCACCGCACGGATCTCCTCTTGAAGTTTTTCAGCGACCTTATCCCGCTCACCGGGCGGGCGTCGTGATTCCACCATGATCGTGATGACGTCTTCCGAACGGGCGCGATCGATCATAATCCGGAACGCGCCGAGGTCGTGGTTGGCCCTGATTGTCTCCGCGACGCGATCCGGGATGAAGTATGTCCCTTTGACGCGAGGAATATCCGTGGTGCGACCGCTGATCCGCTTGAGTCGTGGAGACGTGCGTCCGCAGGCGCAGGGCTCGAGATTGAGTCCGTCGGTCAGGTCTCCCGTACGGTAGCGAATGACGGGCATGGCTCGACGCGACAGATCGGTTGTGACGATCTCACCGCCACGTCCGTCTGAGAGCGTCCGATCCGTCTCAGGATCGACGATTTCCATGATCGACTCGGTGAAATAGTGCATGCCGCCGCCTTCGGGACATTCAGCCGCGACAAAACCGGTCTCCGCTCCGCCGTACATGTCCCTGACCTGGGCGCCGAACGCGTTGGCCAGGACCTGTTTGTCCGCGTCGGCATACACTTCGGTGGCGAGGATGATAAGACGAACGCTCAAATCTTTGCGAGGATCTACGCCCATCGCGCGCGCGGTCTCGGCAAGCTTCATTGCGAACGAAGGAAACGCAAACACGACGGTCACGCCGAGGTGCTTCATCATGCTGATGTGTGCGCGCGCCATCCCGGTCCCCCCGGGCGCCACGGCGCAGCCGATGCGGCGGAATGCGTCGTCCATCATTGTTCCGGCCAGTTGCCATTGGTACGCGGAGGTGATGTCGACGATATCTCCGCGCCGCGCGCCGCACACGTACAAGCCATTGGCCGTGGTATTGATGAAGTCGCTCATGTCGCCCATGCTGAAGGGCATGACGAGCGGACCCGGCGAACTGTAGATACGTTGGATGTCCTTGAGGCCGACTGCCAGCAAATCGCCGAAGGGGGGCGAGACGAGTTGATTCTCGATGAGCTCCCGGTGGGTTAGGAACGGGACATGTTTGTAAAAGTCATCGAGATCGAGTATTTCCTCGGGCCGAATTCCGGCTTCGTCGAACTTGCGCTTATAGAAGGCGGTGTTCTGGTACGCATAACGAAGGTGCTTCTGCATCTTCAGCGATCGAACCTCTTTCAGCTTTTCCGGTACGATGCGCTCCAGCTCCTCGTCCCAATAATTCGGAACAATTCTCACAATAATCCCCTCCCCGGCTCATTTGCCGAACAATCGCCGAGAGATTATCAAATATTGCATCTCGGTTGTTCCCGCGCCGATCGGCATGGCTTTCGCGTCGCGGAAAAACCTTTCGACCTCGAACTCCCGCGTATATCCGTACCCGCCCAGAAGGTGGAGGGCCTTGGACGTCACGCGTTCGGCCATATCGCCGGTGAAGAGCTTGGCGTACGAGGATTCCAGGCCGATGTCGCCGCTTTGTCCCGAATCGGCGAGCGAGGCGCAGCGGGTGACGAGGAGCCGGCCAATGTGTATATCCATGGCCATCTCGACGAGCTGCCGCCGAACCATTTGAAATTCGACTATCGGCCGACCGAACTGCTCTCTCTCTCGGACGTACTTTTCAGCGATATCAAACGCTCCTTGCGCGATCCCAACCGCTTCCGCGGACCAGACGATGCGCTCTCGGTGCAGTCCTCCTAGAACCATTCGGACCATGCTGTTCTCTTCACCGACAAGATTCTCTGCGGGTACGCGGCAATCCTGAAAAACGAGCTCTCCGAACGGTGAGCCACGGTGTCCCAGCTTATCAATTTTTCTTCCCACGCTGAACCCCGGGAAGTCCTTTTCGACCACGAAAGCGCTGATGCCTTTCGAGCCGAGTTCGGGGGCCGTCTTGGCGTAGGTGACGATTACATCCGCAACCGGACCGTTGGTAATGAAAATCTTGGTACCGTTGAGCACATACGAATCGCCCTCCCTGATCGCGCGCGTACGCATGGACAGGGCGTCGGACCCCGAGCCCGGTTCGGTTATCGCGAGACACCCAACGCGTTCGCCCGTGCACAACCGCGGGAGGTACCGACGCTTCAGTTCGGGGGAAGCATGGTGGTTGAGGTTGTCTATTACCAGGTTGGAATGTGCGGCGTACGAGGATGCGAGCGCTGCGCTGACGCGAGCCAGTTCCTCGACCACGATGGCCTGCGAGAGGATACCCGACTCAGCCCCGCCGTACTCCTCGGGGATGGTGACTCCCAGGAGCCCCAGGTCGCCAAGCCTGACGAGCAGGTCCCGAGGAAATCGATCCTCCGCGTCTATCTCTTGTGCCCGAGGAGCGACTTCCTGCGTCGTGAAACGCCTCACGGTCCGACGCAGCAAGCGCAGCTCCTCTGGTGCGTCGTCCGGGTGGGACGGCGGCGTTTCAGACATACTCCAAGCCTCTCGCAATGATTTCGTCCGCAATCACCAGTCGACGAATTTCGGACGTCCCCGCGCCGATCTCGTAGAGCTTGCAATCACGATAAAACCGATTAATGGGAAATTCGAGCATGTAGGCGTATCCACCATGGACCTGCACCGCCTGATTCGAGACCCGAGTCGCTGTTTCCGCGGCGAAGAGCATCGCAGCGGCCGCGAGCTTGTGGACTTCGGTCCCTTTGCCGCCTCGCTTCATTGTGTCCGCAAGGACGGCCGCCCGGTACACGAGTCCTCTCGCGGCCTCGATCTCAGTGTACATGTCCGCCAACTTGGCTTTGATGAGTTGAAACTCGGAGATCGGCCGACCGAACTGCTCGCGTTCCTTGGCGTATTTCAGGGCCAGCTCGAACGCTCCTTCGGCTATACCCAAGGGCTCCCCTGAGAAAAAGGCTCGCTCCACGTCCAGTCCGCCCATCATGACCCCGATGCCCCCGTCCGGCGCGCCGAGCACGTTTTCCGCCGGCACTCGACAATCCTCGAAGACGATTTCGCCGGTGGGCGAGCCGCGGTTTCCCATTTTCTCGAGAGCTCGGGCCACGCTGAATCCGGGAAAGTCCCGTTCAACGATAAAGGCCGTGAAGCTTTCTCTGGGATGCGCGTTCTTGCGGGTTTTGGCGTACGTCAGGAATACGTGGCCGTCGGGAGCGTTGGTGATGAACATCTTCGTCCCGTTGAGGACATATTCATTTCCGTCCCGAACGGCCGTCGTCCTGATGCTCAGAGCGTCCGAGCCGGCGTTGGGTTCGGTCAGCGCGAGACAGCCGATGAGTTCCCCGGAACACAGGCCGGGTAGATACTTCCTCTTCTGTTCCTCGGAACCGTTGCGGAAGAGGTTGTCCGCACACAGGTTCGCATGAGCGCCGTAGGAGACCGCGAGCGCGGGACAGACCCGAGCGATCTGCTCGACCGTCAGCACGGCGGTGAGCAAATCGAAGCCCGATCCGCCATACTCTTCGGAGACCGTCACCCCGAGTATGCCGAGGTCGCCCATCGTGCGCCAAACGCCTTCGGGGAACTTGTCCTCTCGGTCGATCCGTTCAGCGAGGGGCTCGATCTCTTTGAGCATGAACTGACGGACGTTTTTTTGAACCATTCGCTGTTCCGGGCTCAGTTCGATGATCATGGTTTTCGTACGATCTCCTTCCGGGGAATTTCTCGGAATCCGGCGGCCGGACCGCTCCTGCTCGGCTACGAAAGCCATCGTTTGCGCCTCTTGTAGTGTTTGACTTCTTTGTAGCTTTTGCGGCTGCCCACCGCGCTCAGTCCGAGATAGAATTCCTTGATATCCTCGTTATTTTTGAGCTTTTCTGCAGCGCCGTCCATCACGATTCGGCCGTTTTCCATCACATAGCAGTAGTGGGCGATATCGAGCGCGGCCAAGGCGTTCTGTTCCACGAGCAGGAGAGACGTGCCGGTCTCTTCGTTAATGCGTTGAATGATCTCAAATATTCGCGCAATAAGGATCGGCGCAAGGCCGAGAGAAGGTTCATCGAGGAGCATGAGCTTCGGTTCGGACATCAACGCCCGGCCGATGACCATCATTTGCTGTTCACCGCCGGAGAGAAATCCGCACACTCGATTCTTGAGTTCCCTCAGTCGGGGAAAGAGACCGTAAGCCCTGTCCAATTTCTCCCGGATTTCGTTTTCGCCTCCCCTGCCGATATACCCCACCCGCAGGTTCTCCTCGACGGTGAGATGCCGGAATACACGCCTCCCCTCGAGAACCTGAATAATGCCTATCTTAGCGATGCCGTGGGGCAATAGACCGTCGATTCTTTCACCGAGAAACCTGACATCGCCGTCCGTGATCTCTCCGGCTTCGGCTCTGAGCAGGCCCGACACGGCCTTGAGCGTCGTGGTCTTACCCGCTCCGTTGGCGCCCAAGAGCGCGACGATCTGCTTGTCTTCGACGGTCAAGGAGACCCCTTTGAGGACCTGGATGACGTTGTGATAGAAGACCTCGATTTGATTGACTTCGAGAATGGGAATCACCTCCCTCCGCCACGCGCCGACGAGTAGGCGCCGGCCCGACGCCCGTTAACGTCGTCGGGTCGGCGCCTGGAATTGACCTACTTCAGGAATTCCGGCGGGGTCATGTCGGGCGCCTTGACAAAATCGCCCTGACCGAGTTTTCCTCCGGCCGGGACCAGTTTCCCGTCCGAGATCTTGAACACCTTGAGCCAGGGGCTGGACCGGACCTTTTCGGTGTAGGTGACCCGGACGACGCCGTCGAGAGGCTCCCACTTGGTCAGGCTGTTCATTTGCTCCTTGATCGCCGCGGTATCGAGCTTGTCCCAGCCGACCTTCGCCGCCGCATCCTTCATGACTTTGTTGATCATCAGAATGTATTGCCATCCGATGATATAGAAGTTGGTTTGCTGCTTGACGTTGCGGTTGTTCTTTTTGAGATATTCCTTGATTTTCTTGATGCCGGGGTGATCCTCGTTGTCGTAGGAGACATTATGCAGGACCGACACGCATCCCTCGAAGAGAGCGGGATCGAGTCGAACGGTTCCCCAGCCGCCGCCCACGGTATTGAGAAGCTTGACATCCATACCGAGTTCTTTGACCGAGCGCATAATGGCGACCGGCCCCGATCCCGTGCAGTTGGTGAGGAGCCAGTCGGGTTTGTGGGCCCGTATCCTGACCATGTGCGTGGTGAGGTCCACGTCGCGGACGCCGAAGAGTTCCTGAGCGACAATGTCCACACCGATCTTCTTGCAGTACTCGAAGAATGTGGGAATGAGCGGCGCTCGCCCGTACGCCTGATCCCAGGTGATGATAGCCACTCGGGGGTTCCGTTTCTCTTTCCAGTTCTCTTTGAGCCACTTCACTGCGACGGCTGTCATTCCGGCGTAGAGCGCGTAGAATCCATAGGTGTTCCCTTGGGGGTAAAGGTCGTCGATGCTGCTCGGGAAGAAACCGATCACGTCGTCGGCCAACACCTTCGGCCGCAAGGCTTCCGCGGTCGGCGTATGGGGTACGCCGAAGAAGAGCGGTTTGGGCTTCATGGAAACGAGCTCCGTGTACTGCTGTAATCCGAGAGCGGCTTTTCCCGTGTTGTCGCGAACGACCAGCTTGAGCTTCACGCCGTCGATACCGCCCAACTCCTCGTTCACGTACTTGACCGCGTCCTCGCAGCCGGGCGCCATCGGACCGACCACCGAAGCGTAGGGTCCCGTGAGATCTCCGATCAAAGCCACAGTGACGCTGTCCGGCTTATCTGCGGCGAAGCAGACCGAGGCGCACAGCAGCAACCCTACGATAAGCGCACATGTCGTCGCCGCGCCGCGTGTTGAAAAACGTCTTCCAAGACTGTTCATATGAACCTCCTCATGCATGGGGACTCGCGTGACGATTCGCGGGCGCCCGTCTCCGGGCTCGCGCCGCCAAATCGTGCAATCGTTGCGGTCCCGATCGATCCTGAACACAGTTGGGCTTCTAGAAGGAAAATGGCCATCTGCGGTAGAAATATTTAAAAATTTCCCACCGATGCGCTAAGCCTCTCGGCTCGTATATGAGAAAGAGCAAGATCACCAGACCGAAAATAAACGGACTTATCCCGCTTTTTACGGCCGCGGCGAGGGCGTCGGGAAGAATTCCCGCCGCCAGCGGGCCCAAGTGCTGCGCCAGGATTTCGAGGATTCGGATGAAAATCACTCCGAAAACCGCTCCCGGCACGGAACCGAGTCCGCCGACAATGATCATGCCCAGGTACCAGATGGATTCATGCAGCGTGAATGAATCGACGTTGACCGCTCCCATCCAAACCGCCCACAAACAGCCCGCAAGTCCGGCAAAGACGGAACAAACGAAGAAGGACAGGAGCTTGTATCGGAAGATCTCCACCCCCATGATCTCCGCAGAGAGGTCGTTGTCGCGTATCGCCACGAACGCCCGACCGATCTTCGAGCGCTGCAGGTTTCTCGTCAGGAAGACCGTCACCACGGCAAAGGTCATGACTAGGTAGTAGATCCGCTCTTGCGACGAGAAAACGAAACCTCCGATCTGTGGGAAGGCGACGGTCAGGGTGGAGGTGCCGCCGGTCAGATCGGGTCTGACGTTCACGATAAACCAAGGGATCAGGAATTGCGCGGCAAGGGTGGCCATCGCCAAGTAGAACCCCTTTATTCGCAGCGACGGCAAGCCGAAAAAGAGTCCGATCAAACCGGCTATGACCAGAGCGCAGGGTAAGGCGATCCAGAAATTCAGGTGCCCATGATTCATGAGCATCATCATCGAGTACGCGCCGACGCCCATGAACGCGCCCTGACCGAGCGAGATCTGTCCGGTCAGACCCGTGAGGATGTGGAGTCCCATTATGCTCACCACGGAAATCGCGATGAGATTTACGGAGGTTATGGTAGCCGGGCCGAGGATGTACGGCAGGAACGCGAGCAACAGAAGCCCGGCGATGGTGAGACCCCATTGGGGTTTCGTCCTGATGATCGCCATGTCCTTGCTATAGGTGTCGTCAAAAGTCCCGCACGGCCGCCACATGTTAGACTCTCTCTATTCTTTGCAGACCCATCAGCCCCTCAGGCCGGATCATCAGCACGAGAAGCAGGAGCACGTAAGCGGAGATTTCACCGAGATTCGGGTCGATCAGTCCGCCGACCACGGCCTCGATCAAGCCGACCGTCAATCCGCCGATCAGCGCGCCCGTAATGGATTCGAGGCCTCCGAAGATCACCGCGGGGAAAGCTTTCAGCGCGAGCAGCGGAGTATAGGAAGGCGCCAAGGAGAGGCGGTAGCCCATGAGAAAACCGGCCAACGTGCCGAGCATCACCGCCAGTACCCAGGTCACCGCAAAGATGATGGTGATGTTCACTCCGCAGGACATCGAGAGCTCGTGGTCTTCCGAGACCGCGCGCATACGCAGACCGGTCTTTGTCTTGACAAAAAAGTACGCGAGGCCGCCAAAGCTCACGAGAGCAATCCCACACGCCCAAAGCAGTTCGTGAGATATGGCGACGCTGCCTATCAGCAGCGTTCGTCCGGGAAGCAGATCCTTCGGGAAGCCGAGGTCGTAGCCCGTCCAAATCATCAGCATCAGCCCCCGGAGGAGCACGGAAAGGGCAAGCGTAGCCATGATGATCGTAAGGAGCGGTTGGCTGAGGAGAGGACGGAGGACCAATCGCTCGACCAGTGATCCGACCACGACCGCCATGAGCAGCGCCCCGAGCAAGGCCAACCAGAGGGGAAAATGGAACCAAACCACGAACGAGTAGCAAAAATAGCCGCCCAGCGCGAGGAGTTCTCCCACGGCGAAGTTGAATATTCGCGTGGCCTTGTACACAAGCACGATACTTACCGCCACCAGCGCGTATACACTGCCGGTGAGCAGGCCGGTCACCACGAACTGAGGAAGTAAGCTGAACAACACCTGAGGCTCCTTCACACCGAGACGATCCGGATGTTCGTGCGCATCGTTCCCGTTCTGCCGTCCCGGTACGTTATGCGCGATGTGAGATCGAGACTTTCCCGGTCGGAGTAAAGCGCGTCGATCATCTCTTTGAAGCGTTCCTCGACAAATGTCCGACGCAGTTTCCGTGTTCGAGTCAACTCGGACTCATCCGGATCGAATTCCTTGTAGAGATTGATGAATTTCGCCACCCGAGCATGTTCGGGGAGCATTTCATTGACCCGTCGGATCTCCGACCGGACCAGTTCGATAACCTCCGGCTTCTGGGACAGGTCCGCGAAGGTGGTGTACGGAATGCGCCGCGACTCCGCCCATTGGCCCACATTCTCAAGGTCGATATTGACAAGCGCGCCCACATAACCCTCTGAGGGACGCGCCACCGCCAACACGTCTTTGATGTACGGAGAGAACCGGAGTCGAACTTCACAAAACTGGGGCGAGAATTTCTTTGCGCCGGCGAATTCGAGCAAATCCTCCATTCGGTCCATCACTATGAGGTGTCCATCCGCGTCGAAGTGCCCGAAATCCCCGGTCTTGTAATAGCCGTCGACGATCTTTTCCCGAGTCTTCTCAGGATCTCCGTAATAACCCGAGAACATATTCGGCGTTTTTACGAGGATCTCTCCTTCGTCGGATATTCGAATGTCGACTCCGGGGAGCGGTGGACCGCATGTTTCCGGCTTGATGTCTCCGTCTCGATGCAAGGTAACCACACCGACTTCGGAACCGCCGTAAAGCTGCTTGACGTTAACGCCGATCGCATGGAAGTAACTGATGACGTCCGGACTGACCGCGGAACCCGCGGAATATCCCACGCGGGTATACAGAAGCCCGATATTGTCTCGGAGAGGACGAAAGACCAACCGGTCCGCAAGCGCAAACATCAATTCCATGGTGAGGCCGGGCGATCGGCCCGTCATAAGGCTCTCCGCTCGGCGTCGGCCGACCTCCATGGCCGCCTTGAAGCAGACTCGATGCAGAAGTCCGGAATCCTGCATTCTCGCCTGAATCATCCGGATAAGATTCTCCCAGAGCCGCGGACCGAAGAACACCACCTGAGGTCCAATTTCCCGAATATTGTCCTGCACTGTCTCGGGCTCTTCCGGGAAATTCGTCCTCAGGCAATAGTACAGGGAACAGGCCACCCCAAAGAGTTGTTCGGCAATCCAGGCTATCGGCAGAAACGAGAGATATTCCTCGTTCTCCTTGTAACGGTCTACCTCGTTCACTGCCGCGGCCATGCCGATCAACGCGGACTGGGTGACTTCGGCCGCTTTCGGTTGACCCGTGGTTCCCGAGCTGTACAGGAAGACCGCCAGGTCGTCGCCTCGGGTTTTCTCGACGGCGCGCTCGAAGCTCTCGGGATCCTCCGCAGCGAGAGTCTTGCCCCGTTCGATCATGTCGTCCATATTGAGCAGCAACGGGTCCCGATAGCTCCAAAGTCCTTTTGCGTCCCAGTAAATGACCCGCTCCACATTGGGAATCGACGCCTTGATCTCCAGCACCTTGTCGACCTGTTCCTGATCCTGACAGACCACGAAGCGCGAGCCCGAGTGGGTGAGATAATATTCAACTTCGGGCGCGGTGCAGTCCGCGAAGATTCCGATACATATTGCGCGCGAGGAGTGGGCGGCCAACTCGAACCAGTAGACGTGGGGCTTGTTCTCTCCCAGGATGGAGACGCGATCGCCCTTAGTCAGTCCCATCTCGACGAACGCATGGTACAGCCGGCGCACGGTCTCGTAATAGTCTTCCCAGGTGTAGCTCTCCCATATGCCCAGGATCTTTTCTCTTCCGGCCGGCTGACGACCGCCGTATTTCCGGTAGTTCCTGAGCAGGAGCTTGGGAAGCGTATCTTCGCTCTGGAGATCCGGCGCTCTCATATTCTCAAACCCCTTCTTCGACTTCCTTGCCCAAATACGCTCGAATCACTTTTTCATCCCGCTTGATCTGGTCGGGCGTTCCTTCGGCGATCTTGGCGCCGAAGTCCAACACGACCACACGGTGGGAGATATCCATCACCACTCCCATGTCGTGCTCGACGATCACGATGGCGGGGCCTTTGAGTTCGTGGACATCCAAAATGAAGCGAGCCGTGTCTTCCTTTTCTTCGGCGTTCATTCCCGCCATGGGCTCGTCCAGGAGCAGCACTCGAGGTTGCAAAGCCAGAGCGCGTCCGAGGTCGACGCGTTTGCGCAGACCGTACGGCAGACTTTCGACCACCTTGTGTCTCGCCTCCTCGAGTTCCAGCAGATCGATAATCTCTTCCACCACGCGACGGTGTTCGATCTCCTCTCGACGGGCGCGTCCGAAAAAGAGAGATCCGGAGACGACGCCGTACTCGATGAAAACATGTCGGGCGGCCATGAGGTTTTCCAGCGTCGTCAAACCGGTGTAGAGCTCGATATTCTGGAACGTTCGAGAGAGGCCGACTCGGGCGCGCTTGCTGGGAGAGAGGCGGCTGATGTCTTTACCCTGGAAGTTCACCGTGCCGGCCCACGGTTTATAGAAGCCGCTGATGCAATTGAGCATCGACGTCTTTCCGGCGCCGTTCGGACCGATCAGCGCAAGGATTTCGCCTCCCCGTACATCGAAGGAGACGTTCAGCAACGCCTGAACAGCCCCGAAATTCAGGCTTAATCCTTGTACCTCCAGGTCCGGCTCTCCTCGCTGGCTCATGAAAACGCCTCGGTCAACCCTATGATTTGACGGGTCTGAAGTAGAGGATATCGAGGATGTCCCCTGTGCGTTCTTCCTTGAAGACGATCTCCATCGGCATGCCGATATGGAGGTCTTCTGCACGAGCTTCCTTGATAAAGTGGATTAAACCGCCGTCGCTGCCGTCGAGTCTTACGATTCCAAGAATCCAAGGCTCGTCGAGACGCTTTCCGTCCGTCGAGAAGTACGATTCGCCGAACGTGACAAGCTTCCCTTTCGGCTCGACTTCCACCCACTCCATGTCGTCCGTGAAGCATTCCTCGCAGAAGAGACGGGGCGGAACGATCACTCGGCTGCATTGGCGACACCGCGTGCCCATGATCCGCTTGGCGTCGCGCATCTCTTTGAAGAATCGTTCCCCGGCTTTTCCGACGGACCAGGTGTAGGGTATCCGTATTTCACCTTGGATCGTCATTTCCTGTTGTTTCTCGGCCATTGGTATTCCCTTCGTGAGATTGAGCGTTCCTGAGCAGCCGGTATGCGCAGCCGAGGCGGCCTCCAGCCCTTTGCCCACACACCGACACGGACGCCGACTCGGCGCCGGAGCCTTAGTCTCGTCCGATCACCATGACTGCGTTGTACTGATACATGCCGCCCCACGCGTTGCAGACCGCGGTGTTGACGTCTTTGGGAACCTGACAATCTCCGGCTCGGCCCGCCACTTGCAAGTAACACCAGCACAGGCGCGACATCCCGGCGCCGATCGGATTGCCTTCTCCTTGGAGTCCTCCCGAAGCGTTGACCGGCAACGGACCGTCCTTCAGTGAAACCCCTTCGTCGATCATCCTTCCCGCGCCGCCTTCCGGGCACAGTCCCAGCGCTTCGCAGTGCTGCATCTCCTTGTATGTGAAGGGGTCGTACACTTCCGCGTAGTCTACTTCCGCCCTCGGATCGCGAATCCCGGCCATATCGTAGGCCTGTTTCGCAGCCAGATATGCGTAGTCAAGCCGGGCAAGATCATAGTTGGTCCTCCCCATGAACCAGACCGAGTCGGCGCCTCTGCCGCAGCCCTTAATCCACACCGGATCATCGGTCAGCTCTCGGGCGACTCCCTCTGAAACGAGAATCACCGCTCTGGCGCCGTCGGTGACCGGCGAGGTGTCCAGAAGCTTCACCGGCCACGACAGATAAGGGGAGTTCATCACGTCTTCGACGGTCAGCTTCTTGGGCAGTTGGGCGTACGGATTGGAAAGGGCGTTCCCTCTATTCTTGACCGACACTTTGGCCATCTGGCGCTCGGTGACGCCGTAACGGTTGAGGTAGGCCCTGGCCTCGAGTCCGCATTGGATGGGAACATTCAGACCGATGCGCCGGACAAAGGCCTCGTCGTACACCGTGTTGAAGACGGCCTGAGCGGACTCGTTTTCGCTCATCTTCTCGTAGCCGATCACCATGACAACGTCGAAGAGCCCGGACGCTATGTGGTTGTATGCGAGAATAGGAGTCGAAACCGCAGTGGAGCCGCTGGTGCAATTGCGCATGGTGGGCTTCAATAGACCGGCGGATCCCGCGATCGCAGCCTTGTCCGAATTGTGTATGCCGCAGAACGCATCCACAGCGGAACCGAACACCACCGAATCCACGTCTTCCTTGGCGAGCCCGGCGTCCTCCAGAGCGTTCCGCGCGACCTGAAAGATCATCTCCTCGACGGTCTCACGTTTGCGGAACTCGAATTTTTGCATGCCGACGCCTACTACGGCGACCTTACCGGCCATGTGATACTCCTCAAATGCCCGCGCTCAGCGCGGCGTTGTCTTCAAACCGCTACCATGCGCTCAGGACCGCCGCTCCTGCGGTCGGCGACGCAAAGCCGCCCCAACTGTGAGCCACGCCGACCGAGGCCCGCGCCACTTGACCGGTCCCGGCTTGACCCCGTATCTGCAAGCAAGCTTGCGCCACCCGAATCAGCCCAGATGTCCCTACCGCGTTGCCGCGGCCGAGCAATCCGCCGGTGGGATTGACGGGGAGAGCGCCGTCACGCCCGAACGCTCCCTCGGCGATGAGCCCCTGGATTTCCGCTCCGTCGCACAAACCGAGCGCTTCACAGTGCATTGCTTCCCGGTGGGCATACCAGTCGCTGACTTCGGCGAAATCGATCTCTCTCTCAGGCTTGCGTATCCCCGCCGACCGATAGGCCCGGGCGGCCGCCGCGCGTGTTTCTTCGCCGGTTCCCATACGTCCGCCGGAGAAGTAACTCTCGATGGAACACCAGCCGACGCCGCTCACGAGTGCGGGCGGCGCCTTCAGTCGCCGCGCCCGCTTCTCCGAGGTCAGAACGATTGCGCACGCGGCCTCGGACTCGCGCGCTTGGAACGGCTTTTTCACCGGTCCTGCGAGGGTTTCCGAATCAAGGACGCTCACCGAGGCGGACAGGTCGGCTTCATCCGACGCGTTGGCCATGTTCTTCCGCGCGATCAGCGCTATCCGGTCTTCGGTTAGTCCCGAACGGTCCATGTATGCCCGTGCGTCCATGGCAGCGAAGACCGATTCAAGACCGTACAGCCCGGGGAGCGCCCGAGCAACGGGCCGGACTAAGACGGGATCGAGCGAAGCCAGGAGGATCTTCTCCGAAGAAAGCCCCTCCTCCGGCCGTTCCGAGGCCTTCTGCACCGACGCCGCGACCACGACCTGGTTTGGGTCCACTGCGACTTCGAGGATCGAAGCGAAGAAAGCGTGCATCCCGTCCTCGCCGAGGCGCAGATCGCACGGCTTCATAACTCCGCCGATCGAGTCCAGTGTGTACTGGTTCGAGAGACTCCGTCCCTCGAGGAAGTCCCAGCTGCTGGTGACCGCGCCCGTGATGTCCCGGCGTTCGAGGCCCGCGTCGTCCAATGCGTTGCGAACCGCGCGGAAGAGCATCTCCTTATGGGATAAGCCCGCTGTGTGGTCTTCGACGATCCCTACGCCTGCTATACATACTCGGCTTTTCATATCGTTTCCTCGTTCGGAGCGGACCGGATCCGGATGACCGACCGTCGTAGGTCCGGTCTCTCCCGGTCGATTATTCGCTCGCGGCTCCGACCTCCTCCGCGAAAGGAATTCAACGGATTACGCTTGTCTCGCGCCTCAGCGTCCGACCAGGTCCCACTAGCGCCGCTTTCGAGCCATCAGCAGGTCCCACAGACCTTCCATGACCACCTCGTCGCGCTGATTAATCACGCTCAATAGGAAGGTGATCAATCCTCGATCGTCCTTTTTTGCTTCGTGTTTCTCATGGACGATCACTTTGACGTGAATTGTGTCGTTGATGAAGATTGGCTTTTTGAATTTCCACTCACGAATAGCTTTGAACGCGACGGTCGTTCCTTCGATCAATCCCGAGCGGTTCACGCACCCCGACGCAATCGACATGCCGCACATCCCGTGCGCGATTCTCTGCCCGAAGGGCGTCCTCGCCGCGAACTCGATGTCGGTGTGCAGCTGGTTGAAGTCGCCGGAGACTCCGCAGAAGTTGGCGATGTCCGCTTCGGTTATGGTGCGGCTCACCGTGTCGAACTCGTCGCCGACTTCAAGCTCTTCGTAGTGTTTTCCGGGTATCCAGGCTTTCATGATCACGCCCTCCGAGGCACGACGATCCGCGCATTCTCGGGCCGGCGTTCGACGGTCGCGGCCGGAACCGTCGAGACCGCCGGCGGTCGGTTCCGAGTCTCATGAAATGGGCGCGAAGTGCTCGATGTCGAGGATGTAGCCCTCGCGGTCTTCCTTCCAGACGGCCTTGACTCTGCCGCCGATCCTGATCTCTTCGGCTACTTTCTCGGCGCTCTCCATGTTCACCCCACCGAGGAAATGCGGAAGACCCACGTCCGCGCCGTCCAATTTGACGATTCCCAGAATGTACGGCGGCTCCTTCGGCTGTCCTTCGTACGAGAAATTGATGAGCACCCACGTCTTGATCTCGCCCTCATCCGACACTTGGACCCACTCGTCCAAGCGCTCGAAGCATTCGGAGCAAAAAGCGCGAGCGGGGATCAGCACGCGGGCGCATCGTGCGCAGCGGGTACCCATGATGCGCTTGTTCTTGAATTCCTCATAGAAACGGGTCGCCGTCGGTCCCATGGCCCACCTGTAGGGCAGGGAAACATAACCGGTCAGTATTCTCGATTCTTGCTGCATTTGAAGTCCTCGTCTACAAGGCGCTCGATATGATCATCACGCCGTTGAATTGGTCCAATCCGCCCATGGCATGAGCCAACCCGGTCCGAGCGCCGGGGATTTGCCGGTCTTCGGCCTTTTCGGTCACCTGGAGCGTCACTTCGGAGACACGTTGTAATCCCGTCGCTCCAATGGGATTCGTGCACAGGGTACCGCCCGAGGGGTCGCAAGGAATATCTCCGCCCTTCATAACCACACCGTGCTCGACCAGGTCGCACGCTTCGCCGAAATCGCAGAAACCGAAGCATTCATAGAAGAGCATCTCTTGGAAGGTGAACGGATTGTAGACTTCGGCCACATCGAGCTCTTTCCTCGGATTCGTTATCCCCGCTTGGTCGTATGCGGATTTCGCGGCGCGGATCGCGGACTGCCACGCCACCTTGTCGCCCTCGCCGAAAAAGGCCTGCTCGCCGCAGTAACCCACGCCCTTGATCCAGGCCGTGGGTCGGCCAAGCTTTCGGGCCATCGACTCGGACGCCATGATGACCGCGCATGCGCCGTCCGACGCGGGGCAAACGTCCAGCAGGCGAACCGGGTATGCGATCACCCGGGAATCCAGCACATCCTCGATGGTTGTGTGATGCCTGATGTGGGCGTAGGGGTTGAGCAGCGCGTCGTTGTGGTTTCGCACGGAGATTTCCGCCGCGGCCATACGGACACGCCGCTCGTCAATGCCGTAGCGATGAGCCCATTCATTGCTCTGCAGAGAGAATATGCCCGGCGCTCCCGCCAAAAAGGGTCGCTGAAAGAATGGATCGGCAACCGTGGCCATGGTTCCCTGCGGGTCTCCCTCGTTCATCTTTTCGGCGCCCACGACCAGGACCAGATCGAAGAGACCCGACGCCACATGGTAGTAGCCCGTATGCGCCAGCGATATGCCCGTCGAACCGCAGGTAGCCGTGCGAATGAGCGGCTTGCCTCGCGCTCCCATGGCGTCCGCCCAATAGAGATGGGGGTTGTTGACCCCTTCCATGGCGGGAGGCATCGAGCCCGCAACCACCGCCTCGATGTCGGAGGGAGCGAGTTGAGCGTCTTCGAAGGCCCGAGTCACCGCCTCATAGATGAGCTCCGGATACGAGACATCGGTCCGTTTGCCGCATTCAGTCTGGCCCGTGCCGATAATTGCCGTTGCTTGCGCCATAATGAGGTCCCCTTAGCTTCCGAGGATCACAACCGTATGAGATTGAGCGCCCAGACCGTGCAGGCCGTGGGCCAAAGCCCTGTTCACACCGGAGACTTGATGATCTCCGGCTACACCCTTCACCTGAGCCGCTGCTTCGCAAACCCTGATCAGTCCGCGCGGAACGTACGGATTCGCGCCGAAGAGACCGCCGGACGGGTTAATGGGAAGATCGCCGGAAATTTCCGCAGCGCCTTCCTCGATGCGTCGGCCTCCCACGCCCGGCTCTGAGAGCCCGAGCTGCTCGCTCCACAGAATTTCGTGCAGCGCGGTCACGTCGCAGACTTCCGCCACGTCGATCTCCTTGGCCGGATCCGAGATATTCGCCATTTTGTAGGCCATTTGCGCGGCCGCGGGCAGCGCCCCGCCCAAGAGATCCCGATCGCCTATGAAGGGCCCGTCGGCGGACCATCCCAGGCCGAGCACATATACGGGATTGTCGGTGAGCTCTCGGGCCGTGTGCTCCTCCGCCAGGAGCAGGGCGCACGCGCCGTCGCTCGTATCCGGCGCTTCTTTGCTCCTGAGCGGGTGAGCGAGGACGGGTGAAGCCAGGATTTCCTCAGCGGTCACTCGACCGCCACGATGCGCATGGGGATTCAGTTCCGCGTTGGCCAGGTTCTTTACCGCTACTCCTGCGACTTGACTCCGCTGAGGCCGATACGTGTCCAAGTACGCCGCGGCCTGGAGCGCAAGCGTCGACATCTCGTTCAATCCAACCGGCCGCTGGAAAATCGGGTCCGCGCTCATACTCGAAAGCGTATGGAGGGAGGGGCATTCGGAAGACTTCGTAGAGCTCACCACCAGGGCGGTGCGATAGTGGCCCGACAAGATTCGCATCACGCCGTAGATCAACGCGTAGACGGAATCTTCGGTAACCTTTGAGCCACTCTTGAGATTCGCTCCTGCGGAGTCGTAGTAGTAGCTGTTGGAGCAACTGATCCCCTGCCAATAGTCGGATGACGAAGAGACCAGGGTACCGATATCGGATCGATCTATGCCGACTCGATCCATCAGCTTTCTTACCACTCCGAAGAGGATCTCTTGGACATTCTCCTCGAACCTGTCCGCGTGGTCGGTCTGTACGGCGTCAACAATAGCGACTCGTGGTTTCATGTGTCACACTCAGGATGATGGTTCTTCACCGGCGGTCGACTACTCGGATGTCGCTCCCCGAAGAGGCGGCCTCTGGTGTTTTCGAGGTCACCGGTGAACAAGCAACGTCCATGCCGTCGACGGTAGAAAGTTCGATAAAGGGAGGCAGGCCCCGCGCGACGCTACCGGATCGGGCGCAGGAATGGGTAACCTTGTCAAGCGTTTACGGAGCCGGGTGGGGTTTGGAAGAAGGGGGAGAAATCGTTTTCCGACGACAGGTGAAGGGGCTGGATGTGCGGTAAGGGCGGAGGATTAGACATGTCAGGACTTGGACATGTCTAGGAATGAGACACTCCGGGCCGGAAACTTGCGCCCAGCCACCATCGCGCACTCCCCGGAAATGTTTTGCAATAGAAAAAAGCGGGTAATGCCGGGACTTACCCACGCCGAATCACGAGCGGGACGATTCGGTGCGGATCCCATACTTCTTGAGCTTGTTATACAACGTCGCGCGGCTCATTTTGAGCATCTTCGCGGCTTGGCGTTTGTTGCCGTTCGCCGCGGCGATCGCCCGCTCGATCATCAGACGTTCAACGGAAGGAAGATCTGTGTCCAAATGGTTGCGGACCGGGACGTTGGGCTCCTCCACTGAATTTCCTTCTTCCATACGTCGGCGAACTCGGGAGGGGAGGTCCTCGACGTCAATGAAATCGCCCGTGTTGAGATTCATTGAGCCTTCCAGAACATTGCGCAGTTCACGCACGTTGCCCGGCCAACGGTAATTGCGAAAGAGCTCGAGGGCCCGCTCGGAGACGCCTCGGACGGAGTTTCCCGTTCGGGAGCGAATGTGTGGAAGGAGGTGATCGATGAGTGCGGTCAGGTCTTCGATGCGGTCTCGTAGAGGAGGGGTGACGATGTTCACCACGTCAAGTCTATAATAAAGGTCTTCTCTGAACCGGCCCGTTTGGACCATTTCCCATAAATCCTTGTTTGTCGCGGCGATGATCCGCACGTCCACCTCATAACTCACCGTACCGCCCACGCGCTCGATTGCTTTTTCCTGGGTGACCCTCAGGAGTTTCGCCTGCATGCCCATGGACATGTCTCCGGCTTCGTCGAGGAAGAGCGTCCCATTGTGGGCCAATTCGAATTTCCCCGGCTTACCGCCTCGCCGCGCGCCGGTGAAAGAGCCGGACTCGTAACCGAATAGTTCGGACTCGAGCAAATTCTCGGGGATGCCGGCGCAGTTCACCGCGGTGAACGGGCCTTGACTCCGTGGACTCGCATTATGGATCGCTTGGGCGAAGAGTTCCTTCCCGGTTCCGGATTCCCCGGTGATGAGAATGGTGGAATCGCCCTCGGCCACTCTCAGCGCTCTCTGTTTGGCCGTCCGAATCGCTTTGGACGAACCGACCAGGTCATCGAAGGTGAACCTGCATCGCGCGCGCTTCCTTGGGCGGGGACTTCGTGGAGCGGAATCGTCAAGGCCTTCCAGTTGTCTTGCAAACTTCTTGGCCTCATCGACATCGGTGAACACACTTTTGCACACCGCTCCTTGAACCACGCCGGCTTTGATCAACGGCATCACAAGCACCGGAACGCTTTTCTTTCGTGTTCTGGTTATGTGAGCGAATTCGGGCACGCCGGACCCGGCGACTTTCGGCAAGAGGCACGCAGGACTGAGATCGCGCATACTCCGACCGAGGACTTCATCCCGTTCGACGCCCAGGTTGTGTGCGGATTTCTGCGTCATGTACGTGACCTTGCCCTCAGGGTCCACCGCTCCCAGTTCTTCGAAGGACGTGTCCAGCAGCATATCGAGAAGGTCATACTTCTCTTTGAGCCGAGCCAACTCCTTTTCGGTCGCGCTCCTTTCGGTCTGATCGACCATGAATTCCAAGGCGAATCGAACGTCGTCTCCTATGGTTACAGGGATGAGGCTGGAGCGTATAAGGCGGTTATTGACGATCTTCTGCTTGTCGTACTGGGGCGCAGCGCCGGCGAGGATATCGCTCAGTCGAGAATGAGGCATCGTTTCGTCGACGCTTTTGCCCAGCGCCAGAGAAGGGGGCATTCCCAGATAATAGCCTGCGACCGAATTGAAGCAGCGAACGATCCGATCCCGGTCGATCGCGATGATTCCGAAGGGAAGGTCCGAAAGCGGCCGGAGGAAGGCCTTCAAAAACACCCGGTCATAGGACGTTTCAAGGTTTCGGCGCGTTTCCGGTTCACCAGGGGGGCACATCGCAACCTCCGTGCCGACCTCCTTCGCGAGCAGCCGAAGGGTCGGAAAATGCTGTTGGTTATGGAGATAGTAGGGCGAACCGTCTGAGTCTCACAAACACATCTTATCACTTGGCCCTTTCACGGTAAAGCATATC
>CAYLRL010000079.1:0-22100 GCA_964385875.1 uncultured Syntrophales bacterium
AAGCCTCCCCCATCGAGATATCAATGGCTTGTCGCTATCCCGGTGAACGGTTACATGCGATCATACGGGCCTTGCGATTTCGACTTTGCGGCGAAGATGATACGCGGATTGTGAGACGGATCCCGAAGCGGCGACCGTCATGAATCATCGCGGAAAAACGGCAAGAATGGCCCGGCGCGGCGGGAAAATTCGAGCCGGGTGTCCGAGAATTGATGAAGAAGAGTTTTCGAACGAACCGTAGGAATGGATGTGACTCGAATGCTCGCGACAACGCTTAGGAAATCGATGGGGGTAGCTCGACGGGGGAGGATGCCTCCACCGTCGAATCCTGACACAGCGCGGCGTTCCGGCATGCCGGCCGAGGCGCGGCCACGGCGGGACATCCAAAAGAATTCCCAAGCGCCCGGGCTTCGAAGTCACCGGGTCTTTCGAGAACGAGTAGAGAGCTGATCGCTTAACCGCTTTGCCTCTATCTTCAGGGGGGAGCCCCTCCGCCTACGCGGCCCTCGAAACGAGGAGTTCCGAATGCAGGAAAAGAGCTACTATCCCGCCCGAGACGGCGTGACCGAGCGCAAGGTCGTCACGGACGCGCGCTATTCCGTCGATCCTGCGGATTTCCGGTACATGAAGATCAACGTGCCGTGCCAGGGGGCGTGTCCGGCGCTGACGAACGTGCCGGCGTACATCCGCTGCCTGTACGAGTCCCGGTACGATCGATCGTATGAACTGAACCGGATCGTGAACGTGTTTCCCGGCGTTCTCGGCCGAATCTGTTCCCGTCCGTGCGAGGACCTCTGCCGACACGGCGAGCCGGAACTGGGCAGGCCGGTCAATATTTGCCATATCAAGCGCGCCGCAGCGGATTTCAAGCAGCCCGGCCACATCTACAGGGAGCAGCTTTTTGCGCCGCTGGGCAAGAAGGTCTGCGTGGTCGGCGCGGGTCCCGCGGGGCTGGCCGCAGCCCATGACCTCGCGGTGATGGGCTTCACCGTCGAGGTCCTCGAAGCCTTTTCGGAACCCGGCGGTATGCTCAAATACGGCATTCCCGAGTTTCGCCTCCCCCGGGACGTCCTGGGAGAGGAGATCGGCGGCATCCTGAGGCTCGGCGTGACGCTCCGGACCGGTGTGCGGGTCGGCCGGGACGTCTCGGTGGACGAGCTCCGGGACACGAACGACGCAGTCCTCATTGCGGCGGGATGCTATACCGAGAGGAAGTTGGATGTCCCCGGCGAAGACCTCGAAGGGGTCTTTTCCGGCCTCGAGTTCGTCATCGACGTGAACTCGGGAAAGCGTCCCCAACTGGGCAAGCGGACGCTCGTCGTGGGAGCGGGCTTCACTGCGTTCGACTGCGCGCGGCTCGCTCTGCGGTTGGGCGCCGAAGAGACGTCCATTTGCATCCGAGCGACCGAGGAGGACCTGCGGGTCACCAAGGACGAAATCCACGACGCGAAGCTCGAGGGCGTCGACATCAAAGGGCTGATGGTCTCGAACCGCATCGTTGGAAACGGAAAGGTGGAAGGGGTCGAATTTCTCCGCACTCGGCCCGAGGGAGCGCGCATAGACGGCCGACGGAAAGTGGTTCCCATCCAGGGAAGCGAATTCATCCTGCCGGCGGATTCCGTCCTTGTGGCCATCGGACAGGGCGCGACGCCGATCGAGGCGCCCGGTGAAACCGATAAGCGCGGGGTGCTTACCGCGCATCCCGAGACATTCAAAACAACCACGGACAAGCTCTACCTCACCGGCGATTACATGACGGGTCCGTCGACGGTCATCGAGTCGATCGCAAGCGGAAGAAAGGCCGCCGCGAGGATCGCCGAGGATCTCACCGGTAAGAAGTTCCGCGAGTGGGCCGTGCGCATCGAAGATGTCGAGACCACCGACCGCGAGCGCGAGTGGGATTTCATCGATCGGCGGAGCATGCCCTCGATTATGCCCGTCGAGGACCGGCTGACCTCGGCCGAGAAGGAAGTGGAAACCGGATACTTGGCGGAAGAGGCGTTCGAGGAGTCCAAGCGGTGCTACCTCTGCTACCTGCATTACGAGATCGACATCGATCGGTGCATCTATTGTCGATACTGCATTGACGTCGCGCCGCGGGACTGCATCAAGCTGGTGGAAGACGTGCTCGTCGATGACACCGGCGCGATCACAGGCTTCAACGAGACGTCCGATTGGGAGAACGTCAATGCGGTGGTGATCGACAATTCCCGCTGCATCAGGTGCGGGGCCTGCCTGGACGTCTGCCCGGTGGACTGCATCTCCGTGTCCAAAGTGGAGCTCGTCGAGCGACTGCTCCAGTCGGGAGGCTCTGATGGCTAAGGACCATTTTGTCGTCATCGGGAACGGTCCTGCGGGCAACAAGGCCGCCGAGGCGCTCAGAGAGAAGGCGCCGGAAGCCCGCGTCACGATAATCAGCCGCGAATGCGAGCCCTTTTACACTCCCCACCGTCTGCCGGACTACATTGCGGGCGACATCGCCGAAGAGGAGCTGTACGTCCACTCCCACGAATTCTACAAAGAGCGGGACATCAAGTTGCGGCTCGGGCAGGCCGTCGCGGACGTGGATTTCTCCAAGATGGAACTCTACTTGTCCCACAAGGAAGTCGTACACTTCTCGGGACTTATCATCGCGACCGGCGGCAAGCCGAGGATCCCCGAGCCGCTGCAGGCGTACGAAGATTTCATGCTCACGCTCAAGACGCTCGCGGACGCTCACCTCTGGGTGGAGAGACTCGAGAATGTAGAATCGGTCCTGATCGCGGGCGGAGACTTGACATCGCTCTGTTTCACGAAGACGCTCCTGAAGCTCGACAAGCAGGTCAATTTCATCCTTGCGGAGAACGCCTTCCGGCCGGTGCGGCTCAATGGGAACATCCAACGGGACTTGACCGAACGACTGACGGCCAAAGGAGTGAATATCATCGACTGCAAACGCATCAAGAGCATGGCGCGCGTTTCGGAGAACCTCATCGACGTTGAAGTGGACGGAGAGCGGGACAATCTGCGGGTCGGCGCGGTCGGCGCGTTTTACGGCCTTGTTCCGGATGTGCGGTTCCTGGCGAACTCAGGGCTCCATGTGGAGCGGGGCGTGCTGGTGGATCAGTACCTCAACGCGCGCTACGACTCGGTCTATGCGGCCGGCGACTGCGCGCAGATCTACCATCCCGACATTCATGACTACTGGGTTTCCATCGGGTACGACAACGCCGAGCGTCTCGGCGCGGTCGCCGCAGTGAACCTGGTCGGCGGAACGGTACAGGCTCGAGCCGAAGCCTCGAGCATTTTTCAGGTGGAAGGGATCAAAGTGAACACCTCGTGGTGGACGGAGTTCTGAAATGCCCGGAGTGGATCTGACCGTTGAAGTCTGCGGCATGGCCGGCGACGGAACCATTGCGGCCGGCGGGCTGCTCAACGAGGCCATGTCTCTGGGCGGCTTTTCGGTGTTGGGGTTCGACTCGTACCCGGCTGAAATCAGAGGATTCGGGCGGTGTGTCACGCGGTCGCGAATCGGAAACGAAGAGATTATCGCGCTCGAGGACCGAACCCACGCGCTCATCTCACTCGACGACATCCAATCCCAGTCGCGGATTCCGTTTTTGACGGAGAACGCCGCGGTCTTCTTCGAGAGCAACCCGCCGGGGTACATCGAAGAGGAACAATCCCTGGCCGCTCACCTGGAACCCGGCGCGTCGCTCTACGGTATGCCGTTGGCGGATTTGGCGGCCGGCGCGGCGGGAACGTCCCGCGGAAGGAATCTCACCGCGCTGGGCGGATTCGCCGCGGTGTTCGGCGCGCCGCCGGAGCTCTTCCGGAGCGTGATCACCAAGAAATTCGATCGGAAGGGCAAGAAAATCCTCGAGGGCAACCTGAAGAGTTTTGACGCCGGCTATGACTACGCTCTGGAACATTTCGCGGACCGGATCACGACGCTTCTGACGCCCGACAAATCGGCCGAAGAGGATCGCAAGGTGATGCTCTCGGGGAATCTGGCCATTGGTAAGGGCGCAATCGACGCAGGCCTGAAGCTCTACTTCGGCTACCCGATTACTCCGGCCACGCCGATCATGGAGTATCTGGCCGCGAAGCTCCCCGAGACGGGCGGGAGCGTTACGCAAATGGAGGACGAAATCTCCGCGATCGGCGCGGTCCTGGGCGCGTTCTACGCGGGCGCGCGCTCGATGACCGCGACGTCCGGGCCGGGATTCGCGCTGATGACCGAGCTGATCACCCACGGCGTGATGGCGGAAGTTCCCGCGGTCATCATCGACGCTCAGCGCGGTGGGCCGTCGACCGGTCTGCCGACAAAGACCGAGCAGTCCGATCTCCACGCGGCGGTTTTCGGCGGCCCCGGAGACTCTCCCCGTATCGTCATCGCTCCGACCAATGTGGCGGAGTGTTACCACTACACGGTGAAGAGCTTCCAACTCGCGGAAAAGTACCAGACGCCGGTCATCGTGTTGACCGACTTCTACCTGGACAATCGAGTGGAAAACCTGCCGATTCCCCGCGCGACCGACGAAGAAATCGCGGACGGCAACATCTATCCCGACGAGTCGGAGAAAGGACGATATAAGCGTTACGTGGTGACCGAATCGGGCATATCGCCGCGTTCCGCGCCGGGCATGGAAGGCCTGATGTTTTCCGCCACCGGCCTCGAGCACGTCGAGAAAGGAACGCCCAACTATTCGCCGGACGTGCATATGCAAATGAGCGCCAAACGACATCGGAAGATCGCAGGCGCGCTCGCTGACTTGCGCGCGCCGGAGGAGTTTTCTGCCGGCGGTCCGCTTGACGTGGGCGTTATCGGATGGGGATCCACGTTCGGCTCGGTGTTGGAAGCGGTCACGACCGCACGCGAAAAGGGCGCGAAGGTAGGCGCGCTGAAGATCACCTCCCTGTATCCGTTCCATGAGCGGGAAATCCGCCTATTTCTGAGCCGATGCGAGGAGGCGCTCATCCCGGAATTGAATTACGAGGGCCAACTGGCCAATCTGATCGGATTCCTTCACCGGAAGGACGTGGTCCGACTCACCAGGGCGACGGGTCTACCCATACCGCCGTCCGTCATTCTCTCGGAAATTGAAAAACTCCTGGAGGCCCCAACGGCATGAAAACCGCCGGACGCGATATCGCAGCGAAAGTTAAAGAGATCAAAGACTCGAAGATTTTTGATGTACGGTCGGAAGAGCTTCCCACCTGGTGTCCCGGATGCGGGTACTTCGGTATCCACCACGGGCTCAACGCCTGCATCAAAAAGCTGGGTCTGCCGCCCCACAAAGTCGTGACCGTCTCGGGCATCGGCTGCGCGGGACGATATCCGTACTTCGTGAACAATTACGGCTTCCATTCGGTGCACGGTCGAGCTTTGCCGGTGGCCACCGGCGTGAAGGCGGCCAATCCCGAACTCACTGTCTTTGTTGTGGGCGGAGACGGTGACGGCCTCGCCATAGGCGGCGGCCACCTGCCGCACATCTGCCGCCGCAACGTGAACGTCAACTACCTGCTCTTCGACAACTCGATCTACGGACTGACAAAAGGGCAACCGTCCCCGAGCTCTCCCACCGGAATGAAGAGCAAAGCCAGCCCCGCCGGAACCGTCGATAAACCGATCAATGCAACGTTGCTGGCGCTGAGCTACGGCGCGTCCTTTGTCGCACGGCTCTTCGCCGGCGACCCGAACACGATCGCGGAAACGCTCATGGAAGGGACCCGCCACCCCGGCTTCGCAATTTTCCATATCTACACGAGCTGCGTGACCTTCGACAAAGCGTTCAAGACCTGGGACCACCTCAAGAAGTGGTGTCGGCCCCTCCCCGCGGATCACGATGCCACCGATTATCGCCAAGCCTTCGACCGCGTACTCGAGGACGACTTCACGCTCGGCGTCATCTACAAACGAGAATCAGACAAGGATTGATCGATAGCTCGGCTCGCGCGGGGTTAGGGCGCCGCCGGCTGTGACGGCCGAAACTTCGACCTGATGGGAATGAACGGGAGAGGCGCGGCGCGCGGTTCGACCGCGGGATTCCACAGGCGAGGGTTTCCGGGGGAGGGGGGCGACGGAGCGAAATCCGATGGAGCGCGGCGCGCCGTCGAGTCGTATTTGCCGCGAAGTTGGCGTCCGCATTGAATTCGCGGTCGGCCGCGCAGACGTTTCGCGTCGCGACGCGGTATACTGATGTCATATTAAACATACTGATCTAATGAATACTTATCCGAAAAACATATAAATTACCTAAAATATATGCCGCGACACGAGATCGGTCGGTCGAGGAATTTTCATCTCCGGCGGAATTAAGTACTTGACGCCGCGCGAGCGGAGTGATAGCAACCCTTCGGCGAGGGAGGCACTTCCTCAATCAGCCTCATTACATGCCAAAAAAGTGCGGAAACGTGGCAAAGATTTTAGGGTAGGTTATTGGTTCGTCTGCGGATAGTGGACTGTGGACTGTCCCTGCTTCATAGTTTCACTCCCGACGGCCACCTTCGATAATGTAGTGAAGATAGGTTCTTAAAGGAGTGTTCAATGACTGAGAGCGCGGTTCACACTTCCGCCGGCTTTGTTCGCGACGGGTACGACTTCAACGCGCAATTCGACTACCTGAAAAAGCTTATTCAGGTTCTGAAGAAGGAAGACAGTGAGGCCGTACAAAAAGAGATTTTTGGCGATAAGGAAAGCGAAAAGAAGCTGACCAAGAAAGAGATGAAGCAGCTCTTCCGTTCATTGAGAAAAATCGAAAAGCAGTTACAGGCATGCGGAGAACCTCCCATCCCTGTTGAACTTGAAAACGCAATACGCAGTCGTGACTCGGAAGAATGGCTCCCTTGGGAACTCGAGGCCATCGGGAAGATCGATGCGTGGCGTGAGGAAATCCAGGAGAAGAAGGGGGGGGCGCGTAAAATGCTCGAGGAGACCCTTGCAGAGTTCCACAAAGCGTGAAAACCGCACGTCAATGGTATGAGCGGGCGAAAGGCCGACAGCGTCGCCCGCAGCCGCTTGGAGGAAACGGGAGGGTATTCGTTCCTCCAAGAGGGTATGGGGGCGCCTGCGACGGACGCTCCGGTAAACGGACAACGGAGTGGCTGAGACACCTCCAACGTCACACACCTGGACGCTCGAATGGTCAACGCCCGCGCACGGCACGCACGGGCGTTTTTTTATACGCCGAACGCCTGTTCGGCCCTTGTGACGCGCTCGCAGAATGATGATAGAATAATAAGGAACGAGAGCAGGCGGGCGGAAGTGTCCGCGGTTTGCTTTCCGGGATTTGTTGTTTTACAATTGCGGCCACTCAAAGCTCCGGAGGAATGATGGACCAGTTCAGACCCAGAAATGACAGATTTTCCGGGGGAGACGGCGAATGGAACGTCGATGACGTCAAGCGACTCATCGATCGGTATATGAAAGGCTGGGGGACGTGGATAATCATTGCGCTCCTGGTCTTGCTCTACTTGCTTTCCGGCATCTACGTGGTCGGTCCCGGTGAGAGGGCGGTCGTCCTGATGTTCGGAAAGGTCTGGACCCTGGCGGGTCCCGGGCCTCATTACCGTCTTCCTCGGCCGTTCATGAGTCATATGATAGTGGATGTGTCGAAAGTGCGTCGCGCGGAGTTCGGATACAGGTCCGAGGGGGGGAGGGTGCGGCCCGTGCCGCCCGAGTCCCTCATGCTCACGGGGGATGAGAATATCGTCGACGTGCAAATGTCCGTGCAGTACATGGTGCAGGATCCCGTGAAGTTCCTATTCGGCGCGCGACGACCGGAAGCGGCCTTGCGCGCGGCAACCGAGGTCGCGCTCCGCGGCGTGGTCGGCGAGAACACCATCACGTACACCATGACGAGCGGCCGAATGGACATTCAGGACAAGGTGAAGGAGTACCTGCAGACGCTCCTTGACCTCTACAACACCGGTTTGTTCGTCACGCAGGCGCGGCTGCAAGAGGTCGACGCGCCGCCGGAGGTGCGGGAGGCTTTCCACGACGTGGTCCGGGCGTTGGAGGACAGAGAGCGCCTCATCAAGGAGGCGGAAGGATACCGGGAAGACATCCTCCCCAGGGCCCGCGGAAAGGCCAAGCAGGAAATCAGGGCCGCGGAAGCGTACCGGGAACGTCGGCTGATCAGATCGAAAGGCGACGTGCAGCGTTTCGACAAACTGCTGACCGAGTACAAGAAAGCGCCGGCGATCACGAGGGAACGGCTTTTCCTCGAAACCGCGGAACAGTTCCTGCCGCAGATGAAGAAGATTATCGTGGGAGGCGGCGCGTCCCGCGTACTCCCGCTGCTGCCGTTGGGCGTCGGCAAGACCTTTGATTTTCCGACCTCCGTAGAGAAGCGGCCCCGATCAGAGGGCTCCGAGAAAGGGAACTAGAGCGCGATGTTTAGAGTAGTCGTCATAATTGTACTTGCCTTGGCCCTTGTCTACGAGACCGCGTTCATCGTTTCACAATACGAACAGGCCTTGGTGCTGCAGCTGGGCGAGCCCATTCGGACGGTGCGCGAACCCGGTCTCAATTTTAAGTATCCGTTGTTTCAAAACGTGCTGCGCTTCGACAAACGCATCCTCGGCGCGGACGTGCGGCCGGCGGAATATATTACGCTGGACAAAAAACGCGTAACCGTCGATACCGTATCTCGATGGCGGATTCAAGATCCTCTCGAATTCTATCGAACCGTCAGGGACTATGAGGGCGCGCTGGCGCGACTCAACGACATCATTTTCGGCCGACTCCGTCAGGAAATCGCCGGTCACAACTTCAAGGACCTCATCCGTGAAGAGCGGGAGAATATCATGAAGGTTGTGACGGAAGGCACCTCGGAGGCAGCGGAACGATACGGCATCAAGGTTGTTGATGTTCGAGTTAAACGCATCGACTTGCCCAGGGAAGTTCAGCAGAGCGTGTATGCGCGAATGAAAGCGGAACGCCAGCGGATTGCCAAGCGGTATCGAGCCGAAGGGGGAGAGGTCGGACAGGAGATTCGAGCCGCCGCCGATAAGGAACGAGAGATCATGTTGGCCCAGGCGTATCGAAAGTCGGAAACCCTTCGCGGAGAAGGAGACGCCAAAGCCGCCGCCGTGTACGCGGAGGCCTTCGGGAAAGACGAAGAGTTTTACTCATTCCTCAAACACATGGAATTGTACAAGAGGTCGTTGAAGGAGGGCGCCATGATTCTCATGGGCCCGGACTCCGGACTCATGAACCACCTGTACGGCTCCGACCGCGCCGCTTCATCCGAATCATCCGGGCCGCCGAAATAGCCGGTCGCGTTCACGATCACCTTGTTGCGTTGACGAGCGTCCGGGCCGGGGCGTCGCGCAGGAGATCCTCATCAAGATGTAACAGGGATCGTATGCGCGGAGCTTGACCGGCCGCCGACGCGTCAACTATTCTAGGTCGGCCGAGAATAGAGCGCCGCAGAGCAATTCACCGAAAACTATGTAAGTACGAGGGCTTAGCCATGAAGGCGCTATTGGTTTATCCGTTTATTCCGGACACATTCTGGAGCTTCAAACATATTTTGAAGTTCATCAGTAAGAAAGCGGCGCATGTGCCGCTCGGACTGCTTACCATCGCCGGTATGATGCCCCGGGAATGGGATATCCGCGTCGTCGACATGAACGTGGACAATCTTCCCGATGAATTCATCGACTGGGCCGATATGGTCTTCATCAGCGCAATGATCGTGCAGAAAACTTCGGCCCGGGAAGTGATCGATCGGTGCCATGCGCGGGGCAAAGCCGTGGTGGCCGGCGGTCCGCTCTTCATAAGCGCTCGCCGGGATTTCCAGGACGTGGATCATTTGGTGCTCAACGAAGGGGAAGTAACCTTTCCGCTTTTTCTTGAGGACCTGTCGGCGGGGACGCTCAAGCACACGTACGAATCGGACGAGAAGCCGTGTATGAGCCTTACGCCGCTTCCTCGGTGGGATTTGATCGACATCCATCTGTACGCGTCCCTGTCGATTCAGTACTCGAGGGGTTGCCCGTTCAACTGCGAATTCTGCGATATCGTCAATCTCAACGGCAGGGTCCCGCGTGTGAAGAGTCCCGACCAGATGGTTACGGAACTCGATCTGCTCTATCGTATGGGCTGGCGGGGCCGCGTTTTCATCGTCGACGACAACTTCATCGGCAACAAGGTGAAGGCCAAGGAAATGCTCCGCAGGATCGGTCCGTGGCACGCCGCGAAGAAGTATCCGTTCACCTTCTATACGGAAGCCTCCGTAAACCTGGCCGATGACGAGGAGCTGCTCAATCTCATGTCCGACGCGGGATTCGACTGTGTGTTTCTGGGCCTTGAAACGCCCGACGAGGACTCCCTCAGGGAATGTGGGAAGTTCCAGAACAGCGGCAAAGATCTCGTGGAAGCGGTCAAGACCATCCAGGCTCACGGCATGGAGGTTATGGGCGGCTTCATCATCGGCTTCGACAGTGATCCTCCGAACATCTTCGAACGGCAGATCAAGTTCATTCAGACCACCGGCGTGGTGAAGGCGATGATCGGCCTGCTCAACGCCCTGCCCGGAACGCGGCTCTATGAACGACTGCAGAAAGAAGGGCGACTGCTGAGCGACGATCTTTCCGGCGACAACTGCGACGGCAGCATGAACTTCGTCCCCAAGATGGACCTGCAGACCGTCACTGAGGGCTATCAGAACGTGCTCCGGCACATCTACTCACCGAAGCATTACTACCAGCGGGTGCTCGCATTCCTGGACAATTACCGCCCGGCGAGACCGCGGAGAGTCGATTGGATGGAAATGAAGGCCTTCCTCCGATCGATCCTCTACCTGGGGATCCTGGACAAGGGGATGAACAAGCTCTACTACTGGAAGCTGCTGATCAAAGCGTTCCTCTTCCACCGAAAGGCCTTCGGGGAGGCGGTATCGGGCGCGATCTTCGGATACCATTTCCGAAAGCTGCTCGACAGTTACCACTTCGGAGACCTCATGGAAGAGGATAAATGCGTCCCACGCCAGTCCGCGTCCGGTGGGAGTTGATGGTTGTTCGACGGCGCCGGCGCCGGCGGTTCGTTGGTCGGCGCGCCGACGCAGAAGCCGTGATCTCCCATATCTCAGGTTTTGGGAATGGAGAAGCGATCGTTGCGCTGAGTCAAAGATTCCGCGGTCGACCCGCAGGAAGGGCGTCTCCTGCGGGTCGCTTTTCCGGGCGCGGCCCTCGGTCGGTGATTCAGGCAAAAAGAAGCCCGACGGCTATGACGAAAGGGTATGGCTCCGAATAAGGAGGATACGGTCGTCCGTCGGGCGATTGCAAGGCTAGCCTTACCAGTTTATGCGCAATTCGTTGAAATGTCAACAATGCGTTGACGAATTCGATCGGTCCGCACCCTGACCCGCCCAGACGGTTCGACGACCCGCCGGCCCCCCCGACGCCCTTTCCATTCACACGCGACTTACCCGTCCTCCCACCGATCGGCTCGTCGAACGACATTCACGAGAATGGCCGGCAGGATCGTCAAACAGGCTCGAAAATTCCGAAGGAAGAGCGCCCATTGCCATGCGCGGGCAAGATGACCCGGCACATGAAGGGGGTTGCGGGGGAACGTCCGCAAACTTCGGTAATCCGGGAGCGGCGGAGTCTCCATATCGTCGGAGATGACGCGGATTGCGCCGGCCGGGACGCCGAGCCGTGCCGCTTCCACGCAGACCGCGTGGCTTTCCATATCCACAGCGATCGCTCCGGTGTCGTGGTAGAGCCGCGCGCGCTCGTCCCGCTCGAAGACGGCCCTATTCGACGTCACAATCCGATCCGTCCGAGACTCGACCCCCGAAGCGACGCAGACGTCCCGAAGGTAATCGACGAGGCTCTTCGGGCACGCGACCGGTTCTCGCTGCGCCTGAGCCGACACTGTTTCCGACGCGATGACGATGTTCGAATAGCGCAGATCCGGAGCGATTGCGCCGGCGGTTCCGACGCTGATGATTGCGGCAGGCCGCTCGTCGAGACCGCGGACCGCTTTGGCGGCTCGGTCCGGGCCGACCCCGCAGCGTACCGTCAGAACCCGTCGACCCTCGAAGAAGGCCTCCCGGTAGACCGCTTTTCCCTTGGTCCGGCGGCGTTTCACCTCGAGCTTCCGCAGGAAAGGATGCGCCTCGACCCCCATGGCGAAGACGAAGCACAACGGGGGATTTTCCCTGTTCATCGGCGACATGGCGGTATATAGTAGCCCAACAGGCAGGCGAAAGTCATCACATGGACGCGCTGGAACTCGACACCCTCGACAAGCTGATCCTCAAGGAACTCCAAGGAGATCTGGACGACTCCCCCGAGCCGTACGCACGGATCGCTGCGAACGTGAACGCGTCCGAAGACGACGTGATCCGGCGTATCCGGAGGATGAGGGACGAAGGCGTCATCCGCAGAATCGGCGCGATGATTCGGCATATCGAGGCGGGGATCACCTTCAACGGCATGGTTGTATGGAAGGTGGACGAAGACCGGGTGGAGGACGTGGGACAAAGACTCGCGGACTTTCCCGAGGTGACTCACTGTTATGAGCGGCCTGCGTTCGGACGGCATCACGGTACGATCTTCACTATGGTCCACGCTGAATCGGAAGAGGGCTGTCTCGAGATCGTCGACAGGATCGCCCGGACGGTAGGAGTGTCCCAATACGAGATTCTCTTCAGCAAGCGCGAACTGAAAAAGGTCAGCATGACCTATTTCGGCGACGAGAACGACGATGAGGCGTAACCCCGCCTGCCTGAAACATCCGGCCGCGCCTTCAATGAATTGCTCCGCGCGGATGACTGTCGCCGGTCCCGAAACCGACTAACGTGAGGTCAAAAGCCAATGGCGAATACGACGACATCGGAATCGCTCTTCGCACAAGCGCGGGAGATCATCCCCGGTGGTGTAAATTCTCCCGTTCGAGCCTTCAAATCCGTGGGGCTCACCCCCCGATTCATCCGTTCCGGCTCCGGATGCAGGCTCACCGACGAAGACGGCAATGAGTTTATCGACTACGTGGGTTCGTGGGGACCGCTCATTCTGGGCCACGCGTCCCGGGAGGTCCTCGATGCGGTTGCCGAAGCCATGAAAGACGGCACGTCCTTCGGCGCGCCCACCCGGCGGGAAGTCGAGATGGCCCGACTCATTACCGAAATGGTACCCTCCATCGAGATGGTCCGCCTAGTGAATTCCGGGACCGAAGCGGTGATGAGCGCAATACGGCTTGCTCGGGGGTGCACGCGGAGAGATATCATCGTGAAGTTCGCGGGATGCTACCACGGCCATTCGGACGGCCTGCTCGCGCGGGCGGGCTCGGGCGCGGCCACGTTGGCGGTTCCCGATTCTATGGGGGTGCCGGAATCCGTGGTGGAGAAGACGGTGGTCCTCCCCTTCAACGACCTTGCGGAAGTGAAAAAGCTCTTCGGACAGTCTCCCGGCGCGATCGCCGCAGTCGTCGTCGAGCCGGTGGCCGGAAACATGGGGGTTGTGCCGCCGGAGCCTGGTTTTCTGGAAGGCCTCCGCGAAGTCTGTTCCCAAGACGGCGCGATCCTGATCTTCGACGAAGTCATCACCGGATTTCGCGTGGCGCCGGGGGGCGCGGGAGCGCGATTCGGCGTCCGGGCCGATATCACCTGCCTCGGGAAGATCATCGGAGGCGGCCTGCCCGTCGGCGCGTTCGGGGGATCGCGCCGGGTGATGGAATGTCTCGCGCCCGAGGGCGGCGTGTATCAGGCGGGTACGCTCTCAGGCAATCCCCTTGCGGTCGCGGCGGGTCTCAAGACACTCGAAATCCTGAGACGGGACAATCCGTACGATCTGCTTGAACGGCTCTCCGCGAGATTGGCGGACGGCGTTCACGGCATACTGAATGAAAAGGGGATCCCGCACACGATCAATCGTGTCGGGTCCATGATGTCGTTGTTCTTCAATCCCGGTCCGGTTCGAGGCTATGAGGACGTGATACGTTCGGATACGGACGCGTTCGTGAAGTTCTATGCGAAGGTGCTCGATCACGGCGTCTATCTTGCGCCGTCGGCGTTCGAGGCGTGGTTTGTGAGCGCTGCCCACACGGAAGAGGCGGTGGATCGCACGTTGGAGGCGGTTCGTGCGAGCGCGTGAGGTGTGTTGTACGAGATGACCAAAGATAGCACGTTCCGCATATGCTCCGACAAATGATAGCACGCCGAAATCATTGACGATCGCGCTTGATTTTTCTATCCGCCTGCCATAAGCTGTCCAAATGTTGACGACTAGCTGGTCACGGTCCACCTCTGTCTCAGTGTCGACTTATTTGAAAATCACACGAAATTCGGAGACTCAGCGCCGTTCACCGATTCTCGATGGATGGAGGCGCTCGCCTATTTTCGGTCGGTTAGGTTAGAGAAGGGGAGGTTTCACGGTTTTCAACGCGTCCATGCAAGGAGGTTAAGTAATGGACAATACCATCGAAGTTCCTGAGAGGTTAGCTCAGAAAGGCGTTTCTCGGCGCGACTTCATGAAGTTCTGCGGACTCATGGCGACGGTGCTGGGACTCCCCATGTCCTTTGCCCCCAGGATCGCCGAGGCCGTTCAGAAGAAACGACCGACCGTGGTCTGGCTGCATCTCGCCGAGTGCACCGGCTGCACCGAATCCTTCATCCGCACCACATACCCGTGGGCCGCGGACATCATCCTCGATATTATCGACCTTGCGTACCATGAAACCGTCATGGCGGCAGCCGGCGATCAGGCCGAGGAAATTCTTGAAGATACGGTTAAGAAGAACAAGGGCAAATACATCTGCATCGCGGAAGGCGGCATTCCGACGAAGGACGACGGCGTGTACGGCAAAATTCACGGCAAGACCTTCAAGGATATCGCCAACCATGTGGTGAAGAACGCCGCCGCGACGATCTGTGTGGGCAACTGCGCATGCTTCGGCGGCGTGCAGGCGGCCGCCCCCAATCCCACGGAAGCCAAGAGCGTTCCCGAAGTGACCGGTGTCAAGACGGTCAACATTTCCGGCTGTCCGCCCAACGCCGACAACATGGTGGCGACAGTGGTTCATTACCTGCTGCTTGGCAAGCTCCCGGCGCTCGACGATCTGGGAAGGCCCTTGTTCGCCTACCAGTACCTCATCCACGACAACTGCGAACGGCGAGGCCACTTCGAGATGGACGAATTCGTCGAAGTATTCGGCGACGAGGGCGCGGCCAAGGGCTTCTGCTTGTACCAGGTGGGATGCGCGGGTCCCTCCACCTATCACAACTGTCCCATCATCAGGTGGAATCAGGGCACCAACTGGCCCATCGGCGCGGGACATCCCTGCATCGGCTGCAGTGAGCCCAATTTCTGGGACAACATGAGTCCGTTCTACGTGGAGAAGTAAGCGCCGCAGTACGACTCGACGACACAACGCAATCTATGATGTGTATCCTCTAAAGGAGCGAAGCAATGGCAAGAGTTGTCGTTGACCCTATACCAAGAATTGAAGGTCACCTCAGAATCGAGGTGGAAGTTGAAAACGGCAAAGTCAAGGACGCCTGGAGCAGCGGGACGCTCTTCAGGGGTCTCGAGATCATCCTCCAAGGTCGCGATCCCCGGGACGCTCACCTGCTGACTCAGCGTTCCTGCGGCGTGTGTACCCTGGTGCACTCGCTGGCGTCCGTTCGAGCGGTCGAAGACGCGCTCAAGGTAGAGATTCCCCCCAACGCGCGCATCGTGCGTAACCTGACCCACGCTGCGCAGAACTGCCATGACCATACGGTCCATTTCTATCAGCTGTGCGCCCTGGACTGGGTCGACGTGGTCTCCGCGCTCAGCGCGGACCCGAAGAAGACCTCGGATCTCTCGGGCTCGGCAAGCGGTCGTCCCCAGACCACCGCGTATTACAAGGGCCTTAAGGACAAACTGAAGTCATTTGTCGATTCCGGCCAGCTCGGCCCCTTCGCCAACGCGTATTGGGGACACCCGGCCTATAAGCTCCCGCCGGAAGCCAACCTGATGGCGGTGGGCCACTACCTGGACAATCTGCGTCAGCAGGTCTTCGCCGCGCAATTGACCGCGATCTGGGGCGCCAAGAACCCCCATCTCCAGGGGCACCTGCCCGGCGGCGTAACCGTGATTCAGCAGCTGAACGCGGATCGTATTTCCCAGTATTTGTTCCAGCTCCGCGAGCAGATCAAGTTCATCGAAGAAGTCTACATTCCCGATCTTTTGGCCGTCGCTCCCTTCTACAAGGACTGGGCGGCGATCGGCGGCAACTCGAACTTCCTCTCGTACGGCGATTTCCCGACCGGTCCCAATGAGCCGGAAGACTTCTACTTCCCGCGGGGCATGATCCTCGATAAGAAGCTCAAGCTGGAAAAGGTCGATCCCAAGAAGATCACCGAGGAAGTCAGCCACTCCTGGTACGACGGCGACAAGCCGCTTCATCCGTCGGTGGGCGAGACCAAGCCGCTGTCCGGCGACGCGCTCGGGGGAGCGGTCCCCGACACCAAGTCCAAGGACGGCAAATACTCCTGGATGAAGGCGCCTCGGTACGACGGGAAGGCCATGGAAGTAGGTCCGCTGGCTCAGTGCCTCGTCTCGTACGTCGGCGGAAACAAGGAGATCAAGGAAAACGTCGACGGCTGCCTCAAGCAGCTCGGCGTTGGACCTGAAGCCCTCTTCTCCACCCTGGGGCGTTTGGCCGCCCGCGGCATAAAGTGCCTCGTGAACGCCAAAGCCGCCGAACAGTGGACCATGAACCTCATCGAGAACATCAAGAAGGGCGACACCAGGACCTTCACCGAGTACAAGCTCGATGAGAGCACCAGCGGCATGGGTATGGGCCTGAACGACGTGGCCCGCGGTTCGCTGGGACACTGGATCAATATCGAGAAGGGCAAGATCAAGAACTACCAGCAGGTGGTTCCCTCGACATGGAACCTGGGTCCGAGAGACGCCAAGGGCCAGAAGGGCCCCGTGGAGAACGCGCTTATCGGCGCCCCGATCGCGGATCCCAAGAAGCCCCTCGAGATCCTGAGAACCGTTCACTCGTTCGACCCGTGCATCGCCTGCGCGGTCCACGTGATTGATCCTCACTCGAACGAAGTCTATAAGTTCAGAGTCTCTTAGAAAAAGGCGATTCGTCGATATGGGAAGGGCGGCCGATCGGTCGCCCTTTTTCTGTGTACATTATCTCTTATTTTCGGATAATAGAGCGCGGAACATAATATTCAATGTGGTGTCGTAGTATAATAGCTTGAAATACCTTGATGAACAAGGAGAGACAAAATCGGAGAGCAAAAATGACTACAATCTTCAAAGAATTTTCAGCTACCTTTGAGCGGTTTGTTGAAGAATTTCCAGATCACCCCCTCACCGAGGAAATCAGAGACGGCATTGTTAACAGACGCTTCCCCCCCGACGAGTGGATGGTGATACAAACAAAGCGAATGAACGATCTGCTCCGCCCCCTTTGGCTCCAGGCCGGGTGAATGTGTCCGAGACCTCTTCAACGGGTCGCTGGACCTTCCGCTTGGAATTCGGTATACCCTTGGGGCCGACGCGCGGCGCCCCGGGGCGATCCGAGCGTTTCCGGAAGATCGGCGCCGCGGCGGTCGGGATTGGATTTCTCTGAGGGAGAAGCTGGAAGAGGTGAGTGAAAAGGAACCTTGTTCAACCCCGGGCGAAGGGGCCGTTCGCTTTTACGAGCGGCCGTCGGTTCGCTCGGCCGTCGGATACGGCATCGTGGTCCTCTTCTTCGCTCTCTGTGGTCAATATATCGTCCGACACAGGCATGAGTTTTCGTTTGTGGCCGGTCTCTCCCGGACGGATCTGGCCTGGGCTTCATTTTTCGTGGCTGCGGGCTTTCTCTTGAGCGCCCATCAGTTACGTCTCTTTCTCGCAAACTTCGATTGTCGTCTTGGGGTTGTGGAAGTCTGTTGCCTGACGACGGCCATGTGCCTCGGCAATTTTGTCACGCCCATGCGCGGGGGAAGCGGCGGGCTTGCCGTCTATCTGCGGAAGGTCCACCGGCTTGATTTCCAGTCGTTTGCGGTCATATACGGCGGGACGAGTCTCCTCATCGCATTGATCAACAGCGGTATTGCTCTGATAGGGCTGTTCATCCTCTATCTGGACCACGGATTTTTTCACGCGGGTCTCAGTGCGCTGGTAGGGCTGATGTTCGGAGTCTGTTTCTATTTCAGCGTTTTCCCTCCACCGGTGAGGTGGCAAGGGAGCGGCCTCTTGGGGATAGCCTTCAATATGGGCCGCTCATGGCATTTGCTCACGCGCAAGCGCAGACTGCTGCTGGGCTTGACCGTATCCTTCACGCTGGTCGCGCTCTCGTTGACTGCGGCCTTCTATTTTATCTTTCGCTCGATCGGCGCGCCGCTTCCGTTCTCGGGAGCGTTGGTGGTCTCAGGTCTCGGCCACACGGCCAACCTCGTTCCGCTCACTCCGGGCGCTCTTGGCGTCTTCGACGCGGTCACCATAGAAATACCGAAGATCCTCGGCCTGGACGCGGCGCACTCCATCGCGTCGACCCTGGTTTTTCGCGCAATTTCCTTTGTCTGGCTCCTGCTCCTGGGCGTGCCCGGATTGATCTATGCGCTGCGAAGAAGTCGCGAGCAGGATGGACAGGCGCCGCGCCCCGCACAATCCGCGGTTTCCGGCAATAATTGGGACACGTGACAATGGGGACGCGATTCGGACCCCGCCCACCGTCCGACGCTCTATAAGGGAGCGGCGGCTCAGGCGGTCCCGTGTCTTATCCGGCTGCGGACGCGTCGTCTTCCCATACCGAAAGGGTTCGTCTGCGGGTCCACCAGAACTGCCAACCGTCACATGCCGGGTCCGGGCGTCTTCGGGGTCGCCGTATCGGCGCCGGCTTTCTCAGCGGCGTGTCGGCCGTCTCATACAATGAGGGACACGGGTCGCTCATCCTTGACGATCCTCTCTCCCACAGAGGTCCCGCAATTCACGCAGAGATACTCGTATTTGTCGCCCTCGGGCAGAACCAGGAGAAGTCTCTCGACCACGGGCATTGCCCGCCCGCATGTGGGACAATAGAGTTGGGTCGCCTGAAGCTTGTCGAATTGCCGGTTTTTCCGGCGCTCTCTCGCCCGGGGGCCGGCCGCGCGATAGGGGGGCTTCAATGGGTCCGGCATTTTTCTCCCCTCGTCGGTGCATTGGATCATATCATTCTTATAATGCTGCGGCGTCCGACGACAAGGTCAAATCCGCCGGCTTTCGAATTTCTCAAATTCCGCGCCGCGGTCGGCGATTCGGCGTCACCGGCCGGGAGATGATGAGTTTGGAGATTCGATGGATGAACGGATGGAAAAGCGACGGGGGGCGTGGCGGATGAGCATCGAATGAATTGGTAATATGCCTGTATTGTTGAAACGGAAATCTCGGACAAGTTCAATGGTTGGTTGACATTTCGATTGCGAGTATGGTATTATTTCGCTGAAATATAATGAGATGTCGGTGGCTTCGGAAGCGGCGGTCCTTCCGGAGGCCGAGCGGAATCCAGGAGGATGTGAATGAAACGTGCAGCGCTTGCGGTGAGTCTCCTCACACTTCTCTCGATCCTATATATAGCCCCGGAGAGCAATGCGGCGCGCTTCTCGTTCGGATTGCCCCGAGACAGCGCGTGCCTCGACGCTTACTATCCCGCGCCGTGCGTCTTTCCGCCGGTCTGCAATCCCTGCGCGGTTCCGTGCCGTCCCCCGTGTCTCCAGCCGCAGGCCGTTCCTTGCGCGTTCAAGACCGCATGTCCGTCGCGGCGCCTGCCGTGTCACGGAGTTTCGTACGGCAAGAGGCCGTATCATTTGTTTCGATAGGGTTCCCGTCGTCCCGCCGCCCGGAGGAGAAGCTTTTTTCGGCCGACCCTCCGGGCGTCGGGCGACGCGTCCGCGCGATGTCGCCCGCTTCCGCTTGGTTGCCTTTCAGAGACCGTCTTTAGGATCCGCCCCGCGGTCCGAAGAACCCGGCCCTGCGCGTTCTTCAGCAAATAATTCCGAAAGCGTAGACACGACGGGCTTCGTCAACGACAGCGCCGCGGCGGCGGGCCGGGGACACGTTTCTGCACAGTAAGTTTCTATATGCCGAATGGTTGTGCCGAATCTCTCGATTCTGCTATAGGACGTCTCATCCCGAGGCCGCGCAGCGTCGCTTGGAACCCGGCCGGTCGGAGAGCCAAGACGAGCTTGACTGTGACGGGCATTTGGCTATTGTAGTAGTATTGCGTGAATAGTGCGGAATTCTCGCCGCCCGCGCTCCGTCTTTGCGGCGGGGCGCGCGGCTGCACGGGAAAAGGGCATGAGGTTCGTTGTTCAGATGGTTCGGGTGTCGGCTGCGATCGCCGTCGCGGTGGTTGTTGTCTGTGGTCTGCCGGTCACATGCGAGGCGGCTGAAGAGCGACCGGTCGGAGAAATGGCGCTCAGCCTCCTGCGGCCCGCCCCGCAACCCGAACCGGAAGCGCAGCTTGGATCGAGCATTCGACGACTTCTCTCCGCGCCCTTGGGTAAGCCGCGGCTGCCCGTGGATTTCATCCCTCGAGTTTACTCCGAGGAGGCGCTCCATTTGGCGGAATGGAGTGTATCCCTTTCCGGCGAGGACCGTCGTTTCTTCCCGCCGGACGACCTCTATCCCGGCGCGTCCGTCCCGCTGATCACGCGACCTCTTCCCGGTTCGGCGTCCTCCGCGCGGTTCGCGTCATTGTCGCGAACATCGGCGGCCCATCTGCTTGACGGCCGGAAGGCGTCGGCCGTGGGCCGGCTGGCCGCGAATCCTCATTTGGTCTATTCGCGCCTCGAGATCCACGTGGACCGCTCCGCGTTTACGCTCACGCTGTACGCGTTCAAAGGCGCGGAGCGAAAGGTCCTGTACGAGACGAAAGTGGGGCTGGGATCGGCGGAATTCCCCACCCCGAAAGGCTCGTACTACGTGGCGCGCATCTACGACGATCATCCGCTCTGGATACCGCCCCAAGACCGCTGGTGGGCCTGGGGACAACGTCCCAGCAGATCCGTGTACGGCGGGCACATGATGCCGTTCTTCTCGAAGCGGACCGTACTCGGCAGCGCCCCCAAAAACGGCGGCACGGATATGATCGAGCCCAAGGTCAAGATGATCGACTACGGGATGTACCGCATCCACGGCACCGATTCCCCGTGGAGCGTCGGATCGAACCAGTCCCACGGCTGCGTTCGCATGCTCAACAAGACCGTCAAGGCCCTCGCGGACAACCTCAAAATCTACGCCGGCGTCACCAACCGCGGGGAATCCGCCAACGGCACGTATGTGAACCTCGCCAAACCCGTCAAGCTCGTCCTGCATTGAATTGTCGACAGTCACCACGAGGGGCAGCCGCAGGTGAGTATCATGGTTACACAAAAGACGACGCAGCTCATTCGACGACTGAAGGACCACAGCGAGAGATCTCTGCTCAACTGGCGCCCCAGCACCCAGGAGGGTGTGTTCAAGCTTGTCTTTGATGAGTATTTTCTCACTGTGTTCTCTATGCCGAGAGCCGGGGTCTTCGGACGCACTTACTGCCTTTCCATCTACGACAGTGAGGGCAACGCGCTGGAACAGGTCTGCGATCGTGATCTTGACGAAACCGAATTGGGGCCTGAAGCGTTCGATCTCATGAAGAGCATTTATGACAACGCTCGGCGAAAGGCGATGGGTGTGGAGAAGGCAATCGATGACATCCTCGGCCAATTGGCGATGAATGAGTGGCCGGAGCGGATTCTCCTCGAGTCAGGCCGCCGATATCCGACGAGAGACCCATAACGCTGGAGAGCGCTTCTCCTGTTTCGGCCCGATCTTCTCGTCGAGAGGCGTCCCGCCGATTCCGATCCGGCCGGCGTCATATTTCACCCCGTCCAAGCCGAAACCTTCAACCTCGCCCGGGACGTCGAGGCCGTTCAGCCCTCGTCCGCATCAAACTCTACCTTCCGCAGTAGGTCGGCGTCCCTCAGGAGGCCCTGACCGACGTAGTACTTGATGAGGGACCGGTGTCCGGCCATTTGTTTGAGAGCGGCTACTTTTTCCGGCTTCTCCGGAAGATCCGCCGGTATGTTCAGCGAAATGTTCGTAACCGGCCGGTTCTTGGTGGGGATGAGTTTCTTCTTCATGGTGTTTCTAAG
>CAYLRL010000080.1:0-21916 GCA_964385875.1 uncultured Syntrophales bacterium
ACGATCAAGAAGCATTCCTTGATATTAATATACAAGGGGGAGATGAGTCTCCCCCCTCCATCCTCACCGGACGCAGAGCCGCCTCAAGCCCGGTGAACCATTACACTCGGCCGAACCGTAATCGCCACTTTCTTCGACCCGCTGCGATCCGGCCGCTATAATCCACGGACACGGAAACCGGGATTGACAAAGTGAGGCCGATACGACATCCTGAAATTGGAACGGTTTTGCAGGAAGACCGCCGGAGAGGCCGGGTTTATCGTGGGAACGCACTCTCAACCTCATCAAAAGTCGAAATCGACCCTTGAGCGTCGAGGAATCTCGTCTACAATTTCGTATGCGCCCGGCCGGCCGCCGAAACCCGACTTAATGAAGACGCACGAACAATAGCGCAGTAGGAAGCGAACCGTCGGGTTCGCGCAGTATTCCAACTCAATAGTCGTTACCCGGAAATTCTTTAGGAAGAATACGCCGCGGCTCATTTCACGATCGCTCGTCAACGTGACGATTTTCGCGTTCCCGACATGGTCCGCCGACCCGTTCACGACGTCACTTGAGGAACTTACCGGCGCCTTCCGCCGCGGACGCATCGAGAGAAAACGGATTATCCACGAAACCCCCGAGCTCTCAGCCGCGGCTCCAGGTTGCGACAAGCGCGGTTCGGTTGCTTCGGGCCCGGCCGGGAGGACGCGATGAAGAGTTTCATTGTAGGGCGTTGGGGATCGGCTCTCTGGGACCGGCGTGAAGCGGGCGCTGTGGTCGCCCCCGACATCGAGCGCGTATTGCCCCTTGTGGAGGACTTCCCTGAGGACACGGTCGCGGTGATGAGCGGCAAGGGGTTTCTCGTATTCCGGGAAAACTTCAACTTTGCCGCGATGATCCGTGAGTATGTGAACCGGGTTCAGGCCGAGTACGCGTGCGGTCGATGTTTGACGGGGCTGAAGGGGACGAAGATGCTTCAGCTGATCCTCGACCGAATCGCCGCAGGAGAGGGTGGAGAAGCCGACCTGGATCTCCTCGAGCGAACGGCCGAAGTCCTCGACGACTCCGCCAAATGCTCGGTATGTCAAAGCGCCGGCGAGCTGGTCAAAGACGGGCTCACTCTTTTCCGCGAGGATTTCGAACGCGCGGCGCTCGAGGGTCTTCCCGAGACTGCCACACGGTATACGGCAGCGATTTCCGCGCCCTGCATGACAGCGTGTCCCTGTCACATCAACATTCCCGCGTATGTGGAACGCCTTCAGGAAGCGCGTTACGAGGAATCGCTCGCGGTCATCCGGGAAGAAATGCCGCTGCCGGGGATCACCGGCCGCGTCTGCCCCGCGCCGTGTCAAGACGCATGCACATTGGCAAATCAAGGCTCGTCGTCGATTCCCATCAGAATCCTCAAACGCGTGGCGGCGGACTACGAAATGGATCACAAGACACCGCCGCCGCTCAATGAAGTTGAATTGACCGAAGCTCCGGCTGCTGTCGTCGGCGCGGGCCCCTCGGGATTGTCTGCCGCGTACTACCTCAACAGACTCGGCCATCCGGTAACCATATTCGAGCGACTGCCCCTTTCCGGCGGGATGGTCGGCGTCGGCATTCCGCCGTATCGACAACCGAGGGACGTCCTTGAACGGGATGTGGGGATCATCCGTAATCTCGGCGTTCACATCGAATCGGGTAAGACTCTGGGTAAGGATTTCACGATCGACGACCTGTTTGCGCGCGGATTCAAGGCGATCTTGCTCGGCGTGGGCGCCCATCGGTCGGTGAAGCTCGGCGTCGAAGGGGAAGACGCGGACGTTCGAGGCGTGTACGCCGGAGGCGTCGATTTCCTCAGAGATCTGAACCTCGGCATCGAAGCGCCGGTCGGCGAAAGGGTCGTCATCGTGGGCGGCGGTAACACCGCGATCGACTGCGCTCGGGCCGCGGTTCGCATGGGCGCGTCCGAGGTCCACGTGGTGTATCGCCGCACCGAAAACGAGATGCCGGCTGCGAGCCATGAGGTTGAAGACTCACGGGAAGAAGGGATCGAATTTCATTTTCTCACGCAGCCGGTCGAGATACTCCATGAAGACGGCCGCCTCACCGGTCTCAAATGCGTGCGAATGGAACTGGGGGAACCCGATTGGAGCGGTCGGCGTAGGCCGGTCCCCGTCGAGGGCTCCGAATTCGTCTTCGAGGCGGACACGCTGATCCCGGCCATCGGCCAAAAGCCGGATTTGAGCTTCCTCGAATCGGACGGTAGTCCGGATACCACCCGCTGGGCCACGCTCGCGGTTGACAAGCATACGATGATGACCTCGATACCGGGCGTATTCGCGGCCGGTGACGCGACGAGCGGACCGCTGACCGTCGTGCACGCGGCAGCCGGGGGCAAGGCCGCCGCGCTGAGCATGCACGACTTCCTGACGACGGGAAAGTGCTCGGTTCGTCCCGAGCAGCGCATGATGGAAATCCTCGAAGTCATCGAAAAGGATACGGGCGTTCAGGTCACACCTCGGCGAGAGGCGGCTCAGGGAGAGAGGACGCCGCCCCGCAAGCTCGACATGCGTGAACGGCTCGGATCCTTCCGGGAAGTGGAGACGGGCTTCACCCAATACGGGTCGTTCGTGGAATCGAGTCGATGCCTTCGCTGCTACCATCTGGTCCTGGTGGGGCTCGCAGAGGAAAGCGGGTCCGCTCAAACGGCGTAGCCGACCGGCGAAACACCGTCGGTATTCACGAAGGACGGAAGACAATGCCTCAGCTCACAATCGACCATACCGAGGTCACGGTTCCCGATGGGTCAACAGTCTTGGAAGCCGCGGCGAAAGCGGACATCCGGATTCCCACCTTGTGTTGGTATCCGAAGATCACCCCGTCGGATTCCTGCCGTCTGTGCGTCGTGGAAATCGAAGGCGTCGACCGGCCCATGACGTCCTGTAACACGCCGGCGACGGACGGCATGCTCGTCAGTACGGACACTCCGCGTCTCAGGAGGATGCGGGAAGAGGTGATGAAGCTCATCCTCATGGATCACCCGCTCGACTGCCCGACGTGTCCCGCGGCCGGGGAGTGCGAAATCCAGAACATCACGTATCGATTGGGAATTACCGGGACGGACTACCCGCTGAAGCCGCGCGACGCGCCTGTGGCGCAGGACTGGCCGCTGCTGGAATACAATCAGAGTCTCTGCATAACGTGCCTTCGATGCGTCAAGGTGTGCCACGAAGTTATCGGAGCGAGCGCTCTGCGACTGAACGGGGTCGGGTACGGGGCGCGCATCGACACAAAGGACGGCAAACCGCTTGACTGCGACTTCTGCGGCGAATGTGCGGAAGCCTGCCCCACGGGCGCGATGGCGACTAAGACGGGGACCATGTGGGCCCGGTCCTGGGAGCTGCGCAAGGTCCCGTCCATATGCCCCCTCTGTTCGGCCGGTTGCCGTCTCGAATTCAACGTGAAGAGAGATCGGCTCTACCGCGTCACCACCGATTTCGACACGCACAATCAGGGGACGCTCTGTGTGGGCGGTCGATTCGGCTTCGACCTGGTCCACGGCGAAGAACGACTGCTCACGCCGCTCCTGCGACGCAACGGCGAACTGCGGGCGGCTTCCTGGGACGAGGCGATTCGATTCACGGCCGATCGTCTCCGAACAATCATCGACGAATCGGGGCCGGACAGCGTCGCAGGCCTCGCCTCCCCGCGGTTGACCAATGAGGATTGTTACGCGTTCCAGCGATTCTTCCGAACAGTCATCGGGTGCAACAACGTGGATAGTGAGGCTCGGTTCGGGTACTTGCGCGTGCAGCGGGCATTCGAGTTGACCTGCGGAGTCAAAGGGTTTGCCCAAAGCCTCGACGAACTGCTCCAGACGCCGACGATCTTTGTGCTGGGCATCGATCCCGTCGAGGAGACTCCCGCGCTGGGATGGAAGATTAAACGGGCCGCGCGCCGGCACGACAGCCGCGTGATCACGGCCAACGCGCGGGAGACCAATCTCGCTCCGTTCTCAAATGTCCGTCTCAGGATACGACCGTACTCGGAAAGCGATCTCGTGCTCGGCATGATGAAGGTGATCCTCGACAGCGATCTGTGGGACGCCAAGTTCGTAAAGGCCCGAACGACGCACTTCCTGCCGATGAAGAACCTGCTCGACAAAATCTCGATGAACGGGATTGTGCGGAGGACCGGAATCTCGGAAGAGGATATCGAAGAAGCGGCCCGCCTCTTTGCGGAAGCGGAGAACGCTTCGATCATCTTCGGCGGCGACGTCATTCTTCAGGAGAACGGTTTCCAATGCGTTTTGAATCTCATCAACCTCGCGTTGCTCACCGGTAACCTGGGTCGGCCGAATGCGGGACTCTATCCGATCTACGAGAAGGGAAACATCATCGGCCTCTGCGACATGGGTGCGCTGCCCGAGTATCTGCCCGGCGGACAAGACTGGGCCGCAGCGCGGGAAACCTTCGAGCGCGCGTGGGGGACGACGCTCCCCTTCTCGAAGGGCAAGACCGTCGCGGAGATAGTTCGCAGCCTGGAATCGGGTAACGTGCGGGCGCTCTTTCTGGCGGGCGCGGACCCGCTTACGGACTACCCCAACGCGGATCGGTTCGCTGCCGCGTTGGCGAAGGCCGACTTGGTCGTCGCTCAGGACATCTTTCTCAGCCCGTCCGCTCGAGCGGCGCATTGCGTTTTCCCCGCGGCCGCGTTCGCCGAAAAGGAAGGCACGATGACCAACATCGAGCATCGGCTCCAGAAGCTCAACCAGGCGATATCCCCTCCCGGCGAAGCCCGCCCTGATTGGAGCGTATTCGAGGAGCTCGCTCGAGCCCTTGGACGACCGATGGGCTACTTCAGCGTCGAGGACATATTCCGCGAGATGAGCCTGACCATACCGCATTTCCGGGGGGTGCGCCTGCGGGACTTGGACGGGACCGACGGCGTCGTGCAAACGCGGCGCGATGACGAGGAAGCCATGCGGCTGCGCGGTGTGTACGCGTTCGCGCCCGTACGAACGACGGAACCTCCCGCCGCCGCGGATGAAGCCGAGTATCCGTTCGAGCTCTTGGCGGGGCGGTCTATGTACCATTTCGGGTCGGTCAGCACGCGTTCCGGGCGCCTCTGCGAGCTGGTCTCCCGGGGCGCGGCGGAAATCCATCCCGAAGACGCGGAAGCATTGGGAATCGCGGAAGGCGATGCAGTGCGCCTCGTGTCTCGAACAGGCTCGATTGTCGCGCCGGCCGTGCTTTCCGAGAAAGTTCGACGAGGGATGGTCTTCATGCCGACCAATTTCCCTGACGCGGGCGTATATCGGTTGTTCAGGGAGAACACCACCGTCTGCAGGGTGAGACTCGAGACCGTAGGAGACCGCTCGGTACGGCGCGCGCGAAACGAATCGTTATAGGAAACACCCCGTGTTTGGCACGGGCGCTCGGTCAACATGAACCGGACGAGCTACGAGAAGGAGGTCGGAATGGGCGCACGGGTGAGGCCGAAAGCCACCATATTGGTCATCGACGACGAACGGATCGTTCACGACAGCGTTCGAAGGATCCTCGAAGAAGAGGGATACCTGGTAACGAGCGCTCTCAGAGTGGAACACGCGCTGGATCTCTTATCCAAGGAATCCTTCGACATCGCGCTCACAGACCTTATGATGCCCGACGAGAGCGGAATGTTGGCCGTCCAGGCGATCGCTCGGGATCATCCTCATACCGGCGTGGTCATGTTCACGGGCTACGCGACGGTCGAGTCCGCGGTCGAATCGATGAAGCTTGGAGCGCTCGATTATCTCCCCAAGCCCTTCACGCCCGAAGAGCTGGTCGAGACCATCGAGAAGGCGCTGGCAAAGACCTACAAACTCCGCAGAGACCGAGAAATCGAGCGCGCGTACACCGAAGCGGAAAAGGCCATACGGTCGAGTCTGGACCTGAAAGAGATCCTCAACCTTATCTGCACGAGCGTCACGCGTCTCCTCCAAGTGAAAGGCTGCGCTCTCTATTTGTTCAACAAACGCGACCAAAGCCTGGAACTGGTCTGCTCACGGGGGCTCAGCGCGGACTACCTGGAAAAAGGCGTCCTAACGGTCACCGACGATGTCCGGAACATGATCGAGGAGGGCAAATCGGCGCTCATCGACGCGTCGGAATTCACCGAGCGTCTCCAGTATCCGGAAGCCGCCGTAAGAGAAGGTATCGGCGCGATGCTTTCGATCCCGCTCACGGTCGAAGAGAACATCCTCGGCGCGTTACGTATTTACGCGGACGACAGGGCGCAGCTGGAGGATCGCGACAAGCTCGAGCTGCTCGAGAAATTCGCGGACCAGAGCGCCAAGGCGATCGAGAACGCCATGGAATACGAGAAGGTTCGCAGCGATATCGAACAACTGACAAAAGATGTCCCCGGTCTTACCGTCGGTGAGGCGAAAGGCGGCGGATAAGAGCCGCCTCGGGATCGGAGGTTGAATGTTCACGCGTAACAGGGACGCGCCACCGTCCCCGACGAATCGCAAACCTACCGGGAGAGTGACAAATGGAACAAATGGAAAAGAAGAAAGGGAAAGTCCTTGTCCTGGACGATGAACAGATCGTGCTGGATAGCGTGACCCGGGTTCTCCAAGATTCCTATGAGGTTGAAACGTCCGCCCGGCCGGATCTTGCGGTCGAGGCCCTCAAACGAGACGACTTCGACGTACTGATCACCGATCTCAAGATGCCGGGAATGGACGGCCTCCAGGCGATGGAGGCGATGGCCGAGGTAGATCCGGACCTGTCGGTGATCATGATCACCGCGTACGCGACGGTCGATTCCGCGGTCAAAGCGATGAAGCTGGGCGCGGTCGACTACCTCAAGAAGCCGTTCACTCCCGAGCAGCTCGAAGACCTTATCGACAAGGTAATGGAGGAACGCAAAAGCCGCTTCGAGCGCCGGTATCGGGGGGACGCGTTCGAAGAGGTGAAGACAGCGATATCGTCGACGCTCAATCTCAAGGAAGTGCTCGATCTCATCGTCCAAGGCGTGGTCAAGGTCATGAAGGTGAAAGGCAGCAGCCTGAGCCTACTCGACAAAAACAGGGAGAAGCTTCGTATCTTCGCAAGTCACGGCTTGAGCAAAAACTACACGGACAAAGGACCCATTGACGCGTCGCGGAGTTTGGCCGAGACTATCATGGAGGGCAAACACACCTGGGTGAGAGACGCGGCAGCGGACCCTCGAGTGCAGTACCCGAAAGAGGCGATGCGGGAAGGCATCGCGTCCATACTCAGCGTCCCGCTGATCGTTCGCAACAAGGTGATCGGCGCGCTTCGGGTCTACACCTCTGAGCCCCGCGAATTCACCGAAGAAGAGATCAACTTCCTGTTCGGATTCGCGGAACAGGTCGCGATGGCCATCGACAACGCCCGATCCTATGAGGATGTCAAAGACGAGTACGAGGCCCTCCGGGACGATCTGTGGGACTATTTCGACCGAGGCGGTTGGCTCTGAGGGCGTAACGACGATCTCCGAATCCCGTGGAGACGCGTCGGAGACGCCCCGATCGTCAGGGAAAGGCGCGGCCCTGGAGGGTTATTTATCTCACCGGGGATGAGGCCGAGCGCATATGGCTAACCGGGACCAGCAGAGAGAATCGGGCGGATCGCGTACCGTGCTCGACGTTCTGAAAGCTTGGGAGCGGATTTTGCCCAAACGATTCCGGCCGATCCGCCGAATTCTCCTCTCGTTCAAGACGCGGATACTGGTCAGCACGTTGATGGTGGTGATCGGCGGGGTGCTCTGCATTGCCGTGCTCCTGCAGGTCATCGTCTTCCCACGCCTGTCCGGCGATCCGGCGGTCGTGTTCAAATTGAAGGCCATCCATCTGATATCCGGGCTCGTGGTCATTATCGTCAGCTGGATGTTCATCGAGTTCATCTCGAAACGCATTACCCGACCGCTGCTCCAGCTGACCGCACGCGCGGATCAGATCAGTCGCGAGGCGGCCCGGGAATATTCGGAAGCCGCGGGAGGGACGCCGATCGACAGCGAAAAGCTCCGGCCTGAATCTGCGCCAGCAGGAGGCGGTTCGGCGAACGACGGCGATCTTTCTTCGGAGGCCGACGAGATCGTTCAGTTGACGACGTCCTTTGACCGGATGCTGACCCAGCTCAAGGCCGCCGAGGCTCGACTCAAAGAGTCGGAAGAAAAGTATCGCTTTCTGTTCGACAACGCGCCGTCCCCCATTTTCGTTATCGACGCGAGCGACATGCGGATTCTTGACGTCAATGCGCGCGCCGAGGAAGAGTATCAGTATTCACGGGAAAAGATCCTCGGCATGGCCTTCCCCGACCTCGAAGCGCCGGACCGAATCGGGTTCGGGGCGCGGTTCCTCTCCCGGGCCGCCGTATTCGAAGAGTCGCTCCATCCAACCGTTAAGCACCGGCGTCGAGACGGCTCCGTGTTCAAGATCGACATGGAGGCTCGGCTCACCACGTTCAAGAACATGCCGGCGATCATCGCCGCGGTGTGGGACGTCACCGACAAGGTCGAACGGGAGGCCAAGTGGGTCCAGACCGGGAAGATGGCGGTCTTGGGTGAAATGGCCACCGGGATCGCTCATGAGCTCAATCAGCCGCTCAACGTGATCCGTTTGGGCGCCGACATCTTGGTCAAGAGCATCCGTAACGGGAGGAATCCGTCGCCGCAGGAGCTGAGACAAACCGCGGAGGAACTGTGCTCCAATGTCGAGCGGGCCACAAAAATAATCAACCATCTACGGGATTTCGGCAGAAAAGCGCCGGAATCGATGAACCCGGTAAATGTGAACGATCCGTTGCGCGGAGTATTCACGCTTCTGGGGTCTCAGCTACGTAAACGCGGCATCGAGTTCGAGCTTTCGCTCGATGAGAACCTTCCTCGAATCATGGGCGACGAAAACCGGCTCGAACAGGTTTTCATCAACCTTGTCATAAACGCGCGGGACGCCATCAACCGACTCGAGATGGAATCCCCCAAGGAGGCCGAAGCTCGAGGCAAGCTGTTGCGCGTGAAGTCGTTCCTCGAGGAGGGGAAAGTGACGGTGACGGTCTCCGATACGGGCGTGGGCGTACCCGAGGAGCTCAAGTCCAAAATATTCGAGCCGTTTTTCACCACCAAGAAGGTCGGTGAAGGAACCGGTGTCGGTTTGTCGATCAGTTACGGTATTATCAAGGAACACAACGGCGCCGTTGAGGTTGACGGCGGTGACGACCTCGGCGCAACCTTCAGGGTGACCCTACCCCCGTTGAATGAATCGGCGGAGTCGAATTATGACCAAGGTTCTCGTGATCGATGATGAAGAAAGCATCCGGAAGATGATGCGGATGTCCCTGGAAATGGACGGCTATGAAGTGCTTACCGCCGCGAATGGAGAGGCGGGACTGGAGGTTTTCGACAAGGAAAAGCCTCCGATCGTCCTCCTTGACGTAAGAATGCCGGGAATGGACGGCCTCGACGTGCTCGACGCGATCAAGTCAAGGGCGCCGGACACCGAAGTAATCGTCGTCACGGGCCACGGCGACATGACCACGGCCGTGGAATGCCTCCGCCGTGAGGCCTCGAACTTCCTCACCAAGCCGCTGAGCGACGATCTGCTCCTTTGGGCGCTCAAACGCTCCCACGAGAAGCTCGCGCTCAAGCGGAAGGTCAAGCAGTACACCGAGAACCTCAAGACCCTCGTTCGGGAAGCCAACGTCGAACTGGAAAAAAGCTACCGATTCCGAGAAAACCTCATCGAAAATTCTCCCGACGCAATCGTTTCCGTGCGCAAAGGCGGAGAGATCGTCATCTTCAACGCGGCGGCCGAACGGCTTCTCAAGTACAAGAAAGAGGAAGTTGTCGGCAAGCTCAATATCGTCCACATCTATCCGGCCGGGGTGGCCAAACAGGTGATGCGCGATTTGCGATCGGATCGATTCGGCGGACCCGGCGTGCTCAAGAAGCAGGAGCTCAGAGTGGTGAACAAGGAGGGCGAGGAGATCCCAGTCTATCTCTCCGCGGCCATACTCTTCGAGGAGGGCAAAGAAGCCGGGTCGGTGGGGGTCTTCACGGACCTGAGGGACCGCAAGGCCCTCGAGAGTCAGCTTCTTCGGTCCGAGAAGCTGTCATCTCTCGGCAAGCTCTCCGCCGGCATCGCGCATGAAATCAATCAGCCGCTTACGGGCGTTCTCACCTTTGCGTCGCTCCTGAAAAAGAAGTTCAAAGACGATCCGGAGACCGCGCTGGACCTGGACGTGATCGTTCGCGAGACGACGCGCATCCGCAAGATAGTGCAGGGGATGCTCGACTTCGCGCGGGAGACCCCGATGCAGAAGAAGCCGACGCGCGTCGAAGACGTGCTCGAACAGGTGCTCACCATCGTCGAGAACCAGGAACGCTTCTTCGGCATTGAGATCAAGAAGGAATACGACCGGAGCCTCCCCGAGATAACCCTCGATCCGAGTCTTATGGAACAGGTCTTCATGAATATGCTCCTCAACGCGGCCGATGCGATGGAATCGTCCGGGACCCTGACCTTGCGCACCCGTCGGGAGGGTGACTGGCTGAAGATCGATTTCCAGGACACCGGCCACGGCATGCCCGCGTCCATCATCGACAAGATCTTCGATCCGTTCTTCACAACCAAGGACTCGACCGAAGGCTCGGGAATGGGCCTCGGCCTCGCGGTCAGTTACGGCATCGTCAAGAATCATAACGGCGATATAACCGTCACCGCCAAGGAAGGCGCGGGAACCACCTTCACCGTAAGCCTGCCCCTGGACGGAAGCGAAGCCGGTGATACCGGGTAGCGCGTGCGAGCCGCGGTTGGTCGTTGACACGGCGCGGCCGATGAGGTAAGAGGAGTTATGTGCGCCCGTAGCTCAGTAGGATAGAGCGCAACACTCCGGATGTTGAGGTCGGACGTTCGAATCGTCTCGGGCGCACCACTCACCGGAAACAGAGTAGGCGTCGAATCATCGAGTTCGGCGCCTGTTTCGCGTTTGGGGAGCGTCGACTCACGGCGGTCTCGCCCTTCAACTGTGAAAAACCATGTCGGTCAGAATTCACAGGGACCGTGCGAGCCGTGGTCATATCCCGTGTGATCGTGCGGGCAGCCGCACACCGACGCCAGGTCCGACGTCTGCTCCATCTCCGCCATTTCCCACCACAAAGGGTTTATGTGCTCGATCGCGTCGGGGGGAAATCCGTGAGCATGCCGCCGGCAGCGCTCGGCCGCGGTCCAATCCACCAGGATTGCGCTCTCATGGCCGTGTCTGAGGGATTCCATCTCTCCGTCGAGCGCGGCGTCGTTCCCGAATCTCACTGCCAGGGCATAGGCGTGAATCTCGTTCGACTCGCGGGTTTCGCAGCTTCGATCCGCGCCGCAGACCGTCTCGAAGCCTCGATAACGGCTCACAAGCACAGCGGAGGGACCCGAGCGCGTATAGAATGCGGTGAGCGACATCAGCCGGTCGAAGAGCGAAAAGGCCTGCCGACGACCGGGGAAGTCACGTTCCGCGGATTCCCGCAGCCTCTCCAGCGCGTCCGCGCGTGGATCGGTTCCGGGAATCCCGTCCACGTCGAAGCGTACTCGAAAACGGTCGAGCGTCTCGAGGATGAAGAGCTCCGAGGTCTCCTCCGGGCCGGCGATCATGTGGAGCGTCCCGACTGTGAACAGCTCCGGAGGAATGCCGTCCATCTCTTCAAACCGAGGCGTATTGGTGTGGTCGAACGCGTCGCTTTCGATGAGGTTCCGTTCCCGGCCGGACAATCTTTGAAACACATCGGAATCGGGGGACGGATAGCATTTGATCGAAAAGAGCGCGCTGTAGACCGGGGCCTCGGAGTCGGCGGAATCTTCAAGGCTTTCGAGCCCAAGGCGGTAAGGACCGTCCGCGCCCCCGAGCCAGAAATACCACGCCGGCGCAAGGCTCCAGATCTGGCTCACTCCGTCCATCCCCAGTCGAGCCTTGACCGATTCCGACCAGGACGCGGTGACCAACTTGTTGTCAACCCGCCCGCGGAAGAACGATTCAAGATCCATGATCCGCGCTTTCCTTCCTGATAAACATATCCTTCACGATGTCGATCTTCTCGCGTCCCTCCACCTCGATGCCCTGCATTCGCGCGGTCTCGATCAGGATTTCATCCGGGTAGTTCAGCGTCAACGCGTAACTGGACTCATACGACTCGAAGAACTCTGCCAGCGTGCGTTCTTCGCGCTCTTCTTCCTCAGCCTCCCTGACCCCGGTCACTGCAGCTTTCACCGCTTCGGAAAAGAAATTTTTCAGAAAGCGTCTTCGGCCTTCTTCCACGGCTTTGCTCCCTTGCGCGCGCCGACCTCTCCGGAGTTCCGAGGCTTCCCATCGCGGCGCACGCTCGTGAGGGAAAGCCCCGGTGTGCGATTCGGATTGATGGATCTACTTCCCGACTTTCTTTGTCCGGAGCTCCTCCGGAGGGGACAACGGCCATCGCAGGAAAAAATCCTTCTGTATCAAGACGACGCTGAGAAAAAGGATAGTCCAGACCAGGGGCGTATCGTCGGGCTGGGCCACACCGGGCACTTTCCCAATGACGTAGGTGGAGGCCTTCGAGTAGTAGAAGAGCCGGATGAGATACCCGCCCGCTACCACAATCGCGGTTCGCACGATCGCATTGAGAAAAAGCGATCCCGTATTGGGAAAATTCCTGAAATAGACCACAAGGATGAACGCGGCCAGGATGAAGAATCCGCTCATTTCACCCGCATGCAAATAGCGGAAATAGGGCGCGTCCGTGTATTGCCCGCCCACGAAGGGCTCCATCCAGTAATAGTTCATGATTTTGAGCATGATGACGCACGAGACGACCCCCAGGATGAAGCTCACCACGAACGTCACAATCCCCTTGATCGCCGTCCCTTGGCCGTTGCGCTCGAAGATCTTCCACGGGTAGCCTTCCCACTGTAAGTCCGTCAGAACCGCCCAGCTCAGCGCGCACAAAAGCAGCCCGAGGCTGAAAAACGCGCTCCCCGTCCCCGCAAAGGTGTCCCACCAGGGCGCGACGCCCGCTTTGTCCTGCGCCGGGTAGAAGAGATGGCACACATGCGGGTGAAACAGAATATCGAAGACGAGAATCGTGAAAAACATGACCGCAAAGAATCGCGACCACGCGGCGACTCGACGGGAGGTGTCGGTCCACGGCCAGCGACCGAAGCCCACATCCCATATGAGAGCCACCCAGAGAAAAGCCGTCGCGAAATAGACAATGGCCGTGCTCGCGTTCTCCCGAGCGTTAAACGGCTCCGCGCCCGTGCCGCCCGAGGCCACGATCGACTCGGGACTGAAGTACGCCACGCCGTATTGCCCGATGAAATTCCAGAAAATACCGTAGTTCAGCACGTACATGAGAACCACGGCGCCGACGGTCAACACGACGCCGCGCCCGATGCGGCCGCTCCCCGTCGCGGCGCCTTCCGCCGGGGGCCATACCTCGAGGACCTTACTGAGAAGCACGACCGAGAACAGGAGTTGAACGACGAGCGCGAAACCGTACATCGGGGTGTACAGTTTCATAACTCCGTTGGGGTTCATGAAAATATACCAAAGAAACCAAACAATAACGAATACGACCACGAAGTTGATCAGGCCGTACAAATAGCGAATTCCATTCCCTTGCTGAGGACTCTGAGCCATGATTGCAGCCTCCCCGGAGTAATCGTTCCGACTGTTGCGAGCGCGGCGTCCGCACGCGATTCGGCGCGGAGGCGATCGCCGCACAATCCCACGTCGCCTTCCCGGTGAGCGGGACGCGAATCCGGTTCACGCCCCGCCGCCACTGTCCTTCGATTTCCGTCGCTCCGTCAGAACGTGACGCTGTCGCCGTTCGTAAGGAAGACGTTGCTCTCTTTTGCCACCGTCGATTGTCGTTTGTAGGATTTGTACTTGTTTGTGCCTTTCACCACCGGAACGCCGGCCTCGGCGGCCTTTTCGGCCCAGATCCAGCCCGTACAGTGATTGCAGCCGAGTTTCTGGATCTTGAACGCCTTGACCCCGCGAATGATGTCGTCGAACTTCGGATCCCACGTCTCGAAGAGCGAAATATGCAGCCCGCCGTAGCAGCCGTACGGTTTGTAGTCCTTGAGGTTGCGCCTCGCGTACGAAAAGAGGGAGAGGATCCCCGGATGGCAGCAGCCCGTAACCGTCACTACTCCCTTGTCTTTCACATTGAAGTAGAGGACATTCTCGCCGCGCACGCGCAGCAGGATCGGCACATCGAACATCTTGACCGCGACGCCCGGCATCAGCCGATAAACCGACTCGCCTTTTTCGCCTTCGGGACTGCACAGCACCAATTCACCGGTGTGGGGAACGTCGTTCTTACAGATCAGAACTTCCTTTCCCTCTTTGTCCTTCACCTTGTGGTGGGCCTTCTCTTTGAGGAGCGCCATGTCCTCGGGATAGTAGGTCTTCGGCGCATAGAGTTTGATGTCCGGCTTGTGCTTCAGAGCGGATTCAATCCCCCATAGATGATCGAGGTGCCAATGGGTAAGGATCATCAACTCGATTTCGCCGCTCTTGAGCATCTTGGCGACGTCGCTCTTCTCCTCGAAGATGTAGTCCATCCAGTCGTGGCTCCAGCCGCTGTCCATGAGGATTTTGCGCTCTTTGCCGTCCAGCTCGGTCACGGTGATCAAGGCCGCGTACCCGCCGGCGTTGTCCGCGTCCCACGGGACCGCGTACTGGCTTGTCATGGCCCCGCCGTAGTCCATGATGTTCTTCTTGAGGACGTCGTTGTTGAACCAGCTCGTTTCGGTGAGGACGTCGATTTTGACGCTCTTGATCTCGCCCAGGTCCACTTGACCCCTCGCCTGAGCCTCTCGGGTCAGTGGTCCCACAGCGCCGCCCAGAGTCGCCGCCATACCCGTCGCCGCCATCGACTTGAGAAAATTTCGTCTCTTCATGGTGCGCCTCCTTGCGCAAAAGGTGGTAAGCGATGGAACGTTCACGGTTTGCAGCTCCACACGAAACGGCCCCTCGCACGTTCCGTGCGGTTATGCTACCCTTCCGCCGCCCCCCTCGGCGTCGATGCGGAAAGGACTACCCATAAAACGGTCTCGGCTCGACATGTCAGCCGGGGTCTTTCTCGAGCCCCCTCCTGATCGAATAGAGCAGTTCCACAATCACGGCGCTTTCGTCGGTGGTCAGCTTCAGACCCTGCTTGTGCATGAGGTTGACTACCACGAACCATCCGTCCCTCGTCCGGCCGGGCTTCTCGGGATCGGCGACGGAGTCGTGACATGAGAGGCATTTGTTCTCGTAGAGGTCGTACGCCTCCTTCATGTCGAATTCGCCGGCCTTCTCCGCGGCGATCGCCTGATCGACATGGGGCCCCGTCAACCATAAGCAGGCCGCAAACACACCAATGCACAGTCCGACAAGAATCGCCGTTCCCGGGGATAGGGGGCTTCTCAAAGGACACCTCCTTTCATGCGCCGTGACGGCGCGTTGGGCCGTTGCCGCGTCCCGATTGACATACCGGTTCCAACCGGGCGCGCCGACGTCGCAGGGACGCCGGAGACGGCGTAATAATTGCGGATTGTCGATGCGGTGGCCGGAAAGATAGGTACCCGGTGTACGTGCGTCTCCACTCATGACGCATGGCGCCGGAAAACAAATTAAACGTTAAGGCTTTGCGTTGCGAAAGGGATGCTTCCGATCACGGAAACTCGACTGTGGGGTAGAGTATAACCGTCGACAAATGTCGGGTCAACAATTATCGAGGCCCCGGCGGCCCCGGTCTTCGTCCAAAGGGGTTCCCCACTGCGGATCGGGGTCCGAGGGGCGCTTCACGGCGTGGGGCCGGTTCGCGAAGATCAACGCGGAGACCGTTGCGGCGAGCTCGATACGCTCGTCGCAACGGTCCGCATGACCCAATCCTTCACGCTACAACGTCATGGACTCTCCTCCGCCCGCTTCGCTAGAAGCCGGAGGCGAAGTCGATCGTCACTTTGCCGCCGAACGTCCAGGCTTTGCGCTCGATGTCGAACCAGAAAGACTCGGAAGCCGCAGTTGCCAGTTCATCGAGATCGCCCTTGGATTTTCCGGCCACGAGCTCCCATTCCGCGAACGCGCCCACCGCGATACCGTCGGACACCATACGGGTATGCTCGGCGCGGGCTTCCACGAAGTAACCCCAGTTCCAATTCGTTCCCGACTCGAACCGCAAGGACGCGTTGGGATTGGATGTGGTCTGTCGGTATTTGATGTCGCCGAACAGGTGGGGGAAGCCGATAACGCTCGCGCTCGTCGTGCTGTCGCACGTGGCCAACTGAACGAGCACGCCCGCGTAGGGGATGTACGAGTGGATCGTCGCGTCACCCTCGTCGTTGGGATCGGATACGATGGTCACGACGTCATCGGGATTCTTGAAATGGAGGTCGAACGAATCGAAACGGAACCCTCCGATGACCGCCGCGGCCGGACTGATGAGGTACGCGGCCGACGCGTCGAGCGTATACCACTGCAGCTCCGCGTCCCATCGCCGCTCGCCGGGAACCACTCCCGTCGGGGCCCACAGAGTGTAATACTCCTGGGTGTGAGTCTCGAACGGAAACAACCATGAGCCCTTGAGCAGCAGCTGCAAATTGTCGCCGAAGGGAATCTGCTGAGACGCCCCCGCCCAGAAGCCCGACAATGAGTAGACATGCTCCAAAGCCGCCAGACCGAGCAGGTCGTTCTCTTCGGTGTAGGCGTGAATGCGAACTCCCTTGTCGTGGACCAACCAGCCGCCGTAACCGGACGCCGGTCCCAACAGAGCGGGGCCCTTGTCACACGTCGGCATGGGCGCGCATGAGGGCGAACCGCACGGCGCCGGTTCGCAGCCGGTCGGACCGCAGGGCGATCCGCCGAACATCGGGGGAGGCCCCCCCGGCCCCGGGGGAGGGCCGGCCGGATAGGCCTGCCCCATGGCCGTGGTAGGCGGAATGGGCCCGCCCGGCATAGGCGGGGCGTAATTTGGGAACCCTGAAGCCGCCGCGATCAGCGGAAACGAGGCGACAATCATCACAGCGGTAAGGAGAAGAGCCAAGCGTCGCATATCCATGTCCTCCTCCAGGAGATAATCTTTTTGTTGAATTAGCCTCAACAAGCTCCTGGACACATTAAGATTATCAAGTTGCTTGATTCTATCAGATTGGACATGGATATGTCAATAAATCTTCTCGTGTCGGTTTGTTATCGTATATAGCTTAACCGCCGTATGAGAACTAACTTCACAGGCGATCCGACTGTTAGGGCCTAATTACTTTTTTTATCATGATTTTCGAGGCAAAAGCCGTGGAAAGAGCAACAAGAAAGCGGCGCGGCGCGCGGACCCCTTCGAAAAAGTAAGGGTGAGACCATCGGGCCTCACCCTCGTGTTCCGTTCCTTCACCTCCCCGGGGCAGCGCCATCCCCCCGGAATCGCAGCCGAAGGAACATCCGTACAAACAACATAGCTTTCACGGTGCGGCCCCCCTAACCGCACGTGATCCAAACCCATCGAATTTCCTGCGCCGCAGCGCGATCCCCCCGCCTCTTTTGCCGAGTCGCGGTCGCCCTGTGGGTCGCCCCGTCTCGGATCATCGATCCAACGTTTGCCCGCCCGACGAAATCGACGAGCGCCTTCAAGGCCGCGTCGTTCGTCCACGGTGGTCCGCCGGCGGGTTCGTCGGTCGGCCGGACGTCAATCCCCCCCTTGTCCGACCGACCGATTGCCGGCCTTGTATAACTCCCCCGCCTTGCTCAGGTAATCGACAGAGACGGTCTCGATGGAGATTGTCTCTTCGGACGGCTTTATAAGCATGATCCGTGCCACGGGAGGGCCCTCGACGGCGGGGACCGGCGCGATCAAAGCCATTCCCGACAGTTAGGCTTGAATCTGCGAAGGGACTTCTCAATCGCGCTTTCCGCACCCTGTCCGTGAAATGGGCGCGGTTCACCCACTACATGCGCATCGCATGGGTACGCCCGTCATACCGTCATGTTAGTGCGGGTGAAATACACCCACTACGGTCGCGCTCAGTGGGTGATTATCGCCTGCTGATTCCAAGCGATTTCATATGATGCTTCAAGGAATCACGAGAAACACCTAGTAATTTAGCCGCTTCAGTCATATTTCCGCCGCATCGCTGAAGGCTCTCCGATATGTACCATTCCTTGGCCGCAAGAAGCATGTCGTGCAGCGACTTCTGCTCTTCCAGACTCATCAGGTAATTGAGCGCGCCGCCGTCCGCGACCGGAGGGCGAGAGACGCCGCGGATCCCCAAATCTTCGGGTCGGATGCGATTCTTGTCGGAAAGAATGACCGCGCGTTCAAGGACATTGCGCAGCTCTCGAACGTTTCCCGGCCAGTCGTAATCGCAGATCATCGACATGGCGTCCGGCCCCGCCGCCGGAATATGCGACAGCCCCATCTTCTCTCCCAGCTGGGTGAGGAGCCGCTCGACAAGGGCGGTAATGTCTTCCATCCGATCCCTGAGGGGCGGAACGACAATGGTAAAGATGTTCAATCGATAGAAGAGGTCTTCTCGAAACGCGCCGACCTTGACTTCCTGCTCGAGGTCGCGGTTGGTTGCCGCGACGAGACGCGCGTTGACCGTGATGCTCTTCTCGCCGCCTACACGTATGAACGACTGCGTGTCGAGGAACGACAGGAGCTTAGCCTGGAGCGGCAGGGAGAGTTCCCCGATCTCGTTGAGAAGAAGCGTCCCTCCTTCGGCCAGTTCGAGCAGACCGCGCTTGCGCCCCCCGGCCCCGGTGAAGGCGCCGGCTTCGTGGCCGAAGAGTTCCGATTCCGCAAGTTCCGGTGACAGGGCCGCGCAATTGATGCTGAGGAAGGGTCCGCCCGCGCGGGCGGATTCTTCATGGAGATAACGCGCCAGATGATCCTTTCCGCTCCCGCTTTCACCGAGGAAGAGCACGAGACTGTCCGTTTCCGCGGCGAGCCGAAGCTGCTTAATCGTGTCCTTCATCGCCTTTGAGCGATACTGTTCCCTGTCGGGCGCCGTCTCGGTCTCACGCCGTCGTCGTTCGGTCACGTCCCGAGCGATGCCGCAGATGCCCGTGACCTCGCCCAAGGAATCCCGCAACGGGGCCCACATGCAGCTGAACGCGACGGGCGCGCCGCCGACGGTCAGCGTGTATTCGGCCTCGATGGTTTGGCCTTTGAGCACCCGACGTTCAAGATTTTGCAGGTGCTTGGATTCATCGGCGCCGAACAGATCCTGATTGGTCCGCCCGATGACGTCCGCGCGATCGAGCTGAAGGATGTTGCTCATCGCCGGATTGACGTCGGTGTAGCAAAGCTTCGCGTCCTTGACGAATATGAAGTCTTCGGCCGCTTGGAACACGGTCCGAAATCGCTCTTCACTTTCCCTGAGGGCCTCGGTCCGCTCTTCCACCAAGTCTTCCAATTCGAGCTGATAGCGCTTGATCGCGTCCTGCGCCCACTTCATCTTGAGCAGGGACCTCATGCGCACTCGTAATTCCACTTTGTCCACAGGCTTGGTGATGAAATCGTTGGCGCCCGCTTCGACCGCTCGCAATCGATCTTCTTTCCCGGTAAGGACCGTGACCATGATAATGGGCAGATCTCCGAATTCCGTATGTTCTCGGATGCGTCGCGCCACCTCGAATCCGTCCATCATCGGCATCATCACGTCAAGAAGAACAAGGTCGATATCCGGAGCGAGCCGTTCGAGCGCTTCCTGACCGCTCTGAGCGGGGACCGCCTTGTATCCGAGAGATTCAAGCAGGTATTCGAGGAGATCCAGGTTCTGGATTTCATCGTCAACAACGAGGATGCGGCTTTGATCGGTCATGTGCGCGCTTCCCCCTTCACCGGGAATTTGGGTGATTGTCATGATCGGCCGACGGCGGGCAGAGCCTCAATTCCCTCGGGACGGCCCTTCCGGATCGATCGACGCTGCGTTTCCCGCTCAGCCCGGCCCTCGCGCATCGGGCGCCTCGATCGGGAGTGTGAATGTGAAGACGCTGCCCTTGCCCTCTCCTTCGCTCGCAACCTCAATCCGCCCGCCGTGCAGTTCGACGAGCTTCTTGGTGAGCGCCAACCCGAGCCCCGTTCCCTGCCCGCGGCGCGCGTACGACGAATCCACCTGCTCGAACGCCTCGAAAATTCGCTCTTGATCTTCCCGGCGTATTCCGGAACCGGTATCGCGCACGCTTACGCTCACGCAATCTCCATCCTTGACAGCATAAACGTGGATGGTTCCCGAAGGCGGAGTGAACTTCGTCGCATTGGAGAGCAGATTAAACATAATCTGTTTGATCTTCACTTCATCCGCGTAAATACGAAGTTCGTCGTCCGAGGGTATTTCAAGGCTTATTGCCGGCGATTCGACTTCAACCTTTCGTCGTATCGCCGCAACGCTCTGCGCCAAGGCCTCCCCGAGGTTCATCCAGGAGCGATGAGCCTCCATTTTTCCGGTCTCCACCTTCGACAGATCCAACATATCGTTGATGAGACCAAGCAAATGGCGACCGCCGCCGAGAATATGACGAACCGAACGCAATTGCCTCTCGTTGAGCGGCCCGAAGGTCCGATCCTCGAGGATCTCGGAGAACCCGATCACCGCATTGAGCGGTGTACGAAGCTCATGGCTCATCATGGCCGGAAAATCACTCTTGGCCCGGTTGGCGGCCTCGGCTTCCACGTGAAGTCGCTTGGCCGCTTTCAGGGCCTGCTCCAATTCCTTCTCCGATTCCTTCCGTTTCGTTATATCGCGTGATATTCCCAGAATGCCGATGGGTTCGTTATCCTCGTTGCGGAGGAACGTCGTAGTCACTTCTATCCACCGAACCGAGCCGTCCGCGTGATATTGTTCGACCTCTTCAGTCCTCGAAACGAATCTCGATCTGGGCGCCGGCCGTTCCAACGCAAGCTCTTCCGCCAGCGCCGCGGTGAGTTTCTTCCGGGAGGCCGGAGTGAGGAGACTCATCGGATCTCGACGTGCGATGTCCGAGGAATCGTAGCCGAGCACACTCGTTATGGACGGGCTGACGTACGTGAATTTGAGATCGAGGTCCACCGCCCAAATGATGTCTTTCGCGGTCTCGAGAAGCGCGCGAAATCGACGTTCGCTGTCATGGAGCGCCCTTTCCGCGCGTCGCCGCTCCGCGTTTTCGGTTCTCAGTTCCTTGTTGGAGCGCATCAACTCGGCGGTACGCATCTCGAGTTCCCGATGCGCGTCCTCGAGCTCGCTTTGATGCCGCCGGACAAGTTCCAGCTGCCGCCTCTCATGGGTCAAATCCTCGACGAGAACGAGCACCGACCGCAAAGAGCCCGCTCGAAGAGATCGAAAATGGAGTCGACCGAGGACGATTTCCCCGCCGAAGGTCACGCGCGCTTCCATCGTGCCGGATTTCCGGCGGATGAAAGCTTCGTCAAGCATCGTCCGAGCGGCTTCCGCATCCGCGGCGTCGGAGAAAATCTCGGAAAACCGCCGTTGTTCCGGCGCGAACGCCTGCGCGTCGTACCGACCGCACGCCTCGTTGGCGAAGACGACTGTATGCGTAACATCCACAAGAAGCGCTGCTATTGGTAGGGAATGGAGCAGTTTCGCGAACGATTCCGGGCCGGCCCCGCTCAGATCAAAGCTTCCCGAACTCGTGACGTCCTGAGTGAACAACGAATTAAGATCGATCGATTCCGTTTCTTCTCCGCGGCCGGCGGCCCCGAAGTGCGGAACTTTGCCTTCAGCCATCGCGTGACTCCCGGCCTGACAATGTATGCCTTTCGTGACACGTCGGCGTGGTGATCCCCCCAAAAGCGAAAACGAACGTGAATTCCCGTGATGACTCCCTCCGGGGTTGGTGCGCCCGGAGAGGGAAAAGGCTCCGAAGGTGAACGATCCGAGGCGCCGCGTTCAATACCCCGCGGCCCCACCACGACGTCGCAATCGGCTTAG